>DAOTXL010000024.1:0-107966 GCA_034435455.1 Anaerolineae bacterium
ACTCGTCGTCATCTTACCCCGCTCTCCGAGGTGCAACGGCGCATTCTGGCGTTGTTGGGCTTCTCTACAGATATCTACACCAGGCTCTGCACCGATTCTGCCAAACCGCCTTAAAAATGAGCGAACCATGGGCATACAGGTCGGCATAGGTCTGAAACACCACAGCATCCGGTGCACCCCGCACCAGGTAGCCGACAGCCAGGCCCAGGTGCTCTTTTGGGATCAGCCCCACCACGTGCCGCCGCACAATACTTCGCACACCATCAGCACCGACCAGGAACTCAGCGGAGAACGTCTCACCCGAGGCGGTGCACACGGACCATCCCTCTCCGGAGCGCTCCACGCCGGTCACCTGCTGCCGAATGTGGCGCACATGGCTGTTGGCCATTGCGCGTTCCAGCATCGCCCGGCCAAGGGCCGCACGCGAGACAATCGCCCAGTTGGAAGAATCGAGGACCTGCTCGACCTGGCCGCCGTCCGAGTTCCTCAGCACCACCCGCGGCGGCCGGTGGCGCGGGAACGGCAGGGCCATCACGTCAGGAAATCGCTGGCCGACCAGGGGGCTCAAGCCGCCGCCGCATGGCTTCTCGTAGGGGGCGCGATGGTCGAAAAGCAGGATCTCGTGTTCGGTGTCGGCCAGGAGATGGGCCAGTTGGCAACCCGCCGGGCCTGCCCCGACGATGGCAATCTTCACTCGGTTCCTTCTGTGCTCTGTGCCGTAGGTAGTGGCACCTCGGCGACAACCCGCGTGCCCTGACCCGGTTGAGACTCTACCATCCACTGCCCACCGACAGCCTCAATCCGCTCCCGCACCCTCAGCAGGCCCGAGTGCTCGCCATTCGCCAGGTCTCCCAGGTTGCGCGGCACTACAAAGCCAACCCCGTCGTCGCGGATCTCCAATCGCAACCGGTCAGGCGTCAGGTCCAGAGTGGCCTCGACGTGCCGGGCCTGCGCGTGGTGCCAGGCATTGTTCAGGCTCTCCTGGAACACCCGGAACACAGCGGTTCGGATCTCCGCCGGTACGTCGGCGCTATCCTCGCCGGCGTGGACGGCGATGGGCAGGTCCCATCTCCGCTGGCACGACAGGGCGTGCTGCCGCAACATCTCCCCCAGATCGGTCAGACTCAGGACAGGGGGACGCAGGTCGTACATCAAAGCCCGCAGGTAGTCCAGGAGCTGCTGCAATTCTTCCCGGGCGCTGTTCACCCTGTCGGGCACAAACTGATACCGCGCTTCCTCCAGCAGCCGGTTGACGTTGACGATGTTGGGCATGGCCTCGGCGTGGATCTCCAGGGCGATCTCCTCCTGGATCTCGTCCTGCAGGCTCAACAGTTTCCGCGAAAGGCTTTGGATCTCGTGCACCTGGTCGTGGAGCTGCTTCAGCAGACGCACCCGGGCGATGGCGCTGGCCACGTGGTGGGACAGAGTGTCCAGGATATCCAGGTCCTCGCCGGTCAGGAACTCGTCCGCCATCTTGGCTCCCAGGACCAGGACCCCTTCCAACTTCCCCTGCTCTACCAGCGGAACCCACCACTGCACCCCGGCCGCGGCCCACGCCGCCAGTTCCTGCTGGGCAGTCTCGCCAGCCTGCGCGCGTCCGGACAGGGTCCGATGCTCCACCGGGCCTTGAGCCTCCTGCAGCAAACCGGGCAACGCCTCCGACTGGCGGGGCAACATCGGCGACTCAAAGCCCTTCTGGCTTTTCACGGCGTAGCAGTCCTCCCCTTCACTTGCCGGTAGAAGCAAGGCGATGGCTTTGAGCCGCATGGTGCCGGCCACCTGCTCGATCAGCAGGTCTACCACCGTCTGCATGTCAAGTGCGCCGCTAAAGGCCCGCGTCATGCGCGACACAAACGATTTGTAATCGTACCAGGCGCCGTAGAACAACTGGTGGACAAACCTCTCGGTGCCTCGCTTGAGGGGTTGAAAGCTCGCCGTCAGGACCAGGATCAGGGCAATGCTGGTCAGGATCGTCCTTGTCGTAGCGTCGGCGATGATCAGCAGCGCCGGGGGCGCCAGCAGGCGGAGTAGCCAGTAGACGGCCAGGTAGAGCACGACGAGCAACAGGAAGTGGAGGATCTTGGCCACGTTCTGGCTCACCACCCAATCCAGCCGCATCAGATCGAGGCGGAAGATGGCATAGAGGTAGCTGGCCGGGATAAAGACCAGGGCCAGAAACGCGGGCCAGATTGTGAGGTATCGCAGGTTGGGCAGGATCTGCGGCAGCAGGATAAAGATGACCAGGGGCAGCACGGCCAGCGCGGTACCCAACCCGACGAACCCGATCTGCCGCCGGGTGATCCGGGACCTGGACAGCGAATGGGTTCGCACCGACAGCCCCACGGCCAGCAGCAGACACGCGACGAAGAAGGCTCTGCTGGCGTTGATCGCAGGGGTGGACCACTCGAAACGATGGGTGAACCGCGCCAGGCCTGCGGCCAGAAACAGGAGCACGGCAGCAGAGTAAAGCACGCAGAGCAGTACCTTCCTCCCGCGAAAGTCGAGGCGCTCGGGAAAGATGGTGTGCAGGTACACCAGGATCAGGCCCAGGGTCAGCACCATGGCGTTCATCAGCAGGCTGGCCCAGCCCAGGCCCACGTCGGCGAGAAGGAGGATCACAAAACTGGCCGCTGCCAGCAGGAGGCCAAAGATCAAGACCTGTGCCGTCGCGTCGTGCGGCTTGAGGCCCAGGAGCAGCGCGGCCATGGCCCAGAAGGCAGAGGCCGTGAAGAGATAGCCGATCCGGCCCACAATATCCCAAGGCGAGAGCGGAATGGGCACGATGGTCAGCGCCAGGATCTGACCCGCCCGCTCTACTTCCAGGGCAACAGATTGCTGTCCTGGCCTGACGTTAGGCTCCCCGGCCAGGGGTGATACCCCATTGATGGTAACCACCCGGTCGCCGACCGCCATCCCTGCTCGCCCGGCTGAGCCGTCCGGATCCACACCGGCCACCTGATCGCCGCTGCCGAAGGAGAAACCGAGGGTTGGCAGGGACAGGTAATAGCGCGCCCCCAGGTAGCCTCCCACCAGGGACCCGGCGGCCAGCAGGAGCAACAGGTACGCTCGCAGCCTCTGGAGCGCGCTGCCATCAACCGCCCACCTAGGCATGCTGGTCCTGCCTGGCCCTGACCAGATGCTGGACCGAGTAGGCATCCAGAAAGAGCGACAGGCGACCAGCGGTAGGGCAGCGGGCCAGGACGTCTATGGCCTCTTGGTGCAACAGGCCAGCCTGCGTCAGGGCGTACAGCCGTCCCGCTTGCCGCAGGCTGGACGGATCCTCTGCCTGGCGCCGCTCTGTTCTCTCTCCGTCGCCCATCTCCAGCGCAGCCAGGATGGGCAGGGTCCGCTTGTGACCGGTATCCTGTTTGCCCATCGCCCCTTCCAACCCGTACAGGTCATTCCAGACCTGGATGAGCAGACCCAGGGCCTCGCCGAAGGCGCCATACTGCTCAGCCGCAGGATCGTCGGCGCCGGCGACCCTCGCTCCCGACCAGGCAGCGAGGCGGAAGAGCGACCCCGTCTTGGCCCTGATCACAGCCCAGTAATCATCCAGGCTCAGATCATCGCCCAGGTCAGCGTGTTGCCCGGCAACCATCTGTAACAGGGTATCCTCGAATTTCTGCCTCACGTTTGGCATGACAGTTGTCGGCAGAAGTTCCATCTCCGCCAGGTTCGACAGGACTCGAAAGGATAGCGCGATCAGTCCCACCGCCAGGTTGACGGCCGGCCTGGCGCCCACCCGCTGCCACAGGGCATCGTCGGTGTCGCCATCCTGCCAGGCGTCGAGAGCGCCGGCAGCCAGGTTGCCCAGCTCCCAGGCGGCAGCCACGCGCAAAGCGGCCTGCAGCGGACCACGGCCGCCCTGGCTCTCCCCGGCAACGGCTTCGCAGGTGAGGATGGGCAGGGCCAGCCAGGGAGGATGTGGTCCAGACGCGTGCGCCACGAGCCGCGATGCGTGCTCGGAAACCGCGGCTGCCGCCAGGTCCCGAAAGCCGGGCGGTTCGTCGGGGCAAAAGGCCACGCTGCCGAGCATCACCTGGCACGTTTTTTCCACCAGATCGCGCATAGGGGCAAACTCAGCTATGTTGTCAAATTCGCCCTGCACGATCCTGCAGGGCGAATTTGACACTGTGATGGCTTCGGTGAGGACTATCGCCAACCGAACATTGGCGAGATGAATGGCTCCACCTCGCCCCCTACGATTCCGCCAGCAACGATCGCCGCCATCAGAGCGGGAACTGCCCGCTCGACCATCTCCAGCGGAAACCCCATCTCCAGCAGGTGTTTCCTGGGATCGGCCAGGAACCGGGCTCGAAAGTCCTCGTCGGTGGCCAACTGCTTCACAACGTCTATGAATCCCTTCGACACGCTTGTCTCCTTTTCACATTAGATTCTATGCCAACGGCTGCTGGGCGCGCCCCTTCTTCCGGCCGGAGGCTATCCAGTAGCCGAGAAGCAACAGGATCCCGAAAGCGCAGGCTGCCAGAACCAGGAGGCCACCCTCCGGGCCAAAGGTCCCACCGGTGAGCAGCTCTGGGCCGGTCACGGTGGAGGTGAGCAGAGACGGCTCGGTGTGCCCGGAGCCTGGAAAACCCAGCACCTGGATCTCGGTCAGATTCCAGCCGATGTGGATCCCGGCGGGCAGCCACAGGGATCGGGTCACCAGGTATGCCACGGCGAAGAACAACCCGGCGACGCAGATGTTCAGGATGGCCAGAGCCTGCACATGGGGATCGATGAGATGCACCATGCCGAACAGCAACGAGGACACCACCACGGCAACAGGCATGGCCCACGTTTTGGCCAGGCCTTGCATGATGTACCCCCGGAACGTCAGCTCCTCCACGAAAGAGAGGGCGGCCCAGCTCAGGACAGAGGCGAGGAAGGGCAAGGGCGATGGCCGCGACGGTTCGGCGGTCAGCCAGCCCGCGGCAAGCATGACGACAAAGACCAGGAAGATCAGCCCTCCGCCCAAGCCGAGGCCTACTGCGGCGTGCGACAGCCAGGCGCGCTTTCCCAATCCCAGGGAGACCAGTGGCTTCCGGTCCAGGTAGCGGCAGAAGGCCCAGGTCAGGAGCAATACCCCTGCCAGATAGACCACGCCCTCCAGGAGGGAGAGCAGCCAGAACGGGGCGGCCGGCAGGACTGTGGCGACGCCGGCGAACGCAATCCGGTTGATGGCTGCCAGAGCCAGGAAGTAGGCCAGGACGCGGACCAGGGGATGAAAACGCCCTTTGCTGTCTTGCCGCTGGGACTTGACTGGTGTCACGGTTTTCTCCAGGTGGATATCAAGTTGAGCTCGGAAGCCTTGGTCGCTGCGGCGGTGCGATTTTCCACTCCCAGCTTGCGCATCACGTTCTCGACGTGAAAGTCCACCGTCCGTTTGACGACGACCAGTTCGGCGGCGATCTGCTCCGAGGTCTTGCCTTGGGCCACGAGCTTCATCACTTCGAACTCCCGCTGGGTCAGAACCGGGGTATCTATCCCCCCACCAACCGCCAGCGGCAGAATCCGCTTGCTGTAAAAGACACCGCCCTCGGCGACGTCGCGGATCGCCTGGACGTAGGTGCTCATCTCCTCCTCTTTGAGGAGGTAGCCGGCCACCCCCATCTTGACCAGGGGCAGCACGAACTCGCTCGTGTCATAGAAAGTGACGATCAGGATCTGTACGTCCGGATACCGCTTCCGGATGCGTGGGATCTCCTGCATCGGGTCAAACCCAGGCATAAGCAGGTCCAGCAGCAGCACGTCGGGCATGCTCTTCTCCAGGTAGGTCCACAAGTCTGCGCCATTGCTCAGCTCCCCTACGACCTCGATGCCCGGGGCCTTGCTGATGGCCTGCATCACCCCAGCGCGCATGGCTGGATGATCGTCTACGATTAGCACCCTTATCATGGAACCCCCATGTTCGGACATATCGAGGCAGGATTCTACCACAGACCTGTAAGGATTACAAGCCCTCTACCTGGTATCATTCCCAGGTCGCCACCCTGTAAGAAATAACAGTCTTTTCCCTGTTTAGACTGCAAGCTCGCCCCCCTGTAAGAAGTACCAGCCTCTCCCCTGTTTAGACTGCAAGCTCGCCCCCCTGTTAAGAGTCGCAGCCTCAAGACTGGGATTTATCCCGTTGACAGGCTACCGGCCGGCCATGTATACTGGCGTGTGCTGGATGATGAAAGACGGCGCAAAGGGCAAAGAGGATGAGCACCGACACCGAAGGCGACAGCCTGCTCTGCGAGCTGGCTCGCGCGATGGACAGCCGCCAGGACTATTTCATGGCCATTGCATTGCGCAAACTGGCGCGGGCCGGATACACCACGTTGGGTGAAGTGGATGCTGCTTCAGACCTGGTGCTCCTGGCCACCCCAGAGATCGGCCTGCGCCGGCTGGAGATGGTGCGGCGGCTGGTCAGGCCGGGGTGGCAGTCGCCGCCTCGCCAGGTCATGATGGCAGCCGAGCGCTTTCTGACTGCTGCTCGATTGGCACTCACTTTCTGGCCTGCCGATGTCCTGGAGTCGGTGCTGCGCGGTTCCTCGCCGATCCCTGCCTGCGACCGGCCTGCGGAAAAGCGGCTGGCGGTGGAGTTGTTCTCCCTGGCCTGCCAGAAGGCGCTGCGCTACTGCGCCCTGGAGGAGCTGGTGGAGGCGCTGCGACAAGCCAGCCGCAACGCGGACGATGGCTCTCACTCGAAGGCTCAGGTACCCTCAGGCGTCGAGGCACACACCGCGCCCCGCATTGATCAGCAGGACAGGGCACCGGACCCCGTCCGCTCCAGTCCACATCGACGCAGACAGATCCCAACCAGCGATAGTGACCGGTATGCCTTCTCCCGCGAGCGACGCCTCGAGATCGTAGAATGCTTTCGAGCCGCCCGGGCTCGGGGGGAGGTCGCAAACAAGGACCATTGGGCGCGCTCGCAGTTCAGCATCAGCGCCAAGACGCTCATGCGCTACGAACGCGAGTTCCCGGAGACTGACGAGAAGGCATAGGACCACCCGCGCTTCCGCTCAAGCATCGATACCCGACGCTCCTTAACAGCTTCATAGCGCTACACTAGCACTGCCGAACTTGACATCGGCCGGAAAAGGGTGTATGATATTCGTGTAGTACTTTGAGGGCTACATAACAAATGGAGAAAGACAAGTCCTACCGTTTCCGACTGCCGAGTGACCTTTTCGAGGCGGCCCAGGCCAAAGCCGAGCGCCAGGACCTGACGCTGGCCCAGGTGCTGCGCCGTTTCTTGCGGGAGTGGGTTGCAGAAGACCCGCCCGAGGAACCTGAACAAGGGGATTGATCTCCTGGAATAGAAGCGGGCCGTGCTGGTGTTAGCGGCACCAGGCACGACCCTGACCCAACCCGCTGGCGACCCAAGCCACACAGCGAGCCAGGCTGAAGCTATTGTAGCACAGCCGGCACTTGCCGTCAACAAGCGGCCAGCCGACCCATCGCGTCGCCGGGGGGGATCGGCTGGCCGCTTTGTGCTTCACACGGGAGAGAACTATGGACAACCTGGAGAAGAACGCGATCAAGATCGTAGCCAGGCTATCGCCCTGGCTGGCGCCGCTGCCCTCGGCCTATTTCGTGGGCCGTTCCGCCATGATACACCTGGGCCTGCCTCTCTTGGTCGCCCTGATCGTGGCCGCCATCATCGAGACGTTGGGCCTGGCAACCGTCCACACCGCGCTTTGGGCCCACGACTGGAACGCCCACAAGCGCAAGACCGACCCGGGTGCCCCTCTGGGCCTGGCCATCGCTCTAGGTGGGGTCTATGTGGCGGCGACGGTGGGATTGCTCGTCTTCCTGGAGATGTGGCCTTTCCTGGCCGTGTACGCGCCAGCCATCTTTCCGGCCCTGGCCGTCGTCGGGGCGCTCAACCTGGCCATGATCTCCCGTCAGGAACAAAGGGAAGCGGCTGTCAGGGCCGAGAGGGCAGAGCGCAAAGCTGCGCGTCAAATGAACCGGCAAGGGGGTAGTCAACCGGCTCTTGCGCAACCGTCAGGCAAAGCGTCAAGAACTGCTGTTCTGTACGCTTCCCTTGACGTTGCCCGTCAGACGCGCAAGGCGCGCCGTGACGCCCGGCTTGACGCCCTGCTGGCGTACTATGCAGCCAGCCCGGACGCCGGCCCAACGGAAGCGGGTCGTGCCATTGGTGTCTCGCGCCAGACGGTGTATGCCTATCTGGCCGAGCTTGAAGCAGCCGGGCGGATCGCCCGCAACAACGGTCAGGGCGTCGAGGTGCTCGATCTTGGGCGGAGAGGGGGTAGCGACTGATGGAGACGTGGAAGATTCGTCCAGATCGGTCGGCCGAAGAGCCGATCGTAGATAGGTGGAGAGTAGAATGCTCATACGATGGTTTCTGTTCGAGACCCGCATTGGCCACTGCGTGCTGGCCCTATTGGAGCGGCACGTGGGACTGGCGGTCGTGTCGGCTGACTGGTTGGCGACGCAGCCCTGCGGTCAGCCGAGGGCCGGGACAGAGTCCCGCAGCGTCCTGCCATCGTGTTCAGCACAGGAATAGGAGGTCAGCAGATGGTCGAGATGGTAGCCAGGCCTTCACCGCGAGGAAACGCCCAGGCCGACCAGGGTGCAATGACAAGGACAGACAACCCCAAGTATCTGCAGTTGCTCAGATTGCTGGCCGACATTCTGGCCATGCCCAGGAGGCAGGACCGCAAGGAGACGCCGCCCAGACAACACAACTCGTCCCATGCTCCGTAGGAAAAGAGGAAGCCTGAAGCCATGAAAACACGCGCCCTCGTCTACATTCGCAAATCGTCGGTTCGAAACCGGCGTGACGAGATCAGCCCCGAGCGCCAGCTCGCCAACTGCCTGGCAGCGGCTGAAGCCCACGGCTGGCAGGTGGGCGACGACGACGTCTACCGCGATGCCGAGGGCCATCGCTCCGGTCGCACCGAGGATCACCGGCCGGCCTGGCAGGCGCTCAAGGCCAGGGTTGGGGGCGACCCCTCCATTGCTGCCGTGGTAGTCAACTCGCTGGACCGGGGAAGCCGCTCGCCGAAGGACTTTTTCAACTTTCTGGACCTGGTGCAGCGGCATAGGGTGGAGATCGTGTCGGTCACCGAGCAGTTCGATACCTCCACGGCGATAGGCCGGGCCTTTCTGGCCATCCTGATGGTCATCGCCTCGCTCGAGTCTGACCTTGCCAGTGAGCGAACCACCTCGACAATCGATTACCTCAAGTCGCAGGGGCTGCATTGGGGGATCACGCCCTATGGCTACTCCCGCGACGAGAACTCGATCCCTCAACCTGACGAGAACGCCGCAGCCGTGATCGATGCCCTGACCCATTACGCTGAGGGTGGGCACTCCTACGGGGCCGTCGCCAGGCATCTCAACAAGCTGGGCCATCGCTGGCGCGATCGCCAGGGAGAGGCTATGCCCTTCAACAAATACGCGGTGCGCAGCATCGTGTCGAACGTGCTCATCTACGCCGGATGGGTGCCCCAGGGCAGGGGCAAGGACATGCAGATCAACGACACCGCGCGAACCCTGCGCGAGTTGGTGCTCATCACCGACGCCGTGCCCGGCCAGCACCCACCCTTGGTTGACGAGAAGCTCGTCGACGAGGTACTGGCTGCTCGACACAAGCGGCTTGACCTGGCAGTTCGGCGGATCGACTATATCTACCTGCTCACGCCGATAGCCTATTGCGCTGCCTGTGGTCAGCAGTTGCGCGGCAAGGCAGGCCGCCGGGCCAACACTGGCCCTCGATACGCTCATTACGACGGTGGCTGCCCGTGCGGGCCGGCCGGCAGTCACGAGGCAGAAGTCCTGGAGGCGGAGATCCTGAAGCTGCTGGACTTGCACCTGTCGGAGGAAGTCATTGCCGATCTGCGCAAGATCATCAAGGAGCGTGTACAATCCCGTCCCGAGAACGCGGGCATCCAGGCGCAGATCGAGGCCTTGCAGCGGCATCTGGGGCGGCAGCGGGAGCTATACGTCCTGGGGGACTATAGCCGGGACGAATACATGGCACTACGGGCCGAGAAGATGGCCGAAATCGCAGAGCTGGAGCGCAAGCTCGGAGGGGCTGACTATCCACTGGAGGCAGCGCTGACCCGCATCAACCGGATGGGGGATATCCTGCGCGAGGGGACACGAAATCAGCAAAAGCGGGCGATCAACCTGCTGTTCGACAAAGTCCTGGTCGGCACCGACAGCAAAATCAAAGGAGTTGAGCTCCAAGACTGGGCTCAACCCCTCTTTGCCGACTTACTTATGGTAAGTGGCGACACTGTATGCCCCCAAGGGAATTCGAATCCCTGTCGCCGCCTTGAAAGGGCGGTGTCCTAGGCCTCTAGACGATGGGGGCCTGTGCGCTCCCATTGTAACAGAAATGGGAGCGCAGGTCAAATCCGCCGCCCCCATTTACCCTCGCCACCCCTTACCCCTCGCGCAGAAGCAGCGGCAGGTAGATGTAGAACCGCTCCACCGGGGCGCACTCCACCGCCACCGTCCCCGTAACCGTATCGGAATAGAGCCCGCCACAGTTCCACACGGTCAGGGTGTAGGGATAGGCGCCGCTGAGGCTGAAATCCACCGTCGGCGATGGGTCGGCGCTGCCGCCCACAACGCCAAAATCCCAACTGAAGGTGAACGGCAACGTGCCGGTCAGGTCGGCGCCAAACGTTACCGCGCAGCCGGAAACCTCGTGCGTCACGGTCAGGATACCAACCGGTTCACAGGCGGCCGGGCACTCTACCGTGACCTGGCCGCTGAAGGTGTCCACCGAGGCGCCGTCGCAGTTGGTCACCGTCAGGGTGTAGGGGTAGGTGCCGCTCTGGCCCAGGTCCACGGCCGGGGCCGGCTCGCTGCTGCTGCCAAAGGGGCCCAGATCCCAGTCGTAGACAAAGGGCGGGTCCCCCGCCAGCTCGGCGGTGAAGGTCACGACGCAGCCCGCCGTCTCCGTCAGGACCTCCAGGATCTGCACCGGCTCGCACGGCGCCGGCAGGACAGTGACCACGTCGCTGGTGGCGTCGGAGCCGCAGGTGTTGGTGGCGGTCATCGTCACCGTGTAGTCGCCCGGCCCGGCGAAGGCGTGGACGATCTGGGGACCGGTGCCACTGCCGCCATCGCCAAAGTCCCACTGGAACAGGAACGGCGCGGTGCCGGTGGCCGTGCCGGTGAAGGTCACCTCCTGGCCGGCCACAGGGTTGGGCGGCTGCCAGGTAAAGCTGGCGTCGGAGGCCGGATAGCACTCGCAGCCGCCGAACCAGTCTATGATCCGCTGCAACACCTGGGCGCCGTTGGCCGCGTTGTTGTAGTAGATCGGCACCCAGTCGGTGCCGAAAAAGGCGGTCTGCCAGTCCCCGCCATCCTTGTCCACATCCAGGTTGTTGCCGCCCCCCGCCTGGCTGCGGAAAGCCACCGAGGCCCCGGCCCCGGCGTTGACGATATCGCCATAGTCGCTAAAGCCCGAGGGGTAGGTGAGCGGGTAGGGGCCCAGCCCGCCGCCGATGGGGTCGCCGGCCACGCCGTACTTGGTGGCGGCGTTGCCGCTGTCGTTGGTGTAGGAACCAATGCCCAGGTAGTTCTGGCCAAAGCCCGTCAGGCCAAAGTCGTAGAGATAGTCCTGGCTGGAGAGGAAAAGGTGCCCGCCGCCGTCCAGGTAAGCGGCCAGGTTGGCCTCGTCGGCGGCATTGGGGCCGGCGGAGTCGCCGTACTTGTCGCCGGAGAACCAGATGACGATCGAGTAGCCCTGCAACCCGGCCAGGTCGGGGCCGTTGCCGCTGCCGCCGCCCACGTCGAACACGTCATAGTCGTAGCCCAGGTTGTCCAGGGCGGCGGTAAAGTAGGGCCGCGTGTCGGGGCTGTTGTTGTCGTCGTCCACCAGCAGGATGCAGGGCAGTAGCTCCAGGGCGAAATCCTGGGTCTGATTGTGGTCCACGACGATGGGCCGTTCCTGCGAGCGATGGCCATAGGAACTGACCAGCATGGTGTAACTGCCCTGGGGCAGCGTCGCCTGGTAAAAGCCGGTGGCCGGGTCGGTCCACACCACCACGGGCGATCCCTGGAACCGGACCTCGGCGAAAAGGGGCGTCCCGCTGCCCTGCTCGGTGACCGTACCGGAGACGATGTAGGTCGGCGCCGTCTGCAGGGCAAAATCCTGGGTCGTCACCGTGTCGGTGGTGACGACCACGCCGCCGACGGTGGCCGGCAGGTAGCCATAGGCCTCGGCGGTGACGGTGTAGGTGCCGGCCAGCAGGGTGCGGGTGTAGTAGCCGCTGGGGTCGGTGGTGGCGGGGAAGGTGTGGCCGGCGTCGTCCTCTGCCGTCACCGTGGCGTCGGCGATGGGTGCGCCGCCGCTCGCCGCTGTGACATGGCCGTCCAGCGCACCGATGCCGCCAGGGATCAGGCAGCCGGTCATGTGGGCGTAGGTGGCGATGGCCGCCTTGACAAACTCGACATAGTAGGGCCAGTCCTGGAAATTGTCCATATCGTCATTGACGGTGTGGTAATAGGGATTAAAGTCGCCCATGTCCTCGATGCCCAGGATGGCCGTGTAGCCATAGTCCCAGAACGAAGCGTGGTCGCTGGCACCGGTGCCGTTGGGGATGATCTGCGGGATCAGGTTCAGATCGTAGGCGTCCACCACGTCGGCGAACAACTGGGCCAGGACCAGCGTCGGCGGCAGGTCGGAATCGGCGTGCAGGTCCATGTCGGGGCTGCTGCCGCCGCTGTTCCAGGCGATCATGTCCAGATTCAGGTAGCCGAGGATGTTCTCGCCGCGGCTGTAGGCGCGCTGGGCGTAGGCATGGCTGCCGTTCAGGCCCTGTTCCTCGCCGGTCCAGAAGGCAAAGCGCAGGGTGCACCCCCACTGGTACTGGGTGAGGATGTCGGCGGCGATCAGCGTGGCCACCGAACCGCTGGCGTTGTCGTCGGCTCCCGGTGCGGGGCCGCTGGAGGGCATGTCGTCCAGATGGGCGCCGATGATAAAGATGTCATCGGGGTTGAGCGTGCCGGTGATGGTGCCGATGACGTTGGGGTAGGTGGAGCCGCCCCACTGATGATACTCTACGGCCAGGCCCAGGCCGGCCAGGTGCTCGCCGACATACTGGGTGGCCTTCTGGATGGGGGTACCGCTGTAGGTGTGGCGGGTGGTGATGGTGTAGGGCGAGCCGCCGATGTCCACCGGCCATTCGCCGCTCAGCCCGCCGGTGTAGTTATAGACCAGCCCCTGGTTCACCTGGTCGATCATCTGCTGGATGAGCGGGTCGGGGGTGATGACCTCCGGGAACGCCCCCTCGACCACAGCCGGATGGAGCGGTTTGGGGTCCAACGTGACGGCCTGCAACCGGACGCCGGCCTCGGCCAGCCGCCCGGCCTGTTGGGGCGCGGCGCGCAGCAGCACCTGGACACTATCGTCCAGCAGCAGGCGGCCGTAGGCGTTCCAGTCGGGGGCGGGCCGGCCGGGCATGGGGTAGGCCAGATAGTAGTTTGCCCCCGTAAGGTCGGCGTCGAGCACGGCCACGCTCAGGCCGGTGGCCCGGAGCTCCTGAACCTGCCAGGGATAGGCGCCGGCCAGCAGGTACGACCCCTTGCCGGCCGCCAGTCGCGCATAGACCGGCACGCCGACCGTTTCCACGTGCGCCAGGTCGTCGGGACCGCGCACACCGATCTGGACCAGGGCCGGCCTGTCCTGGCCGGCGCTGGCGGCTGCCCGGAGTGCCCCCGGCCGAACGGCAACCGCCGGGGCCAGGCTGGCGGTCAACAGGGTGACCACCAACAGGACAAAAAACGTCGCGAGTCTGCGGTTCATGGCTATTTCCTTTCTGCTGCGATTGACTTCACGCCTCTATGGCGTAGGCAAGAGTGTAACACAATCTTCGGGGTTCGGCAAATGGCATCAGTCGCCAGCCCGTGGTTGACATCCTCCCCCGGATATGATATGCTTTCTCTGACTTTTACAGGGAGGGGGACGCAATGAGGAAAAGCCTGGCCCTGGTGGGCATCGTCGGGTGTCTGGTAGGGATAACCTGGCTGCTGACCGGCAGCCTGAGTGGCCGGGCCGCAGCGCCGGTGGTGGTCATCAACGAGGTGGCCTGGGGGGGTACGGCAGCCAACTCCAGTCACGAGTGGATCGAGCTGTACAACAACAGCGACGCGCCGGTGGACCTGAACGGCTGGACCCTGCTCAGCACCGACGGCTCGCCGACCATCCTCCTGACCGGCATCATCCCCGCCCACGGTTACTACCTGTTGGAGCGCAGCGACGATTGCGCCGTCTCTGACATCCCGGCCGATCAGCCCCCCTACACCGGCGGCCTGAACAACACCGGCGAACGGCTGGAGCTGCGGGATGCCGGCAACGCCCTGGTGGACAGCGCCGACGGCACGGGCGGCTGGCCCGGCGGCAGCGGCTCGCCCGGCTACTACAGCATGGAGCGCGTGGACCCCACCGCGCCCGATAGCCGGGCCAACTGGGCCGCCAACGACGGGGTGACGCGCAACGGCCTGGATTGCAACGGCCAGCCGCTCAACGGCACGCCCAAGGCCCGCAACTCGGCCTTTGTCCCACCCACCGCCGATCTGAGCGTGGACAAGGCCGGGCCGGAGACCGTCCGGGCCGGCGACCTCATTACCTACACCGTCACCCTGAGCAACATCGGCCAACTGCCCGCCGAGGCAGCCCGGCTGACCGACGTGCTGCCGGCCCAGATCGAGTTCGTGGCCCACACCGCGCCCTACCCCTTTAGCCAGCCGACCGCCGGCACCCTGGTGTGGGAATTGGGGACCGTGCCGACAACCACTGCCGCCACGCCCATCAGCTTCACCCTCACCGGCCGGGTGGACGAAGGGGCGTGGGGCGAACTGCGCAACGTCATCACCGCCACCGGCACCACCACCGACGCCAACCCGGCGAACAACCACGATGCGGTCGTGACGGTGGTCGGCAGCGGGCCGGTGGTACCGGTAGTCCTCATCGAAGCGCTGTATTACGACACCTACGAGAGTGGCGAGCCGGACGAGGCGGTGCGGGTGATAAACGTCTCGACCGTGGCCGCCCACCTGAATGGCTGGAAGCTCAACGACGGGGGCAGCTCCCACGCCACCTTCCCATCCGGCGCCGCCCTGGCCCCCCACCAGGCCATCTGGTGCGCCAAAGCCGCCACCACCTTTGAGCGTCAATTCGGCTTCAAGCCCGATTTCGAGACCGACGACACCGACCCGGCCGTGCCCGAAATGGACGGCACCTGGCCCGGCTTTGCCAACGACGGCGACGAGTGCCTGCTGAAAAACGGCGCCGGCGAGATCGTGGATACCCTGGTCTATGCGGGGGGCGACACGGGTTCCTCCGGCTGGAGCGGCCCGGCCGTCCAGCCCTGGACCTCGGGGGCCAGCTTTGCCGCCGAGGGGCAGATCCTCTACCGCAAGCGCGACCAGGCCACCGGCCTGCCCGTGCCCGATACGGACACCGCCGCCGACTGGGCCCAGGACCCTGCCGACTCGATCAACGGCCGCAAAGTCCTCTACCCCGGCTGGGACCTGGACCCCTTTTTCTTTACCGCCCGCATCACCGAGACGGCCCTCCTGACCGTGGCCGTGGCCCCCGACAACCTGTATGATGCCCTGGCCACGGTCCTCGCCGGCGCCCGGGAAAGCATCCGGATCGAGGCCTACACCTTCCGCAGCCTGGAGCTGGCCAACGTGCTGCTCGACCGGCTCGACCACGGCGTCAGCGTGAGCCTGCTGCTGGAAGGTGCTCCGGCCTTTGAGGGGATCACCAATCAGGAAAAATGGATCGCCCGCGCCTTGCACAACGCCGGAGCGCAGGTCCTGTTCATGCTCAACGACAGCACCAACCGCATCCATGACCGCTACAGCAACCAGCACGCCAAGTTCATCGTGGTGGACGGGCGGATCGCCCTCATCGGCTCGGAGAACCTGAATGAGACCAGCCTGCCGGCCGATGACAAGGCCGATGGCACCGCCGGGCGGCGGGGTGTCTACCTGATCACCGATGCGCCCGGCGTGGTGGCCCACGCCCTGGCCATCTTTGCCGCCGACGCCGATCCGGCCCATCACCTGGACGTGATGAACTGCGAGCAGGTGCCCGACCTCTGCTCGCCGACGTCGGGTTTTGCCCCGGCCCCCACCCCCAACTGGATAACCTACACCGTCCAGTTCCCCACGCCGTTCTATACCGGCGGCACCTTCGCCTTCGAGGTGATCCAGTCGCCGGAAAACAGCCTGCGCGACCGGGATAGCCTGTTGGGCCTGCTGGGCCGCGCCGGGCCGGGCGACACCCTCCTGATCGAGCAGTTCTATGAATACAACCACTGGGGGCCCACCACCGGCACGCCGGAGACCGACCCCAACCCTCGCCTGGAAGCCTGCCTGAGCGCCGCCCGCCGGGGCGCGACGGTGCGCATCCTGCTGGATAGCCATTTTGATAGCGACGGCAAAAATGCGGCGACCAAAGCCTATCTGCTGGATGCCGCCCGCACCGAAGGGCTGGATTTACAGGTCCGCCTGGCCGACCCTGCCTTCCTGGGCCTGCACAACAAGATGGTCCTGGCCCACATCGGCGGACAGGGCTATGTCCACGTTGGCAGCATCAACGGCAGTGAAGCCTCCTCCAAGGTCAATCGCGAGCTGGCGTTGCAGGTGCAGTCGGATGCGGCCTATGACTATCTCAAAGCGGTTTTCGACTCGGACTGGCAGGCGTCCACGCCGCCGGTCTACCTGCCGATGGTGGTCAGGGGATACCAGCCCCCTCTGCCGGCCGATCACCTGCTCCTCAGCGAGGTGTACTATAACACCGCCCCGGAGAAAGAGTGGATAGAGATCTACAACCCCACCCCCTACCCCGTGGACCTGTCGGCCTATCAGGTAGGCGATGCGGCCAACGCAGGCGACTATGAGGGGATGTACCGGTTCCCGGCGGGGACGAGCCTGTCCCCCCACGGCGTGCTGGTCGTGGCGGTGACGGCCAGCGGCTTTCGAGAGGAATTCCCCGGCAAGTCGCCCGACCTGGAGTTGCTGGAGACCGACCCGGCGGTGCCCAACCTGATCAAATCGGCCACCTGGGGCACGGGGGATTGGGGCCTGGGCAACAGCGGCGACGAGGTCCTGCTCCTGGATGGGAGCGATCAGGCGGTGGATGTGGTCGTCTATGGGGATGGGAGCTACCCCGGCGTGGTGCCCCACCCCGGCGTGAGCGCCTCCGGCCACTCGCTGGAACGCTATCCGCCCCAGTTCGACACCGACGATTGTAGCGCCGACTTTCGCGACTGGCCCTACCCCCATCCGGGAGAACTGCCATGAAGGGGTTGCCTCACCGCCCGCAGGGGTCGTAGTTCCGGCCCAGGACGATCTCGATCTCCACCGTCGAGGCCGGATCGGTCTGCGCCGGAGGGCTGCCGGCGCTTTGCACGGCCGGGAGGGGCACGTTCAGCAGCCGGGCGATCTGTTCGCCGGCGGCCGTATGGCCGCCAAAGACGCGGATGACTGTCTGGGCATAGTCCTGCCGGTCGGCCGGGCCGGTGTCTATCACTTTGAACCCCTCCCAGCGCAGGGCGGCCGCGGCCAGTTGCTCGGCCTGGCGGCGCTGAGAGCCGTTCAGCACCCGGACGCGCAGCCCGCTGCTGGCATCCAGACGGGAGGTGTCCACCGGGGCGTAAAAGCTCTCCAGCAGCTTCCGGATCTCGTCGTTCCGGGGTAGCAGGACGGCCGCCCCATCGGATGTGACCCACCCCTGGGTCTGGGCCGCGCCGATGGCCCGGCTCAGGATGCGCTGCGGCCTGAGCTGGACGCCCACGTAGGCCAGGTTGATCACCTGGTCAAGGGGCATATCGGTCTGAAAGGTATCCCCCATCGTCCGCCACAGTTCCGGCAGCCGGGGGATAATATCCAGGGTGAGGGCCTGGTCCCAGAGGGCCATCAGCACCTTGCGCTGGCGGCGCCCCCGGTCGAAATCGTTGGTGCTTTTGCGCGAGCGGGCATAGCGCAGCGCCTCCTGGCCGTTCATGTGGTGGATGCCGGCCGAGAGGTTGATGTCGGGCAGGGGGCATTCCACATCTACCTCTATGCCGCCCACGGTGTCTATGATCTTCATGAAACCCTGAAAATCCACCCGGACGTAGTAGTGGATGGGGATGCCCAGGTTGTAGTGGATCGTCTGCTTGACCCAATCGGGGCCGCTGCCCTTCTTGTCCAACTCTCCCCACAGGTCGGCGGTGTTGATCCGGTTGTAACCGTGCCCTGGGATATAGACCCACAGGTCACGGGGCAGCGACAGCAGTCGGACGACGTTGTTGTCGGCGTCCACCGACACGATGATCATGCTGTCGGTACGCCACGTCCCGCTGTGGGGCCGCCTGTCGGAGCCCAGCAGGACGATGTTGAGATAGTTATTCGGAATGTTGACCTGGAACGCCGACCTGGGTGTGGCGGTGGGGACCGGGGTAGGCGTCGCCAGAATGGGGGGGACGGTGGCCGTGGGCAAAACCGGGGCGGTGGGCGCGTCGGTGGAGGTGGGGGCGGCAGGGGGCACCGTTGGCTCTGCGCTTCTGCTCAGGACAGGCGTGGGCAGGGGTCCGGGCACGTACAGCCGCTGGCCGATAAAGATGGTGTAGGTATTCAGGCAGTTGACCCGCATCAGGGTATCCACGTCGGTGCCATAGCGCCGCGCCAGCGAATAGAGTGTGTTGCCCTCTACGGCGACGTGGATGCCCCAATCGTCCGGCGGGACGCAGGGCGGCGGCGTGACGGGCGTGGGGACGACGGTCTCGACGGCGGCCGTCTCGGTGGGCGTGGCCACCGTGGGAACCGCGGTGGGGGGTTGGGAAGGGGTAGGAGCGGGTGATGGGGGGCGCTCGACCGCCTGGGCCGCCGGCTCTCCAGAGGTCGGCCACAGCCACAGGTCAACGGCCAGGGCCACCAGCGCCGCGGCGAGAAAGAGGGCTGTCCAGATCAGCACCTGGGTCAGCCGGTCAGGAGCTGAGCCGTGGCGCAGCACCTTGTCGTTCAACGGCTTGATCTCTGTTGGCTTCATCCCCTCTCCGAACCGGACCGGCGTGATAGGCGGTGGGGATTATAGCACGGATCATGGGGGAGGGCAATCTGCGCCCTTCTTGCCGCCGGACTCGAAAGCGCGGAAAAACCCAATGCGCTCCCCCTCCATCCTCTCCGGGAACAAGTCTCCCCCTCCCGGTCCTGGTTGTACCGGCGTAGGAAAGGGGCTCCGGCGAGTTTCTGGCGCGCAAGCCGGGGGGTTCGGGGGCGTCAGCCCCTCATAGCGGCGGCTCGGCCAGCCGGATCAGTTTGGGCTCCGTTTCCTGCCAGCTCATTTCCGACAGCCCCAGCTTGCGCCGCAGCCGTTCCGCATCCATGCGCGCCCGATAATCCCGCACGGCGCAGGTCCAGCGCAACATCTCGAACGACAGCCCGGCCGGCAGCCCGGCCAGCCTGGCCACATCGGCCAGGACATACTCCAGGTTGCGGGCGGTGCAGGGGAACAGGAGTTCCTGCGGTTTGTAGACCTGGCGGTAGGCGGCCAGCGTGCGCCCCCATTCCGCCGGCAGCTTCAGGCGCCGTTCCTTGTACTGCATCTGCGGCCGGTCGTAGCGCACGTGGATCACCGGTCCGGTCGGGTCGGAGGTGTCAATGTGCGCCAGCTTGAGGGCCATGCATTCCTGCTTCTTGATGCCGGTGTACAACAGCAGCGTGACCAGCAGGTGGGGCCGGGGGTCGGGCTTGTCGCCGGCCATCAACTGCCGGGTGACCTTGAGCACCTCCTCCACCTGCTCGTCGTAGAGGATGATCGGCAGGGGGGCCTGCACCGGCCTGTGGGCCAGAGGGGCAGCCGGATCGGCGGGCACAGCGCCCGCGTCGGCCAGCCAGGCAAAAAAGACCTTCAGGGTCGTCAACCGCCGGGCGTACGATTTGGGGCTGCACGGCTTGCCCCGCTCGTGTTGCAGCCAGTGCAGGAAATCCTGCAACGTCCCGGTGCCGATCTGGCCGATGGGGGGGTTGTCCTTCAAATAGCGGCTCAGGATGCGCAGGTCGCCCAGGAAGGAATGGACCGTGTTGTCGGCGTACTCTTGCCGGCGCATGTGAGCGTGGAACTGCTCGATGGCGGCGCTGAGGGGGGAGTCGGCCGTCAGAGCGCCCCGGCCGGTGAGGGCTGGGCCGCCGACTACCTGTGGTTTTTCCCCTGGGAACAGGGGCAGTTGTTCGATGGACATCGGTCGCCTTCCGACTTGCTCTGGGGGTATTATACTACCGGTCGGCGCCGTTGTCAACTGTCCCGGAAATGCAGCAGCACACAGAGTTCCTCGAACTGGTCAAAGGTCAGCGACTGGGCCCCATCCGACAGGGCCACGGTGGGATTGGGGTGGACCTCGACCATGATCCCGGCAGCGCCGGCAGCCAATGCCGCCCGGGCCAACGGCAGAACCAGGTCGCGGCGGCCGGCGGCGTGGGAAGGATCGGCGATCACCGGCAGGTGGGTCAGTCCGTTGAGCAGGGCGATGGCCCCTACGTCCAGCGTATTGCGGGTGTAGGGCTCAAAGGTGCGGATGCCCCGCTCGCACAGCACCACCTGGCCGTTGCCCTGGCTGAGGATGTACTCGGCGGCCAGCAGGAACTCTTCCACCGTGGCCATGTAGCCCCGTTTAAGGAGCACCGGCCGGCTGCAGCGGCCCACTGCGGCCAGCAGCGGTGTGTTGTGCATCGCCCGCGCACCGACCTGGAGCATGTCCGCGTATTGGGCCACCAGCTCCACGTCGCCGGGGGCCAGCACTTCACTGACCGCCGGCAGATCGAAGGCGTCGGCCACCCGGCGCAGGATGCATAGCCCTGCCTGACCCAGCCCCTGGAAACTGTAGGGCGAGGTGCGCGGCTTGAATGCTCCGCCGCGCAGGATGACGTTTGGCCCGGCCTGTCGCACCCGTTGGGCGGTGGCGGCCAATTGTTCTTCGCTTTCGACGGCACACGGGCCGGCGATCAACACCGGCGGCAACCCCCGGCCGACCGTCACCCGCCCCACTCGGACGGCGGTCTGTTCGATGGCTGGGCGGCGCGAGACCAGTTCCGGGAATTGCGGGTGCAGGGTCGGTTCGCCCCCCAGCAGGCGGGCCTCCTGGATACCGGAACGGAACAGAAAGTCCAACCGTTCCCCAAAGGCGCCGAGCGGCAGGAAATCGTGGCCTGGCTGCCGATGGTCGGTCGTGAAGCAGTAGGCGCAGTTCTGGTTGCAGATGGCGCTGATCACCAGGTTAGCCACTCCCCTCTCCTTCCAGGGGGCACACGATACCCGCCTGCTCCCAACGGCGGATGACGGCCAGCAGGCGTTGCACCACCTCCTCTCCGGACAGCCCCAGCATTTCTGTCAGAAACCCAACGATCTGTTCAAAGGAATAGTGCAACGTCAGCAGGTCCCAGATGGTGGCCTCCACACCGCGCAATGCCCACCATTGTCCCCGCTCCTGAGCGACCAGGAGGGTCTGTCCGACATCCTTGACCCAGACGATAGCCAGTGCACAGCGGTAGAGGGTCATTTCAGTCGGCTCCAGTCGGCCAGGGCATCTGAGGGCTGCCACACCGCCCGCTCCAGCGCCGGCCGGTCCTGCAGCAGCTCGCAGGCCAGGTCATCGCGGTTCAGGGCCTTCAAGATGTTGCGCAGGGCGATGGTCCTTGTCTGGAGGCACAGCCGGTCATAGTCACCTGGTGCACTTGAGGGAGGGTGGTGGACGTGGCATCCACCGGCACAGTGCCATTTGCAGAAACAGCGGTCGCAGAAGGGCCTGTTCCACACGTTCAGGCCCCGTACCCTGGCCACGGCGGCGTTGTCCAGGAACACCGTGCCGTTTTCGACCCGCCCCAAACGGAGGTCAAGCCCCCTGGCTGCCCACTCCTGGGGCAGCAGATAACAGGCGGCGATGCTCCCATCGGGCAAGATGATGGGCACATCCTGGCCCACCGGGCAAAAGCTCACACGCCGGGCAGTGATGTCGGCAGCGGCATAGACCGGAGCGACACCGTGGGCCTCCAGGACCTGGGCAGCCTGGATAAAATAGCGGGCAAACTCCCACGGATCGGGCGGTGCCAACCCGGCTGCCTCCGAGGGCGCAGAAGGTTGAACCGGCTCAAAGCAGACCGAAACCGGGCGGAACTCCTGGCAGAACCAGGTGGCGATGTCGGGCAGCCGGCCCACCGTCTCGGCCGTCACGCAGGCGCGGATGGCAAGTTCAGCCGGACCTTCTGACAGGATCCGGGCGTTGCGGGCCACGGTCTGAAAGCTCCCCTGCCCATCCCGCCGGCGCCGATAGCGGTCCTGGATGTCGGCCGGGCCATCCAGCGACAGGACGATGCTGTCCAGGCTGTCGGCAGCCCATCGGCAGCGGTTCTCGTCAAAGGTGCCGTTGGTCGCCACTTCAAAGCGGACGGTGCAGCCCATCTCGGCGGCCTTGAGCCTGGCAAAGTGATAGACAAACTCTATCACCTCGCTGGCGCAAAAGGGTTCCCCGCCAAAAAAGTGGATTTCAGCCATCCGCACGCCAGCCCGGGCCACCCGGTCCAGGTACCACTCGATGGCGGTACGCGCCACCTTCAGGTCCATTACCTGGTCGGATGCTGCTGGCGTCGGAAACCCACAGTAGATGCAGGCCAGGTTGCAGCCGCGCGTGGGGATCAGGCCCAGAAACGCCGGGGCAGGCTCCCCTCGCCCTGGCTGCGGGGCAGAAGTCGGTGCTGTATTAAAGAGTTCGACGAGGTCGCGCAGCCGATCTGTCCTCACCTTTTCCCCGGCCTCAAGGGCCTGGCGCATCTGGCCCACAGCGGACGGAGTAACCAGGGCAGCGACAGCATACAGGGGGGCGTAGACCAGGCACAGGTTGAGGACTGGAATAACAAACACGCCCTCTGTACGTTTACCCCGACCTACTGTACCCACCCAACAACTCCAATCTGTCGCTCCGCTGCTACCTCTTTGCGTTTGTGAGAGGCCAGGTGAGGTATGGAGCCTGTATTCGCCCCGATATCCGGTGAATGCAAGGAGATGATCCAGCAGAACCTGGGAATATTATATCACAGTTGGGGGATTGTAGTCAAGGGGACAACGGCTCCCGTTAGGGCCCTGTCAAAGTCGCGGTCTCGCGGTCTATGGGGTATAATTCCTCCTGGCGATCAACAGAGGAGTCAACATGCCCGGTGGGGCACCACGATGAATGAAAATGGTAGGGGCAGCCCTCGCGGCTGCCCAAGGGATACCGTCCGCCGTTCATCTCGACAATGTCCCATTGGCGTAACGGATGGGAGGGGCTTACCCTCCGCGGAGAGGGGAAGGGGGTTGGGGGTCGTAGTCAAGCGGACAACACCGGCTCCAATAAAACCATAGCGAAGGGCAGCGGTGCGGCCGCCGGCCAAAAAGCCCCACACCGGGCGGTGCAGGGCCCCATGACAGATGGAGGGGGGATGCGCCGGCGGCCTCAGCCGTGGATGAGCACGGGCAGGCAGTGGGTGCAGACCCACAGGCTCTGCCCCCTGGTCCGCACCGGCAGGAGCACCGCCCGCCGTTCACCCGCACCGCAGTGGAAGCAGGTCTGCTCAATATAGAGCGTTCCCCGCACTTTCTGGCGTTCGTGGGCTGCTCTCTCGTCGAACGGGACCGCCTCGCGGGTCTCGGTAGACAACGCCCCGGTGGGGCAGATCGCCAGGCAAAAGCCGGCGCCATCGCACAGTTCGTCGCGGAGGACGCGGGCCTTGCCATTCACCAGTTCGATGGCCCCCTCCGCACAGGGGGTGATGCACAGGCCACAGCCGGTGCACAGTTCTTCATCAATGCGGACGATGGTCCGTAGTACCTTGTCCATCCATGCAAACCTCTCCTCAAAGATAAACACCCCCAGTATAACCGACTGCCGGCTGCAGGTCTATGACTTTTGTCAGCCCCTGGCCGCCTTTGCCCCTGATGCCGGGGAAAAAAGGGGGGGTGAGGAGGCTCTACCAGATTTGACAGGCGGGCGCGAAAAGGGCATAATGAGGATGCTTTTTGCGGGCTCAATCGCTTTCAGGAGAGGATCATGCGCATACCCAGGGCAGTACCGATGGAGTTTCATGTGTCCCGCCGGTCACGGGACCGCTACCGGTTCGACGAGTCGCTGTTCACCCTGAGCGGCAATGTCATTTTCGCCAACCTGCACGCCGCCCGCCTCTTTGCCCAAAAGATGAACGAGCGGCGCGATCTGGTCCACTTTCCCGAACAGGCGGTCAGGGCCGGGCAGATCAACGCGATGGGCCTGATTGACGAACTGTCCCACTATGTCGTCCAGATCTACCGCCAGCAGGTAAACCCTCAGGTGATGGCCCAGGCCCTCGACTGGCTGCATGACCAACTGGGCCGGAGCGCAGTAGATGCCGCCCTGCGCCGCTTCGCCGACGAGTTCCCCCCTCTGGCCGTCTACCGCCGCGAAACGAGCCTGGATGCCTACCTGCAAGGCGAGACAGAAGGGGTGCCCAACTCCCAGATCGTGCTGGAAGAGATGCTGATGCTGTGGCTGGCGAACGCCAACCCGGCCTTTGCCCCCTTCCTGGAGCTGTTCGATGACGACAACCTGACCCGCGAAACGGTCTATGCCCAGATCCCAGCGGCCCTCCACGACTTTTTTGAAAGCCAGCCCCGCTTTGGCCCCGATCACCAGAACCTGATCGATATGTTGCGCGCCCCGGCGCTGGCTCACCCCCATTCTCTGGAGGCGCAGTTGGAGTATATCCGTCAACGGTGGGGCCTGCTTTTGGGCCGCTACCTGTATCGCCTCCTGGGTGGCCTGGACCTGATCCGCGAAGAGGAAAAAGCGGCCTTTTTAGGACCGGGACCGGCCCTGGTGTACGAGTATGGCGCGCTGGAGGCCGAGCCGGAGCGGTTCAGCGCCGACCTGCACTGGATGCCCCGCCTGGTGCTTCTGGCCAAAAACAGCTACGTGTGGCTGCACCAGCTCTCCCAAAAGTACGAGCGGCCCATCACCCGCCTGGACCAGATCCCCGACGAGGAGCTGGATACCCTGGCCCGCTGGGGCTTTACCGGGCTGTGGCTCATCGGCGTGTGGGAACGGAGCCCCGCCTCGCGCAAGATCAAGCAGTTGTGCGGCAACCCGGAGGCGGTGGCCTCGGCCTACTCCCTGTACGACTATGTCATCGCCGCCGACCTGGGCGGCCCGGAAGCCTACCGCAACCTCAAAGAACGAGCCTGGCAACGGGGCATCCGCCTGGCCAGCGATATGGTGCCCAACCATGTGGGCATCTATTCCCGCTGGGTGATCGAACACCCGGATTGGTTCATCTCCCTCGACTATAACCCGTTCCCATCCTATACCTTCAACGGGCCGGACCTGTCCGAAGACCCACGGGTGAGCCTCTTTATCGAGGATCACTACTATGACCGCAGCGATGCCGCCGTCGTCTTTAAGCGGCTGGACCGCTGGACCGGCCACGTCCGCTACATCTACCACGGGAACGATGGCACCTCCATGCCCTGGAACGACACCGCCCAGCTCAACTACCTCAACCCGGAGGTGCGCGAGGCGGTCATCCAGACCATCCTCCACGTCGCCCGGCAGTTCCCCATCATCCGCTTCGACGCCGCCATGACCCTGACCAAACGCCACTACCAGCGCCTGTGGTTCCCGGAGCCGGGCACCGGGGGGGCCATCCCCACCCGCGCCGAGCACGGCCTGACCCGGGAGCAGTTCGACGCGGCCATGCCGACCGAGTTCTGGCGCGAAGTGGTGGACCGGGTGGCCGCCGAGGCCCCCGATACCCTGCTGCTGGCTGAAGCCTTCTGGCTGTTGGAGGGTTATTTCGTGCGCACGTTGGGCATGCACCGCGTCTACAACAGCGCCTTCATGCACATGCTGCGCGACGAGGAGAACGCCAAATACCGCCAGGTGATCAAGAACACCCTGGAATTTGACCCCGAGATCCTCAAGCGGTTCGTCAACTTTATGAACAACCCCGACGAAGAGACGGCCATTGTCCAGTTTGGCAAAGAGGACAAATATTTCGGCATCTGCACCCTGATGGCCACCCTGCCAGGGCTGCCGATGTTCGGCCATGGCCAGGTGGAGGGCCTGGCCGAAAAGTATGGCATGGAGTACCGCCGCGCCTACTGGAACGAAGAGCCGGACCGCCAACTGGTGGAGCGGCACGAACGCGAGATCTTTCCGCTGCTGCACCGCCGCTATCTGTTTGCCGACGTTCAAGATTTCCTGCTGTACGACTTTTTTACCCCAGAAGGCCACGTCAACGAGGATGTCTTTGCCTACTCCAATCGGATGGGAGAAGAACGAGCACTGGTTGTCTATCACAACAGGTATGCCACGGCGCAGGGTTGGATCAAAACATCGGTGGCTTATGCCGTCAAAACCGGGCAGGGCGACCTACGCAAGCTGGTCCAACGCACCCTGGGCGATGGCCTGGGGCTGCATGACGACCCCAACTATTTCTGCCTGTTCCGCGACCAGGTCACCGGTCTGGAATATATCCGCAACAGCCAGGAGCTGTGCGAAAACGGGCTGTATGTGGAACTGGATGCTTACAAGCGCCATGTCTTTCTCGACTGGCGTGAGGTGCCGGATAACGAATGGCGTCAGTATGCCCAACTGGCCGCCTATCTGAACGGACGGGGCGTGCCCGGCATCGAAGAAGCGCTGCACGAACTGTTCCTGCAACCGATCCACGGGCCGTTCCGCGAACTGGTCAATGCCGGCTACCTGCGCCATCTGATGGACAGCCGGGTGACAGGACCGGACGGGCGGGTAGACGCCGGCGTGATCGCCGAAGCCGAACGCCGGGCGCTGACCCTGCTGCGCGAGATCCAGAACTTGACCAGCGGCAACGGGGACCCGGAAGCGATTGCCCAGGAGATAGGCCGCAAGCTAGGTGCATTTTACGCTTTACGTTTTACGCTTTCCGCTTTACGCCTTACGTTTTACTCTTTACGCCCGACACCCGGAGTGTGGGGCACACTGCTGGGCTGGCTGTTCACCCACGCCCTGGGCAAGGTCGTGACTGAAACCGACTGGGCGGCGCAGAGCCGGAGCTGGCTGGATGAGTGGCTGCTGGGCAAACTGCTGGCCGGCGCGCTCCAGGAGCTGGGACTGGACGAGGGGGCGGCCTGGTGGGCGGTGGGGACGGTGAAAATCCTCATCAGCCACCAACAATGGTTTGATTTGGGGATCACCGGAGAGGACCGGGCCTATCAGATCCTGACCTCCTGGCTCAAGGATGGCGAGGTCCAGCGGTTCCTCCAGGTCAACCGCTATCGGGGGGTGCTATGGTTCAACCACGAGGCTTTTGGGCAACTGCTGGACTGGATGATGGCCGTGGCCGCCATCCAGATCGGCGCCGATCCGGAATGGACCGGGGAGGAAGCGGATGAGAAGCTCGCCGCCTGCCGCCAGGTCCTCGAAAAGCTCCGGCAGGCCGAGGAGGTGTCCGGGTTCCAGGTGGTCAGGCTGCTGGAAGCGGCGCGGGAGTGAAGCGGCGGCCTGGTAACCTGGATGAGTCAGGGATAGTTCTTGACCATTCATTGCCCAGAGGGTGGTCATGGAGGAAATGGTTATGAAAAATATCATCAGGCAGATCGCCGTCGTCCTGTCTACGCTGGGTGTGATCGTTGTGAACGGGCTGGCCAATGCCCTGCCCCTCAACGGCCAGACTACCGGCGAGATCTCGGACCGGTTCCAGGTCTACTTTGTGCCGGCCGGCTATGTCTTTGCCATCTGGGGGGTGATCTATCTGGCCCTGATCGGCTATTCCGTCTACCAGGCGCTGCCTTCGCAGCGGGACAACCCCCGCCTGCAGCGCAGCGGCTGGCTCTATGTCGTGAGCTGCGCGGCCAACATCGCCTGGCTGTTCCTGTGGCACTATGAGTTCTTTGTGTGGACCCTTGTGGCCATGGGCGCGCTGCTGCTGTGCCTGATTGCCATCTACCTCACCCTGGGCATCGGCCGCTGCCGGACCTCCGCCGCCGGGATGTGGTTGACCCATGTGCCGTTCAGCCTCTACCTGGGCTGGATCACCGTAGCCACCATCGCCAACGCCACCTCGCTGCTGGACTACCTCCACTGGGATCGCTGGGGGCTTGCCCCTGAATGGTGGGCGGTCATCATGCTGGCCGTCGCCACAGCCATCACCCTGCTGATCCGCCTGACCCGGGGCGAGGTGGTCTACCTGGCGGTCATTGTCTGGGCTTTCGCCGGCATCGCCGTCAAACACAGCGCCACGCTCATCGTCGCTGTCGCCGCCTGGATTGCGGCGGGGCTCGTGGTGCTGATGTTCCTGATCCCCGGCCGGAAACCGGCGGTGCCCCGTGAGGGCATCCGCGACCGCTGGTGAACGGACGGCCAGATGGGCAAACACCTGCGCCGGCTCCTGCCGCTCGGGGCCGGGCTGCTGCTCCTGGCCGCGGTGTGGTTCGGCTACAGCACCGACGCTCAGGTGACCGGCCTGCGCAATATCCTCCACTACAGGCTTGTCCGGCTGATGGGCGGTCCCAAGGTTCACCGCGACGAGCCGCCGGGCAGCATCACCGGCACGGTCCGCGACGTCGAGGGGCGACCCCTTGCCGGCGCAGTGGTGCTGGTGGCCTCGCCGGCGGGCGACACCTATGCCGCTGAGACCGGTCCCGATGGATACTACCGCCTGGCCGATGTGCCACCGGGCCGCTATGTGCCGGTGGCCGGCAAGCGCGGATATGAGGACGCCCTGCCCCAAACCTGCCTCGATGGCCTGTGCAAAAAGCACACGGTCGCGGTGCGGGCAGGGCGCGAAAGGCAAAAGGTGGACCTGACCCTCATCCCTGCCCAACCACCGGAGATCGCCGTGAACGGATCGCTCCTCATCAGCCCGACCCTGGTGGCCGAAACCATCGCCCCACTGCCCGGCCAGGCCCGGCGCACTAACTTTAGCTTCGAACGGGCCGGCCGGCGGATCAACGATTGCTGGCTCTATGAACCGGTCGAGGGGGAAGGGCTGCTGCCCACGCTGCTGCTGATCTTGCCGGGGCCGGTGCTCACCTGGGAGATCGTGCCGGTGCCCTTTGCCGCTCAGGGGTTCAGCGTGCTGGCCTGTTATCCCCTGCGCGGCACCGACATCGACGGCGACGCCGCCGACCTCCTGACGGCCCTGGAATACCTGCGCCAGGGCCGGCTCCCCTCCCGCGCCGACCCGGAACGGCTGGCCCTTGTTGGGGCCAGCTTTACCTCCCTGCACGTCTATCGCCTGTTGGGGCTGACCGACCGGTTCGACGTGGCCCTGGTGCTGGGCGGCATGGCCGACGGCTTTGCCTTCCGCCATGACGTGGAGATGGGCACTGCCCACACCCGCCCGCCCTTTGACCAGGTGCTCATGGCTCTGGGCTTTCCCAACAGCTCGCCGGAGCTCTATTTCAAGTACAGCGTGCTCTTTCACCTGCAGGGCCTGCCCCCCCTGTGTCTCCTGCACGGGATGGATGACGAACTATCGCCCTTTTCCCAAAGTGTGCAATTGGCCGACGAGCTGGCCCGCCGGGGGATGCCCTACAAGTTCCACGCCTACGCCGGGCTGAAGCACTACTTTTCCACCAGCACCGACGATGCCACCACGCAGCAGATGTTCCACGACTCCCTGAGCTGCCTGCGCCGGTGGCTCCAGGGGCAGTGAACGATGGGCCTGTCCGCTGCCGGAGAGGGTATGGAGAGCCGGGAAAACCGTTCGCCGTGCAACCGGCGGGGCTTCTCAAAGGTAGCGCCCGCCCTGTCCAGGTGGATGCTGATCCTGGGCGGGTTGCTGATCCTGGCCGGCCTGGGTTGGGAGGCGTGGTTGCGGCTGAACGCCCCGCCCCCTCCCACCCTCACCGCGGCGGGGGCGGTCGTCCTGGCCGTGACCGCCCCCCCTGAACCGACGGCGCAGCCGGCCGTGACGGCAACCCCACCCGGCCCCGACCCCACCCTCGCGCCGCAGCCATCGGCTACCCCGGCCGACGGGGGGCCGACACCGGAATTCCTGCCCGAGTGGCCGACCGTCGCCCCGCCCTCCACACCCCCGCCCGGCAGCCCGCCGGTGACGCCATCCCCCTTGCCGCCTCGACCGGTGCCCACCGCCGGCCTGCTGCCGCCGGCCCACGCCCCCCCCACCCGCATCGTCGCCCCGGCCATCGGGTTAGACGCCCGGGTGGTGCCGATGGGCTGGGAATTGGTCAGCCGCCAGGGCACCTTCCTCTCCGAGTGGGTCGTGCCCGAAAATGCGGCCGGCTGGCACAAGAACTCGGCCCTGCCGGGCCACGGCGGGAATGTGGTCCTCTCCGGCCACCACAACATCGCCGGCAAGGTGTTTCGCTACGTGGTGGACCTGGCGCCGGGGGATGAAATCACCCTGTATGCCGACGGCAGGGCCTACCGCTATGTTGTGACCGAAAAGTATATCCTGAAGGAAGCGGGCATGCCCCTTTCGGTGCGCAAGACAAACGCCCAATGGATCATGCCCACCGCCGACGAGCGGCTGACCCTGGTCACCTGCTGGCCGTACGAATGGCCTGGCAACTCCCACCGGGTCATCGTCGTCGCCAGGCCGGTGTCTGGCCGGGCGCCGGCCGATCAGGAGCAGCGGTAGCTATTTCCCCCGGCGGGGCAGGGCATATCCCAACCGCTGCAGCTCCTTCTCGTCCTCCCGCCACTTTTTGCGGACCTTGACCCACAGCTCCAGGTAGACGCGGGTGCCCAGCAGATCTTCGATCTCGCGGCGGGCATCGGCGCCGATCCGCTTGATCATCTCCCCGCCGCGGCCCAGGACGATGGCCTTTTGCGTATCGCGCTCGACCAGGATCGTGGCGCCGATGTAGGTCAGCTCCGCGCTGCGCTCCCGAAACTGGTCCACGACCACAGCTATCGAGTGGGGCACCTCCTGATGCAGGTGGCGCAGGGCCTGCTCGCGGACCAACTCGGCGGCCAGAAAGCGCAACTGCTGGTCGGTGACCTGCTCTTCGGGGTAGTAACGAGGGCCGGGAGGCAGCCGCTCGATGATCGCCTCCAGCAGACGGTCGCGGTTGTCGCCACGCAGGGCAGAGATGAGGAATGGGCGGAAATCGCCCAAATCCTGATACGCTCTGGCATGGCCGGCGGCCTCCTCCGGCGAGAGCAAATCGGCCTTGTTCAGGACCAGGAGGACCGGCGCGTGGCATCGCTGGCGCAAGAGGGCGGCGATCTGGCGGTCCTCCTCGTCGGGCGGCTGAGAAATGTCGGTTAAAAAGAGCACCAGGTCGGCGTCGGGGATGGCCCGCACGGCCGTCTCGACCATATACCGGCCCAGCCTGTGCAGGGGTTGATGGATGCCCGGCGTGTCCACAAAGATGATCTGGGCATCGGCGGCATCGCCCCGCGCCCGTTCCAGGGTCAGGATGCCCAGCAGCCGGTTGCGCGTCGTCTGCGGCTTCTCGGAGACGATGGCGATCTTTTGCCCCAGGTAGGCGTTCATCAGGGTGGACTTGCCCACGTTGGGCTTGCCCACCACCGCCACAAAGCCGGAGCGATGGTCGGGGGGCAGGTCTTCGGGCAACAGGGACAGCTCGGGCGTTGCCCCGGCAGGTTCATCCTGGCTCATGGTCCCTACCACCGGGCGTGGTGCTCCTCGGCAAAGCCGACGATGCCGTCCACCGCGATCGTTTCGCCATCATCGGTGGTCACCGTGCCGGCATAGTGGCCGAACATCTGGTGCACCTCGCTGGCGATGAGCAGCAGGTTGGTCCGAGCCGTCCGGTCATAAAAGGGCGCGAACTCCAGGTCCAGCCGTCCGTCGGGGGAGGCCATGTGCCAGGGGCGCATAAAGTTGGCCGGGTCGTAGTTAAAGCGCACCTCACCCAGCTTGTGGAGGCGGCCGTTGAGGATGATGGCGTTTTCGGTCGCCGCCGAGGTGTCGCCAAAGCCAAAGCCCAGGTTCAGCCCCAGAGTGCGCCCGTCGGGTAGAAAGGCCGAGGCGCTGGCCCACACCCAGAAGGAGCGGTACTCCCACACGCCCCGGCCCCAGTCGAGGTTGCCCAGACATCCGGTTGGGCGGACCTCGAAGCGCCGGCCCTGGTATTCCACCCAACCCTCGGCCGGCAGGCAGTTGATCTTGCGGTTGTAGTAGAAGCGTTTGCCGGGGATGGGGATGACGATGGTCATAGATTCGTGCGTCGGCGACAGCCCCAGCCGCAGTTCGGCGTTCAGGCCCTGCCCTGCAAAGCCCGGCCAGGCCACGGCCAGACGCCGACCCGCCGGCTCGGCAGTGAAGGTCAGGCGCACCCGGCCGTTGTCGAAAGAGGCGGTGCCCTCGGTGCTGTTGCGCGGCAGGGTGATGCCCCGGGCCAGGGGCAAGGTCAGCGTTTCCTCCTGGTGTCGTCGTTCCTGGAAATCCACCACGTAGGCAAAGACCTGCCCGGCGTAGCCCAGGTCGGCCAGGGTAAAGGAAAAATAGTGGGTCGGCGTGGTCAGGCCGTAATAGTCCCACCGTTTGAGACGCAGGGGCTGGAGAAAGCGGAGCCGGTAAAAGCCGACCTTTTCCAGGTTGCAGTCCAGGAGCGGCTGCCTGGCCCAGCCAACCTGGACCAGTTCGCCCCGCTCGTTCAGGAGCGGGGAGGGGGTGGTCAATTCACGTTGCATGGTTCATACCTCCACGGTCTCTCGACAATTCCTCTCCCCCCCGGCTTCTTTGAAAATAGGTGGCGGATGGTATCCCCTGGGCAGCCGCGAGGGCTGCCCCTACCTCCTCTCTCCGCGGAGAGAGAGGGGTAGGGGTGGGGTCGGGCATTTGACCTCTTGGGCTATGTGGCCAGCCGGAAGGGGTTAAAGTCGGTGTCCACGTCGTACACATCCTCCTGCTCCGCCCGCTTTAAAAAGTCGGTGATCCGATAGGTGACCGGCGTCATGGCCGCTTCCACGCCACACTTGAACACATAGTTGGAAACGACGATGCTCCAGAACAGCGGCCAGGGCAGCGTCCCGGCAAAGGCAATGGTCACAAAGAGCAGGGTATCCACCCCCTCGCCTACCAGCGTGCTGCCGATGGTCCGCGTCCACAGCCAGCGGCCTTTTGTCAGGACCTTCATCCGGGCCAGGGTGTAAGAGTTGCTGAACTCCCCGGCAAAGTAGGCGAGGAGCGACCCCAGGACGATGCGCGGCGTGGTGCCCAGGATGGCCAGGTAGGCGTCCTGGTGCTCCCAGCCGGGCGCCGGCGGCAGCGCCCCCACCAGGGCCAGGACGGCGGCCATCAGGGCTGCGCAGCCGAATCCGGTCCAGATCACCCGCCGGCTGCGGCGGTAGCCGTATACCTCGGTCAAAATGTCGCCGAAAATGTAGCTGACGGGGAATAGCACCGTCCCCCCATCGAAGGTGAACGGCCCCAACAACAAGATTTTGCTCGAAGCGACGTTGCTGATGAGCAGCACCGCGACGAACAGGGCCTGGATCAGGTCGAAATATTTGTACCCCAACTCCCGGCCGTGAGACATGGTCGTCCTCCTTTCACCGGCCCACGGTGACCGTGCCCACCCCCAGGTGGTCGCCCGCCGGTGCCCCAGAGGCGGCCGTCACCGGCAGCCGGCCCTCATCGGAGGGGACATACAGGCCGACGATGAGCCGATAGCGGCCCGCCGGCAGGCCATCGGGCAGGAGCACGCCGTAGCGGTCTATGACCGACTCGCCCACCTGCCAGGCGGCGGTGGGGTGTTGGCCGCCGACCGGCTCGCTATCGCGCTGGGCGACCAGCCGCCCCTCGGCGTTCAACAGGTGGACGAACACCTTGAAATTGCCCGTGACAGGCCGATACGCCCGCCAGAAGAGGGTCAACGGTACCACGTCGCCAGGCCGAAACTCCTGGTCCGGCAGGTCCGTGCCGGTCAGTTCGATACAATCGCCGAAATGCGCGCCTGACATCTCGGCAGGCTGGTCAGGCGGCGGCAGGGCGGTGGTGCCATACAGCGCCAGCCGCAGGCTGCCGAACCACCGGTCGTCGGCACGGTACGCATGGCGGTTTAGCCATCTTTCTACGGTTCCTTCGTTTTCGCCCAAAAGGACAAACAGGCGGCGATGGCTGCGGCTGAGCGATTCCAGTCGGGCAGGGGCTTCGGCCGGATCGGGCAGCAGGTAGATCTCGGCCTCACCGCTGCCGTGGCGGCTCACGGGGGCCAGCAGCTCCGGCGGGACCAGGAGCAGCGCATCGCCGGGGCGGGCCACATCGGACAGGAACTTGGTGAAATCGGACACGTAAGCATCGGGCAGGGCCGGGTCGGGCCAGTAGCGGAGCCGGTAGAGAGAGGCGGTGTCGCCGTTGGGTAGGGGATAGGCTGCTTCCAGGGCAAAGGCGTCGGCAAACAGCGGTGGTGGGCTGGTGAGGATGCGCTCAATGGCTGCCTGGACCTGTTCGTCCGGTTCCTGGTTGAGGCGGGTCAGCAGCAGGTATTCGTAGCCGTATAGCCGGGGCAGCGGGTCGCCGCCCTCGTAGTTGGGGGCCAGGTCGGTCACGACGATGCCCTGGTAGCGGGTCAGGGTGGGGTAGAGGAAACTGCCGGCATGGATCTGGGGCGTGTGGGCCAGCACCCCCAGCCGCACCGTATCCCGACCCATCACCTGCCGCCGGGCATCGGCGCGGGCCAGCACGTCGGCCTGGATGGCGTAGCCGGGGTCGGTGCTGTCGGCGTCGGGCAGTTCGATGTGGGTGCCCCCGGCGAACAACCCGGCCTGGCCCAGCAACGGCGACCAGAAGCGGGTCTGACGGGCCGGGCCGTTGGCCTCGGGATAGGAGACGACGAAAAACTGGACCAGCCCCCAGACCACGGCCAGGCCCAACAGGATGCGGCTCGCCCGTCGCCAGGGCAGGCGCACCAGGCCCGCCGCCAGGAGCAACGCCAGGGGCGGCAGGGCCGGGGTGAAGGCCCGCCCCTCTTTGTAGATAGAGAGGGTTAGAAACAGATAGGCCCCGACCGGCCAGAGGACCAGCACCCACCAGCCGGTATCGGCCTGCCACAAGATGCGCCAGGAGGGACGTTTCTTGATCAGCCAGAGGAGAGCGCCAGCGGCCAGCCCGATCAGCAGCGTCGCCAGAACCAGCCCCAACCCTTCGTTGACGGTGACACGCAGATAGTAGGTATAGGTGTAAATGCTCGTCAGGTCCAGCTTGCGGCCCCGAGGGTCGCCCACGCCATAGCCATAGAGCAGCACCCGGCGCACGAACTCGATGCGGGGCAGGGCCCACAATGAGGCCACCGTCACCGCCAGGCTCAAAGCCGACAGGCAATTCACGCCCGGGTCCTTGGGGCGGCGCAGGAGCAGATAGATCGTCGCGGCGACCAGCGCCGCCCAGGCCGGAAAGAGCCACATCCCCAGGACCAGGTCTTGCGCCTGGGTGCGATTGGGAAAGTACCACAAGGCAGCCAGGGCCCCCCCGCCGCCCAGGGCCAGAAGGAGATCGGCCAGGGAGAGCCGCACTCCCCCCTGCAACCGGCGCCACAGGGAGCGGATCACCCCGGAGCGCAGGATGGCGACGGCGACCGGCAGGGCAACAAAGACAGGATAGGTGCGGGTGGTCAGGAAGCCCAGGCCCAGGGCCAGGCCAAAGCCCAGAGAGGCCCGCCGCTGCTCAAACCCCCGGCTGGCGACCAGCAGATAGAGGGCCAGGGCCACCATAGCCGCCAGGGCGAACTCGAAGTAGAACGAGCGCGACATGGCATACAGCAGCGGCGTCAGCGCCGTCAGGAGCACCCCGGCCATGCCCAGCCGCCACCCGCCCAGGTGGGCGCCCAGGCCATAGATAGAAGCCAGCAGAACCAGCCAGTAGACGACGTTGACCATCGTCGCCACGTCCTCGGACAGGCCGAACAGCCAGTACAGCGGTGTGGCCGAGGCCGGGAAGAGGGGAGGGCGGATCGAGTCCAGCACTGTAGCCTGGAACAAACCCTGCCAGGTGAGGGGGGTCAGCGCCGCGTAATAGGCCAGCGAGCGGCCCAGGTGTGCCGGCCGGTCCCAGCCTGGGATGACGGTGTTTCGGGAGAGCCAGGCCCAGTTGTTGACCGCCTCAAAGGCCGCCAAGGTCAGGATCAAGGCCCAGGGTGCCAGGCGGACCAGCCCCCTGCTCTGTCCGTTCGATCGCGACACGGGAAACCGGCTTTTCACACAGACACCCAAGCGCAGTCTACAAAAAGTTGGGGCGAGGTGCCCTCGCCCCGCCCCACGTCTCCTGGTGCCCCCGAGAGGATTTGAACCTCCACGCCCTTTCGGGCACAGGTCCTCAACCTGCCGCGTATGCCTGTTCCGCCACGGGGGCCTGCATTTTCTATTTTACCTCTATTCGCCCGGCCTGTCAATTCCGCCCGCCCGGCGATCAGCCGCCGCGGAGCAACAGCGCAAGGACGGCCGCCACGACCAGGCCCAGCAGCAGGAGAAACATCAGCAGGACGGCGATGGCAAAAAAGGTGCGGGGCCGGCCGGCCTGGTGTCCCTCTTCGATAGGCCTCAGGGCCGGGTGGATGCGCGGCTGGATCTGGGGGGCAGGAAGGGCAGCGTTCAATTCCTCCAGCCAGTCCGGGAGCTCGGCCGGCACCACCGGCACCGACTCGTCGGGCCGGAACAGGGCCGGTTCGGCGGTCGCAGCGGCGGCGGTGGGTTCAGAGGTCACCCAGAACGCCTCACCGGCCTTGGCCAACTGCTGGAGTTGCAAGGCCAGGCCGCCCAGGCTCTGTCCACACCGGTTGCAATACTCGGCATCGGGCACCACCTGATGACAGCGGGGGCACAGGACCATCTCCCCGCCCCGCAGCAGCGTGCCGCAGTTCCGGCAGAAATAGCCGCTTTCTTCCGTACCACACTCCGGACAAAAGACGTTCTCTTGCTCGGCCTCCGCCCTGTCTTTTGGGTTCATCGCTACGCCTTCCGTTCCCAGAGATCGACCCCATTGTACCTCAGAAAGCCGATTTTGACCAGTCTGGAACAGGCCCATGCCCACCGCCGTTGCGATCGGTCGCCGGCCAACTTTGACATCAACCCGGCCATCGGGTAGAATGAAGGGCAGCCGGCACCTGGGAAGCACACCCCGGCGAGGAGTCTGAGCCATGAGCAGCAAGGCGGAATACAACCTGACGATCAAAGAGCTGCCCAGCAGCGAACGGCCCCGCGAACGGCTGTTGCACTATGGGGCCAATGCCCTTTCCAACGCCGAACTGCTGGCCATCATCCTGCGCACCGGCACCCGCGACGAGAATGTCGTGCGGCTGGCGCAACGGCTGCTCAGCGGCTATGGGGGGCTGGCAGGGCTGGCCCGGGCCAACACCGCCGAACTGGCTGCAGAACGGGGCCTGGGGCCGGCCAAGACCACGCAACTGAAAGCCGCCCTGGAGCTGGGCCGGCGGTTGCTGGCCGAATCCCCCGAAGAACGGCCGCAGGTCCGCTCCCCGGCCGACGCAGCCAGTCTGGTCATGTCGGAGATGAGCCTGCTGGAGCAGGAGCATATGCGGGTCTTGCTCCTCGACACCAGAAACCACGTGCTGGCCTCCCCCACCGTCTACATTGGTTCCCTGAACACCAGCCTGATCCGGGTGGGAGAGCTGTTCCGCGAGGCGATCCGGGCCAACGCCGCCTCGCTCATCGTCGTCCACAACCACCCCTCCGGCGACCCCACCCCCAGCCCGGAAGATGTGGCCGTGACCCGGCAGATCGCCGAGGCCGGCCGGCTGCTGGGCGTGGAGGTCGTGGACCACCTGATTATCGGTCGGCAACGGTTTGTCAGCCTGAAGGAGCGGAGGTTGGGTTTTTAGTCATGGTACTTTGACCTTATGGCAGGCTCGCTTCCGGATCAAGGCTATGGGGCCGGGCCAGGATGCTAACAGGGATGGAATTCGCCCGGCGAACAACCTTCGCAAGGCCAGGAGAAAGGCCATGTCGAGCGAAGAGCTAAGAATCGCAGAAGATTATGTCGCTAAAAACCGGCTTCAATCGGAGGACGGGGCGAATCACGGCTGGTATCGCTTTGTGCTTGGTTATCCACCGCACCTCGTACGCGAGTACTTGAAGGTCCTGGAAGCAGATCCAACCAGAGATTGGGTATTTGACCCGTTCTGCGGAACAGCCACGACCCCTGTGGAAGCGCGGTTGCGAGGTTTCTCCACCCTGAGCACCGATGCGAACCCCATTTCGGTTTTGGCTACTCGGGTCAAACTCGCGTGGGATCTGGATCTCGCTGAAGTACAGTCGAGGCTCAATGATGTCCTGGAACTTGCTACTGCATGTCTTGGGCGTGTTCATCTATCCCCTATAGCGGAGGTAACCCATCAGTTAAACCTCTTTGGTCCTCAAGTACTGGGGAGTGAGGCTGGTGATGCTGGATTAACAGCGACCGATTTTGATCCCGATGATCTACTCCCGCCCAGGGCGGTAGCTCTGATCCCAGACGGATTCATCAGCAAAAAGCCTCTGTTGCGTGTCTTGGCCCTTCGCTATGCTATTGAGAAAAGCGTGCTCCGGCAAGACATTCGCGAGTTTATGATCCTGGCTCTTGCGAATACGATAGTGACAACTGCCGGCAACGTAGGATTTGGACCGGAGGTATATCGTCTCCCTCCCCGCGAGGATGCCGATGTATTGGGTGCGTTTGTCGTTACAGTTACACGGATGATTTCAGATCTTCAGACCATTCTCCCCAGACAACAACACCCTTTCCCGCCAGCCTATGTGTTCAAGGACGACGCACGTACACTCTCTTCCCTGGAGAATTGCCCACCTATCGGAATTGTCATCACCTCGCCGCCATATCCCAATGAAAAGGACTATACGCGCAGTACACGTCTGGAAAGTGTTCTACTTGGCCTCATTACGACCAGACAGGATCTACGCGCCCTCAAGTCCAGCCTTCTGCGAAGTAATACCCGGAATGTCTTTGTTGGCGATAATGATGATATTTACGTTAACGACATTCCATCGGTTGCTTGCATAGCCGAAGAAATAGAAAAAAGACGGCTGCAGTTAAGCAAAACGCCCGGTTTTGAGCGCCTTTATCATCGTGTCACCCGATTATACTTTGGCGGAATGTACCGACACCTTGTGGCTCTGCAGCCCAGGCTTCGCCCCGGAGCCCGCTGTGCATATGTGGTCAATGTCATTCTTTCGAGTCCCCATCCACACGGCGCAGTTGCTGGCGGATGTGGCGATCAAGGCAGGCTACAAAGTAGAGGGCATCGAACTCTGGCGTACCCGCCGCTCTACTACGACAGGGCAGGATTTAGAGGAGAATGTCCTGATCCTCAGACGCCCAGAAATCGGAGGAAACGCGAATGCCTGAAAGGAATCCGGGCCGTACCCCGCCCAAGGGGACCCGTAGCACCGACACCCAAACTCTGTCCCGATATGATGAGGTGATTCTGGAGGTGTTTCTGTGTCACTACGAGGAAGGATCTGCATACTGAAAGCGAGATGATTGGGCGTATCCAACTTGCTCAGATGGCCAGGCTCGTCCGGCAAGAGTTTGCGGGGCTAAGCCGTCGTGTACTTGCCATCAAAGCCCTCGCCGATGGAACGATAGCGATGGTTGAGTTTGACGACCGTGAAGAGCCAGATGAGTTCGGCATCGTTTCCGTTGGCCGATTCCGCCTGGTCCGACGGGGAACTACTCAGGTGCCTGGCACTTTCAATTCTACAAGTGCCAGGCACCTTCCGGCGCAGCCTGGATAGTTATGATGGGGAGGGAGGGTGCAATGTCCGAAGCGGTGGTGGTCCTGATGACCGCCGGTTCGCCGGAGGAAGCCCAACGCCTGGCCCAGACCCTGGTCGCCGACGGGCTGGCCGCGTGCGTGAACATCGTCCCCGGCATAACCTCCGTGTACCGCTGGGAGGGCAGGGTGCAGCGGGACCAGGAGTGGCTGCTGGTGGCCAAGAGCCGCCGTGACCGACTGGCAGACCTGGTGCGGCGCGTCCAGGCGCTCCACAGCTACCAGGTGCCGGAGGTCATTGCCCTGCCCATCGTCGGCGGCAGCCAGGCTTACCTGCACTGGCTCGATCAGGAGGTCGGCGGGGATAGGCCCGCTGTAGATCAGGAAGGGAGGGATCATGCGTGACCTGGTTCGACAAGTCATCGAGAGCTACAAATCGCTCAAGCTGGTGGGACAGCGAGAGGGCTATGTCCTGTTTAGCGGCCAGACCCCCGATACCCGGCAGCAGGTGTGGATCAAGGTGCTGCCCCGGCTGCTGGGCAGCGACCCCCAGATCGCCGAAAGGTTCCGGCAACTGGCCAACGCCATCCGCCAGCTCAACCATCCCAACATCGCCGCCACCCAGGAGGTGGGCGACAAGGCCGGCCTGCCCTACCTGGTAACCCGTGCCGTCGAGCGGGCGCGGCCTCTGGCGGAAAAGCTCGACCAGCCGTGGGCCGTGGATGCCGCCGCCGACCTGGTGATGCAGGTCGGCCAGGCGCTGGAACATGCCTACCGCAAGGGGGTCCTCCACGGTTCCCTCACCCCCGACACAATCCTGGTGCAGGAGGATGGGCGTGTGGCCGTCACCGATCTGGGGCTGGCCGAACTGCTGGAGCTGGTGGGGGCGCAACTCAAGCAAACCGCTTCGCCCTACCTGGCTCCCGAACGGGCAGCGGGCGGGTCGGCCGACCCCCGCGCCGACGTCTATTCCCTGGCGGCGATAGCCTATAGCCTGCTGACCAAGCGCGGGCCGCTGGTGGTCAAGGGGCAGGTCCAGCCCCCCAGCCGCTTCAACCCCGACGTACCGGCAGAGATGGACAACGTGCTGCTCAAAGCCCTGGCCCAGGACCCGGCGCAGCGCTATCCCGATGTCGGGTCGTTCCTGGCCGCCTTTGGCGCCGTCACCCTGGCGCCGGCCCTCAAAAAGAAACGACCCCCGGCCCCCTCAGGCCGCTGCCCCCGCTGTGGAGCTGCAAATCAGAGCGGGCGCTTCTGCCGCAGGTGCGGCGCCCGCCTGGAGGAGCCAGGGGCTGCAGCCCCAGCCGGCCCGGCTGCCCGGCCGGCGCCCGCCCGCTCGAAACTCGACGAACCGATCCAGATCACCACCGTCGAGGTGGGGCGCATCGAGGTGGGCAAGGGGGTCGAGGTGCACTCCACCGTCATCGCCAGACCGACGCCGGTGACGAGCGGCAACCTGGAGGTCCCGTTCCCCGAACCGTTGCCCATGCCCCATCTGGACGCTGAAGCCCTGTGGGCCGAGGTCGGCCGCGTGGCGTCCATCCCCATGCCGGAACCCCCACCCATGCCCACCGTGGACTGGAGCGGGATCGCCCCGCCTATGCCCACCGCTGACTGGAGCGGGATCGCCCCGCCCATGCCTCCGGTGCCATCTTTCGAGAGCGGGAGCCAGGAGGGGGATTGATCTTTCTGGCCGACCTGCTGGCGGCGACCGGCGGGAGGGTCCACGGGCCGGTTTTTGCCCAGGCGTTCGCCGATTTCTGCTACGATACCCGCCTGCTCAAGCCGGACGAACTGTTTCTGGCCGTCGTCACCGACAAGGGCGACGGCCACGATTATATCCTGGAAGCCGCCCGCGGTGGGGCGGCCGGTGTGCTCTGCCAGCGCCCCTTCGACCTGGAGCCGTACGGCGTGACCTGCATCGTCGTGGACGACACCCGCCAGGCCCTCCTCGACTGGGCGCGCCTGGTCCTGGACAGGCTGCGGCCGTGCGTGGTGGGCATCACCGGTTCCAGCGGCAAGACGACGACCAAGGAACTGACGGCAGCCGTCCTTTCCCGCCGCTATCCCGTCTTTGCCAATTATGGCAGCTACAACGACCGCTACGGCCTGCCCATCGCCCTGGGCCGGCTGGAGGCAGAGCACCAGGTGGCAGTGCTGGAAATGGCCTGCGACGGCCTGGATGAAATCCGGGACCTGGCGGCCCTCACCCGGCCCCGGATCGGCGTGGTGACGTCGGTCAACGAGACGCACCTGGCCTACCTTGGCTCGCTGGAAGCGATTGCCGCAGAAAAGGGCCGCCTGGTCGAGGCGCTGCCCCCGGCGCCGGCCGGTGGTGTGGCGGTGCTCAACTATGACGACCCGCGCGTCCGGGCGATGGCCAACCGCACCCGGGCGCAGGTCCTCACCTACGGCCTGGACCCCGACGCACACCTGGTGGCCGGGGCGGTCGAGGCCGATCCGGAGGGGCTCTCTTTTACCGTTTTTGTCCGCGACTTTGCCGTGCCGGGCCTGCGGGGCCGGCGCAAACTGCGGGTGCGGCTATCGCTCCTGGGCCGGCACAACCTCTATGCGGCGCTGGCCGCCGTGGCGGTGGGGTTGGTCCTGGGGGTTCCGCTGGAAGAAGCGCTGGAGGCGCTGGCCGGAGTCCGGCCCTTGCCGGGGCGGCTCAACCCGCTGCCGGGGGTCCACGGCAGCCTTTTGCTGGACGACAGTTTCAACGCCAGCCCGGCCTCCATGCTGGCCGCGTTGGATACCCTGGACCTCTTCCGCCGTGGCCGGCGGTTCGCCATCCTGGGCGACCTGCTGGACACCGGCAGCTTTGAGGCCGAGGCCTGTCGGCGGGTAGGGCAGCGGGCCGCCCAGGTGGCCGACTGGCTGGTGGCCCAGGGCGATGTCGCCCGGCAGATCGCCGGGCAGGCCGTGGCGGCCGGGTTGCCCGCCGAGCGGGTGCTGGTGACCTACACCGCCGAGGATACAGTTCGGGGGATAGCCGGGCGGCTGGAGGCAGGCGACACGGTGCTGGTCAAAGGGGCGGTGGAATCGCGCCTGGAGCAGGTGGTCGCTGCCCTGCTGGCCGATCCCGGCCAGGCCGCCGCCGCCCTGGTGCGGCAGACGGCCGGCTGGCAGAAGGTCCGGCTGCTCCGCCCCGGCCGGCCCACCTGGGTGGAGGTGGACCTGGAGGCCATCGCCCACAATGTGCGGCGGGTGGTCGAGATGGTGGGGCCGGCGGTGGCCGTGCTGGCCGTGCTCAAGGCCGATGGCTACGGCCACGGAGCGGTGCGGGTGGCCCGCACGGCGCTGAACAATGGGGCTCGCTACCTGGGGGTGGCCAGCATCAACGAGGGGGCGGCGCTGCGCCGGGCCGGCATCCATGCCCCGGTCCTGGTGTTGGGCTTTACTCCGGCCTGGCAGGCCCGCGAACTGGTGCTGAACGACCTGTCGGCCACGGTCTTTGACCTCGACGTGGCCCGGGCGCTGAGCCGGGCCGCCCGGGAACTGGACCGCCGGGTGCGGGTCCACGTCAAGGTGGACAGCGGCATGGGCCGCCTGGGGCTGCTGCCCGACCAGGTCGTGCCCTTTGTCCAGGACCTGGCGGCGCTGCCCGGCCTGGAACTGGAGGGCATCTTTACCCACTTTTCCGTGGCCGACAGCGACCCCCGCTACACCCGCTGGCAGATCGAGCGCTTCCGCCAGGCGCTGGCGGCGCTGGCCGACGTGGGAATAAAATTCCCCCTGGTCCACGCTGCCAACTCGGCCGCCATCCTGACCCTGCCGGAGAGCTACTTTAGCATGGTCCGGCTGGGCATCGCCATGTACGGCCTGCACCCCTCCCCCCAGGTTCCCTGCCCACCCGACTTTTGTCCGGCGTTGACCTTCAAGACCCAGGTGGCCCAGGTCAAAACCCTGCCGCCGGGCAGCTTTATCAGCTATGGCAATACCTATCGCACCGACGGCTGGCAGCGGATCGCCGTGTTGCCGGTGGGCTATGCCGATGGCTTTCGCCGGGCGCCACGCCACTGGGGGGAGGTGCTGGTGCGTGGCCGGCGAGCCCCCATCGTCGGGCGGGTGTGCATGGATCAGACCATGATTGACGTCACCGCCATCCCCGACGTGCGGCAGGGAGACGAAGTGGTCCTCATCGGCCGGCAGGGAAACGAACGCATCACCGCCGAAGAGGTGGCCGAACGGCTGGGCACCATCAACTATGAGGTGGTCAGCGAGATCCTGGCGCGGGTACCCAGGGTGATCTGACCCCCCCTTTACGCTTTACTATTCCGGTTTTTCCTGCCCCGGCTTTTCCGCCGGTTTCTCCTCTTCTTCCTCTTCCTTCACGGCCTTTTTAAAGCCGCTGATCGCCTTGCCCAGGGCCGGGCCGATGTCGGCCACCTTGCCCACGCCAAAGATGAGGACGACGATCACCAGGACGATTAAAATTTCTGGCCAGCCAAAGCCTCCCATCGTTTACACTCCTGATTCAATCTCTAGACCGAAGAACGGTTCGGTTCCCTCTTTTATGCCGCGCCACACCGCTTCCAGGTCCCGGCGCACCAGGGCCTGTAGGAAGGGCAGATCGGATGCGGCTACCTGACCGATCGCCCCGGCTGTGGCCAGGGCCAGCCGGGCCATCGGCTCGTCGCCGGTCAGCAGCAACCATTCGCTCATGGCTACCAGCCGTCGGCTCACCACCTGCCTGACGGCCGGGTCGGAAAACAGGTCCCCGGCCACCCGCCTGGCCCACACCTCCCGGTCCCAGCCGGGATAGCGGCGGCTTTCCTCCGCCGCCCGGAAGAGGGCCTGGCTGCGCACCGTCCAGGTGAGAAAGGCGGGGTGGCCCAGCAGGCGGTCCGAAACGGCGACCAGCGCCTCTGCCCCCGTGCCCGGGTCCGGCAGCACAACCGGCGGCAGGGAATCGGCGCCGCCGTACCCCCACAGCCAGGGGCTGAGCAGCCGCAACACCCCGGCGACCGGGATCTGGGTCTGGCGATTGTACGCCAGCGCTTCGACCACCAGCCGCCGGCCCAGGTCGAACGGTGCCTCTGCCATCAACAGCGCCCCGGAGCCATCGGGCAAGGGGAGGTCGTGCAGGGACCCCACCGGCCGCGAGGGGGGCAACATCCAGGCCGGCACCTGGGCCTGCCCCACAGCCTCGATGGCGCCGGCCTGGTCGGTCAGCAGCACGTTCAGGAATCGCACCTGGGCCGTCCGGCGATTGAGCTGGAGGAACCACAGGCTCCGCTGGCCCGAGCCCTCCACCGGCCCGACGAGGGCCCGCCAGCCCGGGTCAGGGGCGGGCAGCGGTTCAACCGCCACGCCGGCGAACCGCAGCTTGCGCAGCGCCCGCTCGGCGGTGGGCCGCAGTTCGGGGTGGACAATGGGCAGCAGCGTCTGCAGCGCCCACCCCGCCTGCGGCAGGCGGAAGGTGCCCAGAGCCTGCAGCGCCGCGGCAGCGATCTCCCCGCGCACATCCTGGGCTATCAGCCGCAACGGCTCGACGGCGCGCTCGCTCCCCATCTGGCGCAGCGCCCGGACCACGCTCAGCACCACGTCCGGCTCCTGCCGATCCAGCCCCTGGATATATTCGATCCAGAGGGTTGGGGCGCCGGCGGCCCGGTCCAGCACCTCCTCCAGCGAACGGAGGGCCGCCCCTTCCGGGTCGCGCAGGCTGGCCAGCAGCTCATCGGCGGGCGGCTGCCCCAGGAAGCGCTCCAGGATGCTCATGGCGGCCATCCGCCCCTGGTCGCTGCGCTGCGGTTCCAGGATCGCCTGGTGCAGCGCCGTCACCACCTCCTCGCGGTCGAGCAACGCCGCCACTGCCCCCATCGCCGCCAGCAGCCGGGCATCGGCCCGATCCAGGTTGCCGACGATGACCGGGACGACCTGCGAGCCCAGGGCGGCGATCTGCTGGGCCTGCCGCCAGAACTCTATCTCGGACGGGGCGGTCTGCATACGGTGCAGATCGGCCTCGATCTGCCTCCACTCGCGCAATCTGGTAATGATCCTGGCCATCGCCGCAGGTCTCCTGGCCTCAGACCAGGGCTGCTTCCCGCTCGGCCGTCTCCTCCGTGCCGACCTCTACCGGCCGGAAGGTGGCCAGATCGGTCAGCCGGTCGGTATAGAGAATGCCGTCGAGATGGTCTATTTCGTGCTGAAAGACACGGGCCAGATAGCCCTCCGCCTTGTAGCGCACCGGCCGACCCCCTGCATCCAGCCCCTTGACAATCACCTTTTCGGCGCGGGCCACCTGGCCCACGTAGCCGGGGATGGACAGGCAGCCTTCATAGCCGACCTGCTCCCCAAAACTTTTGACGACCTCGGGGTTGAACAGGATGTAGGTCTCGCGGGGCAGGTTCTTTTCCTCGTCTTCAGGCAGTTCGGCCACAAAAATGCGTTGCAACACGCCCACCTGGGTCGCAGCCAGGCCGACGCCGTTGGCGGCGCGCATCGTTTCCAACATCTGCCGGGCCAGGGCGACCAGCCGGGGTGTTACCCGTTGCACCTTTTTGGCTTTGCTCCGCAGCACCTCCAGGTGCTGTGGATTTTCTACGGTCAGAATTTCCAACTCAGAATCCGACATGGCCCGTTTCCCACGGTTTTCTCAGCGGCCCGCATTGTATCACCAGGTCCCAACCCTGTCAACAAGCCGCAGCCGGTTGGCCCTCCGGCCCCGGCTATTTCCACGGCTCGTACACCGTGACCTGCAGGTCGCCAAACCGGGCGCTGTCCATCGCCGGCCCATACCGCTCTTCCAGGAAGGCATCCACCTCGGCGCCGGCCCCCTGCCCTGCCACCAGAAAGATGTGGGGGTGCCCGGCCAGGGCCGATCCCTGCGCCCGGGCCTCGGCCAGGGTCAGGAGCGGCGCCGGCCCCCAGTAACAGGCCAGGAACGGGGGCATCAGGTCGGGGGGAACGACCAGGGTCCGATCGTCTGCTTTGGCCCTTTCCCCGATGTACCCGGCGGCCTGATACAGGGATGCCTCATCGGGCGCTTCTGCCGGACGGTAGCGGCGGCGGAACAGGTGGGCGGTGCTGCCGTCGGGGAGCGGATAGGCAACCTCCTCCTCGAACGCCTGGTCAAAGAACGCCCGCCTTTCCTTCAAGATGAGCTGCTCCCCTTCACGCACCGCCGGCCGCCGGTTCTTGTTCTCCAGCACCAGCACATAGTCGTACCGGAAAGCCATCGAGTAGGGGGAGTCCTGTGGAAAGGTCTGCGTCGGGTCGTCGAGCTGGATGGCCGGATAGTGGAGCAGTTGCTCATAGGCCAGCATGCCGACATGCACATGGCTGCTGTAGGCGATCACCCCCAGGGAGAGGGTATCCCAGCCCTGCCGCTGCCGCATTGCCTCCACCCGTTGCAACACATCGCCGGTGATCCAGAAGCGGGGGTCGTTTCCGCCCGAATCGGGCGTCTCCAGATACTGGCCCTGGGCAAAGAGACCCGGCTGGCCCAGGATCCGCCGCCCAAAGTTGGTCCTGTCCACCAACCCGTGAAACCGGGTGTAGGAGATGGCCAGGAACTGCACCAGGCCAAAGAGGAGGGCCAGGCCGAGCAAAGCCAGGCGCAACTGCCGCCACGGCAGGCGGAGGAGCAGGGCAACCAGCATCACTCCCAGCAGCGGCAGGACCGGGGTGATGGCCCGGTTCTCTTTGTAGATCGAACTGCTCAGGATGGCATAGGCCACCAGCACTGTGACGAGGGGCGCCCACCACGGCCAATCCCACCAGCGGCCCGGCAGGGGGCGACGCCGCTGCCGAAGCAGCGCCCACCCCGACAGGAGTGCGGCCAGGACCAGCGAAAGCGTGTAGAAAGGCGAGAAGGCATACAGGGCGCTTTGCAGGTAAGCTGTGTAGGTGGTTGGGTCCGTAAAATCTACGGTGCGCCCCCGCGGATCGCGCACGCCCCAGGCCAGCCACAAGATCTGCTTGACGAACTCGATGACGTGGGGCAGGTACCAAAGAGAGACCGCGGACAGGGCGATGAAACAGCAGGCCCCCAGGTTGGTTTCCGGGCTGGAGGGCTGCAAAACAAACAAGATCGCGCCGGCTGCCAGGAACCACCAGATGGGGAACAGCCAGTTCCCGCCGGCCAACGCCTGGGCCGCCTCCCGGTTGGGCCAGTACCACAGAGCAGCCAGCAGCAGCCCTCCCCCCAGGGCCAGCCCCACGTCCCGCAGGCGGGGGTGGGGCCCGGCCCGCAGCCGGGTCCAGACCCGGCGGGGCAACCCGGCCTGGAAAAAGACCACCGCCACAGCGCCCAGGACATAGATCACAAAGATCTGCTTGGTCAAAGCCCCCAGCCCCAACGAGGCCCCCAGCACCACCGACCAGCCCTTTTTCTCGAACCGCCGGCTGGCGAGGAGGGAGCAGAGGCTCAGGGCGACCAGAGCCGTCAGGGCGAACTCGGAGTAGGAGTAGCGGGACATGGAGAAGACCAGGGGGATGAACGCTACCAGGGCGGTGCTCCACAGCCCCAGCCGTCGCCCCCCCAACGCGAGGCCGATCCCATACGTCGCTGCCAGCAACACGACCATGTAGGCCACGTTGGCCATCACCGCCACATCGGCCGACACCCCGAACAGCCGATACATGCCGGCCATCGTCAGGCCGAACAGCGGCGGCCGGTACTCATCCTGGGTGATGGCCCGGAACAGGGTCTGCAGGCTGAGGTGAGAGAGGGTACGGTGGTAGTACAGGCTGTTGACCAGCGCGCCGATGCGGTCCCAGCCCTGCGGGATCAGGTTCTTGCTCAGCCAGATCCAGTTGTTGACGGCGTGGAACAGGCTCAGGCCGAGCACCAGCAGCAGCGGCGCTCCCCAGGTGGCATAGTCACGCCCGGCAGTTGGCGTTTTACGGGCCACGTTCCAGGTCATCGGCCACGATGCGGCTGATGGTCTGTCCCAGCCGGACGCTGTAATTGGTGCCCCGGTCCTCAGGGTAGATCTGGAGGGTGTTGGCCAGGTATAACCCCTGGAGCGGGGTGCGGTGGTCGGGGATACGCTGCGAGTAGTGGCAGGTGATCACCGGCTGGCCCGCTTCGGCGCGGAACAGGAAACGCTGCTCGATCCAGTCGGCGCTGAAGGCAGGGTTGATCCGCTTCAGGTGCGGGGCATAAAGGGCGAGCAGTTCATCGGCCTTCATCCGGTAGCGGGGGTCATCCCGCTCCAGGTAGTTGGAGACGTAGATCAGGTGCCGGCCCTGATACTGATCGGGCGGCACATAGTTGGTGTGCTCGATGACCCCGACGAACGGCATCGTCCGGTCGGCGATGTTCATCCAGTAGATGCGGCTCAGGCTGTGGCGGCTGACCAGCAGCAGCACCACCGCGGCCTGGTAGCGCACCGAGCGGAGCAGGGCAGCGTAGGCTTCGTCCAGGGTCGGGGGGGCGATCTCCAGGAAGGTGTCGCCCGGCACCGTGGCGATCACGGCGTCGAAGGGCAGCGTCTCCTGTCCGGTCACGATGCCGGTTACCCGGCGCGGGTTGGCGGGATCGGTGGTCAGCCCGACCGCCGGGCAGTTCAGGCGCAGGTCGGCGCCACCGGCCTGCAGCCGCTCTATCAGCGCCTGGGTGATGGTCTCAAAGCTGCCCAGCGGATAGGCCAGCTTCTCTTTGGCGGTGGCCCCCTGGCGCGAGCTGCCCCGCACCTTGATCTTGCCCCACAGCCAGGTCATGCTCACCTGGTCGGCCATCTCGCCGAACTTGCCGCGCAACAGAGGTCCCCACACCCGGTCATAGATCTCCTGGCCCATCGTGCGCTGGATCCAATCGTGGGCCGTGATCCGCTCCAGGCGTTGCCAGTCGTTCACCCGCTGGAGATAGAGGTACATCAGCCCCAGCTTGATGCGGTTGAGCGGGTGGAGGGGTTTGAAGCGGAGCAGGTCCAGGGGAGTGACAAAATCGTAAATCTGGCCGTCGTAATACCATCCCACCCTGGATTCGATCCAGCGCAGCCGGTCGCCGATGCCCAGTTCGTCCATCAGGCCCAGGATATGGGCATCGCTGCCGAACAGGTGGTGATAGAAATGCTCGATATAGGTGCCCAGGAGGGGGAGGGTGGCCGCCTGCCCGCCCCAGCGGCCATATTTTTCCAGGACGGTGACGGCATGGCCCCGTTTTTGCAATTCATAGGCCGCCGTCAGACCTGCATATCCCCCCCCGATGATGCCGATCCGGGCTGCGGTCATTCTTCGATCTCCGGCTCCGGCTCTGGCGTTTCAGGCACCAGGTCCAGCGGATCGCCGGAGTAGTGGGCCAGGGCATATTGGGCCCGTTCATAGAGCTCGATCAGCTCTTCATCGGTGCCCTGAAAGCGCATCACCGTTTGTTGGGCGCACAGCTCGCAGCCCCGCATGAAGCGATAGCTGCCCGAGACGCAGCCCAGGCAGCCGCCCAGGCGGATGATCAGCAGGCAGAAGGCCAACACGTCGGGATGGGTCTCCGGGAGGGTGAGCAGGCGTTCGATCAACGCCTGCCAGGGTTCACCGCGCAGGTTTTTGAGATCGCGGATCAGCCGCGGTGGGAACAGCAGTTCGGTGCGTGTAAACAGGGCCATAGTCACTCCTGGCCGGCCGGCGGCCTGTCGCTTGCCAGGCGAGAGGTCAGCCGGTGTCGCCGCTGCAGGCTTTCCCATACCACCCACGGCACGGCCACACTCCCCAGGCTGTTGCCCGGCGCCCCGCCATGAAAGTCGCTGCCGCCGGTGATGAGCAGGCCATATCGCTCCGCCAGGTCTAACAGATGGCGGCTGAGATGGCGTGGGTAGTTGGGGTAGTATATTTCGATCCCCTCCAGGCCGGCAGCCCGCAGGCGGGGCAACCAGCGCTTCAGGTCCAGCCCCAGCCGGCACTCCCCTCTCCGGTCGCAGATGTAGGGGTGGGCCAGGACCGGCAGGCCACCGCTGCCCCGGATCAGGGCGATGGCCTCTTCCGGCGGCAGCTTATAGCGTTCCACATAGGCCGGGCAGCCCCAGCCGATCCAGAGTTCAAAGGCTTCGTCGTAGCTGCTCACGTAGCCTGCTTCCAGCAGGGTGGCGGCCACGTGCGGCCGGCCGATCGAGCCACCATCTCCGGCGATCTCGGCCACCCGCTCCCATTCGATCGGCAACCCCAGGTTGGCCAGGCGGGCCAGCATCTTTTGCGCCCGTTCCCGGCGCGCCTCTCGCGTGCGGTTCAGCAGCGCCTGAAGCTCCGGGTTTTCGGCGTCCACAAAGTAGCCCAGCAGGTGGAGCTCTTCCCGGCCGCTGACGGTGCTGATCTCCACCCCCGGCACCACGGTTACCCCCCATCGCTGGGCTTCGGCCAGGGCGGGGGCCAGCCCCTGGGTGGTGTCGTGGTCGGTAATGGCCAGCACTTCGATGCCCTGGTCGGCGGCGCAGGCCACCAGGGCATCGGGGGACAGGCTGCCATCGGAGGCGGTGGTATGGCTGTGCAGGTCAATGCGGCTGCGCTGGATCGTAGCCAGGCCCCCTATTCTGCTCTCCCCTGGCCCTGGGCGGCGGAGGCCTGTCGTTTCCCCTCCTCTTTGGCCCGGCGTTCGGCCTCTTCGGCCTGGTAGTCGGTGGGATGGAGCCGGGCATAGTATTCGACCGGGACCAGCAGTTTTTCCATATCGTAGAACAGTTCGCGGTCGCGGTCAAAGGCGACGATCTCGTGCACCTGGTTCATCTTGATGGCGTCAAAGGGGCAGTACTCGGCGCACGAGCCGCAGTTCATGCAGATGGTGGCATCAATCCAAAAGCCGGCCGGGCGGGCTTGCGGCCGCCCCTTGTCGTCTGTCGCCCGCTGAATCCAGATGCACTGGGGTGGGCACACCCGGGCGCAGATGCCGCAGGCCGTGCAGCGGGGCTTGTCGGGGGTCTCGTCGTAGACCAGCATCGGGAGGAAGCGCAGGTTCTCCGACACCTGCCGCCGCTGCTCCGGATATTGGATGGTAAAGAACCCCTTGCCGTCGAGGGACTGGTGTCTGGCCAGCCACTCCGGGCTGTAGCGGGGTTCCCACGGCTTGCGGTCGTAGAGATACGACTCGATGAAATGGCGCATGGTGATGCTCAGGCCCTTTAGCAGTCCAAGTCCGAACATTAGCGGTCCACCTCTCCCAGTGTGATGTCAATGCTGCCCAGAATGACGATGGCATCGGCCAGCAGGTGCCCGACCGACATGGCTTCCAACGCCCCCAGGTTGATAAAGCAAGGGGAGCGGACGTGGTAACGATAGGGGTTGGTCCCTCCATCGCTGACCAGGTAGAAGCCATACTCGCCCTTGGGGTGTTCGACGCGGCTGTATAGCTCGCCGGCCGGCACTTTGGGGTTCCACGGCTTCTTGCCGGCCTGGATCTCGCCCCGCGCCGGGATGCGGTCCAGGGCCTGCCGCAGGATTTTGATGCTTTCCCGCGCCTCGGCCATGCGTTGCAGGTAGCGGTCGTAGACATCGCCCGTGGTCTGGGTCGGCACGTCAAAGTCAAAGGTGTCGTAGATGGAGTAAGGCTCCACCTTGCGGATATCGTACTTGAGGCCGGCGGAGCGCAGCAGCGGCCCGCTGACGCCATAGTTGACCATCTCCTGCCAGGTCATGGCCCCCACGCCCCGGGCGCGGGCGATAAAGATCTCGTTGTCGGTCAGCAGGGTGTCGAATTCGTCAATCTTGCGGTCCAGCCGGTCCACTATCTTCCGGCAACGTTTCAGCCAGTCGTCCGACACATCGCGGGCCACGCCGCCGAAGCGGTAATAGTTGACCATCATCCGCGACCCCGATGCCTCCTCGAACAGGTCGAGCACATGCTCGCGCTCGGTAAAGGCATAGATCATCGGCGTCATCATGGCCCCCAGTTCGTTGAACTGGAAGCCGATGCACAGCAGGTGGTTGATCACCCGCGTCAGTTCGCCCATGATGACGCGCAGGTACTCGGCCCGCTCCGGCACCTCCTGGCCCATCATCCGTTCCACCGCCACCACGTAGCCAAAGTTGTTGTACATCGGGCAGACATAGTCCAGGCGGTCGGTGTAGGGGGTGTTGCCGGTCCACAGGTTCCGCTCGCCGATCTTTTCGTGGTTGCGGTGCAGGTGGCCGATGATCGGGTAGAGGCTGACGACCGTCTCGCCCTGGAGGCCCAGGATCATGCGAAAGACGCCGTGGGTGCTGGGGTGTTGGGGGCCGATGTTGAGCAGGATCCGGTCGGTCTCCAGGCCGTTGACGTCGATCTTGGCGCCAGGCAGGACGTCGAGTTCAGGCAACGGCTCCCAGTCCGCCGGATCAAAGCCCTGGGGGTAGCGGAGGTTGGCCCGCCAGCGGACCCGTTCCTCGGCCGAGCGGGGCCGGGGGTTGGGCGGATGGGGCCAGCGGCTGGAAAAGGGTTTGTGTTCCTCTTCGTAGTAGGGTTCGTGCCAGTCTTTGCGCAGGGGGTGCCCGTCGAACCCTTCCCACAGCAGGATGCGCTTCAGGTTGGGGTGGCCGTCGAAGCGGATGCCGAACATGTCCCACACCTCCCGCTCCTGCCAGTCGGCGCTCTTCCAGATGGAGGTCAGGCTGGGCAGGTGGGGATCGGCCTTGTCCGGGAGGCGCACCTTGAGGGACAGGCCCGGTCCCTGCAATGGGGGCCGGGTGGAATAGAGGTTATAGACCACCTCAAACCGGTCCGGGTAGTCGGTGGCCGACAGGTTGGTGAGCCAGTCAAAGCCCATCTTGTCGTGCAGGTGGGCCGCTGCCGCCGGGAGCCGGTCGGCATCCAGCACCAGCCAGTTCCCCTCGCGGTCCACCACCGCGCCGGGGATGGCCTGGTTCAATTGAGCCCGGATGGTTTCCAGTTCGATCGCCATGCTGGTCTCCTTATGCCTCGCGCGCTGCCGCGCTGATTTCGGGGATGCGGCGGGGGTCCACCAGGTCTGGCCCGCCCAACAGCGGCACAGGCACCTCGGGGATCGGCTCCTTGCGGTACCAGCGCACCTTTTTGATCCGCTCCTGTTGGATCTTTTCGTGGAGGACGATGTAGGCGTTGAGCAGCGCCTCGGGGGTGGGGGGGCAGCCGGGTATGTAGACATCCACCGGCAGGAATTCGTCCACACCCGACACGACGTTGTAGCCATGCTTGAACGGCCCGCCACCGGTGGCGCAGGCGCCCATCGAGATCACATACTTGGGCTCGGCCATCTGGTTGTAGAGGGTCACGATTTTGGGGACCATCTTTTTGGTGACGGTGCCAGAGATGACGATCAGGTCGGCCTGGCGGGGTGAGGCGCGTGCCAGGTCCATGCCAAAGCGGCCCATGTCGAACCGCGACGCCCCGACGGCCATGAATTCAAAGGCGCAACAGGCCACGCCGAAGAACATGGGCCACAAGGAATACTTGCGCCCCCAGCCGTAGATCGGGCTGATCCGGGCATCCAAAAAGTCGGTCAGCCGGGTGAGGAACAGGTTGCCCTTCAGCTCGTCCGGTACCTGAATCTCGTCTGCCATACTGTCACTCTCCTATGAGCGATGTTTGCCAAAGCGGCCCCATTATAGCCGGTTGCGCTCATTTTGTCAATTGGCGGATGCCTCATCCACCAGGGTGCCGCTCATTTCTCCGGGATCCTTTTGAGGGAAATAGCGCTCAGCAGGAACAGGAAGCCATACCCGGCGAAGATGACCAGGTACCCCAACCCCGGCAGGCTGTTGTTCAAATAGTCGGCGATGGGACCGCCCAGGCCCCGGCCGATCATCCCGGCCCCGGCGCCGGCCAGGTTGGAGACGCCCAGGTAGCGGCCGGCCTCGGCGGGGGGGACCAGGCGGGTGCCCAACGCCCAGTTGGTGGTGGTGAACAGGCCGGTGGCGATCCCCAGGATGCAGCCAGCCCCGTAGATCAGCCCCATGTTGGGGGTCCAGATCGTGCCCAGCAGGATGGCCGTCCCCAGCATGGCGCCCAGGCCGCTCAGGGCCACCAGCCGCCTCTGCCCCATCCGGTCGGCCAGCCAGCCGCTGAGCAGGGCGCTGATCAGGGTAAACACCCCGACGACCGAGATCAGGGTGCCAGTCATCGTGGCGGCGGCCTCGCGGTTGACATGAAAGGTGTACATCAAAAAATAGGGGGCGAACGCCTGAATGGCGGTGACAGCCGCCAGGAACATCAGGCGGTTGATCACCCACCAGGCGAAAGAAGGCTGCCGACGCACCTCCTGGCCGATGGTGGTCAGCGTGCCGGCCCATACCCCGGCCACCACCGCCACCGCCATGGCCACGATCCCGCCCACGGCCACCGCCACGTTCGTCCCGGCCTTCGCCCCGGCCAACGGCCAGACGATCAGCCCGACCAGGCCGCCCACCAGGCTGCCGGCCACCAGCCCGACAACGGCGCCCACCCCGATCCCAGCCAGCATCCCCAGGACGCGGACCATCGCCGGGGCAAGGGGGGCCTTCGGTTTCTCGGTCAAGGGGGTCTCTTTGACCAGAACCATGGTGAGCAACATCAACGCCAGAAGCGCGGCTCCGGTCACGATCACCGCCAGGGTGAACCGCCCCTGACCGACCAGGGGGGCGATGGTGAGGCCCAGCAGGATGAGGGGCAACAGCTCAAAGAGTGCCTTTACCGCCGAGGCCACGCCCCGCCGCTCCTCGGGCACCAGGTCGGGGATCAGGCCCTGCAGGGCCCCGTGGGAGATGTTGGCCGAGAACTGATGCAACAGCACGGCCACGAACAGGGCCCAGTAGTTGAACGAGAGGGCGATGCAGGTCAGGAATACCAGGTCCAGCAGCACGCCGACAAAGATAAAGGGCCGGCGCCGGCCAAACCGCGAGGTGGAGCGATCGCTGAGCAGGCCCATAGCCGGCTGGACGAGCATGGCGATGATCAGCCCGGCCGTTTGCATCTCCCCCAGGGCGGTGTTGCGGACTTCGGGGCGAACGAACTCGGCGATCAGGTAGGGCATAAAGATGGTTCCCACAGCGTTGTTCCGGATGTTCAACCCCAGCCAGAACAGGTTGATGGACAGATAATCGTACCAGCGCATCCTTTTCATCCCTTGTCCTCCCCGGTCGAGGGGTCGCCAGGCCCTTCCAGATGGCGGCGGAGAAAGGCTACCACCCGCTCTCGATAGGCGTCCGGGTAGACCTGGCTGGCCTGGACATGTCCGACGCCGGCCACCCGCCAGAGTTCGGTCGGGCGGGCAGCGGCGAGCAACTCTTCAAAATCGGGGCAATACTGGTCCAGTTCACCGTGGATGATCAACAGCGGGCAGGTGACCTTGCCTGCCCAACGCACCGGCTCGTAGCGGAACAGGTTGGCCCGCAGGCGCAGCGAAGCGCCGGCAATGGCCAGCCAGGCCGGGAGCGGCGCCAGCCAGGCCGGGAGATGGTGCTCCTGGCCCCACACCGTCAGGGCAGAGCGGATGCGGGCCGGGGAACCGTCGGCGACCACGGCATCCACCCCCGGGCAGAGCGGCGCCGACAGGATCGAGACCATCGCCCCCAGGGAGAACCCGACCAGGGCGATGCGGCGCATCCCCTTTTCCTGTTGGAGGAAGCGGATGGCCCCCTGCACGTCGTAGCGTTCCAGGTATCCAAAGGTGGTGACACGGCCCTCGCTGCGCCCATGGGCCCGGAAATCGAACAGCAACACGTTTAGCCCGGCTGCGTGCCAGGCGGGGAGGTATTGGATGTCGGGGTCCATGCTGCCGGCATAGCCGTGGAGTTGCAGGATGGCCCGGTCAGAGCCGGGGGCGGGAACCCACCAGCCGCGCAGGAGCAGGCCATCGTCGGTCCGGAAGGTGACGTTCTCAAAGGCCAGTCTCAGCTCCGCCGGGCAGCGCGTTTCGACCAGGTGGTGCCGCCGGGTGAAAAAGAACGACATCCCCACGGCGGCGATGAGCAGCAACGTGGCCAGGGCCACGGCGCCTGCCGGGATGATCCACAGGCTCATGGCTATCCCCTCCGCCCCCACTGTTCCAGCTTCTTGAGCAGCACCGTGGCCGCCTCTGGCGATGGGACGTCGTTCACCACCAGGTAGACCCCGGCCGGGTGCAGGGTTTCGATCACCTGGTCTATCTCGGCGAGGGTGCAGGTCACCTGCACCCCTTTGCCCGCCTCCTGGATGCGGCGGTACACCCAGCTCCACCTGGCAAAGGCGGCGTCGCCGATGGTGGGGACGAACTGGATGGCGTCCAGTTCCGGGATCTCCAGCAGGTGCTCCAGGTGGCGCAGCGCCCCCGGGCCATCCAGGTGATAGAGGGAGCGGTCGAGAAAGCGGCACTGACGGATGATGCCGGGAAGAAAAAAGTCGGCAAACATCTGCGGGCCGATCAGGATCGAGAAATCGTTGGAGGGGAGGTAATACCGGCCCTCGCTCAGCAGCGGGGTCCAGGTGGTGATCGGCATTCCGGCAGCGCGCAGGCGCTGATCAAAGAGGTCGTACACCTCGAAAAAGTCGGCCTCTACCCTGGCCAGCAGCGCCTTGACCTCTGCAGGGTGGTCGAGCAGGTCCAGGGCCAGGTTTTGTGGGCCGCGCAGCGCCGCCAGGCAATCGCCGCCGGGGTGCAGGTCGGTGATTCCGGTGAGAAAGTGGCCCCGGCCTACTTCCAGCAAAGCGTCGCTCATCTCGACCAGCCGGCGCAGAAACGGGTGGCCCCGGTCGAGGCGGACCTCGTCCACCTTACTCCAGTCATCCAGGATCGGCCGGCTCCAACTGGTGCCGGAATCGTCAAATTCGAGCGGACATCCATAGAACGAGGCAAAGACGTCGGGGCCCAGGTTGGGCCAGGCGACGGGCAGGGTGTCGCCGAGGAAAAGCTGGTTGGACAGGTTGGCCAGGGCCCATTCGGCCTGGTATTCGGCATCCAGCCAGCGCCCGGCCGGGGTGGTATGGCCGGAGACGGGCAGGGGCCTCCGCTCCGCCTCGGGCTTGTAGAGGGTGAACTGGACCACCGGGCGGTCGAGCAGTTGTCGTTCCCAGAAGGCTTCGATCCGCTGCCTGGTTTCTTCGTAGTCTGGCTTCAGGGAGAGCATGGAGGAAAGGGGCGGGCGCCGGCGCCCGCCCTGTTCTCACTTCTCGGCCGATTCCTCTTGGGCTGCCTGGCCGATGCCCGGCAACGTCTGAAGCATCTGCACCAGGTTGACGCCGGTCAAGGCCTCCAGCGTCGCCGGCACCTGGGCGATGATGTTGGTCACATCGGCGGTCACTTTGGCCGCCCCGGCCCCATCGCCGCCGCTGTTGATGATCACGATCCGGTCGGTCTGGGCCAGGGGCTGGGCGATGGCCGCGGCCACCTTGGGCAGGGCTTCGATGAGTTGCTGGATGATGGCTGCCTGGTTGTACCGCTGCCAGGCCGCCGCCTTTTTTTCCATCGCCTCGGCTTCGGCAAAGCCCTGGGCCTTGATCACCTCGGCCTGGGCCAGGCCGCGAGCCTTGGTCGCATCTGCCTCTCCTTGACCTTGCAGCCGGATGGCTTCTGCCTGGCCGGCCGCCTCGGTCTCGATCTGGTACTTTTTGGCATTGGCCAGCGTCTCGATGCGGTACCGCTCCGCCTCGGCCGGTTTTTGGACGGTGGCTTCCAGCTCCTTTTCCCGGCGCAGGACCTCTTGCTGTTGGACCTCGATCTGCTTCTGCTTGGTCACCACCTCGATCTGAACTTCCTGGCTCTTGATCTCCTGGCTGGTGATCTTTTCCTGGAGGGTGCGGGCCAGTTCGGCCTGGACCTGGCGGCGGTTGACCTCCTCGTCGTAGGTGGCTTTTTGCACCGCATAGTTCTTTTCGGCCTCGGCGATCTTGGTGTTGGCCTCCAGTTCGGCGGTTTTGCCCTCCTGGCGGGCCCGAGCTGACTGGATGGTGGCATCGCGGGCGGCGTTGGCCTGGGCGATGGTCGCGTCGCGCTGCGCTTCGGCCTCCCCCTTGATCGCGTCGCGCTTGACCTCGGCGGTGCGGGTGCGGCCCAGGCTATCCAGGTACTCCTTGTCATCCCGGATATCTTTGATGACAAAGGAGACGATCTCCAGGCCCATGTTGGCCAGGTCGCTGCCCGATACCTCCAGCACCTTCTGGGCAAAGGCGTCGCGGTCTTTGTAGATCTCCTCGACGGTCAACATGCCCAGGATGGCGCGCAGGTGGCCGGCCAGCGTCTCGTGGGCCACGTAGATGATGCCATCCGGCCCTTTGGACAGGAACTGCTCGGCGGCGGTGTAGATGGAGGTCTCGTCCCCCCGGATCTTGATCTGGGCCACGCCATCCACATGCACCGGTACCCCCTGGACGGTGTACACATTCTTGACCTCGACCTCGATGGTCAGGATCTCCATGGACAGAACGTCCACCCGCTCCAGCACCGGCCAGATGATGGTCCCCCCGCCCTTGACCACGCGGAAGCCGACCTTCTCCCGCTGGCCGGTCAGCGGGTTGATGGCCATCCGCCGCCGGCCGGAGATGACCAGGACCTGGTTGGGGCCAACCTTTTTGTAGCGGCTGGCCAGGTACCCGGCCATGACGATGAGCACGAACAGGATGCCAGCGACAACAACAACCGTCAAGAAACCCATACCTTCCTCCTCTTCTTTTTTTCTATTCTTCCAACTTTTCAATGGGTTTTACCAGGGCCATCTGGCCGACCATGCGCACGATCTGGACAAACTGCCCCCGGGGGATGGCCCTGCCGTCCACCGCCCGCGCCATGGAACTCATCCGCCCCGATTTGGTGACATAGGTCACCTGGCCCGGTGACGTTTCGCCGATGGGCACGGTGACCTCCGCCTGGAGGCCGATCAACTCGCCCCAGCGCACCTCGCTCGATGCCTGGGCGCGGACCAAGATCTGGCTGTAGAGCAGGAACATGACCGCAGAGACCAGCAATCCGCCCGCCGTCGCCAACAGCAGGCTCAGGCGTGGGTCAATGCCGAAAAACTGGAGGCATAATACGCCGATGCCGCCGAAGGTGGTGATAAAGGTGGCAATGGTGATGGGGCTGAGGGGGGACAGGCGGACGTCGGGCGCATCCAGGCCCATTGCCGGCGCCTCTGGCCCGGCGATGTGGATGTCGGCGCCGGGGATCTCCACGTCGCCCGGCAGGTCCAGGTGAGGAACATCTATGTCCACATTGGGCAGGTCGACGTCCGACAGGCCGCCGGTGATCAGGATGAACAGCGCATAGCCGACGCCGAGCAGGAACATTCCAAAATAGACACACGTCAGGTCAGGCATGGCCCCCCTCCTGGACGAACCATTATCATCATTATACCATCAATGGCCAAAAGCGGCAACTATGCCTCCAGTATAAACGATTCCCACCCCAGGCGCATGACGGCCTCCTGACCCTCGTCTGACCTCATCCCCGCGGCCTACACCCTGGGTGCCAGGAAAATACCCTCCAACATCCTCTGCAGAGAGGGTATCTCTACCAGGCAATCCAGCATATAATAGAAATGGACCCGGTACCTGGGACCAGAGGTCTCTGCTTCTCCTCGAATTCCCGACCCGGACCTCCAGGGGGTTTGTCAGCTTGCCGGAGAAAAGGTGGACCAGGCTTTGGTGCCCGGCAATTTCGGCAAGCCATAGGACCGACGGCGTGGGAACTGCCTCGCCAATCTGCTCTGTGGGGGTAAAAAAATGAGATACGAAATAGAGTCTACCGAGATTCAACGCCGGCCGGGTATCTATGTGCCGGTGCTGCTGCTGTTCCTGCTCGCCGGCCTGCTGCTGACCATCCATTCCGTGGCGGCGACCGGCCCCACCTGCGTCGGCGGGCCGATCCTGGTGCCTACGACCTGGACGCCGGCCGGCAGCCCCTATATCGTCACCGAAACGGTCACCATCGTGCCCACGGCCAGCCTGACCATCGAGCCGGGCGTTGAGGTCCGCTTCCGGTGGGAAACCGGCCTGGTCGCCGTGGGTCCGCTGACCGCCACCGGCACGGCGGCTTTGCCTGTCACCTTTACCACCGACCTGGACCCGCCGGTGCCCAACGCCTGGGATGGCATCCGCCTGGCCGGCAGCCACAATGTGCTACAACACTGCGTTGTGGAATATGGCTACTATGGGTTGTACATCCAGCCCGGCTCGGATGAGAACCTGGTCACCGACAGCGTGTGGCAGCTAAACGGCCACTGGGAAGGGCCGGTGGGTGGAGCCATCACAGGGGACACCGACGGCAGTCAATTTCTGCGCAATTTCGTCTCCAACAGCCCCTTCGGCATCCTTCTGGTCGAGTCGTCGAACAACCTCATCGCCGACAACACCCTGACCTTTTTGGATGATGTGGGCATCGGCCTGCAAGGGACGCCGGGCGCCTATGGCATGGGCAACGTCGTCACCGGCAACCAACTGGGGCATATCGGCGGCGAGGGGCTGTCGTTCCTCTATCAGGCAAACCTGACGGTGGCCGACAACTGGCTCTACCAGCCGGCTCAGACCCCCGGCCTGGCCCATGCCCGGCTCGACGGTCCCCTGGCAGCCAGGGTGTTCGCCCTGCCCGAGGCCGGCGGCCTGAGCGTGTACAGCAGCAATGGCGTGACCCTGACCGGCAACCGCGTCACCGAGAGCGGCTGGGGCGAAGCACCCAGCTACCGGGCTGCCGTCTATATCAGCAATACGGCCAACCTGACCTTCGACGGCAACTTGATCTATCTCAACAAAGGCGATGGCCTGGAGTACGCTGCCACCAACGGCGGAGCGCCGATCTTGCACAACAACGCCTTCTGGGATAACCTGGACTTTCAGTTGGAGAGTTTCTACCCGACGGCCATTGACGTGAGTGGCAACTGGTGGGGCACCAATACGCCCCTTGCCGGTGTAGAGTTTAGCGGTACCCTGACCTATGCCCCGTGGGTGACGCTGGCGCTGACAGCCGATCCCCCGTTCCTGCCTGCCGATGGCCTCTCCCGGTCCGACCTGACGGTGACGATGTTGGATGGCGCCGGCCACCACGCCCCCGACGGCATGGAGGTCGGGTTGGAAGCCAGCCAGGGGGCCCTTTCCACCGGCCTGGTGACCACGACTGCCGGCCTGGCCCTTGCCCACCTGACCGCGCCCCTCAGCCCTGGCACGGCCTGGCTGACGGCCACCGCCCCGCCTCCCCTGACGGCCACCGTCCCGCCCGGCCGCCAGGCCCACGCCTGGGTCAGCTTTACTTCGCCTCAACCCCAGACCCTGACCCTGACGGCCAATCTGGCGGTCATCCCCGCCGATGGCGTCTCGACCTCGACGTTGACCGCCGGGGTCACCGATGCCCTCGGCAACCCCGCTGACGACGGGACGGTGGTCGTCTTTTCCACGACGCTGGGCACCTTCCCCGGCGGGCTGACCCTCACCCCCATACCCACCGGGACGATGACCGTCGAGGCCGAAAGTGGCGATGTGACCAAAGTGGGCCTCTGGATCACCTACAGCGACCCCCAGGCCAGCGGCGGCGGTGGCGTCTATTCCAACGGGGTGGGTAACAAGGTGACCTACCCCTTTACCGGCACAGCGGTGTCGATCCTCTTCCAGAAGCAGTTCAACGCCGGCATCGCTCACCTCTACCTGGACGGAGTGTTCTACGGGGCGGTGGACACCTACTCGCCCGGCGTGCTCTACCAGCAGGAGGAGATGGTGGCTATCGGCCTGACCTATGCCCCTCATCTGGTCGAGGTGGTGGTCACCGGGCTGCAGAACCCGTCCTCGTCCGGCTCCTACCTGGTGGTAGATGCCTTCCGTGCCTACGGCCACGACCGCAACGGCGCTTCCCTGACCGACGGTGGGGTGACGACCCTCACCCTGACCTCGGCCATCACCCCCGGCGTGGCTCAGGTGACCGCCTGCGCCAACCCCGCCTGCGATTCGACCGAGGTCCACTTTGCCACGACAGGCCCTCAGACCCTGACCCTGACGGCCAGCCCGACGGTCATCCCCGCCGATGGCGTCTCGACCTCGACCCTGAGCGCCGAAGTGCTGAACGGGCTGGGTGAGCCGGTAGCCGATGGTACAGAGGTGGTCTTTACCACCACCCTGGGCAGCTTTCCCGATGAGGGGGTCCAGGCGGGCGAGGCCCTCACCGCTACCGCCCTGACCAGCGGGGGCGTGGCGACCCTCACCCTGACCTCGGCCATCACCCCCGGCATCGCCCAGGTGACCGCCTGCGCCGGCCCCGCCTGCGATTCGACGGGGGTCCGCTTCCGGGTGGCAGGCATGACCAATTTTTACCTGCCGATCATCCTGAAGAGCTATGCTCCGCCGCCCCACCCTGTCTGCCAGGAACAGATCGAAAACGGCGGCTTTGAGACCGACGGGGCCTGGGTCATCGGTTCCACGCCGCGCCCGGCCCGCTACACCACCGAGCGCGCCCACAGCGGCAGCCGCTCCATGCTGTTGGGCATCAAGCCGGGCGAGCCGGATGTGCGCAGCTACTCCTCGGTGCGGCAGACGATCAGCCTGCCGGCAGACACTTATACGGCGACGCTGACCTTCTGGTACTACCCGGTCTCCGGGCTGGACTCCGGCGACCGCCAGGAGTGCCTGCTGCTGGACGAGGAAGACCACCTGCTGGCGATCCTGATGCGCACCAATGTCAACATCGCAGCCTGGACGCCGATGGTCTATGATCTGAGCGCCTACGCCGGGCAGACAGTACAAGTCTACTTTAACGTCTATAACGATGCCGACGGCAGCGGGGTGGCGGCCTTTTACCTGGATGATGTATCACTTCAGGCCTGCACCCTCGTCGGGGGCCCCACCCCCACCCCCACGCCCGTTCCGTCGCCGACCCCGCCGGGACCCACGCCTACCCCCATCCCTGGCCCACCCGGTTGCTATCCGGTGCAGGTAACTACGGTGAATGTCGGGGATATGCCGCATGGGGTGGCGATCAACAGTGATGCCGGGCGGCTCTATGTGGCCAACCACGGCGCCGATACGTTGTCGGTGGTTGACACCACGACCTACGCCCCGCTGACCACCGTGGCCGTGGGGGATGGCCCCAACGGAGTGGCCTATAACCCGGCCAACGGCCAGATCTATGTTGCCAACCGCAACGCCAACACGGTCAGTGTGCTGCGCAGCAGCGACTATGGCCTGGTCAAGACCATTGCCGTCGGCACACAGCCGAACGGGGTGGGGGTGAACGGGACCACCAACCGGGTGTACGTGGCCAACTTTGGCAGCGACACGGTGACGATTATCAACGGAGAGACCAACACGGTGATCAAGACGGTGGCCGTGGGCGATGAACCCTCGATGGTGGCCGTCAATCCGCTGAGCAACAAGGTGTACGTCTCGCTCCACGGTGCAGCGGCGGTCGCGGTGATTGACGGCGCGGGCAATGCCAAGACGGTCAGCCTGTACGACAGCACCGGTCCCTACGGCATCGCCATAGACGCATTGCGCAACCTGGTCTACGTGGCGACGATTGACACCTTCCGCGTGGTGGTCCTGGACGGCAACACCGACACCTTCCTGGGCTGGGCCGAGATCCGACGCCTGCCCGGTACCGAGCCGGTGCCGCTGCGCATGGTCGCCGTCAACCCGCTCATCGGCACCTCAGGCCACGTCTTTCTGACGACCGTTGGCGAGGATGGCGGCTGGAACAGGTTCCTGTTGCTGCCCAAAGGTTGGCCGGAGTACTTTGCCCGGGCCCATGCCCTGGAGTTGGAGGAGGCGCGGGAAGGGATAGCCTTTGAGCCGACCACACTGCGCGTCTTTGTCCCATCGCGGGCCGACGATCTGGTGGCCGTCTACCTGGATGGCGAACCGGTCTGCCCCACCAACTTTGCTACCGACTACCAGATCACGATCTGCCTGGCGGGCCCGGGTGGCTCCTGCCAGCAGATGTTCACCCGCTAAGGCTGTGCCCCTCCCGGCAAGAGGGGGGACTCCCTCTGTCCGGGGGCACTTGCCTCTCCCCCGAAACCCCCTCCCCTTTCCCGCCGGATGGGAGAGGGGAGGGGGTCCCATGCGTCAACTGGAAGCCTATCCGAAAACGTAGGGCAGGCTTTCAGCCTGCCCGGACGGCCTGGAAAGGCGGTTTTGCAAATGGGGGGCAGACTGCCCTCTCTCCCTTTTGTCCTCTTTCTCCCTGCCGGGGAGCAGGAAATTTGCCTTTTCTCCCGAACCATGCAGGCTCATGTCTAGAAAAAGTGCTGGCTCATGTCCAGATCTAGTGCACGGCCACCAGGGCTGAGATGAACGCAGGCGTGATCCGCTACAGAGGGAGAATTTATGCCTCCTGCGTAGCTCCCGTTACCCGCTCGAAGGTCAACCGCCCGTCGCGGGCGTCCACCCGCACCCTATCTCCCTCGCGGAACTCGCCGCGCAGCAACCGCAGTGCCAGCGGGTCCTGCACCTCCCGCTGGAGGACGCGCTTCAGGGGACGCGCGCCATAGGCCGGGTCATAGCCCTTCTCGGCCAGGAACGATCTGGCCGCATCGGTCAGGACGATCTCCAGCCGCCGGTCGGCCAGCAGGTTCTGCAGCCGCCGCACCTGGATCTCCACGATCTGCTGCAGGTGTTCCCGGCTCAGGCCGTGGAAGAGGATGATCTCGTCCACCCGGTTCAGGAACTCGGGGCGGAAATGCTGGCGCAGTGCCGCCATCACCAGGTTGCGCCTCTGTTCGTCAGTTTGGGTCTCCCGCCCGTCCAGAAACTCGGTGCCCACGTTGGAGGTCATAATGACCACCGTGTTCTTAAAATCCACCGTCCGCCCGTGGCCGTCGGTCAAGCGGCCGTCGTCCAGCAGTTGCAACAGGACGTTGAACACCTCCGCATGGGCCTTTTCGATCTCGTCAAACAGGACGACGCTGTAGGGCCGCCGCCGCACCGCTTCGGTCAACTGGCCGCCCTCCTCATAGCCGACGTAACCGGGCGGCGCGCCGATGAGCCGCGAGACGGTATGCCGCTCCTGGTATTCGCTCATATCAATGCGGATCATCGCATTCTCGTCGTCGAACAGGAACTCGGCCAGGGCGCGGGCCAGCTCGGTTTTGCCCACCCCGGTCGGCCCCAGGAAGATAAAGCTGCCGATGGGCCGGTTGGGATCGTGCAATCCGGCGCGGCTACGGCGCACCGCATTGGACACTACCTGGATCGCCTCATCCTGGCCCACCACCCGTTCGTGCAGCCGTTCCTCCATCTTCAACAGCTTTTCGATCTCCCCCTCCAGCAGCTTGCTGACCGGGATGCCGGTCCAGGCCGAGACCACTTCGGCCACATCTTCGCTGTCCACCTCTTCTTTGAGCAGCTGCTGGCCGTTTTGCAGCGCCTTGAGCTGCGCCTCCTGCTCGGCCAGTTGCCGCTCCAGGCGGACCAGTTCGCCATATTGCAATTCCGAGGCGCGGCGGTAGTCGTAGCGGCGCTGCGCCTCCTCGATCTGGTAGCGGACGCGTTCGATCTGCTCCTTGGTGTCGCGCAGCCCGCTGATGGCCGCCTTTTCCTGCTCCCATCGGGCAGCCAGTGCCCGGCTCTTCTCCTGCAGGTCCGCCAGCTCTTTTTCCAGCTTTTCCAGGCGTTCTTTGCTGGCTTTGTCCTTTTCCTTCTTGAGCGCCTCCCGCTCGATCTCCAGTTGCATGATCTGGCGGTCCACCCGGTCCAGTTCCTGCGGCTTGGAGTCGATCTCCATGCGCAGCCGCGAAGCAGCTTCATCGATCAGGTCAATCGCCTTGTCGGGCAGGAAGCGGTCGCTGATATACCGGTCCGACAGGGTCGCGGCGGCAATGACCGCCGAGTCTTGGATGCGCACGCCGTGATGCACCTCGTACCGCTCCTTCAGGCCGCGCAGGATGCTTATTGTCTCCTCGACGCTCGGCTCGTCCACCAGCACCGGCTGGAAGCGGCGCTCCAGGGCGGCATCCTTTTCGATGTACTGGCGGTACTCATCCAGGGTGGTGGCCCCCACGCAGTGCAGTTCGCCGCGGGCCAGCATCGGCTTGAGCATGTTGCTGGCATCCATCGCCCCCTGGGCCGCTCCCGCCCCGACGACGGTGTGCAGCTCGTCAATAAAGACGATGATCTGTCCCTCGGCGGCGGTGATCTCTTTCAAGGCGGCCTTTAGCCGCTCCTCGAACTCGCCGCGGAACTTGGCCCCGGCGATCATCGCCCCCAGGTCCAGTTGCACCAGGCGCTTGTTCTTGAGCCCTTCCGGCACGTCGCCGCGGACGATGCGCTGCGCCAGCCCCTCGACGATGGCCGTCTTGCCCACACCCGGATCGCCGATGAGGACCGGATTGTTTTTGGTGCGGCGGCTGAGCACCTGGATCACCCGCCGGATCTCTTCGTCACGGCCGATCACCGGGTCGAGTTTGCCCCGGCGCGCCAGGTCGGTCAGGTCACGGCCATATTTCTCCAGCGCCTGGTAGGTGCTCTCCGGCGTCTGGGAGGTGACCCGCTGGCTACCGCGGATGCCGGCCAGCGCCCGGAGGATGGCATCGCGGGTCAGGCCGTAGCTGTGCAGGATGCGGGCCACGTTCCCGGCGCGCTCCTCGGCCAGGGCCAGCAGCAGATGCTCGGTCGAGACGAACTCGTCGCGCATCTCGCCGGCGATCTTGTCCGCCCGGTCGAGGGTCTGCGCCAGCTCCCGCGACAGGCCGACCTGGGCCGTCCCGCCGTAGACCCGGGGTTTGCGGGCCAGTTCCCCCTGCACCTGCTGGACCAGGGCCCCCGGCTGCAAGCCCAGGCCCTGGACGATGAGCGGCACCACCCCATCGGTCTGGCGCAGCAGGGCCAGCAACAGGTGTTCCCCTTCGATCTGGCCGTGGCTGTGTTCCCCGGCCAGGCTCTGCGCCTGGAGCACGGCTTCCTGTGCTTTTTCGGTAAAACGGTTCAAATCCATCGCAACAACTCCTCCCAAAGGCTTCCCATCTCTGCAAGCCAGGTCACCGCTATTGTATGCAACCCGCGTTAGACCTGCATGTGAGGAGTGTTAGAGTTTCGTTAGAGTCGGTCGCAGCCAGGCGCCGGGGGCTTTCAACCAGGTGGCAACCCGCTATGGGATCAGCTCCGGCGTCACCGCCCAGCAGACCGACCAGGCCGGCGATGGAGGGTCACGCTCCAGGCAGACGACCCCGCCCGGCTGAAACCGGACCACGGCCCGGTCCGGGTCGCCGGCGACCAGCAGGCCGACCAGCCGGTCCAGAAAGGGCCGGTGCCCGACAAGGAGCAGCGGCCGGGTCTCCCGGCTCAACAGGCCGGCGACCGGGTCCACATCGTCCCTGGGGGCCAATCCCGGCCGGGCGGCTACCCCGCCGGGCGGTTGTAGCTGCCCGGCCAGGATAGCCGCGGTCTCCCCGGCACGGCATTTGCCGCTGTGCCAGACCTGGTGCACCTCAACCCCGGCGCGCCGGACAAAGGCTGCCATCCGCGCCACATCGTCCCGCCCCTGGGGGGTGAGGGGGCGCTCCGGGTCCTCTGACTTGGGCACGGCTTCTCCATGCTGGACCAGATATAGCTTCATGTCTCCCTCCTGCAACCAGAACAGGGCAGGCTGTCATCCTGCTCATCGGCCATCGGCAGGCCATAGCATAACATGGAAGGGGGTAGCTGTCAACCACCGGCCGGTGGAGCCTGCCCGGAGGTAACTGCTCAGGCAGGTCCTTTCCAAACCGCAAAGGGCGCCAGGGCAACACGGGTACGTTTCATCTTGGTGGTTGTCGGAGCCGGGCACGAATTGTCACGAATACACGAATGCCCCCCATTATTCGTGTATTCGTGTCTGATTCGTGGACGGCCAGCTCCTCGCCGTAGAATCGAAATACACCCGACAACACGGAATCTTTGCAGTAGAGCCCTCGCTCACGCTGGGCAGTTACGCCCGGAGAAGCGGCCCAGCCGCTTGACAATCTGCCTGAAATATCGTATAGTACAAGCCGAGGACGCATGAGACCAGAGGAGCAAAAAAGACCATGTCCTACCGAGACACACTCGTCACCTGCCGGGAATGTGGCAAAGCGTTCGTGTTCACCGTCGAGAAGCAACGGCAGATGGCCGAAAGCGGCCGGCCGGTGGTCATCCCTGACCTGTGTGAGACCTGTACCCAACGGGCCAGGTACGGCGGCAAGCTCCACGGGCGGATCAAGTGGTTCGACCCGGCCAAGGGCTTTGGCTTTATCACCCAGGACGATGGCAACGAGATCTTTGTCCACCGCAGCGGCATCCCCCTGGCCGATGATGGTTCCCTCCCTGCCCTGGGCGAAGGGCAGGAAGTGCTTTACCAGGTGTTGGACACCCCCAAGGGGCCGCAGGCGATCCAGGTGACGCCGTATCCATGAACAGACCCCTTGCTCGCTCCACCGGGCAAGGGGTCCGTTGTTGTATTCCACCTGGCTTTTGCTATCGCCGGGGGCTCTGAGACAGCGCCAGGGCTGACGATCTCTGCCTGTTGCCGACCATCAGCCAGGCCGCGCCTGCCAGCGATGCCCCCAAAATCAACCACCGCATCGCCTGCAACCGGTTCAAGGTGGCCGCCAGGTTCGCCGGCCAGAGGGAGGCTGCGGCCGGCTGCTCCCGAAGGCGGGCCGCCGCCCATCTGGCCGCAGCCCGGACCTGGACCGACGCATCGCGCGCCTGAACCCGCTCCAGCGCCGCCCGTGCCGCCGGATCACCGATCTCCCCCAGCGCCCAGGCGGCCTGCTCCCGCACTGCGGCGTCTCTGTCCCGCAGTGCCTCCACCAGCGCCCGGGTGGCCGCCGGCGACCCGATCCAGCCCAGGGCCTGGGCCGCATTGCGGCGAGCGGTGGCCTCCTGACTGTCCAGCCTGGCGATCAACGACGGGACTGCCGGTTCGCCGAGGGATTCCAGGCTGGCCAGGGCGGCGTGCCAGCGGGCCGTGGGCGTCGGATCGGCCAGGGCGGTGAGGAGGGCATCTATGGCCGCCGGGCTGCCGATGCGGGCCAATGCCTGGCCGGCCACGCTGACCGTGCTCCCCTCCCCGCGCAGGAAGATGGCCCGCAGCGGTTCGACCGCTCCCTCCACGCCCATCAACCCCAACGCCCGGATGGCAGCCAGCCTCACCTGCTCCTGGGGATGCTCCAGGGCCAGCAACAGGCCGCTCACCGTGGCCGGGTCGTTGAGGCGGCCCAGGGCCTCGGCAGCAGCCAGGCTCACCGCCGGATCGGGGCTGCCCAGGGCCAGCAACAGGGCCTTTCCGGCCTCCCTGGCCCGCGCCAGGCCCAGCACCCGCGCGGCGGCCACCTGGGCGCGGGGTTCCCCCCCTTGCAGGGCGGCCAGCGCCCCGGCCAGGTCCGGGCCGTAGCCCTGCAGGCCCCCGGCAGTCACGGCCTGGACGTAGAGCGGCCGGTGAGGGGCGACGACCAGGTTCGAGGCATGACGGGCTTCCGGGAAGGTCGGGCCGATCAGGGGCAGCCAGGAAGCCCCGCCATCCAGCGTCGCAAAGGTGCCGGCGGCACTGGCGTGCACCTGGGTGCTGCCCAACAGGTGGTCCACTGCCGCATAGAGCACGCCTGGCTCACCGGGGTCGGCCCGCAGCGCAGTGACCCTGACCATCTGACCGGCGGCCAGGCCCAGCCCGTCCAAAGCCGGCTGCCAGCTTTGCCCGGCATCGGTGCTTTTGTAGATGCCGGTGGTGGCCGTCCCGACATAGACGGTCTGGCGGTCGGTGGCGACCAGCGCCGTCACCCGATCCGGCACCGGCAGCGACTTGGCCCATAACCCGCCACCGTTGTCGGTGTAGAACAGGGCGGTGGGTGTCGCCGCGAACAACCGGCCATCCACCCAGGCCAGGTGCTGCACCGCCGCCGAAGCCAGTTCGCGGGGGACCGCAGCCAGGGCCGTCAGGGTGCCATCGGTCGCCAGCCGATAAAGGCCCTGCCCGTCGGTGCCCAGGTAGAGGTCTCCTGCCCTGCCCCAGACCAGGCTCAAAACGCGCAGCCCCTCGACCACCACAGGCCAACTGTCACCCCGGTCTGCGGAGCACAACAGCGAACCGTCTTCCAGGGCCACGGCCAGGCGCTGCCCACCGTCGTCGGCCCAGACCACCGGGTTTCCGCCTGACGGCAGGGCAGGCGCCTGCCAGGTGCTACCCTCGTCCTCGCTGCGGAACAGGAGCACCTGCCCACTTTCCTTCGGTTGCCAGGCGGCGTAAAGGCTCCTGGCTTGCTCTATCCCAATAGTCTGAGGCTCGGCCAGGCGGGCCACCCGGCCCCAGGCCCAGGTGGTGCTGACCCCGACCCCGATCAACAACAGGCTCAACGACCAGCGCAGAATGAGTGTCCCTTTGCGTGTCTTGCTCATCTCTCTACCCCCCTCGGCGATCCCGGAGCTCTCCGCTCCGACGAGGCAATTTGCAAGATATTGGTTATCTAATTATCCAAATTATACCACACCGGCTGCGTTTTGTCAAGCCCCTATTTTCCCATTCCGTATCCCAGACGCAAGAGGCCCGCTCCTGGTTCCAGGATCATCCCACGCGCAGCCGACGGGAAAACGACGGGCAACCGTTCGGGGGGGCGTCATTTCCCAGGCCGGGCATCCCAGGGCAAGGCATGGCCTGAACAGACAAAAAAGGGGACAGGGGCAAAAGCCCCTGTCCCCTGCCTGCCTGTTCTTTTGCCCTATCGCTGCCGCAACAAGCGCATCCCGTTGAGTATGACGAGAAGGGAGGTCCCCATGTCGGCAAAGACGGCCATCCACAGGGTGGCCATGCCGGCCACGGCCAGCGCCAGAAAGAGGGCTTTGATCCCCAGGGAGAGGGCTACATTCTGGCGGATGATGGTCTGCGCCCGGCGGCTGAGCCGGACGGCAAAGGGCAGTTTGCCCAGGTCGTCGGCCATGAGGGCCACGTCGGCCGTCTCCAAGGCGGTGTCGGTGCCCCCCCTTCCTCCGGCTGCCATGGCGATGCCTACCGTGGCCCGCGCCAGGGCCGGGGCATCGTTCACCCCATCGCCGACCATGGCCACCGCGCCGTACCGTTCCAGAAGCGACTCGAGGGCCGCCACCTTTTGCTCCGGGAGCAGGTCGGCCTGCACAGCATCCACGCCGGCGGCCTGGGCCATGGCCCACGCCGTGGCCTGGTTGTCGCCGGTGAGCATCACCGTGTGTTCAATGCCTATCCGGCCCAGTTCACGCATCACCGCCGCCACGCCGGGCCGCAGGGTGTCGGCCACGGTGATGTAGCCGCGCACGCCGCAGCAATCGTCGCGGACGACCATAGCCGTCTGTCCGGCAGCCTGGGCGGCGTGGATGGCCTGGCACAGCGGGCCATCGGCCAGGTCAGGGTGGTGCTGGTGGATATAGTCATGGGTGCCCACCGTCAGGCGATGGCCGCCTACCTGGCCGCGTACCCCCCGGCCGGCTATCGCTTCTACCGCTTCGGCGCCGGGCAGCGTGGCAGCGAGGCCGTGTGCTGCGGCAGCATCCACCACTGCGCGGGCCAGCGGGTGCTCCGAGCGGCGCTCGACGGCCGCCGCTTCGGCCAGCATCGTGCGGCAGGCTGCGCAGTCGGCCCAGGCCAGCCCCGGCGGGTGATCGAGGCAACGGACCTCCACCACCTGTGGCCGGCCGGTGGTCAGCGTGCCGGTCTTGTCAAAGGCGATGACTCGGAGCGACCCCAGGGCTTCCAGGTAGGCCCCCCCTTTGATCAACACCCCGCCCCGGGCTGCCCTGGCGATGGCGCTGACGATGCTCACCGGGGTGGAGATGACCAGGGCGCAGGGACAGGCGATGACCAGCAGCACCAGCGCCCGGTAGAACCATGCCCCCAGGAGCGCGGCGGGCGCTCCGGCACCGCTGAGCCAGCCCACCAGCGGCGGCAGGGTGGCGATCCCGGCCGCGATGGCGAGGACCGCCGGCGTGTAGACACGGGCAAAACGGTCCACAAAGCGCTGCGAGGGAGCCTTCTGCCCCTGGGCCTCCTCCACCATCCTGATGATGCGGGCCATGGTTGTATCGGCGGCCAGGCGGGTGACGCGCACCGTCAGCGCCCCCTGGCCGTTGACCGTCCCGGCATAGACCGGGTGGCCCGGCGATTTGTCCACCGGCACACTCTCGCCGGTAATGGGGGCCTGGTCCACCGCCGACTCGCCGCTCAGCACCACGCCATCCGCCGGCAGCCGCTCGCCGGGGCGCACCAGGATCCGGTCGCCGATGCGCAGCTCCTCAACCGGCCGTACCTCTTCCCGGTCACCGTGGAGCACCGTCGCCTGCCGGGGGGAGAGGTCCATCAGCCCCCGGATGGCGTTGCGGGCGCGGTCCATGGTGTATCCCTCCAGGGCATTGCCCAGGGAAAAGAGAAATAGGGCCACGGCCCCCTCGGCCCATTCGCCGACCAGGATCGAGCCGACGGCGGCGATGGTCATCAGGGCATTCATGTCCAGGGTGTGGGCGGTGCGCAGGGCTGCCCAGCCGGCGCGGGCGACGGTTGCCCCGCCGACGAGGATGGCCGCCACGTAAAAGCAGGCGTACACAGCCTCCGGCAGGCCCAACAGGCGCAGGCCCACCGCCAGGGTGATGAGCAACCCGGAACCCAGCGTCGTCAAATCGCGGGAATGTTGCCGGGCCCACAGCCGCCAGCCCCTTTCTCTGACCCCGGCCCCTTCTTCTTGCAGCGAGTAGCCCATGCCCCGGGCTATCCGCTGCACCGCCGGGCGGACCTCGGCCCCTTCTTGAGGCACCAGGCGCAGCCGGGCCAGGGCCGGGTCCACATGCACCTGGGCCACGCCGGGCGTGTGGCGCAGCGCTTCCTCCAGGTGCAGGGCACAGTCGGCACAGTCCAGTCCCACCACCCGAAAGACCATCTCCTGGGGTGGGGCCGGAGCAGACAGGTTGTAGCCCAGGGCGCGGATGCGGTCCTCGATGGCCGGGCGATCCACCAGGTCGGCGTCGTACTCCACGGTCAGGGTGCTGGAGGCAAAGTTGACCACGGCCCCGAGCACCCCTTCCAGCCGGCTCAGGCCGCTTTCCAGGGTCCGGGCGCAGTCGGGGCAATCCAGCCCGGCGATGGGCAGCGTCTCGTGGCGGTACCGCCACTCCAGGTGAGCTCCCTCCTCGGTGGCCAGCGCCCGTACATAGCCCAGGCTGAGCGACCGGGGGTCGTAATGGATGCACAAGCGGGGTATCTCACCCTCGCGGTCCAGGTGGGCTACCTCGATCCCCCGATAGGCCCTGATCCGCTCCTGCAACCGCTCCAGGCAGGGTTCACAGCCGTTGCCGTGGGGCAGGAGCAGAGTCACCTCGATTTTAGCCTTTTCACGTACCTGCTCGGCCATGCTCTTTCTCTACCACGAAGGACGCCAGGGACACGAAGGTTTTCTCTTGTATTCTTTGTGTCCTTGGTGGTGATCAAGTCGCCCACCTGGTAGTTCCCTTGTCACTCATTTCTTCAGCAGCGCTTCGAGCTGCGGTCGCAGCGAGTACTTGCGGATGTGTTTGCTGATGAGGCCCTCCAGGTAGGCGCGCCATTCGGCCTCGCGGCCGGCGGCCCGGTAGGCTTTTCCGGCCTTTTCCAGCCAGCGCACGGCGTGGTGATATTGCTGCGATTTGCCCTGGTCCATGATCGGCTCGGCCTGCTGCCGACACTGGCGGATCACCCACTCGGGATGCGACTGCCAGGCAGCGTCCACCACCTTTTCCACCGTATCATACCCGGCATATCGGTCCCGATCAACGGCCTGCACGGCCTGATCCACCAGCCCTTCGTGCAGATAGATCGCTACGGCGGTGGATGTATCGGCGGTCCGTGCCAGGCGGTCCAGCAGTTTGCCCTTGAGTTGAGGCCAGGTATCGCCGGCCAGGGATTGGACCGCCTGATAATCGGCCAGCGATGGGGATTCCATAAAGGCAGCATGGGCCGCCTGAAAGGCCAGGGCGGTCTGGCCCAGGCCGGAAGCGAAATCGCACAGCCAATGGGCCAGGGGACCGACCGTCCCGGGCAACGTCAGGCCATGCCCGGCGATCCGCAGGGCATCATGAGGTCGGTCGTGCTGGCGCAATGCCTGAGCCAGGGCCAGCGCTTCGTCGGGAGAGGTCAGGGATTTCAGGCCACAGGCAACCGCCTCGTCGCCCCGGCCGGCTTTGACCAGCATGGTGAGGTACCGGGTGGTCTGTCCCGCCGCCCTGGCCAGATTGAGGTATTCCTGGAAGCGGCCCTGGTGCTCCAGAGCGTTCAGGTAAACGGCCATCAACTCGTCGGCATACCAGGGCTCTTCCTCTTCCCAAATCCCGGTGGCGTGGCCCTGCATGGCCTGCTGGAGGGAAGGATGGTCCCAACCCAACTCGACGGCGGCGATGGCGACGTTGAACCCCTGATCAATCCCATACTCCTCGATATCCTCCTGCCAATCGGTCAGTCTGTCTGCCCAGGCCCGGCGCTCGGCTGGGGAGAGGTCGGCGCTGAGGAGGGCCTCGGCGAACAGATCTCCCATCTCGTCCAGGAGGGCCCCCAGCTCGCCGTCAGAGTCGTCGAATTCGAACCACTGTCCCACATATTCGTCGGCCACCGCTTCCAGGATAACCAGGGCGTTGCGCCCATCCCCGGCCGCCAGGAACGGCCCGGCCTGGTTCATCACCTCCCGGATCCGGGCCACTATCTCACCGGTGGCCCAATACGCCTCCGATGGGTCCAGGCGGCTCAGGTCGCGCAGGATGTTCCGCACCTGACGGCGGAAGGGTTGAGGGTCGAGGGGGGACCGGCGCTGGCGGGGTCCGGCCTCGGCCTCGGGTTGGGCCGGCGAACGATCGGTCTGGGCAGCGAGCCGGCCCTCGACCCAGTCGGCCAGATGAGGATGCGCCGCCAGCAACTCCTCAACCAGACCGACCAGCGCCTCCCGGTCCAGGTTGGCCAGCAGGTCAGCGGTCGGTCGGCGTTCGACCACCTGGTCGGGTCGGTGGATGTAGGTCAGCAACACGGCGACGATATGTTTGCAGTAACCGCCCCAGTCGTAAGGGCAGGTACAATCGGCCTCGACAATCCCCCCGGCATCCAGTGTAACCGTGACCTGGTAGGGTTTGTAGCTGCTGCCCTCCACCTGGGCAAACAGCAGGTCGCCCCGCCGCTCGATCTCCAGGACGGCCCCGTCCCGAAAATAGGCCTGGCCCCGGCTGAAGGACTGGGGCGAGGCCAGGTGGCGGATGGCCGCTTCGGTTAACTGAGGGTTGGGCCCGCTCATCCTTCCTGCTCGATGACGACGGTGACTTTGGCCTCTGCGCCAGGGGCCAGGCGGACCGTGACGGCGTGGGTACCCAACTCCTTCAGCGGTTCCTCCAGGACGATCTTGCGCCGGTCCACCTCCTGGCCGATCTTTTCCGACAGCGCTGCGGCGATGTTGGCGTTGGTGATGGAACCGTACAGCCGGTTCGACTCGCCGGCGCGGGCCTTGAAGGTGACGGTCATGCCGTCGAGGAGTTGGGCCAGGGCCTGGGCCTTGCTCAGGGCTTTGCTCTGGCGGCGGGCTGTGGCCTGGCGCTGCTGTTCGGCCTGTTTGATCGCCCCCGGCGTGGCGAGCACGGCCAGGCCTTGGGGGAGGAGGTAGTTGCGGGCATAGCCGTCGCTAACCCGTTTGACCTCTCCCGCTTTGCCCAGTTGTTCGACATCTTGAATCAACAACACTTGCATCGTTCGGTCTCCTCGTGCGCGTGGATTCGGTTCTGATGGCCCAGACAGGCATAATAGCTGTATCTGGCCGGCACATTATAACGCAAAAACCGCCGGACGGCAAACAGACTTTTACGGTTCGCCGTTTGACAGGAAGGGCGGGATGGGCTATAAAGTAGGCGAGTTGCAAGTTGCAAGAGGCAAGATGCAAGAGGCGAGAGGCAAGTATCCCGTACCCAGAGTAACGGTGGACGTGGTGGTGATCAGGCGGCAGGGGGGGCACCCCCAGGTGCTGCTCATCCGCCGCGCCAGGCCGCCCTTTGCCGGGCAATGGGCGCTGCCCGGCGGGTTCGTGGAACCGGACGAGCCGCTGGAAGCCGCTGCCCGCCGCGAACTGCGGGAGGAAACGGGCCTCGAACCGGAACACCTGGAGCAGCTTTATACCTTTGGCGATCCGGGGCGCGATCCCCGTGGCTGGACGATCAGCGTGGCCTACCTGGCGTTATTGCAGGAGGAGGCAGAGGGCCGGCAACCGCACTCCGGCAGCGATGCCGCCGGGGTCGGTTGGTTCGACCTGGACGACCTGCCACCGCTGGCCTTTGACCATGCCGACATCGTAGCCTGTGCGGCCCGGCGGCTGGCGGGTGAGAAGAGGTTTTAGCGCAATCCGTGCGGACAGCGCGGTCGTCCCCAGGCGAGGGGACACCCACAGCACCGTTCCCCCTGCCAGCGTCAGCGGCCGGTAGCCGCCGGCCTCGGCGTATTCCACAAATGGCCGTTCCAACTCCCCTTCATAGCCGACCAGGATCGCGTCGGGCGGTTGGGCGCGCAGCAGGCCGGCCAGTTCGTCGGCAGAGACCATGCCCATCCTCTGCCGGTCCGACGCCGATACCAGAGGGGCTACCCGCCAGGCAAAGGCCCCCGTGGCGAACTGCTCATAGATTTGCGCTCCGCCCTCCAGGGGGAACAGAGGGGCCAGGGTCAGCACCCGGCCCTGGCCCACCACCGCCGCGATCTCGGCGCCGGCCTGATGGGCCTGGACCGGCAGCCAACCCGCCGGCGCCAGAAGGTTTTTGACGTTTTCGTAGCTTTTCACCCCATAGGCACCGGCCAGGATGACCACGTGGGCCAGCAGCACCAGGCTCCATTTCCCCCTGGCCTCCTGCCCCGGCAGATTGGCCATGCCGTACAAAGCCCCCAGCAGGAGGAACGGCACCGGTGCGTAAAAGTATTGAAAGAAGGCAGGGGTAGGGGCGAAGGAACCGAGGAGCAGGAACGGCACCAGGAGCAGGAGCAGGGTCAATTCGAGGCGGTAGGGGCCCTGCCAGCGGTTAGGGGCGTTCATCGCCAGGGCGAAGAACAGAAAAGAGAGCAACAGCAGGAGGTTGCCCGGCGCACTGACGACGTAACGGGCCAGATAGCTGAGTTTGCCCGCCAGGCTCATGGCGATGGCGCTCACGTCCCCCTCGGCAAAGCCCATCTCGCGGCGGTAGAGGGTGTTGTAACGAGCATAGTCCAGGTTGCCAAAGAGGAACTGCCGGGGGGCCAGAGCTCCCAGGGCGAGCGACGGCAACAAGGCCAGGAAAAGCCCCAGGCCGAACAATCCCACCAGACTACCCCGTCGCCGCCCGGCGTGGCCGGGGTACCACAACAGCAGGCCGAGGAAGGGGAGGATCACCAGGGCGAAGGACAGCCGGGTTCCGGCTGCCAGGCCGACCAGCAGGCCGCTGAGAAAGGCCCCCCTTCTACCCTCTTCCTGCCGGGCGCCGTGGCTGTAGGCGGCCAGGGCCAGCAGGGTGAGCAGCACCGGCAGGTCGTGGTTCCAGGCCTTGCCGCTGGTGTAGGTGAACAACGGGTTCGTGAGCAGGAGCACGCCCGCTCCGGCGGCGATGAAAAAGCGAGGCAGGGGGGGAAGCCGGGAAAACAGGCGGAGCGCAAGGGAAAAAACAACCCCCACGGTCAGCCAGGCACAGAGGATGGAAAAGAGCCGGGCGGCCAGCAGATGGTAGTCGGTCACGGCAAACAGGGCGGCATAGACAAAGGTCAGGTTGGGCACGTGGAAGTAGGGATAGTCCCGGTAGGGCAACAGGAGGCGGTCGGCCAGCAGGGCCCCGCCGGCGACGAACTGGTGTTCGTCGTGGTCCAGCGGCTTTTGCATCCCTGCGCCCAGCAACAGCAGGAAAACGGCCAGGAAAAATAGAGCAGCGAGCACCCTGGGCCATGTTCTGGACATGGGTCACCGCTTGCTCCGGGGGTCAGGACTGCGCCGGTTGTGGCCGCCCGCTTGCCCGCCGCAGCACCCACTTGTTGACCTCCGCCGCTACTGACGGCAGCAGGATCAGCGGCAGCATCTCCAGCCAGTCGGCGAGAGTTAGAAAGGTGGTGTCGAACACCGGGTCCAGGAAAGGCACATAGATGATGGCCAGCAGGATGGCCAACGACGTCAACACCGCCATCTGCATCCATTTATTAGAGAACACTCCCAGGGCAAACAGGGAATAGCGTTCTGAGCGAGAGGTGTAGGCCCGCAACAGCTCCGAGATCGAGAGGGTGGCAAAGGCCATGGTCCGGCCGTGGGTCTCTCCTGCCGGCAGGCCGATGCGGAAGGCGATCAGCACGGCCGTGGTGATGGCCACCGTCTGCACGGCAATGCCGATGATCATCTCGCGGTTGACGATCGGCTCGGACACCGGCCGGGGGGGGCGGTCCATGATGTCGGGGTCGCCTTTTTCCACCCCCAGGGCCAGCGCCGGGGCGCCATCGGTGATCAGGTTCAGCACCAGCAGTTGGATGGCGACCAGGGGCAGGGGCCAGCCGAGGATCATGGCCAGGAAGAGGATCAGGATCTCGGCCATGTTGCAGGAAAGGAGATAGTAGACGAACTTGCGGATATTGGAGTAGATGATCCGCCCCTGTTCGATGGCCGAGACGATGCTGGCATAGTTGTCGTCGGTCAACACCATGTCGGCCGTCTCTTTGGAGACGTCGGTGCCGGTGATGCCCATCGCCACGCCGATGTTGGCCCGCTTGAGGGCCGGGGCGTCGTTCACCCCGTCGCCGGTCATGGCCACAATGTGCCCTCTGGCCTTGAGGGCGTCCACGATCCGGACCTTGTGTTGGGGCGAGACGCGGGCATAGACCGCCACATCTTCGACCACAGCCCGGAGGTCGGCCTCGTCCATGGCTTCCAACTCTGCGCCGGTGAGGGCCCGGGCTCCCTCCCGCAGCAGGCCGATCTCTTTGGCGATGGCCACGGCGGTGTGGAGATAGTCGCCGGTGATCATGACCGACTCGATCCCGGCCCGGCGGGCGGTCTGCACCGCGGGCTTGACCTCGGGGCGGGCCGGATCGATCATGCCCAGCAGGCCGATGAACACAAAATCGCGTTCCACCTCGTCGGGGTGGGGGTTGGGAGATACCTGCTTCAGGGGGCGAAAGGCCACGCCCAGGACGCGCAGGGCGTTGGCGGCCAGGGATTCGTTCTCCTCCAGGATATTTCTTCGTCGTTCATGGGTCAGGGGCCGGATGACGCCATCTTCCAGGACATGGTTGCACCGCTCCAGGACGATGTCGGGGGCTCCCTTCATGTAGGCCACATAGTCGCCGTAGCGGGGGTCGGGGTGGAAGGTGGTCATCCGCTTCCGCTCCGAGTCGAACGGGATCTCGGCCAGGCGGGGGTACTCCCGGCTCAGCTCCTCCTGCCGGTAGCCGGCCTTGGCGGCAGCCACGATAAAGGCCCCCTCCGTCGGGTCGCCGGCGATGCGCCACGCCGTGGAGCCGTTGTTTTGGACCTGTTCCAGACGGGCGTCGTTGCACAGCAAGCCGGCCCGCAGCAGCAGCCTCATGCCGGGGTAGCCGACCAGGCTGACCGGCTGGCCCTCGTCCAGGAATTCGCCCTCCGGCTTGTAGCCCTCGCCGGTGATGGTCAGCAGGCTGCGGTCCACGTACATCTGCACCGCCGTCATCTCGTTCTGGGTGAGGGTCCCGGTCTTGTCGGAGCAGATAGCCGTGGCCGAGCCGAGGGTCTCGACGGCGGGCAGGCGGCGGATCAGGGCGTGACGCCGGGCCATCTCCTGCATCCCCAGGGCCAGACAGATGGTGACCACGGCCGGCAGGCCTTCCGGCACGGCGGCGATGGCCAGGCTGACGGCAACCATGAACATCTCTACCAGCTTGGGCACGGTCTCTTCCAGGCCAAAGTAGGCCCGGAACCCGTCGGCGAACAGGACCGCAAGCTGTGTGTCGCGAACCACGCCGATCACCCCTACCAACCCGCAGACTATCAGGGCGGCGATGCCCAACACCCGGCCTAACTGGTCCAGCCTGACCTGGAGGGGGGTGGGTTCTTCCTCGTATTCCCCCAGCATCGTGGCGATCTTGCCGATTTCGGTGTTCATCCCGGTGGCCACCACGATCCCCTGCCCCCGCCCGTAGGATACCAGGGTGCTCATAAAGGCCATGTTGTGCCGGTCGCCCACCGTGGCTTCGGCGGGCAGCCGGCTGTGGGCGTCTTTGCTCACCGGCACCGACTCACCGGTAAGGGAGGCCTCCTCGATGCGCAGGTTGACGCTTTCCACCAGGCGCACGTCGGCGGGGACATAGTTGCCGGTTTCCAGGATGACCAGGTCACCCGGCACCAGTTCGCGGGCAGGGATGGTGATCAGGTGGCCGTCGCGCAGCACGCGGGCGTTGGGTGCCGCCATCTTTTTCAGGGCAGCCAGCGCCTGTTCGGCCCGGCCCTCCTGCACCACCCCCAGGATGGTGTTGAGGATGACGATGACCAGGATGGCGGCCGCGTCAATGAACTCGGTGGTGGCGCCGGTGCGGGTGAACTCGCGCCAGCCGATCAAGCCCGAGAGGACCGCAGCGGCAATGAGGATCAGCACCAGGAATTGGTTGAACTGGTCCAGCAACCTCCGCCAGAAGCTGCGGCCGGGTGCTTCCTGAAGCTCGTTGGGGCCGAACTGTGCCTGACGCCGCTGCACCTCGGACTCTGTCAGGCCGCGTTGCAGGTCGGTCTCCAGGGCAGCGGCCACCTCGACGGTGTTCAGGGTGTGCCAGGCCCGATTGGTAGATTCCATCGTTTCCAGGTGGCTCCTAGAAAAATGTCTGCGCCTGTGAACGGCCGATACAGGCGCGGACCATTATACCAGCTTTTGCCGGAGAGGCCAATTTGGGGTAAAGGGTGAGCGCCTTTCTGTCGCCTGCCGTCTGCCGTGGGTCATTGCCCCAGCGGCTTTTCGTAGAGACGATACCTCTTGTAGATCCTGCCTCCCAGCCGTTCGATGATGCGGTTCATCATATCGTTGGACTCCAGGATCCACGACATCTCGCAGCGGTCGTAGCCCTTGGCAAAGGCCGTTCGTGCCGTCTCGACGTAAAAGATGGCGTCAATGCCCATCTCCCGATATTCGGGGACCACGCCCATGATCATCAGACGGAAGGCGTTGATCGTGCGCCGATGCCACAGCAGCTTGAGCACCGTCAGCGGAAAGCTCCAGGTGTTGGGTTGGGGCCGGGCCTTGAGCAGCGCCAGATTCACATCAGGGACACCCAGCGAGATGCCTGCCGGCCTGCCGTCCACTTCGGCGATGTACACCAGATCGGGGTCAATGATGAATTTGAGTTCGTTGCCCAGGTGTTCGATCTCGTGATCGGTCATGGGGACAAAGCCCCAGTTCTTCTCCCAGGCCAGGTTGTACACCTGCTTGGCGATCTCGACTTCGCGCTCAAAGTGCTTCATGTCGATCTTGCGCACGACCAGGTTGGCCCGCTGCCGGGCCTGCTCGGCCACCCGCAAGAACTTGGCCGGCAGCTTTTGTATGTCATGGTCAAAGATGTCGGTCCGGATGTCCCAGGCATACAGGTCCTGGGCTTTTTGAAATCCGGCCTGCTCGATCAGGCGCTGGTAGTAGGGCGGGTTATAGGTCATCATGACCACCGGCGGCAGCTCAAAGCCTTCGATGAGCAGGCCACACTCTTCGTTTTGAGAGGGGCTTTCCGGCCCCCGGATTGCCTCCATCCCCCGTGCCCGCAACCAGCCGGCAGCAGCATCGAGCAGGGCGCCGGCCACCGCCTGGTCTTCGATTGCCTCAAAGAAGCCGAAAAAGCCGACCTTGTCGCCGTGGACCTGATTGTGGCGATGGTTGAGGTGGGCGCTGATGGTGCCCACCACCTGGTCGCCACGCAGGGCCAGGAAAAGCTGGAACTCGCCATGTTCCCAGAAGGGGTGTTTTTGCGGGTCGAGCAGCTTCAGGCGGTCGCCAAAGATAGGCGGGACCCAGTTGGGATCGTGGCGATAGAGGTGCCACGGGAACCGGACAAACTCTTGTCGTTGTTGGGGGCTTGTGACCGGGATGATCCGGACATCGGCCGTTGTCATGGATGCTCTCCTTTCCTGATCGGGCTGGCTGTGGCCTGCGTCTGCCCGTCCCGCTGCGCCACGCCACACCCTGCCGGGCGACGTATCGGCCACGGCCTCCATTATACTCCAAAAGCTGTGCCAGGGCAAGTGCAACCGGCGAGGCTGGGATGGTTCAGTTTGCCGGGCACTTTTTGCAGGCATGGAAAGTTGCCGCTCATCACCCTCACCTCTCCCCTTTCCCCTCTCCTCTCCGCAAGCAGGAGAGAAGAGGGGCAAAACCCCTCCTCCCTCCCCTCTCTCCCCCCACCGGGGCCAGGGGCGAGGGGCAAGAAATTCGGCAGACACAGCAAGTGTCAACCAATTTTTGAACCATTCCGATGGGGGGAAGGGTCAAACCGGGTTCCAGTTCCCTGCAGAGCACAAGGGGACAGGTTGCGTTCGACCGACTTGCTGATATAATTAGAGCAAAAGGCAGGTTGGCCGGAAGGAGTTTGAGGTGAAAAAGCTAAGCGATGAAGAGGTATTGTACATCCTCGATACACAGCTTCCAGAAATGCTGGACCGCGAGCCAGACCTGGAACCTCGTGCTTTTCACGCCTTTATGAAAGCGTTCGCCACAAAGGAAAGCGTCGCGGCCATTCTGGAAGAACTGCGCGCCTTTGATGGCCGGGTACTGCACTTTCAGGCTGAAACCGCCCAGACGCGGGAATCTGTTCAGACCGCCATTCAAGAACTGCGGGCGCAGATTGTGCGACGCTTTGAGCAGGTGGACAAGCGGTTCAAGCAGGTGCAGGGTGAAGTCCAGGGCCTGCGCACGGACATGCTCCAACGCTTCGAGCAGGTGGACAGGCAGTTCAAGCAGGTGCAGGGTGAAGTCTAGGGCCTGCGCACGGACATGCTCCAACGCTTCGAGCAGGTGGACCAACGCTTCGAGCAGGTAGACCAACGCTTCGACCGGTTGGAGCGGAAGGTGGATGACATCAGGGATTGGGTGGAAATGGTTGTCGGCGGATTTCAGGTGCGTTCTGGCCGCAAGCTGGAGGACGTGGTGGCCGGTGCCCTGCGCCTGGTGCTGAAACGGCCCGACATTGTCCCCGAGCGGATCCGCCTCCATCAGAAAGTGTCTGACGAAAAGGGACTCGTAGGCCCGACCGGCCGCAGCTACGAATTGGACATCCTGGCCGACGATGGGCGGATCACACTATTTGAGGTCAAGAGCGTTTGCGAAGAAGATGTAGACCGCCTGGCTGACAAGGTATCGCTGATGCGCATCTTGCACCCTGACCAGCAGGTAGATGGAGTGATGGTGACTTTGGGGGTCAAGGACGAAGAGGTAGAGCCCCGTTGCGCCCAATATGGGATCCTCCTGGTCCATTAGCAGCCGGCTGAGCTTTGATCGAGAGAGCGCCTGGCAATGGTCGCCAGGCGCTTTTTTCGCCGATCAGAGCCCACCAGGGGTTCCATCCAGGTTCGTCCATAATCCTGCCTGTGCAGGTCCGGCGGCTCCATCCCCCCGCGACCGGATCGCGGCCTTCATAGCCACGGACCCCGGCCTGCCGGAGCGGACCGGGGTCCGATGGGACGCAGATGACCGGTCCGGCAGTTGCTACTTCCGGATCAGCGGCAGGTAGACAGAGTAAGTCACCTCTTCGCTGTTCACCGTGACCGTTTCGGTCAGCGTGGCCGGGCCACACGGCCCGGTGATGACCAGGCTGACCGGAAAGTCACCGGCCTGGGTGTAGGTGTAGACCGGCGTCAGGCTGTCCAGGCCGATGCCTGTCCCCGGCCCCCCAAAGTCCCAGGTGTAGCTCAGCGGCCCGGTGCCGGCCAGGGTCGCGGTGAAATAGACCGCTTCTCCCAGCGTCACCGGGCTGGTGCTGCTGATCTGGCCGGTGGGTGGCAAGCAGAGCACCTCCACCCCGTCGCTGACCACCACCTGTGCGCACAGGTTCTCCACCGTCAGGGTGACGGTGAATTGGCCGTAGGCCGTGTAGGTGTAGACGGGGTTGGGGTCGGCGCTGCTGCCCTGGCCGTCGCCGAAATCCCAGGTCCAGGTAAAGGGCTTCGTGCCGGTCACGGTCGAGGTAAAGTGGATCGGCTCGCCCAACTCCACCGGGCTGTCGTGGACAAAGCCGGCCTGCGGGTCGTTTGGGGGACAGCCGATGGTAAAGGCGGCCGGCAGCGTCGCTTCCTGGCAATCCTGGCCGTTGTAGAGCGTCAGGTCATAGACGCCAGGGGTCAATCCGGCGGGCACCACCGCCGCCAGCGTGGTGCTGCTGATGTGGGTTACGCTCAGCAGTGGGGTGCTGTCGAGCATGACCACCGGCGTCGGCAGGAACGACTGGCCGGTGATGGTGACAGCCGTCTGCACACCGGGTGGACCGTTGTCGGGGGTGACGTCAAGCACGACCGGCGCCGGATGGGGCGGCAGCGGCGCGGTGATCTGCACGTCATCAAGGTACCAGCCCACATCGCTGACCGAGGAGTCGCAGCCGATGCGCCAGCGGACCTGCACGTTCTGCCCGGCAAAGGCGCTCAGGTCCACCGTCACCTCAGCCCAGGTGGTCAGATCGCCGACCCAGGCCTGGCGGCCGCCCAGCGGGTTGCTGCAACAGGTGCTGATGGTGCCGTTATAGCCGCCGCTGGTGATGTACGGCCCCAGGTCGGTCCAGGTGCCGCCGCCGTCGGTCGAGATTTCCAGCACCGCGCCGTCGTAGCCGGTGCCCTCGAACTGGTAGCGGTGCCAGAAGGTCAGGCTGCTGCCCGCGCCCACCGGCACCGGCATCGTATTCCACAACCGGCTGTCGGTGATCACCGGGTCGTCGGGGACGAACCAGGAATGGGTGGGGCTGTGGGATTGGGCGGTGGAGAGGGTCCAGTGGTCGGTGCCCTGGGCCGCCTGGTGGCTCCACTGGCCAGGGCCCGATTCCATGTCGTCGGAGAAGCCGACGGTCAGGGCCACGGTGGCAAAGTGGAAGGGCGTGGCCCACAAGCCCGCACCGCAGGCGTTTTCTCCCATCGCCCGCCAGAAGTAGCAGGTGGCCGGCTCCAGCGGTGTGTCGGGGGTGTAAGTGGCGGTGGGGATGCCCGTTACATCCACGACCGGGGCCGGGAAAGTGGGGTGGGTATCCACCTGCAGGCGGTAGTTCTGCACCAACGGCAGCAGCTCCCAGGTGAAGGGCAGCTCTGTATAAGGCTGGCCGGTGGCCCCATCGGGCGGTGAGAGCAATGCCGGCGCGGCAGGGACCTGGGAGCTGACCCTCAGATCGACCTCGGCGGTGTGGACGTTGGTCACCTGAGCAGTGCCGGAGAGGACCAGGGTGTATTCGCCGTCGAGCGTGGCGCTGCCCACCTCCAGGGTCAGGGCCGCTTCGCCAGGCGGAGTGACGACGTTGGGGACGATGCCGACCGTCACGCCAGCCGGGACGTTCAGCGCCTCCAGGGTCACGTCGTGGGAATAGCTCAGCACCTGGCCCACCTCGAGGGTACCGGTAACGGTCGCCGGGGCGCACAGGTCAAAGGCATCCGGCACAGCCCGCAGGGTAAAGTCGGCACCCCGCACACAGTTGTAGCAGGCCAGGGCAAAATCCTGGTCGGTATCGTCCCCCTGGTTGGGGATGCCGTCGGAATTGATGTTGGCCGCGATGACGTGGACGGTGAGGGCGCCGGCGGCGGTCGGACCCAGAAAAACCCCCTCGGTGTTGTTCATGAAATCGGCACTGCCGCCCGGCTGGGACCAGCCATTGGAGTCAAAGTTGTTGCCGTAGTAGGTGTTCCCCTCCCACTCGACGGCCAAGTCCAGGTCGTTGTTCCAGGCCGGCGTGCTGCCGCCCAGGCCGTGCCCTGGCGCGTCGGTCCAGACCAGCATCAGCCGCACCGGTTGGGTGGGGTCGGCGGCGGAGAGGGTCTGCACCCACTCTTCGCCGGTATTGTCAAAAATAGCCGGATTGTCAAAGTATTCGACCGAAACCGTGGGGGAGACCACCGCTTCGGTATCCATACGCCCCCAGCCCTGCTTGCTGTCAAAGGGGTGGCCCAGCACATTGCCATCGGCGTCGAGGTGGCCGGCCAGGTCATGGGCCACCGGCAGGAAGGCAGCCTTGACCAGGGCCGGGCTGGGGTCCACGCCAAACAGGGTGCGGTAGTACTCGATAAACAGGGCCACCGCGCCGCTGACGTGAGGCGAGGCCATGCTGGTGCCGCACATCAGGCCGTGGCCGCTGCCGGTGACGGTCGAATCCACATAGCAGCCGGGGGCGACCAAGTGGGGGATGTTGCGGCCATCCAGGCAGGGGCCGTGGGCCGTGTTCGATGACAGGTCGTCAATCTCCAGGATCTGCGCCCCGCCGCTGGTCTGCATCTTGGTCGAGCCGATGGTAAAGATATTCTTGGCCTCGTCCGGCGTGCCCTGCGTCTGATAGCCGCCGTTGCCGTTCATGATGGACAGGATGTAGCTGAGCGGCTGGTTGCCGGGAGCGTTGGGGTCGGCGTCGCGCACGCCGATATCTACCTGCATCGTATCGTTGTCGTAGCCTTGGGGTGATCCGGACGGCCCCCAACTGTTGCCCGACAGAGAGGCCCCGTTGTTGTAGGAGTCGGTCATCAAGAGCAACATGCCGCCTGGCTGCTGGAACCAGGGGCTATAGACCTGCTCCACCAGGTTGGCACCGGGGGCCATCCCCAGGCCGCGCAAAAAGCCATAGGGGTCCAGCACACCGGAGGAGCCGTCGGCGGCCATGATGCCGGCGGTGTGGGTGCCGTGGGCGCTTTGGGCGCTTCCACCACAGGTCTGGCCCGTGCAAGGGACGATCCGGTTGACCAGGTCGGGGTGGGTGTCCTGGATGCCACCATCCACGTTGGCAATGATCACGCCGTTGCCATCCACGCCGGCAGCGGCCAGCCAGGCCTGATAGCCGGGGAAGGCCTGGTTGTTGGCGTCATAGTTGTTGACGTTGATCTGGTCACTCATCTCCCCCCGCAGCCCACCGTCGGTGGGTTCCGGTTGGAGGCTGTAGACGCCGGGGATGCGGGCAGCCTCCTGGAAGCGCGCGCCGGAGAGGGTAAAGTTGGCGACCTCAAAGATGGCGTTCAGGATGGCCCGGCCCTCGTTCTTTCCTCCCAGCGCCTCAAGGCGGCGGATGGCGGCGTCGGTGTCGGCGGCGCGGACCAGCAGCACGCTCACCGGGACCGGCTCGTCGGGCAGGTTGCGCCACCGGGGCAGGACACGGTAGGCCGGAGCAAAGGGGCCGCTCCACCGCACCAAGTCAGCCGCCGCCACCCGCTCAACCGCCTGCGCTTCGCCCCAGACGATGTAGGTAAAGGGGTGGATATATTGCACGATCTGCAGGCCGCTGCGCCGCAGGTCATCCAGCCATTCGGCGCGGGTGGGGCCGATCAGTTGGACCAGGTACAGGTCAGGGCCGGTACCGTGCACCCCTTCCCAGCCGGCCGGCAGGTTCGGCCCGCCCTGGCGGGGGTCGAAGCTCTGCTCGCCCAGGTGCAGGGTAAACGGCTCGGGGTAGACCTGGAACGGCAGGCCGGAAGCCTGAAGCTGGTCCAGGTTTTCCGCCGTCAGTTCCAGCCAGGCAAAGCGGCCATAGTCCACGGCGCGCACCGCGGAGATCGGAGCCGCGTGGTAGGCGGTGGCCGGCATCCGCACCCAAAAGGTGTCGGACGAACGGGCGGCTGCTGGTGGGAACGGGGACAGGCCCGCCAGGCACAGGACCATGACGGTCAGAGTGACAAGGATCCGCGATGTCGCTTTCATCGTTTCCCTCCATTCTCACTTTTTGCTGCGTTGGAAGACCAGCACAAAGGTATTGTGATCCAACCCGCCCAGCCACTCACCCAGGCCCAGGCCGGTCACCCGGTCGCTGGGCAGATCTCCGCCGACGAACACGATATAGGAGTTCAGGGTGCTGGCCATGGGATAGTTGGCCCCATACTCTCCACCCGGCTGGGTATAAAGCACCTCCTGAGGGCCATGCTCGACGATCACCGGCTGGCCCCACACCGGCCGGCCGTTCTCGTTGAGGGTGCTGATATAGATCAGTGTATTGCCCCCTTCACTCGCCTTCCACCACTCCAGGCGCACCAGCCGCCAGTAGGTCTGTCCCGGCGCGACGTCGGCTGCCACCAGCCGGATCGGTGGGCTGAGCAGGTCCACGCGATGGTCCCATTCCAGGGGCAGGGGCGTGGCCGCGGCGGGGGGAGTGGCGGTAGGCGGTTGCCGCGTGGGCAGGCGGCGCGTGGCCGAGGGGGACGGGAGAGGGGTGGGGGTAAGGGTTGCTGGTGGAGGGACAGGCGTGGGGATGGAGGTCGGCGCAGGCGGAGGCGAAGGGACAGGGGATGGGGTAAAGGTCAAGGTAGGCATGGGTGTGGCCGTGGCAACGTAAGCCAGCAACCCGTCCTGGTGCGCCCCCAGAGCCGAAGCCAGCGTTGCCAGGTCGGTGGCTATCTGAGCGTGGCCGGCCTGGCCATGGCGCAACGCCAGGTCGGCCACTGCCGCTGCCGGATCGTCCAGGTCCAGGGCCGCCAGCCGCTGTTGTGCCCGCGCCAGGTCACCGTCGAGAGCGTACAGGGCACCGATGAGCACGATCGCTTCGTCGCGCCCGTCGGTGGTTTCGGCCACGGGAGCCGGCGTCGGCTCCTGTCGGGTGGCAGCCGGCGACGGCACGGCTGAGGGCAGGGGCCCGCTCGCCGGCCAGAGGAGCCGGGCCAGTCCCAACCCCAGCAGCACGCCGAGCGCCGCACCCAACAGCGCGCCGAAAAAGACGCGCCTGCCCCAATCAGCCACGGCGGCGGCCCCCCGCCAGATGACCCAGGGCAGGCAGGCCGGTGAGCACCGCCGCCAGGAGCACCAGACTGTTCATGACCGTCCCTTCCCCGACCCCAGGGAAGACGAGGGTGATCGGCACCGGGGTGAAGGTCAGGACAAAGACCAGCAGCACGGCCACGGCGACGATCTTGCGGCGCGTATCCAGGCCGGTGATGCTGTCCAGGGGGCCGGGATGTCCTTGGCCGAAGAGAAAGACCAGCCCGGCCCACAGGAACCAGCCTGGCCAGGCCAGCAGGCCCAGAAACACCAGGGCTATGATAATCGGCCAGGTAAAGCGCCGCGCCCGGTCACCCAGCAGGCTATAGAGCACGTGGCCGCCATCCAGTTGCCCGGCTGGAATCAGGTTCAGGCTGGTGACCAGCAAGCCCGCCCACCCGGCAAAGGCCACCGGGTGGATGAACACATCCAGCCCGCCGCCCGGCAGCCAGCGGCCAAACATGGCGTACTTGATGAGAGCATAGAGCAGCGAGTTACCCTCCATCATGTAGCCCTGGTCCAGGGGCAGGGGTTCGACGTGAGACAGGGACAGACCCAACACCAACACCGGGATGGCCACCATCAGCCCGATCAGCGGGCCGGCCGCGCCGATGTCCAGCATCGCCCGGCGGTTGGTGATGGGCGCCTTCATGCGGATGACCGCCCCCATCGTGCCCAGGATGTTGCCCAGAAAATCGGGCACAGGCAGCGGGATAAAGTAGGGCAGGCTGACCGGCACGCGATAGTGGCGGCCGGTGAAATAATGGCCCAGTTCGTGGGCCAGCAAGATGGAGAGCAGGCTCAGGGCAAAGGGCCAGCCCTGCCACAGGTGGAACAGGGGCCACCACAGGCTGTCAGGCGGCCGCGCCTCCGACATCCCGGCTCCCACGTACAGCGTGGTCAGCACCGTTGCGCCAAAGAGCAGGGCATGGAGCCACAGCCGCGGGCGCTCGACCTGGGGCAGCACACCGGGAAGGGCCAGGAGTTCATCCAGGTCCTGTTCGGCATCGTGGCGCAACGCAGCAGTATAGTTCAGGGCCCGCAGACGGGCGGCGATCTGGGGATAGGCGCGGTCCGACGGCGCCTGCAAATAGCCACGCAGGCGGATCACCTCCGGCTGGCCGGGGATGCCCAGCGTCACATCGTGGACAACGAACAGATCGGCCACAGCCGCTTCCAGGTGAGCGGCGAACCATTGCACGGGGACTCGCTCTTCGTCAGACATGCTTGTAGCTTTCCCAAACCCGATAGTTGGCAAAGACGGCCAGGGCTGGTATAATCCAGCCGGGCAAGTATACCACAGGGCAAGAGGGGACGCAACTCCCAATGGAGAACTGACCAACTTACGTTTTACGTTGTAAGGGCTTGTAAAATCGTAACTGTTTAAGGTACGAGATTACAGCACTGTTGGGTTACGATATTACAGGACCCTACAACGTTTTACGCTTTACGCTTTGAGGGGGAATTCACCATGTCTCCATCTGACAAACAACCGCCAGCATGCCCGCGCCGATGCTATCTGCTGCTGGCGGTGCTGATCCTGGTCCTCGGCGGGGCGGTACTGGTGGGGCTATGGCAGGCCCCCGGGTTCTGGCCGCAACCCACCCCCCTGCCACCGACGGCCATCCCCACGCCTGTCGTCCGACACCCGGCCATCACCGGCCTGAGCACCCAGGTCGACGAGGAGGCACAGACGGTCACCTTGTCCATGACGGCCCAGGTGCCGCCCGGCCGGGGCGTGGCCGAGGTGCTGTTGTGGTACGACACCGAGGTCGGCCACGAGCCACGGCGTTTCGCCCCTCCCCCCTCGGACGACCTGACCTTCAGCTATCGGCTCGATGCCACCCGTGAAGGGCTGACAGGGACCCTGCCCGGCGGTGAACTGGATTACTGGTGGCTGGTGCGCGACACGGCCGGCGAGGCGGCCCGCGCCGGGGGAACCGTGGCCCTGGGGCCGGTGCTGAGCACCCTGGCCGCCACGGCTATCCCTCAGCCACCCCCGCTTACCTTCACCTGGGGGGTGTCGGATACGCGCCATTACCGGTTCTACTTTGTGCCCGGCGAGGCTGCCGAACGCGACCTGGCCCAGATCGGCGTGGTGGCCGAGGCCGCCCTGAACCGGATCCGCGATCTGCTTCAGGTCGAGTTCGAGGGCCAGATGAGCGTCTACCTGGTGCCCCGCGTCTTCTGGCAGGGAGGGGCCGCCTACGGCAACAAAGTACAACTCATCTCTTACCTGGACCGCAACTACACCGGCGTTGAAACCTGGAGCTACTTTACCCACGAGGGAACCCACGCCCTGGCCCAGGACCTGATCCGGCCCAAGGAAGGGGAGGGCGGCCCGGACGGCGTGCTGGTCGAAGGGCTGGCGGTGTGGGCCAGCGATGGTCACTACCGCCGTGAGCCGCTGGACCTGTGGGCGGCGGTGGTGGCCGCCTCCGACCAATACCTGCCGTTGGCCGACCTGCGGACCGGGCCGTTCTATGACTTTCAGCACGAAACATCGTACCTGGAGGCGGGTTCCTTTGTCAAGTTTCTGGTGGAGCACTATGGGCTGGAGACCTTCAAGGAGCTGTATGGCCTGGCCACCAACGACGCAGCCCATGATGAGGCGCTGGTACAGCGGCTGTACGGCAAAAGCTACGCTGACCTGGAAGCCGGGTGGCGGGCCTACCTGGCCGGCCTGTCGCCCACGCCGGAGCAGGCCGAAACCTGGCGTCTGAAGGTCCGCGCCTTTGACCTGATGCGCCGCTACGAGGCTGCGTTGGACCCCGATGCCCGCATCCTGCCCGATAAGCCGCCGCCGGAATGGACAGACAACGAGTTCAAGATCTATTGGCAGCGGCGCGATGCGCCGGTCAACCTGGCATTGGAAACGGCGCTCATCGCCGCCCAGGAGCGGTTGCACAGCGGCGATCTGGCCGGCGCGGCGGCGCTCCTGGACGACGTGGAGGCCAGCCTGGACGGCGGCGGCAGCCTGGACCGGCCCTCGCTGGCGGCAAGGGAGGCCCTCGTCGAGCTGCTGGCGGCGCAGGACCGGGCCGTGCTCCGCGCCGATGCACGGGCCTACCGCGATACCCTGGCGCCGGCCTGGGCCCTGGCCCTGGGCCGCACGCTGACCGAAACGCTCAGCCTGCCCTTTGTGGCCTATCGGCAAGAGCTGGTGCGGCTGGACCTGTCGGACGATGGCCTCCACGCCAGAGGCATGGTGGTGGTCCACGCCCGCCTGGCCGACGGCGAGTCCCCGGAAGATGGCCACCTCTTTGTCGTCACCTTCATCCGGATCGGGGACCGCTGGCTGATGCAGGGCCGCGCACCGGTCGAACCGGCCCTCGATCTGCCGCCGGCACCCGGCTCAGCACCGTTAGCCCTGACAGGCCCGTGCTCAAGGCCGCCCTGTCCCTGATATTTCAATCGCTTTCTGCCAGGAACCGTCGAACTGCCAGGGGATGAGCAGATCCGCCGCCGTTTTGGAATGCCGGCCCGCTTTGACGGAACGGGGCAGCTGTGCTAGAATAGAACGGCGAGACAGGGAGGAGGAGCTGACTATGCGGAAAAAGGTCACGACCCTCACATTTTTGCAAAAAAAACAACGGGGTGAGGTGATCACCATGCTGACCGCCTACGACTATGCCACGGCGCTGGCCGTGGACCAGGCGGGCATTGATTCAATCCTGGTCGGCGACTCGCTGGGCATGGTGGTGCTGGGCTATGAAAACACCCTGCCGGTCACCATGGAAGAGATGCTCCATCACTGCCGGGCGGTGGCACGGGGGGCGCATTACGCCCTGCTGATCGGCGACATGCCCTTTATGTCCTACCAGGTGTCGGTAGAGGAGGCGGTGCGCAACGCCGGGCGTTTTTTGCAAGAAGCGGGCATGGACGCCATCAAACTGGAAGGGGGCCGCGAGCGGCTGGAGGCGGTGCGGGCCATCGTCGCCGCCGGCATCCCGGTGATGGGCCACCTGGGGCTGACGCCGCAGAGCGTGCACCAGTTGGGCGGGTTCCGGGCCCAGGGGCGCACGGCAGCCGCCGGCCGGCGGCTGCTGGAGGACGCGCTGCTGCTGCAAGAAGCCGGTTGTTTCAGCCTGGTGCTGGAGTCGGTCCCGGCCCGGCTGGCAACCTTGATCTCGCGGCGGCTGGAGATCCCGACCATCGGCATCGGGGCCGGGGCGGGATGCGACGGCCAGGTCCTGGTGACCCACGACCTGGTGGGCCTGTTCGACCGCTTTATCCCCAAGTTTGTCAAAAAATATGCCGACGTGCATGGCGAAATGGCCCGCGCCTTTGCAGCCTACCGGGCCGAGGTGGAGGCGCGAGCTTTTCCTGGGCCGGAGCACACCATAGAGATGCCGGACGAGGAGTGGGCAGCGCTCGTGGCCGAGGTTGGGGAATAGGGGGGCCGGTGGAAGAGCCGTTGCTGATCGTGGGCACAGGGGCGCTGGCCTGTCTGTTCGCCGCCCGGCTGGCGGCAGCAGGCATCCCGGTGACGTTGCTGGGCACCTGGCAGGAGGGGCTGGAAGCCCTGCGCGCCCACGGCGTCCGCGTGGTGGGGCCCGATGGCTCCGAACAGGCCTATCCCGTGCGGGCTACCGCCGATCCCGCCGATTGTGCCGGCACCCGGCTGGCGTTGGTGCTGGTCAAATCGTGGCAGACGGACCGCGCCGCCCGCCAACTGGCCGACTGCCTGGCGGCCGACGGCCTGGCGCTGACGTTGCAAAACGGCCTGGGGAACCGCGAAAAGCTGGAAGAACTGCTGGGCGCGGAGCGGGTGGCCCTGGGCGTGACCACCGCCGGCGGCACGCTCATCGGGCCAGGGCGGGTGCGCCCCGGCGGTGAGGGGCCGATCTCGCTGGGGGTCCATCCCCGGTCCGAACCGCTGGTGGCCCTGCTGCAGCAGGCCGGCTTTGAGGTGGAGCAGGTCCCGGCGGCCGACGATCTGCTGTGGAGCAAACTGGTGATCAACGCCGCCATCAACCCCCTCACGGCGCTGCTGCGCGTGCCCAACGGTGAACTGCTGAACCGCCCCTCGGCGCGAAGGCTGATGGCGGAGGCGGCGAGCGAGGCAGCCGCCGTGGCGACTGCCCTGGGCCTGCACCTGACCTTTGCCGACCCGGTTGCCGCTGCCGAGGCGGTGGCCCGCCGCACGGCCGTCAACCATTCCTCCATGTTCCAGGATGTGCAGCGGGGCGCGCCGACCGAGATTGATGCCATCTGTGGGGCCATCGTCCAGGCCGGCGAGCGGTGTGGTCTGCCCACACTGGTCAACCGGACCCTGTGGCTGTTGGTCAAAGCCATGGCACAGGAAGGAGGCTGAACCATGCAGGTTGTGACAACCCTGGCCGAATTGCGCAACGCCCGGGCCTTGCTGCCCGAACCGGTGGGTTTTGTGCCGACGATGGGCTACCTGCACGAAGGGCATCTGTCGCTGGTGCGCCGGGCGCGGGCCGAATGTGCCGGCGTGGTGGTCAGCATCTTTGTCAACCCCACCCAGTTCGGTCCCGGTGAGGACCTGGCCACCTACCCCCGCGACCTGCCAGGCGACCTGCGTCTGCTGGAAGGAGAAGGGGTGGACCTGGTGTGGACCCCCACGCCCGAAGTCATGTATCCGCCCGACTTCCAGACCTGGGTCACGGTGGAAGAGGTCGCCAGGCCGCTGGAGGGGGCTCAACGCCCCGGCCACTTTCGCGGCGTGGCCACCGTGGTGGCCAAGCTGTTCAACGCCGTGCAGCCCCACCGGGCCTATTTTGGACAGAAGGATGCCCAGCAGGCCGTCGTGATCCGGCAAATGGTCCGAGACCTGAACTTCCCCATCGAGATCATCGTCTGCCCCACCGTCCGCGAGGCGGACGGCCTGGCGATGTCCAGCCGCAACAGCTACCTCACCCCTCAGGAGCGGCAGGCAGCCACCGTGCTCTACCGCGCCCTGGGCGCAGCCCGCGCTGCCTTTGCGGACGGCGAGCGGGATGCCGACCGGCTACGCCGTCTGGTGGCCGAGATCATCGCCGCCGAGCCACTGGCCCGCCTGCAATATGTCTCCTGCGCCCACCCTGAGACGCTTCAGGAGCTGGAGACGGTGGCCGATGCCGCGCTCCTTTCCCTGGCCGCCTTTGTCGGTCGAACCCGGCTGATTGATAACCTGCTTCTGGCGTAATGGCTCCCCCTGCCCATCCGCAGGCCGGTGGCGGCACCAGGCCTGGGAACCTGTCTGAAAACCGCCACAGGTGCCCCTGCCTATCTTATGTATAGCGCCTGACCTCGAAGCGGAACATCTGCACCGGCTCATCCGGGTCGGTGATGCCTGCCTTGTGGTAGCGGGTCCAGTACACCTGCTTTTCGACCGTGTCTATGCCCTCCAGGTCGGGCAGCAACAGCCCCCGTTTCCAGGGGTGCTTGAGCGACTGGACAATGAGACCATACCGTTTGGGGTCCAACTCCTCCAGGCTGTTTATCGGTTCCGGTTCGCTCAACACATCCACCTTGACATCCAGATCGGCCAGTTCGCCGGGGCGGACCGGCGGGAAGCGGGGATCGCGGGTGGCGGCGGAGATGGCGTTCTGGATCACCTCCTCGGCCACGGTGGCGCAGGTCGGTTGGATAGTGCCGATGCAGCCGCGCAGTTGGCCGTGGTGGTGCAGGGTGACAAAGGCGCCGGCGCGTTGGCGCATGTCTGGGGACAATTCTTTAGGGGGCGGGATCGTTTTGCCTTCTCTGATGTACGCCTCGATGGTCCGCCGGGCCAGTTTGACCAGGGGATGTGATTCGCTCATAGTTTGCCTCCTCCCAGCTCAGATGTCACAGACAACCCTTTATAAGACCACAGGCCCGCTTGCAATCTGGAATAAGATGTGGTAAAATATGGGCGCCACTTACTGGCAGCAGTATCCATTCTAATCAATAAGGAGGAGGAACAATGCCTGCAAAGAACCCGTCAGCCGAAGAGCGCACCAAACGAGGCAAGAAGCTACTGCTGTATGGGATCGTCACCCTGGTCCTGGTGACCATCATCGCTGTCTTTGTCAGCACGTGGGTGATCGTGGCACCCCTTGGGCCGGAATTCACCAGCCTGCCGATCAGACTGACGGTGATTATCGGCATCATTGCCATAATCGCCAGTGTAATCGTCTGGTTCGTGTACACCAAGGCGATCCTCAAAGAATAGCCACGCCCACGGCCTTGTTACGAGCCTGTCCAAAAAACAGGTGTTCGGGCAGGCTTTTCGGCCTGCCCCACCGATTTTTCGGACAGGCCCCAGGCGCGGGCGAATAGGAGCACAAAGTGGGGCAAGTTTCCACCTTGCCCGCCTGGACCTGCGTCTGTTCGCCCCAGTCCCTTTTCAAGGTGGCTTCCCGACCGACTCTATGAACGAGGGAGCCGGCAAGGGGTGCCGCCGGCAGATGGTGCATGGGAAACGGCGGTGTCAGGTCCAGCGCCTGACGCCGCCGTTTTTTAGATCTTGCCCAGCACCTGCCGGGCGATGACCAGCCGCTGGATCTCGCTGGTCCCCTCGCCGATGGTGCACAGCCGTTGGTCGCGGTAGATGCGCTCTACCGGGTATTCGCGGCTGTAGCCGTAGCCGCCGTGGATCTGGATGGCTTTGAAGGCTGCCCGCTCGGCCACCTCGGAGGCGTACAGCTTGGCCATGGCTGCCTCTTTGGTGAAGGGCCTGCCGGCGTCCTTCAGGGCGGCGGCGCGGTAAACCATCAACCGGGCGGCGTCGATCTCGGTGGCCATGTCGGCGATCATCCACTGAATGGCCTGGAAGCTGGCGATGGGTTGCCCGAACTGGACCCGCTGCCTGGCATAGCGCACCGCTTCGTCAAAGGCCGCCTGCGCCAGGCCCAAGGCCATCGCCCCGATGCTGATCCGCCCCCCATCCAGGGTGATGAGCATCTGCTTAAAGCCTTCCCCCTCCTTGCCCAGCAGGTTCCCGGCCGGCACCCGGCAGTTCTCGAACGACAGGGCCGAAGTGACCGAACCCTTGAGGCCCATTTTGGGCTCGTTCTTGCCGGGGATGAAACCGGGCGTGCCTTTTTCCACCAGAAAACAAGAGATGCCCCGCGTCCCGGCCGCCGGGTCGGTCTTGGCCGTGCAGGTCACCACGTCGGCGATGGCCCCGGAGGTGATCCACATCTTGCTGCCGTTGAGCACATAAGAGTCGCCGTCGCGCACGGCGGTGGTCCGGGTGGCGCCGGCGTCGGAGCCGGCCTCCGGTTCGGTCAGGCCAAAGGCGGCCAGCCCTCGGCCGCTGCACAGGTGGGGCAGCCACTTTTGCTTCTGCTCCTCTGTGCCGAAATAGTAGATCGGCGCGCAGCCCAGTGACACATGGGCAGCGTAGATGAGGGCGGTGGAACCGCAGGCGCGGGCGATCTCCTCAACAGCAATGGCATAGCTGAGATAGTCGCCACCGCCGCCCCCATACTTTTCCGGCCAGGGCAGGCCCAACAGCCCCAGTTCGGCCATCTTGCGGAGATTTTCCGCCGGAAACTCTTCGTTCTTGTCCACCAGGGCGGCGCGGGGTGCGATCTCGTTCTGAGCCAGATCGCGCACCATATCGCGCACCAGGCGTTGCTCTTCGCTGAGTTCCAGGTCCATCGTTTGCTCTCCTCCCCTTTGAGAATGCTCCTCTGGACAGATTATTTCCCCGTGATCTCGCCGACCAACCGGGGCTTGCCCCACACCGCCCAGGCCCACTGATGGTTGCCCAGTCCATCGGTGACAAACTGGATGCGGGCCACGTCGCCGGCCAGGGCGGGCATGATCAACTCGTGGGCTTTCCAGACACAGGCGTGCTGCGTGTCGCTCCAGATCTTCCAGTCGTTGACAAAGATGCGAAAGGCGACGACGTTGCCCTCGGCCAGGTGGGAGCCATCGCGGATGCCGGTAGCAAAGTGCAGTCGCAGGTGGTGCACCCCGGCCGGCACCGGCACCTGGTATTCGACGATGGCCGAGCCCTGGACCGGCGGATGTTGCCACAGGGCCATGGCCGGCTGGCCCCCGCACACCGCCTCGCCGACCGTGACCTCCATGCCGGCCGGGTCATAGTCGGCGCTGACGATAGCCCGCCGAAAGTGCTCGACAAAGTCAAAGGTCCAGGGGTGGTTGGTGATCTCTTCCGGGGTGGGACCCTGCTTCCACTTCAGGTATTCGATGAAGCGGGCCAGTTCGGCCAGGTTCTCCGGCGTGAGCGATTCGATCCTGGCCACAATCTCTTCCAATGTTTCCATACTCACTTCCTCTCGGTCATGATCCGTGGTTTGTCCGCGCCCTTGCCATGCAATTCGCAGAACTCCTCTTCGAGGATGCTCATCATGACAAAGTCGTAGTAGCGATGATCGTAATAATAACCGTCCCTGGAGACCCCTTCGCGCTTGAACCCGATCTGTTCGTAGAAGCGGAGCGCCGGTTCGTTGAAACCGACGACGCCGACCGATACCCGGTGCAGGCCAAGGTACCCAAAGGCATAGTCGAGCAGAAGAAGGATGGCTTCGGTGCCGTAGCCCTTGCCCCAGGCGTCCTTCTCGCCCAGGACGAGGCTCAAATCGGTGGTGCGCCAGGGATAAAAGATCCGCAGCAGCCCTGCTTCCCCGATGGGGCGGTTATCGGCCCGCAGGGCGACGATGAACCACACCCGATCCGGGTCAGAGCGGACCCGGTCGTACCATTCCTCGGCCCGGGCCTGGCTCATGGGCATCACTTCGCCGGTCAAACGCCGGATATCGGGGTCGTTGGACCAGCGGCGCACGTGGACCAGGTCTTCCTTTTCCAGGGGTCTCAGGTAAACCCTTTCCCCTATCAGGAATGCCGGTTTGTCGTAGTCGGTAGGGATCATTCCACCTCTGTCTACCGGCAGGCAAGAACCGGCCCCCGGCCTTCAGGCACCTCGATACCGGGTACCCGTCTGGCCGGAGCCGGTGACGTTCCCGCACGGAAAGTGGCACAAACCGGCGGTCCCGTCAGGGGCTGCCCGCCTGGGGTGCAGCTCAGTCTTCGTACTTGAAAGAGAGCTTGATCTTGGTGCGATAGGCAATCACCTTGCCGTTTTCGATCTGCATGTCCATCTCGACGACCTCGGCGATGCGCAGATCGCGAAGGGTCCTGGCTGCCGTCTCTACGGCATTGGCTGCTGCATCCTCCCACGACTTGGAGCTGGTCCCGATGATCTCGATGACCTTGTAGACACTTTCTGCCATCTCTGTCTCCTTTCCACCATCCATTTTGCCGGGGCGGATTACGGCGTTCCGATCAGGTCCTGCACCAGGGCCACCACCTCCTCCGCCATGCGAATCAAAGGGCCTGTCGCCACCAGCGGTCAGCTTCCCGTTGCGGGTCCATACAACACCTTTCCCTCGCGCAGGATCTGGCGGAAAAACGGGCGCTCGCACACCTGTTGAAACGCCTGCCGGTCGTAGGCCAGAATGTCCACCGCCTCGCCGGTGTCAATGTTCTGGTAGACCCAGCGGGTCAGATCGCGGGCCGATTGCCGCCTCTCCAAGAGGACCAGCAGGTCAATGTCGCTGAACAGGGAGAGGCGGCCGCTCGCCAGGGAGCCGAAGAGGATGATCTGGACGGCGCCCAGGGCTTTGAGTTGCTCGACCAGTCGCCACATCTCTGCTTCGAGTCGGGCGTGGTCCTGGGCTGTGACTTTCATCCTTGTTTCGGGGGACCTGACGGGCCTCCCTCCCGGCAAGGCCCGTCAGGCCTCGTCCGCCTATTCTGCCACCGGCCGGAAATAGCGGATGTCCAGGATGGACCCCTCTCGTTCGGCGGCGTCCTTGAACACCGCCTCCACCTCCAGGCCGATGTACAGCTCCTCCAGGTCGATCTCGCCCAGATAATGCACCAACCCACCGTCACAGCCGTCCAGTTTGACGTAGGCCAGCACCTGCGGCACCTCCAGCGGTTGGTCGTCCAGGTCGCGGGTCAGGACGGTGAAGGTGAACACGTGCCCCCGGCTGGACACCTCGACCCATTCATCCAGGGCGGCAAAACACCGCTCGCAAAAGATGGTCGCCGGCACGTAGACCAGGTCGCAGGTCGGGCAGCGGGTGCCCAGGATCTTGCCCTCCTCTTTGATGGCCCGGAAGAACCGTTCGCCGGCAATGCCGGCCGTGTAGCGGCTGGTGATAGGGATGTTGCCCGGCCAGGAGAGGGCCTGGTGCAGTTTGTCCACTTTTTCCATAATAGCCATGGTCCACCTCCTACACCGGCCTGAAGTACTTGATGTCGAGGATCGATCCGGTCCGCTCCTCGGCTGGCTTCCATACCGCCTGGACCCTCATGCCGATCTTGACCTCCTTGGGGTCCACCTGGCCCAGCAGGTGCATAATGCCCACCGATGGCCGGGTGCCGTCAATGTCAATCACCGCCGGGATCTCCGGCTCGGTCAGGTCGCGCATGTCCCAGGTGACGTAACACAGCGAGAAGGTGTTGACCGTGCCGGTATCGGGCAGGTAAACCCACTCGTCCATCGGGCGGAAGCACCATTCGCAAAAGATGCGCGGCGGGATCACGGTGCGGTGGCACCGGTTGCAGCGCACGCCGATCAGCCGGCCTTCTTTCAGTTCGTGCAGGTAGCGGCCGATGGCCACGCCGGCGTCCCAGGCATACCGGGCGTTGGGATCCCATTCGGTGAACAGGACCTTTTTTTCTGCAAAGTCCGACTCTTTCAAGCCGACGCCGGGGAACTCTTGGATTTTGACTGTCATCGTTCTCTCCTCCCTACACGCCCATCACGATCACGGTGCCGACCTGCATCAGGTCGCCCCAGGCCTGGGCCACGCCGCGCCTGGGCTGGCCGGGCACTTGGCGGGCGCCTGCCTCGCCGCGCAGTTGCCAGAACAGCTCGGCCACCTTCATGGTTCCGGCGGCAGCGATGGGGTTGCCCACCCCCAACAGGCCACCGCTGGGGCAGACCGGCAGGTCACCGGTGCGTTGGGTGATGCCCAGCGCCGTGGCTTCGGGGGCCTTGCCACGGGGGAAGAGCAGCAACCCTTCCAGGTGGTGCAGTTCCTTGTAATCGAACGGATCGTACGGCTCGGCGATATGGATCTGCTTGCGCGGCTCGGTGATGCCGGCCATGTCGTAGGCCATGCGGGCTGCATTTTCCACATAGCGCGGATAGCACAGGTCGCGGTTGGTCCAGTAGGTGGTGTCCAGGTTCCAGCCCACCCCCTCGATCCACACCGGCTTGTCGCTGATGCGCCGCGCCACATGCTCTGCCGCCAGGACCAGGGCCACGGCGCCATCGGTCACCGGGCTGACATCCAGGCGCTGCACCGGCCAGGCCAGCACCTCGGAGTTGAGCACGTCTTCCACGGTGATATTGGGGTCGCCCAGCAGGCTACAGGGATGGTCGGCGGCGTTGCGTTTGTTCTTGACCGACACCAGGGCGATATCCTCCTTTTTCAGCCCGTAGGTGTGCATATAGCGGTTCATCTCCAGGGCGAAAATCCACAGCAGGTTCGGCCCCAGGGGGCGCTCGGTGGTGTGGTCGAAAATGGTCAGGAAGGCGCCCTGGGGATGGGGCTGGCAGGAGGACATCTTTTCCTCACAGACCACCAGGCAGATGTCGAACAGGCCGGAGGCGACGTGATACCAGCCGTGGATGGGGGCAAACACGCCGGTGCCCCCCCCCACGTAGCAGCGGGTGTAGGGTTTGCGCCAGGCACCCGACCCATCGGATAGATATTCGCCCTTCATGTGCACCCCGTCAAAGGAGTCGGGGGCCGTGCCGTGGACGACGCAGTCCACCTGATCTAACCGCAGATCGCAATAATCAAGGGCCATTTTGGCCGCTTCAAAGGCCAGTTCTTTGCCGGTCTCCTGGGCGCGGCGGACGAATTTGGTCATGCCGGCCCCGACGACGGCCACTTTGCGTTTACCCATCGTTCGCCTCCTAGTTGCTCAGCACCACGGCTGCGCCGCTGGTCGTCGGCACGCCGCGCCAGCCAAAGGCCAGGCCGACCTCCACATCGGGTAGTTGATGCGCGCCCGCTTCTCCCCGCAGTTGCAGGACCACCTCGGCCACGGCCCGCAGCCCTGAAGCGTCAAGCAGGTGGCCGCAGCCCAGGCTGCCGCCGGAGACGTTCACCGGCAGATAGCCATCCGGTTCGGTGACCCCCTCGGCGGTGAGGATGCCCGCCTCGCCGAACTGGCAAAAGCCCAGCGCCTCCAGGTGTTGCAGTTCCTTGTAGGAATAGGTGTCGTCAATCTCGGCGAAATCGATCTCCTCCATCGGATTGCGGATGCCGGCCATGCGGTAGGCCATCTGCCCCGCCTTTTCGGCATAGATGGCCCGGCCCCACCCCCGCGTTTCCAGGCTGGGGGCGTCGTTGCACCAGCCGACCCCCTGGATCCAGATGGGGTCGCTGTCCAGGCTCAGGGCCACCTCCTCCGCAGCCAGCACGAGGACGATCGCGCCATCGGCGTGGGGGCTGATATCTTGCTGGCCCAGCGGATAGGCGATGATCTCGGCCTCGAGCACGGCATCCGGCTCAAGAGAGGCGCCGTAAGCGGCGGCCGGGTTGTAGAGGGCGTTCCGTTTGTTCTTGGCCACCACCTGGGCGCACTGCTGGCGCGTGGCGCCGGTGGCCCACAGGTAGCGGTTCATCTCCATGCCGGCAATGAATACCGGGTTAGCCCGCAGGGGGCGATTGAGGACCGGGTCCAGGGCATAGGCCGTGATGGAGGGCAGGGTCAGCACGTTCGAGGCTTTGCTGTGGGCTTCTACAACCACCACATCCACAATGCCGCTGGCGATCTGCATATAGGCCACCGCCAGGCCGTGGATCCCCTCGCCGGGGATGGTCACATTCGGTTTGAGCATCCCCCCCAGTTGGTCGGGCACATATTCGTCAAAGATGCTGGTCCCCTCGATAAAGTCCTCGGCCACGGTCACAAAGCTCTGTACATCCCGGCGAGGGTCCAGGCCGGCGTCTTCGTAGGCCTTGACCGCAGCCTCGAACATCAGCTCCTTGTACGAAACCTCGGCCGTCAGAGGGCGATAACCGGCGGTGCCGAGGCCCACAATGGCTACGTTTCGGGTCATAATTTACCTCCTCGTGAACTCTCCAATGACCGAGGACGAATGACCGGGTCGCGCCTGGGTCATTGGAATTGGATTATCGTCCTTGATGTCGAGAAACTCCGTTGTTTCATCTGTTTTCGATAGGGATCACCTCCTCACCTGGCGCGTAGGGCACGGATATCCCGGTCGAGGTCCGCAGTCTGGCTTCCGCCGGCCCCGGTCTATTGTACACCAAAAACGGCCAATTGTAAACCTGGCCCCAAAGGCGCGGACGGGATGCGCCTGACATCCCGTCCGTTCCCCTCTACTCCTGTTCGCCTGGCCTATCGGCCGAACCGGGCCTGCAGGATCCCTTCCAACGTCGGCCGGCCGATGACCTGCAGTTCATAGCGCACCCGCTGGTGGGGCCGGTTGATGCGCAGCAGGCGGCCCAGGTCGATCGGAGTGGCGATGATCACCAGGTCGCACGGGGTGTGGTTGATCGTCTCCTCCAATTCGCGCATCTGTTGTTCCCCATAGCCCATGGCCGGGAGCACGGCGCCGGTGGTGGGGTATTTCTGGTAGGTTTCGACGATGGAGCCGACGGCGTAGGGGCGCGGGTCTATGATCTCTGCTGCGCCAAAGCGCCGGGCCGCCACCACGCCGGCGCCGTAGGCCATCTCCCCGTGGGTCAGCGTGGGCCCATCCTCGACGACGAGCACGCGCTTGCCGCAAATGGCCTCGGGGTCTTCGACAAAGATGGGCGAGGCAGCTTCGACGATGGTGGCCTTGGGGTTGACTGCCCGCACATTCTCCCGCACCTGGGCAATGTTGACCAGGTCGGCGGTATCAACCTTGTTGATGACCACCACATCGGCGGCGCGCAGGTTGCTCTCGCCGGGGTAATAGGTCAGCTCGTGGCCGGCGCGGTGGGGATCGGTCACGGTGATGTGCAGGTCTGGCCTGTAGAACGGCAGGTCGTTGTTGCCGCCGTCCCAGACGATGATGTCGGCCTCCTTTTCCGCCTCGTGCAGGATGGCCTCATAATCCACGCCGGCATAGACCACCACGCCCCGGTCAATGTGTGGCTCGTATTCCTCCCGTTCCTCGATGGTGCAGTGGTGTCTGTCCAGATCGGCATAGTCGGCAAAACGTTGCACCTTCTGGGCCACCAGGTCGCCATAGGGCATCGGGTGGCGGATGGCCACGACCTTGTGCCCCATTTTTTGCAAGGCGGTGCACACGTGGCGGGTGGTCTGGCTCTTGCCGCTGCCGGTGCGCACGGCACACACGGCCACCACCGGCTTGTTGCTGGTGAGCATGGTGTGGCGGGTGCCCATCAGCCGAAAGTCGGCGCCGGCGGCCAACACCTGCGATGCCTTGTGCATGACATACTCGTGCGACACGTCCGAGTAGGAAAAAACGACCTGGCCGATCTGATACTTTTGGATGAGTTCGACCAGTTCCTCTTCCGGGTAGATGGGAATGCCCTCCGGATACAGCTCGCCCGCCAGTTCAGGGGGGTAGAGCCGGCCCTCGATGTTGGGGATCTGGGTGGCCGTGAACGCCATCACCTGGTACCTTTCGCGGGTGCGAAAGAAGGTGTTAAAGTTGTGAAAGTCGCGCCCGGCAGCACCCATGATCAGGACACGCATCCGTGACATAGCGATAGATCCTCCTCGATTCATTGTCTGGTATTGTATAATTCGGGCGTCGGTGAGATAGAGGCCGCCCTCTTGTCAGGAACGATGGCCGGCAAGGCCGGAACCCGGTCAGGGTCAGGCGAGTCTGGCCAGGATGACTCCGATCTCGTACAATACGATCAGCGGCCCCATGACCAGGGTCATGTTCAGCGGGTCCACCGTCGGCGTGATCACCGCCGCCAGGACGGCGATCAAGACCACCGCATACTTGCGGTTTTTGCTCAATGTCTTGGCGTCAATCAAGCCGATCCTGGCCAAAAAGTAGACAAACAGCGGCAGCTCGAACGCCACGCCGATCCAGAAGAGCAACGAGGTGACAAACGACAGGTATTCGCCGATGGCCCATTTTTGCTCGATGATGTCGGCCAGAAAGCCCTGCAGAAACGGGATCGCCGCCGGCAGCATGACAAAATAGGCAAAGGCCACGCCGGCCACGAAACAGAGGGTCGCTCCCGGCACAAGCAGGAGCAGGGCACGCTTTTCCTTCTTGGTCAGACCGGGGGCGATAAAGCGGCCGATCTGATAGACGATGGCCGGCATGGCGATAATCACCCCGGAAAGCAAGGCCACTTTCATATAGTTGCCCAGCGCCTCGGTAGGTTTGAGCGCCTGGAGCGAGGCCTGGTCGCCCAACGGCACTATCAGGATGAGGAAGACATGCCTGGCAAAGACAAAGCTGACCGCCGTGGTGATCAGCAGGGCAATGACTGCCCGGATCAGCCGGGTGCGCAGCTCTTTGAGGTGTTCCAGGAGCGGCATGACGGTGGTGTTGGCGCTGGCGCGGGGGTGGGGCATGGCTTGTGGGTCGCTCATGGCACCCCCTCTGCCGCCTCGTCGGCCGGAGGCTCTGCCGGCCTGGCTTCCTCTCCGGCTGTGGCAGCCGGTGCAGCGGGCAAGAGCAGGTCACGGGCGGCGGTCCCAATAGCCTGGCCGGGGTCCTGGAGGGCTTTGCCGGCGCTCGATAGCGTCTGGCCGATCTGCTCGATGTTGCCCGTCACCCGTTGCAGGTCCTGGACAGTCTCGTCCAGGTCGGCGGCCTTGATCACCGTTTTGACCATATCCTGCGGGATAGAGCGGACCGACTCGACCGACTGGCGGATCTCCTGCGTGGTTTGTTGGATGGAGAGCAGCTCCGGGCCCAGGTCCCGGGTCAGGTTCTCATAGATCTTGCGGATGTCCCGCAGCAATTTCGCCAGCTTGCGGCCCATTTCGGGCAGCCGTTCCGGGCCGACCACCAGGAGCGCCAGCAGCAGGATCACGATCAGCTCGGTGATGCCGATGTTGCTAAAGATATTCATCGCTGAACCAGGGTTGTTTCTTGGGCCACCAGGGTCCCCAGGACCCCGTTGACGAACCGGCCGGAGCTGTCGCTGCCGAACTGCTTGGCCAGCTCGACCGCCTCGTTGATGGCTACCTTGAGAGGTGTATCTTTGCGGAACAGGATTTCATAAATGGCGATGCGCAGCACATTGCGGTCCACAATGGCGATCTGGTTCACCGGCCATTCCGGTGCATAGCGCCCGATTAGGCTGTCCAGTTGGGCCAGGTGCGCCTGGATGCCCAGCACCAGGTCACGGGCGAACTGCGCTGCCGGCTCGGGCAGATTGGTCTCGGCCAGGCGCCGCTCGATCACCTGAGCGGGGGCGTGCCCGGCGCAGTCCACCTCGTACCAGGCCTGCAGGGCCAGGACCCGGGCTTGATGGCGCATCTTCATGGAGCGGTCTTGTCCTTTTCCGTGCCTTCGCCTTGTAGAAATTCGGTGGCGACGTCTTCGATGTGGATATTGACCGCGCTCACCGGCATCCCGACAATGTGCTCGATGGCACGCGTCACCTCTCGTTGTACCTGACGGCCCATCTGCAACAGGTCCACGTTGCGCCGGGCGGTGAGATAGACCTCGGCGGTCACCTGGCCCTCGATGACGTTCACCTCCACGCCGCGCCCCGCCGTGGGCCGGCCCAGCAGACGCTTCACACCCGGCACCCGGTTGTTCAGCCAGGCCACGCCGGGCACCGAACCGGCCGTCTTTTGGACGATGGTGACCAGGACGTTGGGGGCGATGGTCACCCTGCCGAGATTTTCATCCATCGGTCCGTCCCTCCCCCCGCTCACAGCGCCAGGCCGCCATCCACGGCCAGCACCTGGCCGGTGATAAAGCCGGCCTCGTCGGAAACCAGGAAGGCGACAGCGGCAGCTATATCCTCCGGCGTTCCGGCCCGCCCCAGCGGGCTGCGCTCAACGGCCTGTTGGACCAACTCCGGGGGCAGGGAGGCGGTCAGGTCGGTGGGCACGTAGCCCGGCGCCACCGCGTTGCAGGTGATGTTGCGCGATCCCAACTCTTTGGCCACCGTCTTGGTCAGGCCGATGAGCCCTGCCTTGGCCGAGGCATAGTTGGCCTGGCCCGGGTTGCCGGCCAGCCCCGACACCGAGGTGATGTTCACGATCCGGCCGTAGCGCTGGCGCATCATCGGGCGGGCAGCGGCCTTGATGCAGTTGAACGCCCCTTTCAGGTTGGTGTCAAGCACCACATCCCAGTCCTCTTCACTCATGCGCATAATGAGCGTGTCGCGGGTGGTGCCGGCGTTGTTGACCAGGATGTCCACCCGGCCAAAGGCTTTCCGGGCTGCCTCGATCAGCGCCTCGGCCTCCTCGACCTGGCTCACATCGGCCTGGACGGCGATCGCCTCGCCGCCCTGGGCCTTGATCTGGGCCACCACCTCGTTGGCAGCGGCCTCGTTGCCCCGGTAGTTGACCACCACCTTGGCTCCTCCGGCGGCCAGCCGCAGGGCAATGGCCCGCCCGATGCCCCGCGAGCCGCCGGTGACGACGGCAACCTTGTCGGTGAAAGCCATGGGTAACCCCCCTGGGCAGCCGCGACGGCGGCCCCTACCTGCAGCCGCGACGGCTGCCCCTACCTGCAGCCGCGACGGCTGCCCCTACCTGCAGCCGCGACGGCTG
>DAOTXL010000025.1:0-120298 GCA_034435455.1 Anaerolineae bacterium
TCTCATAAACCAAAAGGTCCAACTCTGTGGGTTCCCGATAGTAATTCTCTCTCAACATAGCTGCTTGACTTCCAGGAAGGATGACTTATTATACCATGACCGCCATACCTTGCCTACTTCTTAAGCACCCTCCTCCGCCGGGGAGAGGGGAAGGGGGTTAGGGGGATGGGGTGAGGTCTACCAAGGTCGAGGGAAAGGGGTGCTTCTGAAGATTGACGGCGTTGCATTTTGACAGGCGTTGCCGACTGTGTTATAGTCATTCCGGCTACCCATCGAGCGGCAGGGCAACCGTAACACAGCCGCCAGGCTGTTTGGGCAGACACACAGGGATCACAGACCGATGAAGCGCATGATTTCCGGACTATTGGGTGGACGGCTACAGGCCGTGTTGGTCGCGTCGTTTTCCCTGATCGCGGCACTGACGGTGGGGCTGAACGCCATCGCCGTCTCGCAGGTGATCCGGGACTACCTGGAGACCGCGGAAGCGGATCTGGTGGCCCGCGACATGAACCTGGCCCAGGCCTTTTACCGGCTCAAGCTGGACGAAGTTGCGGCCATCAGCTACCGCCTGGCCCTGGACCCGTGGGTGAACCAGAACCTGTCGGGAGCGGTCCAGGGCCGGCCGGAAGCCCTGAAACTGATTGACCAGCAGATCACCAACAAGATCACCGTCCTGGCCCTGGGAGGCACCCACCTGATCGCCATCCTCGATGCGCAGGGGGACCTTCTGGTCGGTCGGGTGGTGTCGGCCGACAACCGGATGCAGCCGATGCTCTCCGGCGGCAACCTGGGCCACCTGCCCATCGTCGAGGAGGTGCTGTCCGGCGGGAAAGCGCAGTCGGCTACCGAGGTCATCCCCGCCGAATTCCTGCAGCAGGTGGGGCTCGACCGACAGGCTGCCATCCCCCTGTTGGATACCCCCAGGGCTGCACCCGCCCCCTTTGACGCGCGCGAAGGCACGGCCGGCCTGGCGTTGACGGGCGTCCATCCTCTGGTCGGGGAAAGCGGCCAGGTGGTGGGGGCGGTGCTGTCGGCCCATCTGCTCAACAACGACTTTGCCCTGGTGGACCGCATCAAAGAGGTGGCCGGGGTGGATACGGTGACCGTTTTCTTTGGGGACCTGCGGGTTTCGACCAATGTGATGACCGAACGGGGAGAGCGAGCCGTGGGCACCCGCATATCCCAGGATGTGTACGAGCGGGTGCTGCGGCAGGGGCTCGACTATGTGGGGCGAGCTTACGTGGTCAACGAGTGGTTCATCACCCGCTACGAACCGCTCCGCGATCACACCGGGCAGGCGGTGGGCAGCCTGTACGTCGGCGCCCGCGAGTCGGCCTTCCAGGCGCTGGTGCACAACATCACCCGCCGGGTGACGCTCATCGCCCTGGTGTCGGTGGTGCTGGCCGGCATCTTGGCCATGCCGATTGCCCGCGCCATCGTGCGGCCCATCGTCGAGCTGGTCGAGGCTAACCGCCGTGTCGCCCACGGCGACCTGGCGGTCCGCGTGCAGCCGTATGGCCGCGGCGAGTTGGCCATCCTGGGCCGCGCCTTCAACGGCATGGTCGAGGCGCTGCAAGAGGCTCAACAGAGGTTGATGCGCGCTTTTGACAACATGGCCGAGACGCTGAAGGAGACCCAGCAGGAGCTGCTCCACAAGGAAAAACTGGCCTCGATGGGGCAGCTTGCCGCCGGTGTGGCCCACGAACTCAACAACCCGCTGGGCACCATCCTGCTCTACTCCAACATCGTCCACAAAGAGCTGCCCGCCGAAGACCCGCACCGGGAAGACCTGCAGATGGTCATCGGCGAAACCGAGCGGTGCAAAGCGATCGTCCGCAACCTCCTCGACTTTGCCCGACAGAACGAGGTACTGGCCCAGCCGACCGACCTGAATGACCTGCTGCGGAAACTGGCCGACGAGCAGCAAAGGCAGCCCGGCTTGGGGAAGGTCCGGGTGGTGCTGGAGCTGGACCCGGAGCTGCCGCACATCCAGGCCGATCCACTGCAACTCCGTCAGGTGTTTATCAACCTGATCAACAACGCCGTCGAAGCCATGGAGCCCAAAGGGGGCGGGACCTTGACCATCGCCACGCGCCTGGCGCCGTTGGACCAGGGGGTGCGGGTCTCCATCGCCGACACCGGCATCGGCATTTCAGAGGAAAACCGGGCCAGGCTGTTCACCCCCTTTTTCACCACCAAACCGGTCGGCAAGGGGACCGGCCTGGGGCTGGCCATCGTCTACGGCATCGTCAAGATGCACCGTGGCCAGATCCAGGTGCAAAGTGAGGAGGGGAAAGGCACGACGGTGACGATCACTCTGCCCCTGAGACTGTCCACCCCGACCGGGCGCACCGGGGCCCTGAGCGCGATCTGACCAGGGCGGAACCACACTGCGCACAGGCCGGCCCGTGGCCCTCCCCCGACGAGATGGGTGAAACTTGTCAACCGCCCGCTCTGTGATATAATCTGTCTGCTCTCCAACAGGCGCAAAAAGAAAGGGGGAAAAAAATGAAAAAAGGGATTTTTCGCTTTTGGGCTGTTGTAACTCTGGTTCTGACCCTGGGAGCTGCTCCCCCAGCCCTGCTTGCCGATTCTCCCTCTACCCCGACCCCGGTCCAGGGCCCCTTTGTCGGCCAGCCGGTGACGCCCGTCGTTTGGAACGGCGATCTGCGCGACCTGCCGCAGCTTGAAGGCGGGGAGGGGGCACCGCGCGAGGTGCCCTCGCCCCGCTTGCCCGGCAAGGGCCAGCCGCCTGCGCCCGCCGACTGGACCGACCCGCTGGCCCAGACCTGGGCGGGGGTGGGCCAGATGCCGGCGCCTATCATGAACTTCCCCGGCCTCAACCGGAACCAGGCCGGGGGCTGGATCCCCCCGGACACCAACGGCGACGTCGGCCCCAGCTACTACCTGCAGGCCGTCAACGTCGCCTTTGGCATCTACGACAAAGCGACCGGCCAGCAACTGGTGGCCATGACCTTCGATCAACTTTTCGACGGCACCGGCACACCCTGTGACAACCAAAACCGGGGCGACATCATCGGCCTGTACGACCCCCTGGCCGACCGCTGGTTGCTCACCGATTTTTCCCTGCCCAGCACCGGCCCGGTCTACCAGTGCATCGCCATCTCCCAGACCGGGGACCCGATTGCCGGCGGCTGGTATTTTTATGCCCTGGTGGTTGACGATGACGGCAGCCCGTGGCACGACTATCCCAAATTCGGCGTGTGGCCGGATGCCTACTACATGTCGGCCAATATGTTCGACCCCTGGTCGGGGGCCTGGGTGTGGGCCCTGGACCGCGCCGCCATGCTCAACGGCCTGCCGATGAACTGGGTGCGTTTTGAGACCGGCCTCTACTATGCCAGCCTGCTGCCTTCCAACCTGCGGGGCGCCCTGCCTCCGGCCGGCTCGCCCAATTACTTTGCCTCCATTGACACGCCGAATACGCTGCACCTGTGGGAGTTCCATGTGGACTGGGCCAACCCCGGCAATTCGACCTTTACCGGTCCCACCGACATCACCGTCGCCGATTTCCAGATGATGCCCTGGACCTCCATCCCCCAGGCAGACACTTCCCAACTGCTCGACAGCCTGGGCGACCGGCTGATGTTTGCCCTCCAGTACCGCAACCTGGGCGACCACGAGGCGCTATGGGTCAACCACACCGTCCTCAGCGGCGGAGTGGCCGGCGTGCGCTGGTACGAAGTCCGTGACCCCGGCGGCACCCCCTTCATCTACCAGCAGGGCACCTACCAGCCCGACGGCCTCTACCGCTGGATGGGCAGTGTGGCCGCCGATCAGGATGGCAACCTGGCCGTAGGCTATAGCGTCTCCAGCGCCGACATGCACCCTGCCATCCGCTATGCCGGGCGGCTGAATGGAGAAACGCTCAACACCCTGCCCCAGGGTGAAACCTCCCTCATCGAAGGCACCGGCTCGCAGACCAGCTCCAACCGCTGGGGCGACTATAGCATGATGACGGTGGACCCGGTGGACGACTGCACCTTCTGGTACACCCAGGAATATTACGAAACGAACGGCGGCACCTGGCAAACCCGCATCGGCTCCTTCAAATTCCCCTCCTGCGGCCAGCCCAAGGGCTGGGTCGCCGGCCTCGTCTACGATGCCATCTCCCTGGCCCCGCTGCCCGACGCTCCGGTCGTCGCCCAGGGGGGAGGTACCACCTTCACCATCCAGACCGACGCCAACGGCGAGTACCTGATGATCCTGCCGGGCGGCACCTACACCCTCACCGCCGGGCCGCTGCTGCCCGGCTACCCGGAGCCGACGGTCATCACCGGCGTCGTCGTCTCCGCCGGCCTGACGATGACCGTGGACATCCCGCTGGAACCCAAGCCCGACCTGGTCGAAGGGGAGGCGACTGTGGACGATAGCGTCGCCGGCGGCAACGGCAACGGCTATCCTGAGCCGGGTGAGTCGGGCCTGCTGCTGTGGAACACGATCACCAACGATGGGCCGGTCGCCGCCACCGATGTCGGCGCTTACCTGACGGCCCTGACGCCGGGTGTGACGGTCCCGGTCGCCGATACCACCTATCCCGACATCGCCCCCGGCGCGACGGTGACCAACAACACCCCCTTTCTCTTTTCCATCGCGCCCACCCTTCCCTGCGGTACCCGTCTCGACTTCCGGGAGCTGCTGGTCACTGCCCAGGGCAATTACACGGTGGCCTTTAGCCTCAATGCCGGGGTACCGCTGCCGAGGGCCGCCCTGTTTGCCGACAACATGGAAAGCGGTCCCGGCAACTGGACCACCGGCGGCGCGAACAACTTTTGGGCGATCACCACCGAGCAGGCCCACAGCCCCACCCACGCCTGGTCCGACAGCCCCTACAGCCAGTACCAGAACAACACCAATGCCTGGCTGCGGGCCCCTACCTTTGACTTTACCGGCTATGCCTATCCGGCGCTCAGCTTCTGGCACCGCTACAGCACAGAAGAGGGCTATGACTATGGCTACCTGGAATACTCCCTCGACGGCGGCGCCACCTGGACGATCCTGGATCAGTACGATGGCTCCCAGATGACCTGGGTCCAGGAAAGCTTTGACACCCCCTTCTTCGACGGCCAGACCGGCGCCACCTTCCGCTTCCGGCTGACCTCCGATGGCGGGGTGACCGCCGACGGCTGGTACCTTGACGATGTGGAGCTGACCTACCAGCCGTTCCAGTGCGTGTATCTGCCGCCGGCCATGCCGGTCCCGGTCGCCCCGGCGGATGGAACGGTCACCACCGACCATGATGTGACCTTCACCTGGGAGCCGGGCCAGGGCGGCGGCGGTGTTCAGGGCTACAACCTGGAGCTGGACGGCGCCGTGTACACCACCACCGAGACGGCATTGCCCCTCACCCTCGACGCCGGCACCCATACCTGGCGGGTGCGGGCCTGGAACGCCGGTGGCTCGTCCGACTATACCGCTCCCTGGACGGTGACGGTGGTGGACCCGCCGGCCACGCCCACCCTGGTCGCCCCGCCGGATGGCACCCTCACCGCCACCCACGAGATCACCCTGACCTGGGAAGCGGGGACCGGCGGTTCGCCGGCCGATGGTTATAACCTGGAGCTGGACGGCGCAGTGTACACCACAACCGAAACAGCCTGGACCGCAACCCTGGCCTCGGGCCTTCACACCTGGCGGGTGCGGGCCTTTAATCTGGCCGGCTACTCCGACTATAGCGCCGCCTGGACGGTGGAGGTCCTGGACCTGCCGGGCATCCCCATCCTCCTGGCCCCACCCGACGGCACCATCACCGGCACTCAGGAGATCACCTTCACCTGGCAGGCGGGCACGGGCGGCGCGCCCGACGGCTACAACCTGGAGCTGGATGGCGCTGTATACACCACCACCGGGACGGCGCTGCCCCTCACCCTCGACGCCGGCGCCCATCTCTGGCGGGTGCGGGCCTTCAACCGGGCCGGCTATTCCAACTATAGCAACACCTGGAGCGTGACCGTGGTATATCGCGTCTATCTGCCGCTGATCGTGCGCGGCCAATAGGCCGACCCGGCGGGCAGGCTTCAGGTCAGGCGGTTATCTGGTGGGCGTGGAAGATCCCCAACCGCCGGACCACGCCCTGATCGTACAAGGAGAAAAAGATGCTCGAACGGGCCAAGCGATTGCAAGACCAACTGGTCGCCTGGCGGCGGGATATTCACAGCCACCCCGAACTGGGCTTCCGCGAGACCCGCACCGCGGCCCTCGTCGCCAGCGTGCTAAACTCCCTGGGCTACCGGGTGCGGACCGGCGTGGGCCGTACCGGCGTGGTGGGGGAACGGGGGGCAGGCCCGCCCATCGTCGCTATCCGTGCCGACATGGATGCTCTGCCCATCCAGGAGGCCAACGAAGTGCCGTACGCCTCGACCGTGCCCGGCGTGATGCACGCCTGCGGCCACGATGCCCATACGGCCATCGCCCTGGGCGTGGCCACGCTCCTGGCAGAGGAAACCTTCCCCGGCACCGTCCGCTTTCTCTTCCAGCCGGCAGAGGAGGTGGCCGACGAGGAGGGGCTCAGCGGCGCATCGCGGATGATCCAAGACGGGGCGATGGAAGGGGTAGAGGCCGTGCTGGGCCTGCACGTCAACGTTATCAAGCCAACCGGCGACATCCTGATAGAGGCAGGGCCTGCTTCGGCCGGCGTGGACAGCTTTTCCCTTTCCATCAATGGCAAAGGGGGGCACGGCGCTTATCCCCACCGCAGCGTGGATCCCATCTATATCGCCGCGCACGTCATCCTGGCCCTGAACGGCATCGTCTCCCGCCGCCTGGACCCCTTCGACCCGGCGGTGATCAGCATCGGCGCGATCCGCGGCGGGACGGCGAGCAACGTCATCCCCGAGGAGGTCCATCTCTCCGGCACCATCCGCTACGAGACGGCAGAGGTGCAGCAGCTACTCCGCACCGAGATCGAGCGGGCGGTGGGGGTGACCCGGGCTTTGGGAGGAGACTATCAACTGACGTTTGAAACCGGCTACCCGCCGATGATCAACGACGCCGGGATCGCCGCGCTGGTGCAGCAGGTTGCCACCGACCTGCTGGGGGCCGGGCACGTCAGGCCCCGCGACAAGGGGATGGGCGCCGAGGATTTTGGATACTTTTCGGCCCTGGCTCCCGGAGCGATGTTCGGCCTGGGCTGTCGGCCCGAAGGGGAGGTATGGCCGGGCCACAGCCCGCACTTTGACCTGGACGAGCGATGTCTGCCTGTCGGCACGGCGGTCCTGGCCGAAGCGGCCCTGCGGTTTTTACGCCACGGGGGAAAGGAGGGAAAGCTATGAGATTTATGGAACTGATCCAAAATCGGTACAGCGTGCGGGCCTACAAGCCCGACCCGGTGGAGGAAGAGAAGCTGCAGCAGGTGCTGGAAGCAGCGCGGCTGGCCCCCACCGCGGCCAATCGGCAGCCGTTCCGGCTCATCGTCATTCCCACCGAGGGCCGCCAGGCCGAGTTGCAGCGCATCTATAACCGGGAGTGGTTCACCCAGGCGCCGCTGGTCCTCTGCATCTGCACCGTTGCCAACGAGGGGTGGGTGCGCATGGACGGCAAACCCTACGTGGATGTGGATGCCGCCATCGCCTTTGACCACCTGGTCCTGGCCGCCACCGACCTGGGCCTGGGCACCTGCTGGATCGCCGCCTTTGACCCGGCGGTTGCCCGCCAGGTGCTGGCCCTGCCCGACGGGGTGGAGCCGATCGCCTTCACCCCGCTGGGCTACCCGGCCGACAGCCCCCGCCCCAAACGGCGCAAGGCTCTGTCGGACCTGGTGCGGTACGAGCGGTGGGGGTAAGGCGCAGCCGGGCATGCGTGGATGAGGAGAAAGGCGTGGTAAAACGCAGGCAGGTTCAGCGACATACACAGCGTCAGAAAACGGGGGCGCGACGGTCGGCAGAGCGACCCCCCTTGCCGCCTGGGGTCAAGATCGCCATCGTGCCCACCGTGGGCACCGACGGCCGCGTCCCCAAGGCAGCCCAGCCGCGGCCAACAGAGCTGATGTTCCTGCACATATGGGTGTTGACCCAGGAGCGGGAGTTCGACTCCGAAGAGGAGCTCCAGGCGTTCCTTTCGCCCTACATGAGCCCGGGGGAGAAACCGCAATTCCCGGAGCCGACCCAGCTCTGGCACAAGGCTCAGGACCTGGCTTACCAGGGGTGGGAGACAAAATCGGCCCAGAAGCGCCGCAAGATCGCCCAGCAGGTCCTGGAAATCTCGGCCGATGCCCCAGATGGCTACCTGTTGCTGGCCCACGACGCGGCTTCGTGGCAAGAAGCGGCCCAGCTCTGCACTCAGGCTGTGACGGCTGCCTGGCGGCTGATGGGTCCTGACCCCTTTGAGGCCTATGTCGGCGGTGGGTTCTGGGGAGCGGCCATTACTCGCCCGTACATGCGCGCCCGGCTGGCCCTGGGTTACGCCCTGTGGCGCCAGGGAGAGCGGGCTGAAGCTCAGGCTCACTTTCAGGAGTTACTGCGCCTGAACCCGGGCGATAACCAGGGGGTGCGCTACCTGCTGGTGGCGGTGCTGCTCGAGCAGGGTCAAGATGCAGAGGCGGAACGCCTCATGCGTCGCTATTCCGAGGATGCGTTCTGCTTTTGGGCCTATAACCGGGCGCTGGGGTACTTTCGGCAGCGGGGCGACCATCCTGCTGCCCGTCGGCAGTTGGAGCGCGCCAGGGCCCGCAATTCCTACGTGCCGGCCCTGTTGCTGAGCCTGCGGCCGATGCGTGTCGGAGAATTGGCGATCGTGGAACCGGGCGGGCTAAGCGAGGCCCAGGAATATAGGCAGCTCTACTACGATGCGTGGGCCATGACCTCGGGCGCGTTGGAGTGGCTGAAGCAGGTAGCTGCTCCGTCGCCGAAAGGCGGGTGAGCCGATGGAACCGGTTGTGCAGGCCATAGACCTGCACAAGCATTTTGGCCCCGTCCGCGCCGTGGATGGGCTGAGCCTGGCGGTGCGGCCTGGGGAGATCTATGGCCTGCTGGGCCCCAACGGGTCGGGCAAGACGACCCTGATCCGGCTACTGATCGGCCTGTTAAAGCCGACGTCGGGCCGCGTCAGCGTGCTGGGCCGGGCCATGCCCGATAAGGCGGTCCTGGCCCAGGTCGGCTATATGACCCAGGCCTGTGCTCTGTATGAAGAACTGACCGTCCGGGAAAATGTCGCCTTTTTTGCCGAGATGTGCGGCGGGGCCGGCCGGGGACGGGTGGACGAGATGGTGGCCCTGGTCGGCCTCCAGGAGCGGGCGAGCAGCCTGGTGCGCACCCTGTCGGGGGGCATGAAACAGCGCGTGTCCCTGGCCTGTGCCCTGGTGCATCGGCCCCGGCTCTTGCTGCTGGACGAGCCGACGGTGGGGGTCGACCCGCAACAGCGGGTCGCTTTCTGGAGCTATTTCCGCCGTCTGGCTGCTGAAGGGGTGGCGCTGGTCGTCTCCAGCCACGTCATGGACGAGGCCGAACGCTGTGACCGGCTGGGCTTTATGCGCCAGGGCCGGCTGCTGGCGGAGGGTTCGGCTGCCGGGCTGCGAAGCCGGGCCGGCACCGCCACACTGGAGGAGGCGTTTCTGCGCTTTGCCGAAGGAAATGCAGGAGGAGGGACGCTGTGAACGCGCGGCGTACCCTGGCCCTGGCCCGCCGCGTCATGCGGCAGATCCTGCGCGACCGGCGCACGGTGGGCCTGTTGCTGTTCGTGCCCATGCTGGTGCTGACCCTGGCGGCGATCCTGTTCCGCTCCCAGGCGGCGGCCATCCCCCTGGGCGTGGTCAACGACGACCGGGGGGTGACGGTCCCGCTCCTCGGCGCGGTGGCCCTGGGGCAGCGCATCGCCGACGAGCTGGCTGCCGGCGATGCTTTTTCCCTCGTGACGTTGCGCCGCGAAGGGATCGACCGGGCGCTGCGCGACGGCACGGTGCAGGGGGTGCTCGTTTTCCCCCCCGAGTTCTCGGCCGGGTTCCAGAGGAACCGCCAGGTGGTGCTCGACCTGCGGCTGGAAGGCTCTAACCCGACGCGCAGCGCGATGATCACCGCCCGCGTGACTCAGGCAGCGATGAAGGCGCTGGCCGGGCTGGCCTCGGCCGGTTTTGGGCTGCCCGGCATGACCTCCGAGAGCGGGGCGGCGGGGCGGCTGCCGGTCGAGGTGAAGGTGACCTATCTCTTTGCCGGCCAGGAGTTCGACACGATGGACTTTGTCGCGCCGGTCTTTATCGCCTTCCTGGCGCTGTTCTTTGTCTTTCTGTTGACCTGCGTCGCCTTCCTGCGCGAGCGGTCGCAGGGCACCCTGGAACGCCTGCTGGCCACCCCGGCTACCCGGCTGGAGGTGGTGCTGGGCTACATGCTGGGGCTGGGGCTTTTTGCCCTGATCCAGGTGGCGGTCATCCTCTTTTTCACCGTCTGGGTGATCGGCATCCACTACCTGGGCAGCCTGGCGCTGCTGTTCCTGGTGGTTGCCCTGCTGGCGATGGTGGGGGTCAACCTGGGGATCGTGGCCTCGGCCTTTGCCCGCAACGAGTTCCAGGTAGTGCAGTTCATCCCGCTGCTGATTATCCCCCAGGTGTTGCTGGGCGGCACCTTCTGGGCGGTGGAGGAGATGCCCGGCTACCTGCAGCCGTTCGCCTACCTGATGCCCATCACCTACGCCAACCGGGCGCTGCGCGACGTGATGCTCAAGGGCTGGGGCCTGGCCGAAATCTGGCCCAATCTGCTGATCCTGCTGGGGATCGCGCTGCTCCTCATCGGCCTGGGGGCGTTGACGATGCGCCGCGAGGTGGCGTGACCGCCGCCTGTTTTAAGCCACAGCTTCCGTCAGGCGTTCCAACCCGCCGACCACGTCCGTCCCCAGGTGGAAGCGGATCACCCGCCGCCCGGCATGGAGCAGCGCCTGCCTGTCACCCAGGGCCTGGGCCATTTTGAGCACCCCGAAGGTCATAGACGATCCGGGGGAGCCTGCTTCGTCGGGGATGGGCAGGTCCTGCACCGGGTCGGAGGTGAACTGGAGGAACAGGCCGCCCCCGGCGTCGCCCTTGTGCAGTTGACCGGTGGAGTGCAGGAAGCGGGGCCCGTATCCGACCGTCGTCGCCAGCTTGAGCCTGTCGCGCAGCCGCAGCCGCAACCTGTGCAGCGCGGCGTCGGTCTCGGCAGTGGGCCGGACATAGGCTTGCAGGGCGATATAGTCGCCGGGCCGGGCCTGGGCCAGGAAGCGGTTCAGGGCGGCGGCGGTGAGGGGGGCCGGTTCATCAGGGGGCAGCGCGCCACTCTGGCGGTAGGCGGCGACCGCCTGGCGGGCCAGCACCTTGGCTGCCTCCACATCCGGCTGGTCGAAGGGGTTGATCCCCAGCCGCTGCCCGGCCACGGCGGTGGCCAGCTCCCACAGGAAGAACTGCGCGCCCAGGTCGTACAGGTCCCGCACAGGCAGGTGCACCACCGGGTGGGCCCGGCCAATCTCATCCGGCACCTCCACCCCCACGTAGACAAACAGCCGGTCGTCGCCGTACACCTCCGGCGGCCCCGGCGGCTCGCCCACCACCGGCACGAGGCCCTTGCCCTCTTTGCCGGTGCTTTCGGCCAGGAGCTGCTCGGCCCAGTCGTCCAGGCCAGCGAGGGTCGGTGAGACGACCAGGGTGACCTTGTCGCGGCCGGCGTTTGCCAGCTCGCCCAGGATGGCCCCCAGCCAGGCGGCCGGGTTGTCGCGGGCTGCCACCTCTGGCCCGCAGGCCCGGGCGGCGGCCAGGGCGCGCTCCAGCAGGCGGGGCAGGTCCACCCCGACCAACGCTGCCGGAACCAGCCCGAAGAAGGACAGGGCCGAGTAGCGCCCGCCGATGTTCGGGTCGTTGAGGAATGTCTCACGAAAGCCATAGTGGCAGGCCAGGTCGTCCAGCTTGCTGCCGGGATCGGTGATGGCCCAAAAGTGGTCGCCTGCCTGCCCGGCGCCCAGCGCCTCCGCTACCCGGTTGTGGAAGAACTTGAACAAAGAGAGCGTCTCCACCGTGGTGCCCGATTTGGTGGAGACGAGGAACAGGGTGCAGGCCGGGTCGAGGCGGGTAGCGTGGGCCAGGATCGCGTCCGGGTCGGTGCTGTCGAGCACGGCCAGGCGGGGCAGGTTGGGGGCCTGCCCAGCAAACACCCTGCCGAACAGTTCGGGAGCCAGGCTGGAGCCGCCCATGCCCAGCAGCAACAGGTCGTGGTAGCCCGCGTCGCGCACGGCCCGGGCCAGCGCCGCCAGGCGGGGCACCTGGCCCTGCATCGCCTCGGCGGTGTGCAGCCAGCCCAACCGGTTGGCGATCTCCTGGGGTTCCGGCTTCCAGACGGTATGGTCATGTTCCCAGATGCGGGCGATGATCCGTTTCCGGTCTATCTCTTCCAAGGCGGCATCCACCGCCGACCGGTATCTGCCCAGGCCGGCCGTGCCCCATCGCTCCTCTCCCAGCGCAACCTGTTGATGAGCCACTTCCCTTCCCTCCTCTTGCTGCTCTCTGTCAGGCGGTCGCCTGAAACTGCCTGCTCTTTTCCCGGATGCTCGTCAGCAGGGAGTCGAACGACCGGGCAAAAGCGGTCACGCCGTCGTCCAGCAGTTTCTGGGTGATGGCCGCCAGGTCTATCCCCACCCTGGCCAGGTAAGCCAGGTGGGCCTCTGCCTCATCCAACCCCTGTTCCAGGGTCGGGGCCACCACGCCGTGATCGCGGAAGGCGACCAGGGTTTCCGGCGGCACGGTGTTGACCGTATGGGGGCCGATGAGGTTATCCACATACAGGGTATCGGGATAGGCCGGGTTCTTGGTGCTGGTACTGGCCCACAACGGGCGCTGGACGCGGGCCCCCTGGGCCGCCAGGCGTTGCCACCGCCCGGTGGTCAGGAGCTTTTTGAACAGGGCATAGGCAGCCTTGGCGCTGGCGATGGCGGCTTTTCCCTGGAGGGAGGCGGCGTACCGGCCATCGGCCACGGTGGCCAACGCCCTGTCCACGGCGGTATCTATGCGGCTGACGAAAAAGGAGGCCACCGACGCCACCCTAGACAGATCGCCGCCGCCGGCAGCCAGCCGCTCCAGGCCGGTCAGGTAGGCATCCATGACCGCCTGATACTGGTCCAGGGCAAAGATGAGGGTGACGTTGACATGGATCCCCTGGCCGATGAGCGCCTCGATCGCCGGCAGGCCCTGGAGGGTGGCCGGCACCTTGATCATCACGTTGGGCCGGCTCAGGGCCGCAAACAGCCGCCGCGCCTCGGCGATGGTGCCCTGGGTATCGTGGGCCAGGTGGGGGTTGACTTCCAGGCTGACATAGCCATCCAGGCCGGAGGTCCGTTTATAGACCGGCTGCAGGATGTCGGCGGCATAGCGGATGTCTTCCAGGACCAGCGCCTCATAGATCTCAGGCACCGACCTGCCGCCGGTAGCCAGGGACCGCAGGGTGTCGTCATAGTCCTCGCTGTCCACGATGGCCTTCTCAAAGATGGTCGGATTCGAGGTCACGCCCCGCAGCCCGTCCTCCACCAGGGTCTGTAACTCACCCGTGGTGAACAGCGAGCGACGGATAAAATCGAGCCACAGCGATTGGCCCAGGGCGGCCAGTTGTTCGAGTTTGGACATAGTTCAACCCTCTCAAGGCCTCTCTTTAGCTCCGGCCATAGACCGGGATCGCAGCCCCGCTGATCGGCCAGGCAGCGTCGGAAGCCAGGAAGAGAAAGAGGTTGGCGATGGCTTCGGGCGGCACCCAGCGGCTGTGATCGGCCTGGGGCATGGCCGCGCGGTTCTGGGGGGTATCAATCGTGCCGGGGAGCACACAGTTGACCGTGATCGGTTTGTCCCTGAGTTCGGCGGCCAGGCTTTCGACCAGGCGCACCACCGCGCTCTTGGCTGCGCTGTAGGCGGCCCCTTTCCCGCTGCCGGCCAGGGCAGCCCGTGCTGCCGTGTGGATGATCCGGCCCCCGCCTTGCGCCAGCATGACAGGCACCACCGCCCGGCTGAGGATAAAGGCGGGACGGGCATTCAGGTTGAACATGGCATCCCAGGTCTCCAGCGGCGTCTCGTGGACCGGTGTGCCCCCCTGCCAGCCGCCGACCGTATTGGCCAGGATGTCAATGCGGCCCAGGCGGGTCAGGGCTGTCTCCACCGCCCGTTGCACCTGAGCGGCGTCGTTGGCATCCACCGCGCCGAGGAGCAGGTGCTCCGGGGAGCCGGCCAGCTCAGGAAAGAGGGAAGGGAGCCGGTCGGGGGCGCGGTCCAGCAGCACCAGATTGGCCCCGGCGGCCAGGAAGGCCCGCGCCACCGCCCGGCCCAGGTTGCCCGACGTTCCGGCCACCATCACGACTCGATGGGAAAGATCAAACATCGCTTTGCACCTCCTCCCTTAAAAATAACGACGGACCGGTAGGGGCAGGGCTTGCCCCTGCCCAGGGGGCAGCCGCGAGGGCTGCCCCTACGGCGGATAGGACACGGGTTGGCACGGATGCGACGGATTTTCACGGATGACTCGATCTGTGTCAATCCGTTCAATCCGTGTTCATCCGTGTCCACCCTTGAAAATAAATGGCGAATGGTATCCCCCACGGCAGCCGCGAGGGCTGCCCCTACCCTTTTCATCCCTGGGGATGTGCCAGGGAAGCGGTAAACGGTTACAACCGCCGCTCCAGACAGGCCCTGGCCCGCGCCGCGACCGCCTGGGCTGTAAAGCCAAACTTTTCGGCCAGCACCTTGTAGGGGGCGGAGGCCCCAAAGCGGTTCAGGGCGACGATCTCGCCGCCGTCGCCCACGTAGCGTTCCCAGCCCAGCGACACCGCCGCCTCCACGGCCACGCGCGCCGTCACCCCCGGCAGCAGCACCGAGTCGCGGTAATCCTGCGGCTGGGCGTCGAACCGCTCCCAACTGGGCATAGAGATCACGCGGGCGGCGATCCCCTCCGCTGCCAGCAACTTTCCCGCCTCCAGGGCCACCGCCACCTCGGAGCCGCTGGCCATGAGCTGAAGCTGCGGGTTCGGGGCATCGGCGACGACATAGGCCCCCCGGCCCACGGCAGCGGGGTCCGTTTCCGCCAGGATGGCCAGGTTCTGGCGGCTGAGCAGCAGCGCCACCGGGCCGGCGCGGTACCCGGCGATAAAACGCCAGGCGCCGACGGTCTCCCTGGCATCGGCGGGGCGGAGGACGGTCAGCTCAGGGATGGCCCGCAGGCTGGCGATCTGCTCCACCGGCTGGTGGGTGGGGCCATCTTCGCCGACAAAGATGCTATCGTGGGTAAAGATGTAGATGACCGGCAGGCGCATCATCGCTGCCAGGCGGATGCTGGGCCGCATATAGTCTGAAAAGACCAGGAAGGTGCTACCGTAGGGCCGGAAGCCACCGTGCAGGGCCAGGCCGTTCAGGATGCCGCCCATGGCGTGCTCGCGGATGCCAAAATGGAGGTTGCGCCCCCCGTACTCCCCTTTGCCCACCGCCGGATAGGCGCTGAGGTAGGTTTTGGTCGAGGGGTGCAGGTCGGCCGAACCGCCCACCAGCTCCGGCAGCACCCGGGCCAGGGCGGCCATGATCTTGCCCCCGGCGACGCGGGTGGCGATGGCGCCATCCTCCGCCTTGAAGGTCGGCAGCGCCTCTTCCCAACCGGCCGGGAGTTCTCCGGCCATCCGGCGCTTCCACTCGGCGGCCAGGTGGGGGTATTCGCGGGCGTAGCGGGCCAGGAGCGCCTCCCATTGGCTCTGGGCCTGCCCCCCCCGGTCGCGGGCGGTGCGGAAGTGGGCCAGCGCCCGATCGGGGATGAGGAACTGGGCATCGGGCGGCCAGCCCAGGGCCTCTTTGGTCAGGCGCACCTCGTCGGCGCCCAACGGCTCGCCGTGGGCCTGAGCCGTGTCCTGCTTGTGGGGGCTGCCGTAGCCGATGTGGGTGCGGCAGATGATCAGGGAGGGGCGCTCCGTCTCGGCCCGGGCCCGGCCGAGGGCCCTGGCCACGGCAGCACGGTCGTGGCCGTCCACCGCCTGCACGTGCCAGCCATAGGCCGTAAAGCGTTTCCTCACATCCTCGCTGAAGGCCAGGGCCGTGTCGCCCTCGATGGTGATGTGGTTGTCGTCGTACAGATAGATGAGCCGGCCCAGGCCCAGGTGCCCGGCCAGCGACGCGGCCTCGTGGGAGATGCCCTCCATCAGGTCACCGTCGCTGACGATGGCGTAGGTATAGTGGTTCACGATCTCCAGGCCGGGCCGGTTGAAGGTGGCGGCCAGCATCCGTTCGGCCAGGGCCATCCCCACGCCGACGGCAAAGCCCTGGCCCAGCGGGCCGGCCGTTGTCTCCACGCCGGGGGTCTCGCCGTGCTCCGGGTGGCCGGGGGTCAGGCTGCCCCACTGCCGGAACTGCTGGAGCTGCTCCAGCGGCAGATCGTAGCCGGTCAGGTGCAGCAGGCTGTAGAGCAACATCGAGCCGTGTCCGGCCGAGAGCACGAACCGGTCGCGGTCCGGCCAGGCCGGATCGGCGGGGTTGTGTCTCAGGAACCTGGCCCACAGGACATAAGCGGCATCGGCCATGCCCAGCGGCATGCCGGGATGGCCGGAGTTGGCCTTCTGCACGGCGTCCATCGCCAGGGTGCGGATGGTGTTGACGCACAGTTGATCCAGCTCTTCTTTCATTGAACCTTCTCCTCGTCGTGTGATGGTCTGAGCCTCACCCGGTTTGACGGCCAGATTCAGCTCATGGGCACCGCCATCGGCGCCGGCACGGGGCGGGGGCGGATGAACTGGACCAGCCCCAGGGCAATGGCCACGATAATCACGCCGGCCAGGAAGGTGGCCGATGGGGCGACCTTTTCCCACAGGATGCCACCCAGCACCGGCACCGCCAGGGCCGAGATGTGGTTGATGGTCTGCGCCAGGCCGACGTTGCTGCTGATCTCCTCTGGCGCATGGGCGATCTTTTGGAAATAAGAATCCACCGCCAGGCTAAAGCCGAAAAAGAGGTTGTCCAACACAAAGAGGACGTACAAAAGTGGCAGATACGAGATATAAGCATAGCCCACAAAGACGGCGATCAGCCCGATAAAGTTGATGGTCAGCACTTTGCGCTCGCCAAAGCGGGCCACCACGCGGCCCAACTGGGCGGCCGAGTAGGTGCTCACCAGGTTGTTAAAGAGGAACAGGGTCGCCGCCTGGCGCACGCTGATGCCATGCACCTGGACCAGCAAAAAGATGGCAAAGGTGCTAAAGATGTGACGGCGGCAGCCCATCAGAAAGGTCAGGGCATAGTAGAGCCAATAGTCACGGCGAAAGACCACCTTGCGCCGCCGGTGTTGAGCGATCTGCCGTCGTCCGTCGCGCAGGGTAAACAGGCTGCCGACGATGACCAGGCCCCCCACCACGTAGAGCAGCGTGCGATAGCCCCAGGCGGGGATGCTCAGCGGCCCGATCTGCACGCCATCTACGAACACCCAGATGGCGACCGTCCCCAAGGCGGAGGCCAGGGCGGCGATGCTCCCCAGACGGCCCAGGACCCTGGGCGTTTCTTCCTGGCCGTGCCCCATCAGCACCAGGCTGGAGCTGCTGGGGTAGAAAAAGTGAAAGCCAAAGCTCATCACCAGCGTGCCCAGGAGCAGGGTGCTGAATGTGCTCGACCAGCCGGTGAGCACCACCCCCAACCCCAGCAACAGCACGCTCAGCCCCATCACCCGCATCTCCGACAGCCACAGGACCAGGAAGCCCATGACAAAGCCCATCAGGCCGGGGATCTCGCGCACCGACTGGATGAGGCCGATCTGCCCGGCGCTGACGCCCAACACCTCGACGGCAAAGTTGGTGAAAACCGCCTGCCAGATGTTAAAGCCAAAATAGAGGGTGAAATTGGCAAAGGCCAGGATGCGAAATAGCCGTTTTGTCTCTTCCATCATGCCTCAATTTGCCGGGATCAACCCGCATGCTGGGGGCCAGTATAGCACGGTTGGCGGCTTTTGGGCAACTGGACCCCCTGCCATTGCCTGAGATGCTCCCGCCAGAGGCGCCAGGCACTTCCGGTGAGCCTTTCCTCGTCCATTGTCATCGTGGACGTCCTGATCCTCTCGTGGCTCCACGGTGCCCCAAGTGCCTGGCACCTGAACAATGATCCCGAACCGTGGTGAGCCGGCATGCCGCTTCCCGTCTTGCGTGGCCCTCTATCCTGTGCTATACTGAGGCCCACGCAGTTGTACAGATACCTTGACCATACCTTGGGCAAAGGATGCTGTCAGGAAGCGGCGCGGAAGGCCGGCCCAGAGGAAAGCCACCGCTCTGGGCAGGCCGTCGTAACCGGCCGGCTCTGACGGGCACTTGAGAAAGGGAAAAATGGAAGAACCTTCATCTTCTCGACCGGGTTGCGGCCAATGGCTGCTCCTGCTGGCGATGGCCTTGTGGCTGGCCGTTGTGCCGCCGGCTGTGGTTGGGGTGCTTTCGGTGGTAGCCAATCGCCCCCCGGCCCTCCTGCCACAACTGGGGCTGAACGCTGCCGGCCAGGCGGCCCTGCCGGACCGGGCGTTCGGCCTGCTCGCCACCGGGCTGACCCTGGGGCTGTACCTGGCCGCCTTTGGGCCGCTCTATCTGGCCGCCCGGCGGCCGGGGCGCGAGTTCTTGCGCGCCGCGGCTGTGCTGGCCGTTGTCATTGCCCTGTTCCAGATGCTCGATGCCGTGGCCCGTCTACTGGGGCCGACGGTGGGGCCGATGACGTTCGGCCCCGGCACCTCCGAACGGGCCCTCACGGCGGCGCTGCGCCTGGCGCTGCTTTTGCCTTTCCTGCTGGGGGGGCTGCCTGCCCTGGAGGTCGCCGGCACGGGCGGGCCGGGGGGATGGAGGGAGGCCGGCAGCCACGGCGGTTCGCTGCCCGGGGTATGGCGGCGGGCCGGCCTGCGGCTGTGGCTCAATCCGTCGGCCTGGTGGCTGGCGCTGGCCGGCGGCGCCGTCATCGTCTGGCCCTGGGTGCTGGTCGGCTCGCTGGGCAGCGTCGGCACGACGGCAGCCAATGCACTCCAGGCACTGCCCAACGCCCTGGGCGAGGAGATCCTCTTCCGCGGCTTTGCTCTGGCCTGGCTATCTGGGGCCTTCGGAGCGGGACGGGTGACGCGGGGCCGCACCAGGGCCGCTGCTGCAAGCCTGTTGTTGTTCATCGCGGCCCAGGGGGGCACCGTCCTGCCCTATGGCGACTGGGGAGCGCTGCTGCGCTTTGGCGCGGCGGTGGGCCTGGGCCTGCTGGTCACCGAGTTGACGGTACGGGCCGGCGGCTCGATCTGGCCGGCGGTGGCGGTCCATTTCCTGTACGACTGGTTTCACCTGGCCTTCGTGGACCCCCGCAGTCAGCAGGAGATCCTCCACTGGCTGGTCCAGGTCTGGGCTCCGCTGGCGGCCGGCGGGGTGGGCCTGGTGTTGTGGGCCGGGCGCAAGGTGGTGGCCCTCCTCCGCAGCCGCGCCACGGCGGGGCAGAGCCGGGGCGGGCTGCCCGGTGCCGTGGGGCTGGCGGGCCTGGCCTGGGCCGGGGTCGCCAGTCTGTATCTGACGTGGGGCATCCCCGGCTTTCACCCCGACGGTTTTCTCATCATCCTGGAGGAGCAGGCCGACCTGCGCCCGGCGGCGGCCATCGCCGATCCGGTCGAACGGCGGGCGTGGGTGTATCGCACCCTGACCGAGACGGCGGAGCGCAGCCAGGCTCCGCTGCGGGCCGAGCTCGAGCGGCGGGGGGTGCCCTACCGCCCTCATTACCTGGTCAACCTGATCGAAGTGCTGGACCGCCCCGGCCTGCGCCACACCTTCGCCCGCCGGCCAGGGGTGGCCTGGGTGCTGTTCCAGCCCGGTGTGCGGCGCTATGCCCATCCTTTTCAAATCCCCGCCGCCGATATTAGCGGCCCACGCGGCGTGGAGTGGAACGTGCGCGAGGTGGGCGCCGACCGGCTGTGGGAGTTGGGCTACACCGGTCAGGGGGTGATCGTCGGCAGCGCCGATACCGGCGTGGCCTGGGACCATCCGGCGCTCAAGGCGGCCTACCTGGGCTGGGATGGCCTCGCCGCCGACCACAACTACCACTGGTTCGACCCCTGGGATGGCCGCCCCGCGCCGTGGGATGACAATGGCCACGGCACCCACACCACCGGCACGATGGTGGGCCAGGATGGGGAAAACCAGATCGGCCTGGCGCCGGGGGCGCGCTGGATCGCCTGCCGCAATATGCGCCACGGCATCGGCAATCCGGGCAGCTATGTGAGCTGCATGGAGTTCCTGCTGGCTCCCTTCCCGTTGGGTGGCGATCCGCTCCGTGACGGCGACCCGGCGCGCGGGGCGCAGGTGGTCAACAACTCGTGGGGGTGCCCCGCCCGCGAAGGCTGCCGGCCCGACACCCTGCGCCTGGCGGTGGATAACCTGCGGGTGGCAGGGCAGATGATGGTTGTCAGCGCCGGGAACGAGGGGCCAGGGTGCAGCACCATCCAGGACCCGCCGGCCCTGTACGATTCGGTCCTGAGCGTGGGGGCCATCGCCCAGGGCGACGAGGTGGCGGGCTTTAGCAGCCGGGGGCCGGTGACGGCCGACGGCAGCCGGCGCCTCAAGCCGGACGTGGTCGCGCCGGGGGTCAAGATCCGCTCGGCGGTGCCCGGCGGCTATGCCAACAGCGATGGCACCTCGATGGCCGGGCCGCACGTGGCCGGGGCGGTAGCTCTGCTCTGGTCGGCCCGCCCGGACCTGATCGGCGACCTGGACCGCACCGAGGCGCTGCTGGTCGAGACGGCGCAGCCGTTGACGCCCGAGGCGGCCTGCTCTGCTGTGCCCAACTGGCTGGCCCAACTGTTCGGCGAGGAACAGGCGGGGGTGTGCACCTGCGGTGAGGATGGGCCGGATAGCGTGCCCAACAACGTCTACGGCTGGGGGCAGGTGGACGTGTGGGCGGCGGTGCACAAGTAGGGGCGGACGTTTTCTACCCGCCGCCGACGATCAGGTCATAGATCGCCTGGAGCTCCTCTTCCGAGTAAAAGTGGATGACCAGCCGCCCCTGGCCCTTGCGGTTGCGATAGAGCTCTACTTTGGTGCCCAGGGTATCGCGGAACTCTTGTTCCAAGGCCTGCGTTTCCGGGTCTGCCGGCTCTCCGGACTTTTGGGGGGGCGGTTCGGCCAGGAGGCGGCGGACCAGTTCCTCGGTCTGGCGCACGCTCAGCGCCTTGCCGATCACCGTCTTGAGCGCCGCTACCTGGGCCTCGGGCGTGGGCAGCGCCAGCAGGGCGCGGGCGTGCCCCTCCTGGACCGTGCCGTCGGCCAACGCCTGTTTCACCTCGGCCGGCAGGCGCAGCAGGCGCAGGGTATTGGTCACGGCCACGCGGCTCTTCCCCACCCGCTCGGCCACCTGCTCCTGGGTCAGGCCAAACTCCTGGACAAGTTGGTAAAAGGCCGCGGCCTCTTCCAGGGGGTTCAGGTCGGCCCGCTGGATATTTTCCACCAGGGCCAGCTCCAGGACCTGTTGGGGGGTGGCCTCTTTGACGATGGCCGGCACCGTCGCCAGGCCGGCCAGCCGTGCCGCCTGCCAGCGCCGCTCCCCGGCGATGAGCTGGTACCGGTCCGGCCCCTGCCGGGTGACGATGAGCGGCTGAAGGAGCCCGTGCTCCTGGATGGACGCTGCCAGCTCGGCCAGCGCCTCGGGGTCGAGGGCGGTGCGCGGCTGCATCGGGTTGGGGGAGATGGCCGCCACCGGCACCTGGACCAGGCCGGCCGGCAGCTCCTGAGCCACGGGGATGAGGGCTTCCAACCCCTTGCCCAGTCCGCTGCGTTTGGTCATCGGGTTCTCTCCATGAACTCCTCGGCCAGCTTCTTGTAGGCCAGCGCCCCGGCCGAATCGGGCGCATAGCTCAAGATCGTCTCGCCGTAGCTGGGCGCTTCGCTCAGCCGCACGGTACGGGGGACAACCGAGCGGAACACATGGCCGGGGAAGTAGCGCCGCACCTCCTCCACCACCTGCCTCGACAGGTTGGTCCGGGCGTCGAACATGGTCAACACCACCCCGGCGATGGTCAGCCGGGGGTTGAGGTTGTCGCGCACCAGGTAGATCGTCTTGAGCAGATGCCCCAGCCCTTCCAGGGCCAGATACTCGCACTGGACCGGGATGAGCACCCCGTCCTGCGCTGCGGTCAGGGCGTTGACCGTCAGCAGCCCCAGGCTGGGCGGGCAGTCGAGAAACAGGTAATCGTAGCGGTCCGCCACCGATTCCAACGCCCGGCTCAGGCGGTACTCGCGGGCCATCAGCCCCACCAGCTCCACCTCGGCCCCGGCCAGCGCCGTCGTCGAAGGCAACAGGTCCAGGCGCACCTGCCGGGTGAGCAGGATCGCCTGCGTGGCCGGCACGCTGTTGAGCAGCACATCGTAGGTCGAATAGGGCAGGTCGGTGCGATCGATCCCCAGGCTGGCAGTGGCATTGGCCTGCGGGTCCACGTCCACCAGCAGGACCCGCTTCCCGGCGGCAGCCAGGTACGCCCCCAGGTTCACGGCGGTGGTGGTTTTGCCGACCCCACCCTTTTGGTTCGCCAGCGCATAGATTCGAGCCATCGGTCCTTCGCGACCTGATGAGAAGGGCCTGACCTCTCCCCCGCCCCCAGAGGAGAGGGAGGAGGTCCAGGCCGGCAAGGTCAGGCCGATTTGAGATTGTCCAGGCCCGTCAGAGCCACTGCCATTATAGCAAAAGTTGGGGGAAAAGGGAAAACAGCCATTCGGGCACAACACCCCTGGGGCCCCCGGCCTCTCCGTTGTGGAGCGGGGCAGAGGGTTGGGGGATGGGGTAAGGTCCAATTTCCCCCTCGCCGGCAAGCGGGAGAGGGGAGGGGCAAGGGTGGGGTGAGGGCAACGAGCGGCAACTTGTCATGCTCGCAAAAAGTGTCGGCCAATTTTCTCGGTAAATTGAACTACCCCCCAATTCATCGTAGAACGATTCTGGCCTTGTCTGGCAAGATGTGGTATAATAGCCTTGTTCTACAAGAAAGTGAGGTAGCATGGACAGACGCAACATCTTCCGTTTGTTCCTCCAGGTAGCCGGCGTGATCCTGCTGGGGGCGCTCCTCCCTCTGGCCCTGGGTTTTGTGCTCTCAAGGGTGCTTATCCCTGCGCCCCAGGTGGCCGTCATCCGCGTCGAAGGGGACATCTGGGGGGCCTACACCGCCTACCTGAACCAGGCCCTGAGGGAGGTCGAGAACGACCGGGCCGTCGGCGCGGTGGTGCTCGATATCGTCAGCCCCGGCGGCGAGGTGACGGCCAGCGAAGACCTCTACTTTGCCGTGCTCAAGCTGCGCGAGAAAAAGCCGGTCGTCGCCTCCGTGGGCGAGATGGCGGCCAGCGGCGCCTATTATATCGCCAGCGCCACCGACCAGATCTATGCCCGGCCGGCCTCTATGGTGGGCAACATCGGCGTCATCTCCCTCCTGCCCGAACCGGACCTGGTGGACGAGGTGCTGATCACCACCGGCCCCTTCAAGCTATCCGGTGGGCCGCAGGTGGCCTACATCCGCCAGTTGGAGATGCTCAAAGATTCCTTCCTGGCGGCGGTCATGACCCAACGCGCCGACCGCCTCCAGGTCGGGCCGGAACTCCTCTCTCGGGGCGAGATCTACCTGGGTCTCCAGGCCCGGCAGATGGGCCTGGTGGACCAGATCGGATCGCAGGCGGACGCGGTTGCCCAGGCGGCGGCGCTGGCCGGGTTGCGCCACTATGGGGTGGTGGACCGCACCCCGGAACTGCCGGAAGAACTGGAGGGGCTCTTTGGCTACAAGCTGGCGCGCGGATCGACAGCGGCCACGGTGGCCGCCCGGCCCACAAATCTGCCGCCCGGATTCTACTATCGGTATGTCGAACCGCAGCCATAGCCGGCCATCCCCGGCCCGACCCCCATGCTGCTGTGGACAGAAAGGACTGAAACGTGCTGAAAAAGGTAGCCTTCTACACGATCCTGGCCCTGATCCTGCTGGCCCTGCCGTCGGTCGCCCGCTGGTTCTACTACCACGAGGGGGTGTACAGGCCGGGTGAGGTGCCCCGCCCCGATTTGAGCACCATCCAGGCGCAGGTCCCTGAACTGCCCTCTTTCCGCGATCGGTTCATTGCTGCCCAACCCGGCACCATCCTGCTGGACCGGGCCCACGATAACCGCTTTACCCTGACCGAACTGAATGTCCTGCAGGCCCGGTTGACCGCCCGGGGCCAGCGCCTCGAAACGGTGGAAAAGGCCGACGACCTGGCGGCCCAATTGCGCCATGCCAGGGCGCTGGTGGTCATCTCCCCCGGCAAAGACTGGACGCCCGACGAAATCCGGCAGGTGCAGGAGTTTGTGGACAAGGGGGGGCGGTTGCTCCTGGTGGCCGATCCCACCCGCTTTTCCGTCGAGTATGACGAATTCGACACCCCCATCCTGGATTACGACGCGCCCCACATCAACGACCTGGCAGCCCGCTTTGGCCTGGTCTTTCAGTCGGACTATTTGTACAACACCGCCGACAACGAAGGGAACTATCGCAACATCCGGCTGACCGACTTTGCTCCCCACGACCTGACCCAGGGGTTGAGTCAGGTCGTCTTTTACGCGGCCCACTCGATCATCTCGGAAGAAACGGCCCTGATCACCGCCGGCGGCGAGACCCGCTCCAGCAGCAGCGAGCGGGCGGACAAACCGACGGTGGCCGTCCTGGCCGGCGACGGGGCGGTGCTGGCCCTGGGCGACCTGACCTTCATGACCGAGCCGTACAACGCCGTCTATGACAACGACCGGCTTGTTGCCAACGTAGCCGATTTTCTCAGCGGGGCGCAGCGGCGCTACGAACTGGCCGATTTCCCGTTGTTCTTTGCCGACCAGGTGGACCTGGTCTACAGCGGCGACCCACTGCTGGACGGCGATCTGTTGCCGAGCAGCAGCAGCCTGCAAGCCCTCTTTGCCGACCTGGGAAAAACGCTCCTGGTCCGTGAGCAAGAGGATCAAACCCACGACACGCTCTTTCTGGGGTTGTACAGAGAAGCCCAAGAGGCGGAATCTTATCTGGCTGCCGCCGAAGTGACGCTGCTCATCACGCCTACAGAGGCCGTCGAGGAAAAGGGAAAAGTCAGGGCCACGCCGACCGCGCGTCCGACGGCCACTCCATCGCCGCCCATCACCATACCCTTGACCACAACCCCTGAACCGACGCCCACCCTCACCCTGGCCGCAACGCCGACGGCCACGCCTGCGATCACCATCACCGCCGAGGTGTCGCTGGTGGCCAAAAACCGCATTGAAATCGGATCGCTGGGGCAGATGGTGCCGACCGGGACGGCCTTGTTGCTCCTCCAGACGGCCGGCGAGCGCCACGTGCTGGTCCTCCTGGCCGATACCCCAACCGGCCTGACGAAGGCCATCCAGCGCCTGATCGAGGGGGACCTGCAAGACTGCCTGCTCCAGGAGACCGGGACGCCGACGGTGACGGTCGTCGCCCTGTGCCCGACCGGCGAGGAGGCGGCAGGCGAGGGCGGTTGGCCAGAGCCGGAGGGAAAACCCTCGCCCCCGGTGCCGACCCCCACCCCCTCACCCACCGCCACCCTGGAGGTTGTCCCACCCACTCCCACTCCAACGCCGGCCGGCGGGTCACGGGGGAGCGTTCTGGTCATCGCCATGGACAAGGGGGAGGGCCGCTATGACAACCTGACCGATGCCGACGACTATGCCGATATCCTGAGCAGCGACTATGAAGTGATGGTGTGGAGCGAGGCTGAGAAGGGCGTTCCGGCCACGCGGGACCTCCTCCGTTATGACCTGGTCATCTGGGCGGCGGGCGACTATGAGGACCCCCTGGGTGAGGAGGAAAGCCAGGTCCTGCTCACCGTTCTCCTGTCCGAGGTCCCGGTCATCGTGTCGGGCGCCTTTGTCAGCGAGTCGTCCACCCGATCGGCACAACGGGATATCCAGGTCAACGATGCCGACCACCCCCTGGCCAAAGGCTTCAAGGCCGGGGAGGTCATCCCCTTTGTGGCGGCGCCGTCGGGCCAGGAGTACGAGATCAACGTGCTGGAGGACAAAGAGAGGCCAGGCGTCGCCATCCCCTTTGTCCGTGGCCCGGATAGCCAGGATGCCGGTACCGCCGCCATCTCGGCCCTGGCCGACGAGACGAGTAAGATGCGCTTGGTGTTGATCGGCTTTCCAATCTACCTGCTGCCGGAGGAAGCCAAAACCAGGCTGGTGTTGAACACCGCCGGGTGGCTGACAGGTTCAGAATAGCCTCTCTTTTCCGGGTTGCCGAGCAGGCTTTTCAGCCTGCATGGACGCCCTGGTAGGACAACTGCCAGCAGTTGTCCTACTGCCTGAAGGAAATAGTTCGTGTCTCTGGTGGTTTTCAGACAAGCTCTGAGGGACAGGAGAGCAGATGGCGACCAGGATTCTGATCGTGGACCGAAATGAGGCGTTTGCCACCATGCTCCAGGATATGCTGGTGTCGGAAGGGGGGTACCACGCCGCCATAGCCCGCACCGGCGGCGAGGCGTTAAAGCGCCTGCAACAGGCCGACTTTGACCTGACCATCGTAGACATGGACCTGGCCGCCGACGACATGCCCTACCAGGAGCTGATCCGGCGGGTGCGCCAACTCCGGCCGACCATGCGGTTGATGCTCATCCCGCTCATGGGGGAAAAGTTGCCGGAGGAAGCCCATCGCCTGGATATCCAGGGGACGCTGGCCAAGCCCTTTTTCGCCGACGACCTGTTGCCGGCCATCCAGGAGGCTCTGAACAAGAGCGTCCAACCGGCTGAGCGACGGCCGGCCCCTGCCCCCGCTGCCCCTCCGCCGGCCGGTGAACCGGCTCCCGACGTCCAGGCCGTGCTTTCGGATCTGGTCCGTGAGACCAACGCCGAGGCTGCCCTCTTGATATCCAGGGTGGCGGGGGCTGTGGAGGTGGTGGCGCACGTCGGCCCCTGGGATCTCACCGGGGCTAAAACGCTGGCAAGGCTGAGTTCCGCCGCCGTTCGTGCCGCCGAGGCCATCGCCGTTTTTTTAGGTCAGAAAGACGGACTTTTCGAACACAATATGTTTGAAAGCAAGTTCTGGAGATTGTACATTATGGCTTTGCCGGAAAACACGCTGTTGGTGACTGTCACACCGGTTAACACACCGTTAGGGACGGTTCGTACCAATCTCCGCCGGGCAGCTCGCTCTCTGACCGGTTTGCCCTTAACGTAAGCTTGCTTAAAATCTTTTCCCTGTCAAATCTTAAGATTGCGGGCCACAAGAAGAGGAATGCATACTAGATCTTGAGGCTCGCGCCGGGTACGGCCCCTAGAAATAGATCGTCCCCCTCGATCACGACACCCCATAACCCCCCTGCACCCAGGAGGCAAGGGGTTGCCCAAAACCCCATTTCCTGCTACAATGGGGGGTGCGACTGCAGCACAAGCGAGGAGAGAAGGCGGGCCCACTATTCAATTCTATGGGCTGTCTCCTGGGCGCTCGTGGCAGGAGGTCTCGGAGCGCTGTTCTGACTTTACTTCGCGGTCGAATCACTTGAAAGTTGTCTCAATCTGATACAGTGGGGGCCCCCCAGGTGTGGGCCGCTCCGGACAGGCAGGGCCTGTGGCGGTTTACCTGGTCCTGTTTAGAGATCGAAACCTGTTCGAGATCGAGAGGGGTTGTGAGCTCAACCACCAAGACCGGTCCGATAGCAGTACGTTCACTGCCTGAGGCCCAAAAGCTGTGGCAGGCGGTTCTCGGAGATTTGCAGTTGCAGATGACCCGGGGCACGTTCGATACGTGGCTACGGGGGAGCCGGGTCCTCTCCTTCGAGGAGGGCACCTTTGTCGTCTATGTGCAGCATGCCTATGCGGCGGACTGGCTGCAAAACCGCCTGTTGCGCGTGATCGAGCGGACGCTGCGGCGGCATGCCGGCCCGGAGGCGCAGGTCGTCTTTACCGCCTGCGCTCCTGCTTCGGAGGAATCCTGGGCGCTGGTGCCGGAGAGCCTGCCGGACGAGGAGGACGAGCTTTTGCCCATAAAACCGGCCAGAGACAATGGCCGGCCCTCCTACACCCTGAACCCCCGCTACACCTTTGATACCTTTGTGGTGGGAGCCAGCACCCGGCTGGCCCACGCCGCCTGCCTGGCCGTGGCCGAGAACCCGGCTCACGCCTATAACCCTCTGTTCCTGTACGGCGGAGTGGGCCTGGGCAAGACCCACCTGCTCCACGCCGTGGGCCAGGCCACTCAACAGCGCGGCCTGTCGGTCCTGTATGTCTCGTCCGAATGGTTCACCAACGACCTGATCAACGCCATCCGCGAGCAAAAGACCGACGAGTTCCGGGCCAGGTACCGGAACACCGACGTGCTGCTGGTGGACGACATCCAGTTTATCGCCGGCAAGGAGCGGACCCAGGAAGAGTTTTTCCACACCTTCAACGCCCTGCACGGCTCCGGGAAGCAGATCGTCGTCTCTTGCGACCGCCCGCCCAAGGCACTGGTGGCGCTGGAGGACCGGCTCCGCTCCCGCTTTAGCTGGGGGCTGATCGCCGATGTGCAGCCGCCCGATTTCGAGACGCGGGTGGCCATTCTGCGGGCCAAGGCCGATACCGTTGCGGCGCGGGTGCCCGACGAGGTGCTGGCCTATATCGCCCGCAAGGTCCCTACCAACATCCGGGACCTGGAGGGGGCGCTGAACCGGGTGCTGGCCCACGCCAACCTGATGCACCGGCCGCTGACCGTGGAGACGGCACAGGCGGCTCTGGAGAGCATCCTGACCCACACGGCAGGCCTGTCGCCGGCGCAGATCGTCACGGCCGTAGCGCAGCACTATGGCCTTTCGGAAGAGCAGTTGCTGGGGCCCACCCGGGCCCGGGCGGTGTCGGTCCCCCGGCAACTGGCCATGTACCTGATCCGCGAGGAGACCGGGGCTTCGCTGCCGGAGATCGGCCAGATCCTGGGGGGGCGGGACCACACCACCATCCTGTACGGCTGCGAAAAGATCGAGGCCCAGATCGATACGGATGAGCAGCTCCGCCGCGATTGGCTGGCGATCAAGGGGCGGCTGGCGGAGGGCCGGAGGGGCCGCTAACCTTTGATTGAACAGACCCCCGGGGTCTCGGGGACCTCGGGGGTCTGTGGGTTCAGCTTTCCAGGGCCTGCAGCCGCGTGGCCAGCCGTTCCCGACGCTCCCGCTGCTCGGCCAGGCGGTCACGCTGCTGCTGTACCACAGCCGGCGGCGCTTTGGCGAGAAAGCCCTGGTTGGTCAGCATCCCCTCGGCGCGGGCGATCTCCCGGTCGGCCTCGGCCAGGGCTTTGCGCAACCGGGCGATCTCCTGCTCCAGGTCCACCAGACCGGCCAGAGGCAGGTACGCCTCCACTCCCCCGGTGGCCACCAGCGCCACGGCCTTCCTGGGCTTTTCGGCCAGTGTCCGGGTGAGGGTCAGTTGCCCGTCGTCCAGGTGGGCCAGGAAGGTGAGCAGGCCGCGCTGGGCCTCCAGCATTGGCAGTCTTTCTCCGGCGGCAAGGATGGCCGGGATCCGCTTGCCGGGCGTCACGTCAAACTCGGCACGGGCGTTGCGCACCTGGCGGATCAGGTCCATGAGCAGGTCCATGTCGGCCTCGGCCTGGGCATCGAGCCGCGACTCGTCGGCCTGGGGCCAGGGGGCGATCATCAGCGCCTCGCCCCACTCCTGGCCGCCGGCGGCTTTCAGGTGCTGCCAGATCTCCTCGGTGACAAAGGGCATAAAGGGGTGGAGCAGCCGCAGCGCCTGCTCCAACACCGTCAGCAGGGTCGCCTGAGCTGCGGCCCGGGCTTGCGGATCGTCGCCGTAGAGCCGGATCTTGCAGGCCTCGATGTACCAGTCGCAGAACTCGCTCCACAGGAACTCGTTGATGCGCCGCCCGGCCTCGCCATACTGATAGACATCGAACAGCTCTGTCACTTCGGCGATCAGCCGGTTCAGGCGGCTCATGATCCACCGATCCGGCAATTCCCCATATCCAGTATCTAATCCCTCAGATAGGGGATGTTGGGTGTCAGAGATATTAGAGATTATAAACCGCGCCGCGTTCCAGACCTTGTTGGCAAAGTTGCGCGCCCCCTCTAACCGCCGGGGGTCCAGGTTCATGTCGTACCCTGGTGTCGAACTGGTCAGCAGGGTGTAGCGCAGGGCATCGGCCCCTACCCGCTCGATGATGTTCAGCGGGTCGTACTCGGCAATGTCCTCCATAGACTTGCTGATCTTTTTCCCCTCGGCGTTTCTGACGAGCCCATGCAGATACACCGTCTTGTAGGGGACCTGGCCTGTCATCTCCAGGCCCAGCATCATCTCCCGCGCCACCCAGAAAAAGAGGATGTCGTAGCCGGTCTCGCGCATGTCGGTGGGGTAAAAGCGGTGCATATCGGGGGTGTCGTCGGGCCAGCCGAGGGTCGAGAAGGGCCACAACCCGGAGCTGAACCAGGTATCGAGCACGTCGGTGTCCTGGTGGATGCGGCTGCTGCCACACCGGCCACAGCGATCGGGGTCGTCCAGGGTGCAGGTTTGCCCGCCACAGTCGTCGCAATACCAGACCGGGATGCGGTGTCCCCACCACAGTTGGCGGCTGATGCACCAGGGCCGGATATTCTCCATCCACTGGAAGAAGCGCCGCTCCTCCCGGTCGGGGATGATGACGGTTTCGCCCCGGCGCACCGCCTCTATCGCTGCCTCGGCCAGCGGCTTGACCTGGAGGAACCATTGCGTGCTGATCCGGGGTTCGATGACGGTGTGGCAACGCTCGCAGTGGGCCACGCTGTGGTGATACGGCTCGATCCGGACCAGGAGCCCTTCTTTTTGCAGGTCGCGCACCACCGCCTCACGACATTCGTAGCGGTCCATCCCGGCGTAGGGGCCGGCCAGTTCGTTCATCTGCCCCGTTTCGGTGAGCACGGTCGGCGCTTCCAGGCCGTGGCGCAGGCCCGTTTCATAGTCGTTGGGATCGTGGGCGGGGGTGATCTTGACCGCGCCGGTGCCGAATTCCGGGTCCACCGCCGGGTCGGCGATGATCGGAATGGGCCGCCCCAGGACCGGCAGCACGGCCGTCCGACCGATCAGCCGGGCAAAGCGCTCGTGGCCCTCGTGGGTGGCTACGGCGGTGTCGCCCATGATCGTCTCCGGGCGGGCGGTGGCCATCTCGATGAACTCGGTGGCCCCTTCGGCCCAGCGGCCGCTGCCCCAGGGATGTTGGGGCCCGTCCCAGTCGCCGTTGAGGATGGGATAGCGGATGGTCCACAAATAGTCATCGTGTTCCTCAGGAATGGCTTCCAGGTCGGAGATGGCGCTCTCGCAGCGAGGGCACCAGTTCACCAGGTAGGCCCCGCGATAGATCAGGCCCTTTTCGTACAGCCGCACAAAGGCGGTGCGCACCGCCCGGCTCAGGCCTTCGTCCAGGGTAAAGCGGTCCCGTTCCCAATCGCAACTGACGCCCAGCCGTTTGTGCTGCTCGGTGATCCGGGCGTGGTAGAACTTTTTCCACTCCCACGCCCTTTCCACAAACTTTTCCCGCCCCAGATCGTGACGGGTGAGGCCCTCTTTGCGCAACTCCCGCTCCACCACGTTCTGCGTGGCGATGCCGGCGTGATCGGCACCGGGCAGATAGAGGGTTTCATAGCCCTTCATCCGATAGTAGCGGGTCATCAGGTCTTCGACGGCGGCCGTCAGGGCGTGGCCCAGGTGCAACGCACCGGTCACGTTGGGCGGCGGCATGGTGATGCACCACGCCGGGCCGTCGGCAGAAGCCAGCCCCTTCTTGACACACGTCTCCGGCTTAAAGTAGCCCTGGGATTCCCACCAGGCATACAGCCGCCGTTCGGTGCGCTGCGGATCGTAGGTTTTCTCCATTTCGATTTTACGATTTTCTGTCATTTTAGCCCATCCTTTCTTGTGGGATAGAGGGGTTGCCAACAGATACCGGCGCAACGGGAACGTCCGCGTCGTCCATCGTCACCACCTCCTTTCCACAATCACAGGGCATGAGCAGGTTCATATCGTCTCCCCCTATTTCTTACTGTATCGGTGTTTGCGTTCCTTCCTTGCGTGCGACCATGATCAACCGCTTGCTGTACAGGTCAAACGGGCTTCCGTCAAAATCGCCGTACAGGGCTATCGGCGACAGGCCGGCCCGCTGCAACATCCCGCTCAGTTCCGGGGCGGTATAGTAGCGCACCGAGTGGGTCAGGCTCTCCGCCCGGCCCCCTTCCAGCCAGGTGCAGGTCATCGTAAAGCGGCAGGTCCTGGGATCAAAGCTGGTCTCCTCCAGGATAATCGCCCCTCCGTAGCGGCGCCAGGCTCGCGGCCACAACTGCAACAGGTAATAATCGCGGTTGGACAGGTCCAGACAAAAGAGCCCGCCCGGCTTGAGGACCCGGTAGACCTGGTGCAGCACCTGCTGGTTTTCTGCCTCGTCGTCAAAGTAGCCAAAGGCGGTGAACAGGTTGAGGCAAAGGTCAAACTGCTCGCTCCAGGGCAGCCAGCGCATGTCGCCCTGCACCCAGTGCACCTGGATGCCGGCCTCTCGCATGGCCCGCTGGGCCTGTTCCAGCATGTAGGGGGAGCGATCCAGGCCGACCACCTGATAGCCGGCCTGGGCCAGGGGCACTGCATGGCGGCCCTGTCCACAGCACAGATCCAGGATCCGCGCCCCCGGGGCCGGGTTCAACAGGTTTATGAGGCCCGCAACCTCCCAGGCCGTGCGCTCTGGCGTCAGGAGCGTCTCGAATATCCGCAGGTATAGCTCCCCAAAATAGAGATCCCACCAGGGCATGATCCTCCTGCCTCCTGATCAAAGAACCCCTCTCATCCACACGGACGAAAGGGGTCCCTTCCGCGATACCACCCTGTTTGGCAGATGGCTGACGGCCGGTAGCCGATCTACCCACTCGATAGCTGTAACGGGCTCACCCGGGTTGACCTGCTGCCAGCGGCCATCAGCCAACCGACTCCCAGGCGACCTTCGGCGGGTAGCTGCCGCAGGGGGCTTGCAGCCGATGACCCCCCTCTCTGCCGGACGGTAGGGTCCGTTCACCGGAGCCTGCCCGCCTACTCCTCCTGTTCCTCGTCGTTCGGTGTGGGAAGGGTGCGCCCGCTGCGTTGCCGGAGCACCCGTTTATGAAAAATATTATACCCGATTTCCGCAAAGGTGTCAAACCGCTCCCTGCCCTCTGCCCGTTGGACATTCTCCCCGAATTGCGCTATACTATTCCCGCTGGGCCTGATCCTCTCAGGCCAGCCCTATGTTAATGGACCGGAGGCGAGGATGATTGATAAAAACTTTCCGGGCAGAGGCCGCGTGGCCCTGCTCCGTACCCGGCCGGAGACCGTCCTGGAGGACTATCGGCGGCTGCTGAAGCTGGCCAACTATGAAGCAGCCCTGCCCAAAGATCGGGATACCCTGCTCAAGATCAATATCTCCTGGCAGCAATGGTACCCTGCCTGCTCCACAACCCCCTGGCAACTGGAAGGGGTCATCCGCACCCTGTTGGCCGACGGCTATCGAAACCTCATCGCCGCCCACAACCGGACGGTGGTGGTAGATGCCTACGTGGGCGAGCGGAACAACAAACACAAGCTGATCACCGATCAATATCAGGTGCGCAATGTGCACCTCTACGAGCCGGAGGTCGAGTGGGTGTACTATGAACCCCAAACCCCCATGCTCGTGCTGGACAAGGTCTATCCCGACGGCATCAAAATCCCGGCCCTGTTTTTCGACCGGAACATCATCCAGTTCCCAACGGTCAAGACGCACGTCTTTACCACCATCACCGGGGCCATGAAAAACGCCTTTGGCGGCCTCCTGTCGGAGCGCCGCCATTGGACGCACAGCGTCATCCACGAGACGGTGGTGGACCTGCTGGCCATTCAACAAGAGATCCACACCGGCCTCTTTGCCGTCATGGATGGCACGTTTGTAGGCGACGGCCCCGGCCCTCGGGCCATGTGGTGGCAGGAAAAAGACCTGATCCTGGCCTCAGCCGACCAGGTGGCCATAGATGCCGTTTCGGCCTACCTGCAGGGGTTCGAGCCGATGGAACTCAAATTCATCCGCCTGGGCCACGAACAGGGGCTGGGCATCGGCGACATGCGACAGATCGAGATCGTGGGCGAGGTGGACCCGGAGGAGGTACGCTGGCACGCCCGCACCGGCGAGACCTTTGCCAGCCGCGGCCAGAAGATGATCTATCACGGCCCCCTCAAGCCGTTCGAGAACCTGCTGCTGCGCACCCCCATCGTGCCCTGGTCCTACCTCGCCTCCCGGGCCTACTACGATGGGCTGTGGTATCCGTTTATCGGCCATAAACGGGTCCAGGAAGCCCTCAATACCAAATGGGGCCGGCTTTTCGCCGAATATGGCAACACCCCCCCGATCACCAGGCCGCTGTACGAACCCAAGACCGCAGCGGCAGCCGGCCTGCTGGGGATCACCGCCTCGGCGCTGGCCCTGTGGTGGCTGCTGAACAGGGGGAAAAAGAAGTAAAGCACCGACCTCAGGGACAAGGCAGCCGATGAGCAACACCCTGCGCCAGTTGCTGAACAACCTGGGATCCTGGCTCCTGGCCCTGCTGTTGGCCTTTGCCATCTGGATCGCCGCCACGCTCCAGGCCGATCCGTTCGTGAAGGAGGAAATCGCCAATATCCCCATCACGATGCAGGGGCAACCGGCCCATACCGTCCTGTTCAATCAGAGCCAGATCTCCGACCGGGTGAGTGTCGAGGTCCGCGCCCCGCAAAGTGTGCTGGCCAGGCTCAAGCCCACCGACCTGGTGGCCAGCATGGACCTGTCGGGCGTAAAGCCGGGAACCCCCTCGCCGGTCACCGTCCAGGTGACCTCCACCAACGAAGCCCTGCGCATCGAAGCGATCAACCCCAATAAGCAGACCGTCCACCTGGAGATGGAGCGCACCCTCACCCTGCCGATCCAGATCGAAGTGCGGGGTGAGGTGGCCATCGGCTACCAGGCCACTCCGGCGCAGGTCTCCCCCAACCAGGTCATCCTCGTGGGGCCCGATCCATACCTGACCTCTGTGATCTCGGTGACCGGGGCTATTGACATCAGCGGGGCCAGACAAGATGTCACCGAGCGGGTCAGCCTGACCCCGCTGGATGCCAACGGCAAAGTGGTCACCGGCCTGCAACTCACCCCCAAGCAGGCCGATGTACGGGTGGGCGTGCGCCGCCGGTTCGGTTACAAGCCCGATGTGGAGGTAGTGCCCGACCTGCGCGGCAAACCGGCTACAGGCTACCGCCAGGGGATTGTGCTGATCGATCCCTCCACCGTGACCCTGCAAGGCCCCCCTTCCATCCTGGACAAGATGCCCGGCTTTGTGGAGACGTTGCCCATCTCCATCACCGAGGCAACCGAAAGCCTGTCGCAGCGCACCGCCCTGACCCTGCCCGCCGGCATCAACGTCATCGGCGGCAACCTGGTCACGGTGTTTATCGAAATCCTGCCCATTCAGAGCAGCCGGACCCTGACCGGCACCGTCGAATTGCAGGGGATCCAGCCAGGGCTGGTGGCCACAGCCTCCCCCTCGATCGTGGAGATCATCCTGGAGGGCCCCGATCCCAAACTGGCCGAATTGAAACCCCAAAACCTCCAGATCATGGTCAACCTGTACGGCTACACCATCGGCGTATATCGCATCAAGCCTGAGGTGCTGGCCCCGGAAAGCGTCAGAGTGCTGAACGTCATCCCCGAGACCATCGAGGTAGAGATCGAAGCAGCCCCTACGCCCACGCCCACCCTGCCCCTGCCGCCGGCCGGGCTCGTCCCACCCTAGCTCCCCTGCTCCCTGGCCCCCCTGCTACTCCTCCAACTCCACAGCCATGGCTACCGCCTCACCGCCCCCCAGGCACAACGCCGCCATGCCCCGCTTCCCCCCCCGGTCCCGCAAGGCATAGAGCAGCGTCACCAGCACCCGCGCCCCCGAACAGCCGATAGGATGGCCCAGGGCGATCGCCCCACCATTGACATTGACCCGGCTCCAATCCCACCCCTCCTTTTCCAGCTCTTTGCCGTTGGCCAGAGTTTGGGCGGCAAAGGCTTCGTTGATCTCGAACAGATCATAGTCGGCCAGGGTTGTGCCGGTGCGCTTTAACAGGCGGCGCACAGCATAAGCCGGGGCAATGAACAGCCATTTGGGGTCCACCGCCGCCTGGTCGTAGGCCAGGATGCGGGCCAGAGGCCTGACCCCCAACTCCTCGGCCTTGCGACGGCTCATGACCACCACCGCCGCTGCCCCATCGGTAATGCCCGGCGAATTGCCGGCGGTAACCATGCCCCCCTCCTTGAAGGCCGGCTTGAGCTTCGCCAGCGCCTCCAGGCTGGTGTCGCGCCGGGGGCATTCGTCTGTGTCGAACAAAAGGGGCGGCCCTTTGCGCTGCGGCAGCTCTACCGGCACGATTTCGGCCTTGAAACGCCCGGCTTCTATGGCCTCAACCGCCTTGCGGTGGCTGTGGTAGGCATATTCGTCCAGCTCCTGCCGGGTCAGGCCATACCGCTCGGCGATGAACTCGGCCGAGTTGCCCATGTGGTGGTCCAGGAAGGCGCACCACAACCCATCATGGACCACGGCATCTACCAACTGGCCATTGCCCAGCCGGTAACCGGCCCGGGCCTGGGGCAACAGGTAGGGGGCCAGGCTCATGTTCTCCATGCCCCCGGCTATATAAACCTCGCCATCGCCAGCACGGATGAGGCCCGCCGCCAGCATGACCGCCTTCAGCCCGGAGCCGCATACCTTGTTGATGGTCAGCGCACCGACCTCTGGGGGAACCCCACCGCCGATGGCCGCCTGGCGGGCCGGGGCCTGGCCCATGCCGGCCGGCACCACACAGCCCATGAATACCTCATCGGCTACCGCCGGGTCCATGCCTGCCCGCCGCACCGCCTCACCGATGACCACGGCGCCCAATTTGGGAGCCGGGATGGTCGAGAGCCCCCCCATAAAACGACCGATGGCCGTCCGGCAGGCGCTCACAATGACCGCTTCCTGTGGATTCACTTTTCCCTCCTGATTCTCTTTTTTTCCTCCGGCTACCGTAGCCAGGGATTGAAGCGCTTCTCCTCGCCAATGGTCGTCGCCGGGCCGTGGCCGGCATAGACCACCGTCTCGTCGGGAAGGGCAAAAAGCACCCGCCGGATGCTGTCCAGGAGCTGCGGCCAGCTCCCACCCGGCAGGTCGGTACGGCCCACGCCCCGGTGAAAGAGCAGATCGCCCCCGAACAGCACCCCTTCCTTCGCTTCGTAGAAGCAGACATGGCCAGGGGTGTGGCCCGGTGTGTGGAGCACCTGCAAGCGCAGCCTGCCGACCTCCAGTTCATCCCCGTCGTGCAACTCCAGGTCAGGGGGGGGGCCGGGATCGGCATGCAAGCCAAAGAGCACCGCCCCACCCGCCGCCTCAAGCAGAGGCCGATCGGCCGCGTGCAGGGCCAGCGGCGCACCGGTAGCCGCGACTATGGCCCTGTTGGCGTCGGTATGGTCAAAGTGGGCATGGGTGTTGAGCACATACCGGATCGCCAGCCTGTGGCGCCTCACCTCGGCCAGGATGCGCTCCGGGTGCCCCCCCGGATCGATGATCGCCCCCGCTTTCGTCTCCTCACAGCCCACGACATAGCAATTCGTCTGAATCAAACCGACAGAAATTGTAACGATAAGCAACGGTAATCTCCTTGATCCCGGTCATCGGTCGTCAGTCAGGGTCAATTGGTCGTCGGCCAGGGGCCCGGTTTCCACCTTCCAATACAGGGCCTCCAGCAAGGGATAAAAGGCCGAATAACGGACGATGGTCTCTTCGATGAACAGGGCCAGGGCATCGGGCCGCCCGACGTAGAGCGGCTCCCCATCGTTCACCACCCCAAAGCGCAAAACCAGGGGCATCCGCCGCAGGTCCACCACCTCAACCCCCTCCATCCCCAAGGCCCCGGCCACGGCCAACTCCAGGTCCAGACGCTCCGGCCAGGAAAGGGGTTCGGTGAACAGCGCCGCCAGATCGCAATCTCCCCTCTGGCGCAGCCCGAAAGCATAGAGGGCCGCCAGGCGCGGTTCCCGTCCGCATACCTCCCGGAGATGGGCCAATTGGCTTTCGGAAAAAGAACGGCCCGGCTTCATCATCCCCCCCGCCTCGATTATAACCCAGGTCCGGCCCAAAAGGCCACGGAAAAAGCCCTGGAGCCTCACCAGAGGCGCCGACTCTTTGCGGTTGGCCCCCTCCTACAGGTCCAATTCCTCGGTCTCGTCCAACGCCTCCACAGCCGCCATCACTTGAGCCATCCGGCGCTGTGCCCGGCGGCGCGACCAGGCACCGGCCGCCAGCAGGAGGGCCGCCGGCGCGGCAATGACGGCCAGCAGATAGGGCCATACCGGAATAACCGGCGCCCCCGAAAAGCGGTCCAGGTTGAGCAGGATGACCGCCAGGCTGACCCACACCGCCAAAAAGTTGGGGATCGCATCCCCTGAACGGAGCCACTTCAAGCCCATCATCCGTTTCCGGGTGATGGGGAAGAGGAGGTTGCTACCCATGAACCCCAGCTGATCTTCGAGGACATGGGCCAGGGCAGCCAGAGCCATGGCCAGGCCATAGACCGGGGCGATGAGAAGACCGACCGCCCCCAGCAAAAGAGCCACTGCCAGCGAATGGGTCCAGGCGCGGTGCCAGGGCAGGAACGTCACCTCTATCGCATCCCCCGCCTTTTCAAAGGCCAGCGAGGGGCCGCTAAAAATATCGATCTTGGTCTCGGCATCGTAGGTGTGCAGGATGCGGGCCTTGACCTGGGCCCGGCCCGGCCCCAGGCCGGCGATCTCGCTGCCGGCATAGGGCACCTGGCCGGTGGTCACCACCGGCCCGATACGGACCACCACCTGGTTCCGCTCCAGATCAAAGGCCACGCTGTACTGACGCCACAGGTCGGCCCCCAGCTTGAGGGTGTGGAGGTGCACCTTGACCCGCCGGCCACTGTCATAAGCCCGATCCATCGCCGCCGCGATCCGGTCGGCCATGCGCTGCGGATCGGGGTGACCGGCTGCGGTGGTGATCCTGGCCGGGTCGATCTCGTCATCCGACCGGTCAAAATAGCGCACAAACTTGAAATCCAGCGTGTCGGGCAGCAGCCCGGCCAGGCCACCCAACATCGGCCCAAAACTCAAGTTCTGCGCCGCGCTGTGGACAATGTCGGGGAAAAAGGTGGCCACGGCCACCCCGGTGATGAAATGGGCAATCCCTTTCATGCCGATCTCCATTATACCGTCTGGCCGCACTGCGGACAAAAGCGCGCCCCCTGGCGCAACCGGGCACCGCAGTGAACACAGAACAGGACCGGGGCCGCTTTCTCCTCCGCGGTCAGACGAGCGCCACAGGTCTGGCAAAAAGCCGCGCCGGGCACCACGGCCGCCCCACATTGGCCGCAACGGGGCCCGACCTGGGCCTCCACCGGCGCAGGCTGGGGGGGCGGAGCCGGCGGCGGTTGCAACTGCTCCAGTTCCCTCTCTTTGTCCTTGATCTGGGCGCGGATCTCTTGTACATTTCGGCACAGACTGACCAATTCCGGCTGGATGAGGGTCCCGGCTTCATACAAGGCCCACACCTGGGCGCTCAGGGCGTTGATGGCCTGCGCCTCTCGCCCCTGCAGGTCCCGAAGCTGCTGCCTGACCAGGCCGATCTTGCGCTTGCGGTCGGCCTCGGCCATCTGGTGGCGCAGGCTGCTGATGGCCGCCTGGAGCTTGCCCCCCTTGTCCACCTCGGCGATCACCTGGCCGGCGCCCTCTTTCAGCCTGTCAAGGATCTCACTCACGGTCTTCCCCTCCTCTTTCCACTGCCGGCGGGGTCCGGTGCAGCAGGTGATAGCCCACCACCGCCAGCGAGACATGGACGTTCAGCGATTTTCCATGCCCATACATCGGCACAAAGATGGCAGCGTGGCACAGGGCCAGACAGGATCGGGTCACGCCATGATCCTCGTTGCCCAGCACCAACGCCACCCGCGGCGGATAGTCCACGGCGTAGTAAGGTCGGCTACCCGCGGTGATCTCGAGCGCGGCGATCCAATAGCCCTGGGCCCGCAGTTCCTCCAAAGCGGTTTCAGGCCGCGCCACATAGCGCCACGGCACATACCGTTCCTTGTCGCGCCCCACCCTGGCGATGGTCGGGTGGGGTGGCGTCGGGGTGATGCCGGTCAGCAGCACCTCGACCACATCCAGGGCATCGGCAATGCGCAAAATCGAGCCGACATTGACCGGGTAGGCCACGCTCTGGCAGACGATGGCCAGCTCGGTCGGCGAGGGGGGCGGCGGCAGGGTCCGCAGAAAACGCTTCAGGGGCGTCCCCCGCAACTGTTTCATCCCGGCCCACCCACCGACCGCTAACGCCCGATGCTGGCGCGGTACACCGGCAACAGCGCCTCGAGCAGGGCCCCCATTTCGTCGGCTATGGCGGCCCCGGCTTTTACCGCCTGGGCCACCGGGACCTGACGCTGCACATACACCTCGCATCGCTTCTCCGGCGCAAGGTCCCGCACATAGCCGGCAACCTCTTCCAGGCTCATCGTCCGCGTCACCTCCTGCCCGGCATCCTCATGCTGCCACACAAAGCCCTCGCCCTGGGCCGTAATCCGCGCCACCCGACCATACTTGATCTCGGTGGTATATACCTCCATAGCAAGGCTGTGGGCCTCCATGGCCTTCCGCAGCCCCCCCCCTATCCCCTCGTCCGCCAGGGCGGCCACAAAGGCCGACCAGGGCCAGCCGGCCTCGACCGGGCCATCCGGTTTGCCCACATACAACCCGAACGATACCCCGCTTTCGCCCAGCGCCACAAAGAAGGCGACGTTGCGCTCCACCACTTCTCGATAATAAGCCCCCCGGCGAGCCACATGGATCAGCGGGTGATGGGGGACCAGCCAGTGGCTAAAGTTCCCCTCCGTGCGTTGGTTGAGGTACTGGGTCAGGGCCTTGCCCAACTCCTCGCGGCTCGACCAGGCAACCCCGCGCTTTTTCGTTTCAAAATCGCTTTCCTGGAATCCGGCAAAGGCCGGCCGGGCCCTGGCCCGCCGGGATTGGGCAGCCTCCTGCCTGGCCGCCAGCCGGGCTTCCTGGGCCTGCCGCCGCCGCTCCTCGGCGCGGGCCATCTGCCTCTCGAACTGGATATTTTCCCAGATGCGGGCCTGGATGCTCACACTGGTGACCAGCGTCCCTCCCCCCACATAGCGGATGGTCATCTTGTCACCCTCAATGGCCAGGACGACATATTCGCCCTGTCGGTTGCGATAGGTTTTGCCCACTTCAAAAGGATGTCCCATAGAGCTTCTCCTTCTCCCATACGCACAAGGTTACTATTCAGGCTGACTCAAAGTGCCTGGCCCTGATTCGCGCCCCCGAAATTTGCAGTCGTCGCACAACAGACTCTAGACCAGCCCCAACCATCCGGCCACCGTTGTCCCCAACCCGGCCATGTTCAGCGTCAGTGGCAGGAGCAATACCCCCATGCAGTTCATCCGCCGCGAACCCCACATCACCGGCAACAGGCCGATGCCGGTGGCCACGGCGGCGATGAGCAGCCCCCCCCACCCGGTCAGCGCCAGGACCACCGCTACCAGCAGCAACAACGTCGCCGCCGAAATCCAGCGGTAATCCACGTGGCTCACCAGCCAGATGGCCGCCCGGCTCAACCCCAGCAACAACAGAAAAGCCAGCGCCCCGCTCAGCAGCGTGGCCGCCACCGCCACCCAGTAGGTCGCCGGGGTGTAGGGGGTATAGACCACACTCAACATCCAGGCCATGCCCCCCCGCGTCAGGTGCAGCCCCGGCATAAAGAAGAACAGAAAGGCGCCTACATAGTAGACCAGCTTGCTGGCCCCCTGGCTGACGATGAACAGCCGGTCGTCCCGCTGGGCCGTGGCGTGGCCGGCCAGGAAGCCGCCGATGCCCCCCGTGACCACCGGGAAAAAGGCGGCAAACAGCCCTCCCAACGCCCCGGCCCCCACACCGCGGGCGATCAACTCCGGCGACAGGTCCACCGAACGGCTCACATGTTGCGCCGGCACCCGCGCCTGCGACAGAAGGTTCTGCAACACCCAGGGGATGGCGAACAGCCCGACAAAGGCCGGCATCAGGTTCTGGAAGGCCATCTCGGTCGGCACCAGGCTGCTGTAAAACAGGATGAAGCCGAGTACTCCCGACAGGAAAAAGGTCAACAGCCCCGCCCCCAGCGAGCGCCAGGCGTCGAGGAATTTCGCCAGGCCGGTGCGCCCCCGGTCGGAGCCTTTGGGCCACTCGCTCATCAGCATAAACAGGATGACCGCCCCCAAAATCCAATGTAGATGCGGGCCCACCACCTGCCGCACCACCGGCAATGCCCTGGGCATCAGCGGCGACAGCAGGAACAGCACCAGCAAGCCCCCCAACCCACCCACGCCGGTCAGCACCGACGCCTCGAAGCCGCGCTGCTGCATCAGATACTTTTGCCCCGGCAGGACGATGAACACTGTGCTGTCGTCGGGCGCGCCGAAAAAGATGCTGGGGATGGTGTTGAGCACGGCATAGCCGACCACCAGGCCCAGCATGAACAGGGCCAGCACCTCGCCGGGCAACGCCTCCTCGAACCGGACGGCCAGGAGAACCAGCAGCCCGGCCAGGTTGTAGATATGGAGCGCCGGGATGCACGACAAAAAGGCCGAAAGCAGCGTCCCGACCAGCGCCGCGCCGACGAGGAGCAAGTAGTCTGTCATTTCACCACCTCCACGTCGGCCCCGGCCAGGGGGATGATCTCGATCTGCCCCTGGTAGATGTCCACTTCGCCGGTCACCCGCACCCTGACCCCCGTCCCCAGGCCCGCCGGCAGGTACTCTACCGCCCGCTCCGGCACGTAGATCAGAAGCTCACCCGTGCCATCGCTGAGCCACAGCTTGAGCCACTTTTTGCTCTCGACCCGCGCCACCTTGCCTTCGACTACAAAGACCCGTCCCTCATCCGACGGGGTGATGGCATTGGCCGCCCGCTCCTCAACAGGGGGGCGCTCGCCGCGGGTAACGACTATCACGTCTGCGCCGTCCTGGGGCACGATCTCCAGCTCACCCTGGTACTGGTCGATCTCGCCCGTGACCCGCACCCGATTGCCGGGGGCCAGGTCGTAGCGGTCGGGAATCTCCTCTAACACGTTCTGCCACACCAGCAAGATGATGCTGCCGCTGGGGTCGGTCAGGGTGTACCTGACCCCTTTGGAGAAATAGCTCTTTTCGGCAATGCCGGCCTGGGCAATGGTAAAGGTGGCCCCCACGTCGGCAGCGGTGATGGCGCCGATGGTCCGCGTCTCAACGACAGGAGTGGCGGTAGGCGTGGGTGGGCGTGTGGGGGAGGGAGTGGGCAAAGCCGTCGGCTCTGCCGTCGGTGTGGCCGTCGGTTCGGCGGTGGGAGAGGGCACAGCCGTCGCCTGGGCGGTGGGTTCAGGGGTAGGCGAAACGGTGGGAGTCACCTGCGCTACCTCGCCACCCGTTACCCGCACGTCGCCCGGCACCTGGGGCACGATCTCCAGCTCGCCCTGGTACTCGTCCACCTGGCCCCGCACCGACACCTGCGCTCCCACGGCCAGCGCCGCCGGATCGGTCAGCCGGTCGAGCAGGTCCTGCCACAGCAACAACGTGATCGCCCCGGTACCGTCGTCCAGCGTATATTTGATCCCCCTGGAAAAGGGGGTCACTGTCACAATCTGGCCCACTACCTGCACCGTCTGGCCCACATCGTCGGCGGTGAGCCGGCCGATGGCCCGCTCCTCCGCCGGTAGTTCCGTCATCCCCACGACCGTCACGTCGCCCGGCGCCTGGGGCACCACCTCCAACTCGCCCTTGTACTCCCTCACCTCACCGACGACGCGCAACTCGGCCCCCGGCACCACCTGCGCCGGGTCGGGGAGGCCATCGTACACATCCTGCCACAAGAGGAGCGTCACCGTCCCCGTGCCGTCGTCCAGCGTGCCCCTGACCCCGGCCGAAAAGGTCCGCAGCGACACAAGAACCCCCTCCACCTGGACGGTCTGGCCCACGTCGGCGGCAGCGAGTTCCCCCAGCCGTCGCCCGGCCACCGTCCGTTCGGCCGCCGCCAGCACCACCACATCCGATGGGATTTCGGGCACGATTTCCAGTTCGCCCCGGTATTCCGAAACCACCCCCTGGGCGCGGACCATCATCCCGACCCTCGGCGCCCCGTGCTCCGGCAATCCATCGTACAGGTCCTGCCACAACAGCAGGGTCACCGTCCCGCTGCCGTCGTCCAGGGTGCACTTGACCCCCGCCGAGAAGGGGCTGACCCCCGTGACAACCCCCTCGACGGCAACCATCCCTCCCACATCTCCCGGTCCCAGGTCGCCGATGGCCCGCGGTGGGGCGATGGAGATCGTCTCCTCCAGCACCACCACATCGCTCCCCCGGCCCACCGAAATCTGCGGGGTGCCTTTGTAGCGGTCCACCGCGCCGGTCACCTGCACCGCCTGGCCGACCTTCACGTCGGGCAGGCTGTCGCCTACGAGGGTGGCAGTGGCGGGCAACGTCACGTCGATCTGGCCGCTGCTGTCGCGCAGGGTGAGGATGCGCAGGCCGGCGTAGGGCGTACGGTCGTCGCGGACCACGCCCCGGACCGTCACCTTCTGGTAGAGCAGCCCCTCGTTCACCTCGGCGATGGTCACCGCCAGCGGCGCAGTCGGCCGAACCTCGACATGCTGGGGCACGTTCAGGATCAGGTACTGAAAATCCTCTTTGACCCGCAGCGTGCCCTCCACCGCCACGCCATCGCCCATCACCGGCACCAGCCCGTGGGCCTGCAGCCACTCCGCTTCCGAACGATAGGCAGTGACCATGATCTCGCCGGTGCCATCCCACACCCAAAAGGTAAGCGACCTGGCCTCCGGGTCGTAGGCCGGCTGGCGGATCACCGTTCCCTCGACACGAACATAGGCCCAGTTCATGGTCCCGGCCAGGCTGCCGATCTCGACCGTCGGCACCCGGCTGCGGGTGGCCACAAAAAGCAACACCGCCAGCCCCACCACAGCCAGAGCCAGGCTGCCGTAGCGGAACACCCGCACGGCCATCCGCTGGCCAACGGCGGCGCCGCAATAGGGGCATTTTTCATACGGGCCAACGAAACGGCCGCAACTGGGGCATTCGCCAGGAGAATGATCTTTATCCACCATGCTAACTACCCCTGACCTGTCAGACCTCTGATTACAAGTACACGATCCTGCCGGTGATGCTCCGCTCCTTCACCTCCAGGATGCCGACGCTGGGGAGCCGCCCCTCCCCCGGCAGAGCCGAGCCGGGGTTAAAGAGCAGCACTCCGCCGTACATCTTGACGTAGGGCTGATGGGTGTGGCCAAAGACCACGGCATGTACCTCCTCCCCGGCAAACCGCTCCAACAGGAACGCCGGCAGCGCATCCGGGTCCGGCTTTCGGCCCAACAGCCGACGCCAGCCGCTCATCGCCCCCTTCTGGTGAGCCTCAAACTGATGGCCGTGGATCATCCCGATCCGCCGCCCGCCGAAACGCACCACCCGCTGTTCCTCCAGGTAGAGGCGCACCTCCTCACTATCCGACTCGCCGGACACAGCAAAGGTCAGCGTGTAGGTTTCCTGAAATTCCTTCAGGATATACAGGTCACAGATATCGCCTACATGCAAAATGATGTCCAGCCCCTTGAACAGCTCCGCAATGCGGACCGGAAGCACGGGGCTCAGGTCTGGAATATGGGTATCACCGATGACGCCGATCTTCATAGCTATTCCGTTTTTCGGGCCCCGGCCCCCCTCGACAGGCCGGGAAGAGAATGCTCCTTGCGCCGCCCAGAAGGTGAGAAGGCGGGTCTGGCCAGATGGATCACCCCCTCACGGATGGGAAAGGTCTGCCCACAGGTCGGGCAAGACAGGGCACAGACCTGTTCCTGCAGCGGGCCCCCACAGGCCGGGCAGCACAGCAACGACGACAGAGCCACGCCGCCCCGCCCCTCCGGCAACCGGGGGCCCTGCTTACGGGCCAGGACCCGATCATAATGCACCTGCCAGGGCCGGACCTCCACCCCTTGCAAAGGATAAGCGGCCAGGAGCCGCTCAAAAAGTGGCCGCGGGAAGACACGGCCGGGCAACAACCGCGCCTCTCCCCCCACCCGGTTGGTGAGAAACAACACCCCGCCAGGGGCCAGCACCCGCACCATCTCCCCCACCGCCTGCGCCGGGCGCGGCAGGAATTCCAGCGACTCCAGACAGGTTACAGCATCGAACGTCCCTTCGGCGAAGGGGAGGTGGCTGGCATCCTGCCACACCAGGCCGACCTGCTCGCCATAAGGTTGCAACCTGGCCCGGGCCTGGCGCAGCATCCCCAGCGACAGGTCCAGGCCGACGATCTGCCCCCGAAAATGTTCGCGCAACAGGGCCAGCGGCAGCCGGCCGGTGCCGGTGGCCACATCGAGCAGCAGCGGCTTCTCCACGCCCGCCAGCAGGCGCAACAACGGCCCGGCGACGAACCACCTCTCATCCTGAGGATTGAACCGCTTGATGGCGTCGTAGCGGCGGGCCACCCGATCATACGTCCAGGCCACCACACGGGGCCCCAGATAGGCCCCCTCGGCGATGATCAATTGCCAGTAGGCCAACGCCGCCAGCCCGACGGCCCCCAGGGCGACCCACAACCAGCTCATACCACCGCCAGCGCCGCCGTCAGCATCGCCGCCATCAGCCACGGCCAGGCGCGACGGCTAAACCCGACCCGCACCGCCCCGTCACCGCCCTTGAGGGATGGCTGTAGGGCGACCTGCCCAAACAGGAACAGGCCGACAATGCCGGCCGCCAGGGGTTGCTGAAGCGCCACCAGCAACACGATGACGGCCCCCAACGCCCCATTCAGCAGCCACAAACCGCCGGCCAGCCCCCGCGAGGCCCACAAGGACCCCGCCGCTGCCACGGTGAACGCCAGGGCCAGGCCCACCGACGGCAATCCGGGCCGGCTGAAAACGGTGTGACCGGCCAGCCAGCTCAGCCCCACCTGCACCAACGACCGTCCGGCCAGCGGGTCCCGCCCCTGCTGTCGCTGCACGATCCCCAAGCCGATAAGGGCCACCAACGCCGCATGGAGAGGGCTCCACAGGCCGGGCAGAAACAGGCTCAGCAGGATGGTCAATGCTACCGCAGTCCACAGGCCGACAAACGCTGCACCGGCCGCCGGCCAGAATGCCCCGCGCCACCAGGTCACCAGGGCCTCGACCCTGCGAAAAAACCGCCCGCCCGGTGAGCCCGGCAGCGTGTACGGCAATGTCGGCAGCGACACCGGGTGTGCCGGCAACCGGCCCCCGACCTGGGAGGGAAACCAGCAGGTGCCCGTCCCCAGGGTCCACAGGCTGCCCCAGGCCAGCACCGTCAGCAACAAAGTCAACCCCCCGGCCACCAGGCTCTCCCCCCGCCAGCGCAGGTGGTTCGCCGCCAGAGCGCCACAGCAGGTAGCCCCGGCCGCCATCAACCCCCAGGGAAAAGCAGCCGGACGGTCGCCCGGTTCCACCGTGGGCCCTGCCCTCTGCCCTTCTATACCCCCTGCACCGTCAGGGAGATCCAGTGCATCCACAGCACATATTATACCACAACTCGGCCCAATTGTCCTATTTGACCGCAGGGCAAGATGCACCTTGCCCCCCCCATCCAACAGGCTTTCGCGCCCACAAAAAAAAGCGAGGGGTGGACAGGCACCCCTCGCCTGGTGGATGGTTTGTGCGCCTACGAGACCGGGCCGTCGGGCTGGCCGGCTTCGCTCTCCATCGCCTCTGCCGGCAACGCCTCAGGCGGGGGCGGCGGGACGGCGGGGCGACAGTTCTGCTGCCCCAAGCAGGTGTGGATGGCCGCCCCCAGGCCGATGCTGCTCACCAGGATGACAAAGGGCCAGGCACAGCAAAGCGGCTTGATGAGCCACAGCAAAGCTGTCATGGTCACGGTGATCAGCAGCCCCACCAGGGCTGCCCCCAACGGCCTGATATCGGCCACGTTGAGCAGCCTGAGTACCCTCTGGCCGATCAACTCCGATAGCCCTACCCAGCCCAGGATCATGGCCCCGGCCAATGCCACCGGTATCGGCAGCAGCAGCAGGGGACTGAGCAGCATCAACAGGAAACCCAGGGGGATCAGGATGACCGTGCCCACCAGAGCGGTCGCCACCAGCCAGACCATGACGACCAGGATGGCGGCTACCACCTCCAGCCCGGCAGCGATGAGGAAGGTAAGGAGCCCCAGGCCCAAACTCCGGGCCGGCAGGGCCAGGATGCAGTCGCTCACCTGGCGCGTGGGCTGCGGCCAGATGAGAACAACCAGCATCCCAATGCCGATGGAGAGCAGGCTGAAAAAGGCCATAGCCATGACGTTACCGATAAGCCGCCCCACCCCGGACCGCCACGTTCTCTGCGGCCTCTGCCAGGGTACCGGGGGCGGGGTGGGGTTCTGTCCGGGGGTCTCTTCCGATCCCTGCTGCAAGAAAGGGAAGGTGGGCATGTCCAGCTTGATCACCTCGTTGCCCAGCACCCTGGCTCCCCCCTCCCGCTGAATGCGACCGGGGCTCACCAGCAGGTCGCCATGAATAAGGGCGGTGGTCCGCAGGGCCATGTCGCCCAACAGGGCGGACAGGTTGCCCTCTACCTGGCCGGCCACATCCTGGCTGGCCCTCAGCCCAAAGACATCCCCCGTCACGTGGCCGCTCGGGGCCAGTTCCAGATGGCCGTCGATGATGGCCAAGTCACCGTTCACCCGGCCGGCTATGTAAGCATTGCCGCCGGCGACGAACAGATCGCCGTTGACCACCCCTTCTTCGGCCACCGTCAGATCGCCCCGCAGGACCCCCAGGTCGCCGTCGAAGGTCTGCCCTGCCGCCACCAACACATCCTCACCCACAAAGATCCGGCCGCCGTCGAACGTCACAACCGGCCCATCGGCCAGAGCAACGGCTGCCGGCCCCAGCAACACCAAAGCGAGCAATCCTGCCCATAATCCTATTCTTCTCATCTTTCCTCCTCCAGACCGCCAGGCATACCCTGGCCTATTGTTTAGAGCTAGTCTGAAAACCACTAAGGACACGAAGGACACAAAGAATTTCTGTCAATTTCCTCTCACTTCTTTGCCCTGTGCGCCTTCGTGGTAGACTTTTCAGGCAAGCTCTTAGACATATCCGTTATGCCGGGACCCGTTGGGCCGCCTGACAAACAACAAGACCCAGCCCGCCATCAAGGCCACCAGGCCGGTACAGAGCACCAGCAGGATGGGGACGGCGTACCGGAGCAGCAGATCCCGCAGAAAGAGGCTGACCCCCTTGCCCACCAGCCCCACCCCTGAGGCGATCTGGGAAACGGCCCCGGTTCCCTGTTGCACAGCCGGCTGCATCCCCAGCCAGGACCAGGCCAACACCCCCAGGGCGATGATCCCCACCGCAGCGACGGTCACCGTGGCCAGCGACAGAGAACCGGTCAGCATGGCGATACCGCCGAATGTCCGCCGCCGCTTGCGCAGCTTTTCCTCCAGACGGCGGTCCACCCGGAGCGCAAAACCCAGGGGGGGACCGACCGGCGCTGCCTGGTCGAACAAGGCCGACACCTGTTGCATGGCCTGCCATTCCGCCCGACAGGCCGGGCAGGTTGCCAGATGTTCATGCAACCGGCGCAGATCGGCCTCCTGAAGCAAGCCGTCGAGGGCCAACGACATCAGCTCGCTCATCGGTTCCTCGTGCGCACACCCGCTCATTCTCTCCCCCTCAAAACACACCGCTCAGGCCGCCGACAACCGCTCGGCCAGCATCCGCCGGGCGCGATGCAAGCGGGATTTGATGGCACTCTCGGTGGTTGCCATCACGCCGGCGATCTCTTCATACGACAGATCATACCAATAGCGGAGCACGACCGCCGCCCGGTACTCGGCCGGCAATGTATCGAGCATCTGCTGCACCTGCTCCCTCTGCTGCTTCCTGACCATCACCTGATCGGGACGGGGCTCGTCGCCGGTCAGCTGGACAGGTGGCAACGGGCCATCCAGCGAAAGCTGCGGCGACCGGCTGTTGCGACGCAACCGGTCTATACAATGATGAGATGCGATCGATAACAACCAATTGACGAACTTGCGCCCCGGCTGGTAGGTTGACAACCGGGCATACGCCCGCAAAAAGGTCTCCTGGGCAGCGTCCTCCGCTTCGGCCGGATCGCCCAGCATCCGATAGGTCAGGTTGTAAACCGGTCGTTCATACGCCCGGACCAGGTGCCCGAACGCCTCCCGGTCCCCTTTTAGAGCCTGCTCGAGCCAGGTTTGCTCCTGGTCCATCCCTTTCCTCCATGCACATCCTATACGGATTATACTGCCAAAGGTTGCTCCCCGCCAAGTTTGACTTTTTCATAGAAACCCGTATACAATGAGGAACAAGGGACAGGGTCCCTCTTTCGGCGGAGGTGAATATGCGGCATTATTACATCGTCATCGAAGGAGCCATCGGCGTGGGTAAAACGACGCTGGCCCGCATGTTGGGCGATCACTTTCACTCCCAGTTGCTGCTGGAGGTCTTTGAGGAAAACCCCTTTCTGGCCCGGTTCTATGAATCCCGCGCCCGATATGCCTTTCAAACCCAGATGTTCTTCCTCCTCAGCCGTTACCGGCAACAGCGCCACCAGGTGCCGTTCCTGCTGGAGCAGGGCCCCCTCATTTCCGACTATATGTTTGCTAAGGACCGGTTGTTTGCCCGGCTGAACCTGGCCGGCGACGAATGGGAGGTGTATCAACAGATCCATCAAGCCCTGGCCGAGCAGATCCCAACCCCCGACCTGATCGTCTATTTGCAGGCCGACACCGATGTGCTGCTGGGGCGCATCGCTCAACGGGACCGGCCTTATGAGCGGAACATGGATCAAGAGTACATCGAAACGCTGCGCCAGGCTTATGAGCGGTTCTTTTCCAACCAGCAGGCAGCCCCGGTATTGTACATAGATACCAACAACCTCAACTTTGTCGCCAACCCCAACGACTTTCGCCTGGTCGTGGACCGCATCCGCAACGTGTTGCAGGAAGGAACGTTCCAGCGCCCCTTGCCCCAGTTCGAGGCACTGCGTCAGGGAAAAGATCTGCTGACAAAAGGCCGGCCCCTGACCGATTTCCAGCGGTTCCACGACGAGATGGACAGGGCCGGGAACCTGAACACCGACATCTACTTTAACTTCTTGTGCCTGAGCGAGGAGATCGGCGAATTGGGCCGGGAGCTGGCCGGGTTGTGGCTGGAAGAACAGATGCAGGTGACCCAGGGACAGCCTGCTCAACAGGCTCGACAGGCTGCCCTGGGCCAGAGGAGACACCAGGTCGAATCGGAACTGGCCGATTGTATGGCCTGTCTGCTCAAGCTGGCCAACTATGTCGGTGTGGACCTCGAAACCGCATACCTGGAAAAGATGAAGCTTCAGCAAGCCATAACCTGACAGCAGCCCATTTTTACCCACCGGAGAATAGCCCGACACGGACCGCCACGGATATACGGAGGGCGGGATTGCTCCGTATATCCGTGTCAGAATCCGGGTCGTGCCTGCCCTTTCCCCTCCCCTGTTCCCTCCTCCAAAGTGGGGAAAGGCCGGGCAATGATCGGGGAGATTCCCCACAACTCCATGTCATTCAACAGGAATACAGGATCTAGTAGTCGTCATAGGGGCTGTGGATTTGTGGAGAAATGGGGGACCTGTTTGGGGAGGCACCATCCCTGGTATCTGCTCCCCCCTTTGGCCCCCAGGGCTATGGTCGGCTGTTGGGGGAGGGTGTGGATGACTGGCTGCTTGTGTGGGGATGATTCAACCCGATGCGGGATAAAGGGGCGTGAGGGGCGATCCCAAGGGGGTTTGTTTCCACAGGACAGCGGTAAGGTTATCCACAAAAAAACCGGTTTTTCCACATCTTTTACCAGGTTATCCACAGGTACTACCCGGACCACCCGTTTTTTCGCTCTACAAGTTTTATGGTATCATGGAATACGTGGAGAACAAGTCGTTTGGGAACCGATTTCACAGGGTCGTAGACGGGGCCAGGGACCACTTTTGCTACCTCCTGCTTTTTGCCTCCTGTTTCTTTCTTTACCTGAATACCCTGGCCCCCTCTGTCGCTACCCTGTTCGACGATAGCCTGGAGTTCCCTCTGGTCGTCCACCGGCTGGCCATTGCCCATCCCACCGGCTATCCGCTCTACACGTTGTTGGGCAGGCTCTTTAGCCTGGGCCCGTGGTACAACGTGGCCTGGAGCGTGAACCTGCTGTCGGCGGTGGCCGGGGCGCTGACGGTAGCCCTGACCTGCCTGGTGGCCCGGCAGTTGACCCGGCGGTGGTGGGCGGCGTTGCCGGGTGCGGTCGCCCTGGCCGTTTCACCGGTGTTCTGGTCGCAATCGGTCATCGCTGAGGTCTATACCCTGAACGCGGCTCTGGTCGCCGGGGTGTTGGGGCTGGCGCTCCGCTGGGCGCAACAGCCGTTGCTGGCGGTCGTCCCATTTTCCCTCCTCCTGGTCATGCCCCGGAACCGGGGACCCCTTTTTTTGCCCGGAGAGGGGGGCTGGCTGAGGCTGCCGCCGGCCGTCCGCCGCCGGGCCTGGCGGGTATGGGCCCTGTACCGCCGTTTCTTCCGGCCGATGCCGGCCAGCCGCCGCCTGCGGCTCCATCCTCTGGCCTATGCCCTGGCGGCTGTCTATGGCCTGGGCCTGGCGCATCACCGCACGGTGTTGCTCCTGGCACCGGCGTTGTTCCTCTTTGCCCTGCTCGTTGAGCGGCGCGCTTTCAGCCGGGCGGCGCTCCTGGGGCCGGAGCATCCCGACCGCCCGCGCTGGCTCCACCTTGCCACCCGACCTGTCTCGCTCCTTGTCTCTTGCTTCCTGCTTCCTCTCCTTCTCTACCTCTACCTGCCTCTTCGGGGCCACGTTGGTTCTCTCGATGGCTTGTACGCCAACACCTGGCGTGGCTTCTGGCAGTGGGTGACCGCCGGTGGCTACAGCGCCTTCCTCGGCGATAATCCCCTGGCCCGTGACCTGAACATCGCCTTTTATGGGGAGTTGTTCTGGCAGCAGTTTGGCCCGGTGGGGTTGGCCCTGGCCCTGGTTGGGTTGTTCGGCCTGTTGCGGCAGCCCAAAGCCCTGCTCCTGACCGGCCTGGCCTTTGCCGGCTATGGGGCCTTTGCCGTTATCTACCGCGTGCCCGACGTAGAGGTATTTTTTATCCCTGCGTTTCTTATCACCGCCCTCTGGATCGCGGTCGGCCTGGATTACGCCGCCGACCTCCTCCGCGTTCGGGGACCCAGCCTCGCTCTCCGCCGCCTTCTGGCTTTTTGCTCCCTTCTTCTGGTGGCCCTGGCCGTTTTTCAGCCGCTGGCCATTGCCCTGCGCCACTATCCCGATCTCGACCTCAGCCGGCGCTGGATCGTCCACGATTACGGTGAGCATCTGTTGCGGCAAGAGTTGCCCTATGGCCGCAGCGCCCTCATCGGCCTGGGGGGGGAGGTGACGCTGATACGTTACTTCCAGGAGACCACCGGCCGGCGTCCCGATGTGGAGACGATCTGGGCCGACGACGAGGCTGCTCGCCGGGAAGCTGTGGAAGCTGCCCTGGCCCAGGGCCGGGCCGTCTATCTCACTCGACCTCTGCCCGGCCTGGCCGGGGAACATACTCTGGATGCCGTCGTCGGATTGGTGGAGGTGGGGGGGAACCTGGAAGCCCTCATCCGGGTGGATGCGCCGTCCGATGAGGTGCCTGTCTCCCCACCGCCTGTTGCTCAGAATCCGGTCCGCGGCCTGCGGCTGTTGGGCTACGACCTGCACCAATGGCAGGGGCACTGGCAGGCGTGGGCGCAGCTGCGGCTGTGGTGGCGCGCGCCCAAGGGGCTGGGGGAGCCGCTCAAGGTGTCGGCGCGGCTGGTGGAGGCGGGGGGCCGGGTCATCGGCGCGGCCGATGCCGAACCGGTGGGGGGGGCGTACCCGACTACCGCCTGGCGGCCCGGCGAGATCGTGGCCGATGCCTACGAGATCCCCCTGCCGCCTGGCACACCGCCGGGCGATTATACCCCGCTGATCGTCCTGTACGATCCGGCCACGGGTGCGGAGGGGGGCCGCATCGAACTGCCGCCGGTTCACCTGGCGGGCAATCCGGCCCGCCCGCCTCGCCGGGCCCTGGAGGCCGGCGTGGCGGAAACGATCTATGCCCGGTTCGGCGATGTGGAACTGTTGGGCTTTACCCCGCCGGACCCCCGTGTCCTCTACCGCCCTGGCGACTCGCTGCCGGTAACGCTGTTGTGGCAGGCGCGAGGCCGGCCAGCCGGCGATCTGCGCCTGACCTTCTGGCTGGAGGGCAGGGGAGAACATCCCTTGCCTGCAGGCAGTAACGAGGTGCTGGGGGGGGCATTCCCGGCCCAACAGTGGCAGGATGGCCAGGCGGTGTGCCAATGGCCGGCCCTGGAACTGCCTTCCAACATACCGCCGGGTACCTACCGGCTCCTGATGCGCGTCACCCGCGACGGACGGCCGTTGCCCTGGGGCCGGGGGCTGATTCCCCTGGGCAGCGACCTGGACCTGGGGGCGGTCCAGGTGGGCCGCTAACGCTTGCCACGGGGCCGGTCCTGTGGTAAACTGGAATGCCGAAGGAGTCGTTCCCTGGCATACCCCCAGGGACGAAAAGGATAGGGGCAACCCTCGCGGTTGCCCAGGGGATACCGTCCGCCGTTTATGTTCAAAGGAGGTGAGAGCATGGTCCGCAGGAGAAAGCATGGCAGGCTGGTGGGGCTGATTCTGGGTGGGATCGTGCTTCTTGGCGGCTCACTGCTCCTGATTCGGGGGGAACGACCGCCGGTTGTTCAGGCAGCCGGCTGTTGGAAGGCTGAAATCACCGAGCAATGGACCGATGTGGCTGTGGCTGGCAGTGTGTTGCGCGTGTCGGTGCAGGGCAAGGTCGGGTTGCCGGTTTGGGTTCGCTCAATCGGCGATTTCCAGACGGTGAACTGGACCGGCACCAAGCCGGAGTATGGCCTTTTTGTGGCCGAGTTCGCTCCCCTGAGCCGGGGGACCTACCTGATCGAGCCGGAGGGGCTGGGCACCGTCTTCCAGGTCTGGCTGGATGGGAAAAGCTATACCCGGGTGGATTTCAGGCCGCAACCCTGTGCTGCCACCTCTACACCCGCCCCGCGCCCGGCCACGGCTACGCCGCGCCGGGTGACGGCCACCGCCACCCACCGGGCGACGGCCACCGCCACTCCCCTGCCCCCACCCAGGCCGACTCAGCCGGTCACAGGCTGGCGAGGCCGCGTCGTCCAGCACCTCCACCGGCTGGAAGGCCGCTACTTTGCCACCATCGCCGTGCGGGTGATCGGCCGGCCGGCCGGGCAGGAGGTCGAAATCCGCTCCGATGGCTGGAGCGCGACGGGCACAACCGGCACCAAGCCGGAGATCGGCCCGGATGCGTGCGAATTCGGCGCCCTGAACGCCGGGACCTATCGTCTGACCCCCCGTGACCTGGGCATCCACCTGGATGTGACGGTGGAGTTGCAGGACTTTGTCCTGGTCGAGTTTTACTATGCCGGGCCAACTCCCAGCACCCGCTGGGTTGGCTCGGTGGTGCAGAACACCAGCGGCAGCCGGCCCACCGAGCATGTGAACTCGGCTATCGCCGTCATCGTGGCCGGCAAGCCCTGGCACGAGGTCGAGATCCGGACCAATGGCTGGAGCGCCACCTGCCTCACCGGCACCAAGCCGGAATACGGCCCCGATGCCTGTGAATTCGGCGGGCTGCGGGCTGCCACCTACCTCCTCAGCCCCAAAGACCTGGGGGCCAGCGTCCAGGTAACGGTGGATGGCTGGGGGTGGGCCCTGGTCCGCTTTGACCAGGTAGCCGTGCCCGCGCCCAAACCGACCCAACCGTCGGCCTCGCCCACCGCTACGCCAACCCGACCGGCACAGCCAACCCGTGCCCCGGCGGCCGGCCCCACGGCCACCTCCCTGCCCAGTCCTACCCCGGTCAAAGCCCATTGGCGGGGGTGGGTGGTCAGCAACAGCAGTGGCCAGCGGGGGGGCACCGGCATCTGGTCGGTGATCGTGGTGCGGGTGCTAGGCCGTGCCGGCGTGCCGGTGACGATCAGCGGCGGCGGGGGGTGGAGCGCCACCTGCCTCACCGGCACCAAGCCGGAATACGGCCCCGATGCCTGTGAGTTCGGCGGCCTGTGGCCGGGCGTCTACCACCTGCAACCGGAGGGGGCCGATGCCGAGGTCGCCGTGGAGATGGATGGGCTGGGGACGGCATTTGTCGAGTTCGCGGCGCCTTAGCCTCCGCCTGGCAACCAGAAGCGACGCCCGTGGATCACCACCTGCCGGCGCCACCGGCGGGGAAGGAGGTTGCTCAGGCGGGGCAGCCGTCCATTAGCTGCCCGCCCATTGTCGGTCCGCAGCGGAAAGCGGATCGCCTGGACCTGGACCGGCCTCGCGGCCTGACGCAGGGCGTGCTGGGAAGCCTGTGCCATATAATCGCACCTCCTCCGCCTACCTTCCTGCAGACCGGCAACCTGGTTGAACCCGTTCGTCCCTCTCGACATCTCGGTCGCTTCCTGTCTGAAGGAGGGTGGGCACTCCTGGATCATAACAGATCCGGCGGCCGGCTGCCTGACGCTTTTCCGGCGTCCAGGCAGCGCCTGGCCCTCTGGCAGGAGGGTCGGTCTGGGGGAGGGGACGACCCATTTTGACAAAGCCCCCGGCCGGTGCTACAATCGTGGCGTTCGGTTGGTCGAACCAGGATCGGAGGAGCAGATTGACCACCTGCCTGTTGCAACGCGAACTCAACACCGCCCTGCACCTGGCCCGCCGGGCCGGCGACGTGATCATGAGCTACTACCGGACCGCCCTGACCGTGGACCACAAAGCCCGGCACGAGCCGGTCACCGCCGCCGACCGTACCGCCGACGAACTCATCGCTGCCGGGTTGCACGGCGCTTTTCCGGCCGATGGCCTGCTTACAGAAGAGTCGAACGATGACCGGTCCCGTCTGGAAAAAGAGCGGGTGTGGATCGTGGACCCGCTGGATGGCACACGGGAGTTTCTCGGCCAGACGGGCGAGTTTTCGGTGCAGATTGCCCTGGCGGTGAAAGGCTATCCGGCCCTGGGCGTGGTTTATCAGCCGGCCAGGGAACAGATCTTGTACGCCGTGCAAGGTCAGGGGGCCCACCAGGTGCACAACGGCCGGACGAGGCGTCTGCGCGTCTCGGCCGTGGCCGATCCGGCCCGGATGCGCCTGGTGGTCAGCCGCTCCCGTTACTCGGCTCTGATCGAGGCCGCCCGCCAGGCGTTGGGCATCCGGTCGGTCGAGCGGTTGGGCAGCATTGGCCTCAAGGTGAGCCTGGTGGCCCGGGGCGACTATGACCTTTACCTGGCGACGACCGTTGCCAAAGAGTGGGACCTGTGCGCGCCCCACGCCCTGTTGGTGGAAGCCGGTGGCGTGTTGACAGACCTGTGGGGGGAGCCGGTGCTCTACAACAAACCGGATGTGGTCGAGTGTCGGGGCCTGGTCGCCAGCAACGGCCTGGCCCACGGCCAGATCCTCGATGCTCTGGCCCGGCTGCGCAACGCGGAGGGGAGATGACCGGCCTCTTGCCGGGCCTGGCCGGAGGTGGGCAGAGGAGGTTCCTTTTGTTGCTTTTGTTCTTGCCGCCGGCCCTGCTGGCCTGCGCCGGCCAGAGCAGCCGGCCGACCCCTCCTCCGACCGGGGACCCCTTCGACAGCGCGGCCACTGCGGCCCCTGCCCTCACTACGCCTACCGTCCCTCAGGTCGATCTGGCGCTGACCGAAAAGGATGTGAGCATCGCCCCGCTGCCCCTGCGGGCCGGAGTCCCTTTTACCGTGACGGCGGTCATTCATAACCGCAGCCCATTCCCGGCGGTGAACGTGCCGTTGATGGTCTATATCTCAGCCGAACAGGAACAGATCGGCTTTACCCCCTTTTTGCAGATACTCACCGTTACACTGCCGGCCACTCAATCTATGCCGGTAGCCGTGCCGGTGCACTGGAACCTGGCCGGGGGCGAGCACCGCTTTTGGCTGCAAGTCAACCGCCTGCCCAGGCTCTGGCAATCCCGTATCCCCACCTGGCCGGAGGCCGGCCTGGAGGACAATGTCGTGAGCCTGGACCTGGCGGTCGAGCCGTTTGATGCCTATGTCAGCAACCTGTGCCCGGGCCGCATGGATGTGGAAGTGGAGCCTGCCGACATCTTGCCCGAACCGGAGGCCCGGCGCGTGCTGGTCTGGGTGCACAACCTGGGGAACCGGGCGGTGTACAACCTCCCGGTGGTGGTCACCGGCCACAACCTGTCGGGCATCGCCTATACCCCGGCTATTCCACCTTGCGGTGGCACGGCCCAGGTGACCGTGCAGGTGGATCGCTCCTTCCAGCAGGGTGAATCGCTGACGGTCCAGGTCAACCCCGGCGAGTGGGCCACGGCACTGCCGGAGGACGATTTCGACAACAACGCCGTGACCGTTGTCGCGGGCCTGGCCCCTGGCACGGCCCTGCCGCCGGGCAGCGGCCTGGAGGACTATGACTTTAGCCTGACGGCGGCCGATATCGAAATGCCGGAGCCGTGGATCGCCCTCGTCACCGTTCGCAACCGGGGGACCCGCGATGCGGCCATGGTCCCGGTCCTCATCGAAAATCAGGCCGGCCGCAAGCTCACCGATGCCATCCCCCTGGTCCGGGGCAACGGCCTGGGGGTGGCCGCCTTTCGCATCGGCTACCTCTGGACGCGGGGGGGCACGCTCACCTTCGCAGTCAATCCGGCCGGTGCCAAAGGGTCCTATCCGGAGTCCAACCGGGAGGACAATGTGGCGACACTCACCCTGCCGTGAGATGGAGCGCCGGGGCCGGTGGGCTGGAGTTGCGTTTTGTCGCGTTTTAGGGTAGAATTCGCGATAGCCGGACGGTTTGGTGGTTTTCGGACGGGCTCTTGCGCAGAAAGGAGGCGGATCCGATGGCAACGCACAGGACGCGCGTTGGAGTTCATGCTCGCAACAGCGTATTTTTTACCGAAGCCGACTATGTGCTGATACGCCGGGCGCGCATCGAAACGATCAAAATGATGTCCCTGACCGATGTCAGCGTCTATGAACGCCTGCGCCGGGAGAACCCGGGCATCGAGTTTATCGTCCGGCTGTACGACGACCGCATCCGCCGGGATTCGCGGCCCAGCCCTGCCGATTTTGTGGCCAGGATGGTCCCTATCATCAACAGCCTGCAGCCCTATGCCACCAAGTTTGAAATCCACAACGAGCCCAACCATGCCGAGGGGGTCGAAGGGTGGGGGGCCAGCGATGACAATGCCCGTTCCTTCCGCGATTGGTACATGCAGGTCTTGTCGGCTCTGAAGGAAGCCTGCCCCTGGGCCAAATTCGGCTTTCCCGGGCTGGCCCTCAACTCCCCTCATCGCGATCTGGAATGGCTGACCATCTGCCGTGATGCCATCCGGGCTTCAGATTGGCTGGGCTGTCACTGTTACTGGCAGTATGGCAATATGCTCAAGGATGAGTGGGGGCTGCGTTTCAAGCTGTATCATGAGCGTTTTCCCAAAAAGCCGATCGAGATCACCGAGTTTGGGGACTCGACCCCCAATCGCCCCCGTGAGGAGATCGCCCGGCTGTACGTGCAGTACTACACGGAACTGAACAAATACCCCTACCTGGGCTCGGCCAGCGCCTTTATTGCCTCCTCGCCCGACCCGGCCTGGGTCACCTTTGTGTGGATGAAGGAGGGGGGTGAGATGCTGCCGGTGGTCCAGGCTGTGGCCAACATGGAGCGCAAACCGGTCGAGATCGCCGAGCCGGTGCCCGTTCCGCCACCCGTTCCACAGCCTGCCGAGCGTACCTTCCCGGAGACGGGCAAGACGGTGCGGGGCAGCTTTCTCAACTTTTTCGACCAGTACGGCCTGGACATCTGCGGTTATCCCATCACCGATCAGATCGAAGAGGCGGGGCTGCCGTCTCAATATTTCCAACGGGTAGGGCTGGAGGAGTCCAAAGAGGGAAAGGTCCGGCTGAAACTGGTGGGGGCCGAGGCATGGGCCTCCCGGGCCAGGATCGCCGAACTACAGGCCCGGATCGAGCAACTGAGCCAACAGCCGCCGGCGGCTGGCGGGGTCAAGCAGCCGGCCATCCAGGACCTGGTCAACCAGTTGCCGGTCCACGCTACCGCCCGCTATCCCACCCGGTCGCTGGCCGACATCAACCAGATCGTGATCCATCACACCGCCACCAGTCCAACCATCACCCCGCAGCGCATCGCCGAATATCAGGTGCGGACCCTCAACAAGCCGGGCATCGGCTACCACTTTTTCATCACCGCCGATGGCGTGATTTATCAGACCAACCGCCTGGAGACGGTATCGGACCATGCCTTCAGCCGCAACCAGGGGAGCGTTGGTGTCTGCTTTGCCGGCAATTTTACCGGCTCCATCCCCACCGCCGCCCAGCTCAAGGCAGGGGGGCAGTTGTGCGCCTGGCTCCTCAGCCAGTTGCGCCTCACCTCGGACAAGATCGTCGGCCTGGGTGAGTTTGTCAACACCCAATCGCCCGGCGTCCAGTGGCTCAAGGGGCAGCGGTGGAAAGATAAGCTCCTGGAGGAGGTCAAGGCGGCCGGCCAGGAGGTCGAAGATCAATCGCTCCTGATCGCCTCGCTGCGCGAGCAGATCGAGGCCCTGGAGGCCGAGATCGAGCAATTGAAGCAGCAACCGCCCCCGGCCCCGGCCCCTGCTCCCACCGCGCCTGTTCAGGAGGTGGTGGACGACCTGACGACCCTTGTCACCTCGTTGCAGGCCCAGGTCAAGGTGTTGCAGCAGGAGAACGACAAACTGGTGACGGCCATCAAGCAGGGAGGCAAGGAGCAGGCGGCCCTCATCACGGCGTTGCAGGCCCAGGTCAGCGCGTTGCAGAAGGAAAAAGAGGACCTCCTGGCCCGCCTGGAGGCGGCCCTCAAGCAGCAGGGTGACGATCAATCGGCCCTCATCGCCTCGCTGCGGGCCCAGATCAAGAGCCTTCAGGAAGAGGCCGGGCGGCTGAAGCAGGAGATCGAGCGGCTGAAGAAAGCGGTGCCGGTGCAGCCCCCCACGCCCCAACCTCAACCGGTGCCGGGCAAGGTGAGCAAGCCCCCCATCCAGGACCTGGTGGATGCGCTGCCCAAACATGCGACCCTGAAGTACAACACCCGCCCTTTGAGTGACATCCAGACCTTTGTCATTCACCACAGCGCCGTGGCCCCCACGGTGGGTCCCAAGCGGATTGCCGAGTATCATGTCAACAGCCTGAACTGGCCGGGGATCGGCTATCACTTTCTGGTCGGCGAAGATGGCATTATCTATCAAGGCAACCGCCTGGAGACGGTTTCCTATCACGCGGCCAAGGTCAACCCGCGGGGGGTGGGCATCTGCTTCCTGGGGAACTTTATGACACAGGTTCCGCCCCCTGCTCAGCTCCGGGCCGGGGCGCACCTGATCGCCTGGCTGTTGCAGGAGCTGAAACTGGACCTGGAGGTAGTGAAGGGCCATCAGGAGTATATGCAGACCGCCTGCCCCGGCGCGCAGTGGCTCAAGGGTGAAAAATGGAAGCAGATGCTGCGCCGGGAGATCGCCAGTGTGCAGGCGGGGGCCGCTCAGCCGCTGCCCCCGACGCCGGTGGCCAAGCCGATCTACCACTATATGCTGTTCTGGCATCATGGCGACCGGTGGGCCGTTCAAGATTTTGTCAGCGCCCAGAACTACATCGGGGCCTTCCAGCCGACAGTGGGCTTTTCGGCCAAAGATGCCGCCCAGGCCGAGTATGTGACCATCGTCGGCGGGCCGTTGGGGGTCTCCAAAGAGGTGGAAAACTGGCTCATCGCCAACGGTTCCAAGGTGGACCGCATCGCCGGCAAGGATGAAGCCGACACCAGGAAAAAGCTGGAGGCCCTGGTCAAACAGGGCAGGCGCTTCCAGAGCTTCAACGAATAGGCGGTCGGAAGGCCACCGGGCCCGTGAACCATGAGATCATGAGCGACACCCAACTGCCCGTCTATCAGGTCACGTTGCCGGTGTTCGAGGGGCCGCTGGACCTGCTGCTGCACCTGATCGAACGTCAGGAACTGGATATCACCCAGGTATCGCTGGCCCAGGTGACCAACCAATATCTGGATTACCTGACGCGCGTCAGGGAACGCGACCCCGATCATCTGGCCGATTTCCTGGTGGTGGCCGCCAAACTGCTGCTCATCAAGTCGCGGGTGTTGTTGCCCCAGCCTCCCACACCGCCCCCTGAGGAGGAAGAGGAGGTGGGAGGGGACCTGGTGCGGCAGTTGATCGAATACAAAAAGTTCAAAGAGGCAGCCCGCTGGCTGAAGGAGCTGGAGGACCGGGGGCTTTGTTCCTATGTGCGGCTGGGGGGTATGCCGGTCCTGGACCGGATGGTGGACCTGGGCGATGTCAGCCTCGACGATCTGCTGGCTGCTGTGCGCCAGGTGCTGGCCGTCAGGCCGCCCTCCCCGCCGGTTGACGGGGTGGTTCCCCCGGTGGTCCTGACCATTGCCGACCAGATGGCGCTCATCGAACGGGAGATGGCGGGGGGCAGGTCGGTCAGTTTCTGCCGCCTGCTGGAGCGGGCCAGCGGTCGCCTGGAGATCATTGTCACCCTGCTGGCCCTGTTGGAGATGGTCAAACAGTTACGGGTGAGGGTCTACCAGGATCGGCTCTTTGGCGATATTTTGATCGTTCCTCGCCATGACTTGCAACCGGCAGGAGGTTGAATCCGGGTCCAGACCCACAGCCCCGCTGCCGCCCCCACCCCGTCGCACAACAGGTCCCACGGATCGGGGTGGCGGCCTGGCACGAAGGACTGGTGCCACTCGTCGGACAGGGCATAGAGGGTGGTCAGGAGCAGGGCCCACCGCCAGGCGTGGGGCCGACGGCCCAGCGCCCGCAGCCACAGCACGGCCAGTACGGCAAAGACCAGGGCGTGCCCTCCGCTGCTGAGCAGCAGGTCGGCCCAGCCGATTTTGGGGTGGGGCAGTCTGGACTGAGCCGACAGGGCAAAGATCCCCCCCATCCAGGCGGCCGGCGGCAGCCAGAGGTGGAGGGCTGGGTGCCGGCGCAGCCATTGCCATGCTGTCATCGGCCTCGCCTCGCCAGAGCGATCTGATAGGCCCGTTCCACCTCGCCGGCGCGGGCATCCCAGTCGAACCGCTTCCACAGGCGCTGCCGGGCCTCCCGCCCCAGTTCGGCCGCCCAGGCCCGGTCGGTGAGCACCTGCAGCAACGCCTGGGCCAGATCTTCGGCATCGCCCGGCTCGGTCAACACCCCCGATCGCCCATGCTCGATATATTCCAGGTTCTCCCCCAGCCGGCCGGTGATGACCGCCTTGCCCAAAGCCATGGCCGAAACCACCTTGCTGGCGCATTTGCTCCGGTTGATTAGGGTGTCACGGTAGGGGTTGACGATGACATCGGCGGCGGCCACATACAGGGGCGCCTGGTCATGCTCGATCCAGCCGAGAAAGATCACCCGGTCGGCCACGCCGAGGGCCTGGGCCAGGGCCTGCAGGGAGGGCAACCCCTCTCCCGAACCGGCAATGACCAGGCGTGCTTCGGGCAACCGGTCCTTGAGGCGGGCCAGGGCTTCCAGGGCCAGGTCCAGGTCGGTGCCGTGAGGGATGTGGCCCAGGTAAAGGGCCAGGGGCGCCTCCCCCACCCCCAGCCGCCGGCGGATCTCCCGTTTCTGTTCGTCGCTCACCTCTGCCCGGTCGCGCAGGCGGGCATCAGGGCCGTTGGGCAGATAGATCACCCGGGCCGGGTCCACGCCCAACCCCCACACCTGGGTTTGCAGCGTGCGGCTGACGACCGTCACCGCGTCGGCGTGGCGGGCCAGCCACCGCTCCTGCCGCTCGAACAGCCACTTCCACAGGGGGGGGTAGGGGTTCACGTCGGCCCATCCACCGCGCCCCTCCCAGTCGTCGGTATCGAGCGCCAGTGGCCGCCGCGAAAAGCGGCGCAGCCACAGGCCTGTCAGCCCGCTGTAGCCGATCGGCTTGAAGACATGTACCACGTCGGCGTCGAGCTGCACCGCCCGGCGGGCCATCCGCAGGGGGATGACGATCTGGTGCCAGGTGTCGTTGCGGCGCATGGCCATGTTTTCCAGGCGCACCCCATCCTGCTGCCAGGCCCGGCCCGAGTCGGCCAGGTGGTCGTAGGGAGGCATCAGGATGGTCACCTGGTGGCCACGTTTGACCAGGGCGCGGGCGATGAAAAAGGCGCGGGCGCTGACCGTGCCTTTGGGTTGGAACGCAAAAGGGCCGATGAAGACCAGGCGCAGGTTTTTCTCCATTGCTGTCTGTCAATACCTCCTCCGGCGGCCGTCATTATACCGCAAAACAGGGTAGGCGACAATTCACCCCCCTGCTGTGCGGCGAATTGGCCCCTGCTTTGACCCCTACCCGGCGCGTCCCGTGGCCCCGCATTTGAGTCTACCGTGGGGGGGTGGTATAATAGTTCTGGTGCAATGAAGGGGCAACGCACCCGGGTCTTGTCTGCTGACAATAGGGTTGACATGATCGAGTGGAGGGGAGGATAGGATGAACCGCAAAGGGTTGGGCCCAGGCCGTCTGGCGATCACCGCCGTGATGACCGGCGTTGTTTTTGTGCTGACCAGCATCGTCCATGTGCCTACCCCGGCCAGGGGCTACATCCATCTGGGCGACACCGGAGTTTTTTTCACCGCCTTTGCCTTTGGCCCGTGGATCGGGGGGGTAGCCGGAGGGATAGGCACCCTTCTGGCCGATGTGGTAGGCGGCTTTCCGCTGTGGGCACCCTTTTCCCTGCTCATCCACGGCCTGCAGGGATGGGTGGTGGGCTGGATGAGCCGGCGGTGGCCGGGAGTGCCGGGCTATCTCGTGTCGGCCGTGGTCGGCGGCATGATCGTGGTGGTCGGCTATCTGGGGGCCGGGGTCCTTCTGTCGGGCGTGGGGGCGGCCCTGGGCGAACTGCCCATGAATGTGATTCAGGTGGTGGGGGGCGCGGTGGTAGCCCTCCCCCTGTTTGTGGCCGTGCGCCAGGCTTATCCGCCGATCCTGAGCCTGGGTCGGCGGCGCGATTAGAGGCTGTTTCGATCGGGTGGCCGTCACCCCTGAGATAGCAGGTACCGGAGATTGGGGTCCCCACCGTCTCTCCTGGTAGAGGGGCTGCGTTTTGCCTACCCCCCCCTGGTGCCCGGCTTGCCCGCGCCGTGGGTGCTCGATGGCCTGGAGCTGGATGCCCGTCCCGGCGAGTGGCTGGCGGTGATGGGGGCCAGCGATGTCGGCAAGACGACCCTCTGTCTGCTGCTGGCCGGCCTGGCCCCGCACCTCACCGGCGGGCGGATGGAGGGCCGCGTCGTCATTTCCGGGCGGGATACCCGGGACCATCCGCCGCCTGCTCTGGCCGATACGGTGGGCCTGCTCTTTCAGGAGCCGGAGGCGCAGCTCTTTACCCCCACCGTCGAGGCCGAGATCGCCTGGGGTCTGGAAAACCTGGGCCTGCCCGTAGCTGAAATCCGGGCCCGGCTGGAGGAGATGCTGGCCCTGTTCCGCCTGGGCCACGTCCGCCACCGGTCTCCCGGCGAGCTTTCCGGCGGGGAAAAGAAGCGGCTGGCGCTGGCCTCGGTGTTGGCCATGCGGCCTGCCCTGATCATCCTCGACGAACCGATGGGGGGATTGGACCCCGCCGGCCGCGATGAGGTGCTGGCTGCTCTGTCCAACCTGCGCCGGAGCAACTCGACGACCATTGTCATGACCGAAAGCGATCCGGAGGCTGTGGCCGCCTTTGCCGACCGGTTGATCGTCTTGCACCAGGGGCGGGTCGCTATGGAAGGCCCAACGCGCGCCCTCTTTCAGCAGGTGGACCGGCTCACGGCGTTGGGGGTGGCCGTGCCGCAAATGGCCCGGGTGGCGGTGGAGCTCAATCGGCGGCTGGGCACGGCCTTTGACTTTCTGACCTTGAGGGAGGCGCTGGCCGCCCTGTCCTTTCCGCTCTCTCCCCAGGGGGGCGAGGGGGTTGGCCCCTCACCCCGGCCTTCTCCCCAGGGGGGCGAGGGGGCTGTGGAGATGGCCGGCCTCCGGTTTTGGTATGAGGAGGGGGTGCCGGTGCTGGATGGCGTGGACCTGAGCGTGCCCCGTGGCCAGTTTATCGCCCTGGTGGGGGCCAACGGCTCCGGCAAGACGACGCTGGTCAAGCATGTGAACGGCCTGCTCCGGCCACGGGGAGGGAGGGTGCGGGTCTTGGGCCGGGATACGGCCGGGTGCTCCATCGGCGAACTGGCGCAGCGGGTGGGCTTTCTCTTCCAACATCCGGAGCAGCAGATCTTTAGCAGCACCGTCCGCCAGGAGCTGGCCTTTGGGCCGCGCAACCTGGGCCTCCCGCCCGACGAAGTTCAGGCCCGCGTGGAGGCAGCCCTGGCCTGTTTTGCCCTCTCGGACGTCGCCGAACGTCCCCCGGCCATCCTGGGCTATGGCCTGCGGCGGCGGGTGACGCTGGCCTCGCTGGCGGCCATGGACCCGCCCATCCTGGTCCTGGACGAGCCTACCGTGGGCCTGGATGCCCCTGGCCTGCGCGAGACCTTTGACTGGCTGGCCGAACGGCACGGCCAGGGCCGGACCATCCTCCTGGTCACCCATGATATGGCCCTGGCTGCCGAGTATGCGCAACGCGTCGTCGTGCTGCATCAGGGGCGGGTTCAGGCCGATGGGACCCCGGCCCACCTGTTCGCTCTGGTGGACCTCCTGGCCCGTGCTTCCCTGGCCCCGCCGCCGGTGGTGGCCCTGGCCCAGGCGCTCCGGCCTTACGGGCTGGAGGGTGAATGCCTGACCGTCCAGGCCTTTTGCGCCGGGTATGCTGCGCTGTTCCAGAGGTTGGGGCGATCTCCTGCAGGGGGCCGGCCATGAGCCAGGTCTTTGACATCTATCGGCCCGGCGATTCGTGGCTCCACCGGTCGGACCCCCGTGCCAAACTGTGGGCTGTGCTTCTGGCCGCCGCGGTGGGCCTGATCTTCAGGCAGATCGGTGTGCTGGCCGGGTTGCTCCTTCTGGCCCACGGCGTCCTGTTATCGGCCCGTGTACCCGGCGACCGTCTCCGTTGGCTATGGGCTCGGCTGTGGCCGCTGCTGGTCATGATCCTGATCCTGCAGCCCTTCTTCTCCCCTGGCTCCGGCCCGGACCTGTTACGCCTGGGACCCCTTCGCCTGACGGTGGCCGGCTTGCTGGAGGGGGTGAGCTATGCGCTGCGGGCGGCAGCGTTGGCCTTTACCGTCGCGGCCCTGTTGTTGACCACCGAACCCACCGCGCTGGTGCAGGGGCTGGTCAGGCTGGGGCTGCCCTATCCCTGGGGGCTGACGGTGGGCCTTGCCTTGCGCTACCTGCCGACCACCTATGGGCTATTCGTTGCCGTCTGCGAGGCGCAGCAGGCGCGGGGCTGGATCATCAACCAGGGGAACATGCTCCACCGGGCGCGGGCCTACCTGCCCATCCTGGTGGCGACGATTATCGCTGCCCTCCGCCTGAGCGATCACCTGGGGCTGGCGCTGGCGGCGCGGGGGTTGGGCTACCCGGCGCGCCGGACGGTGCTCTATGATGTCCGGTTCCGCCACTCCGACCGGGTGGCGGTCGTGCTGGTTACCCTCATTTTTTGTGGATTGTTGATGGTGCGCTACGGGTTAGGGTTTGGCGCCAGGGCGTGGTAGATTATGTTACTCAGGTGGGGATGGTTCAGTCTGCCGAGAAAATCGGTTGACACTTTTTGCTGGCATGAAAAATCGCCGCTCATGGCCCTCACCCCTTTCCTGGCCTCTCCCCTCTCCCGCTTGCGGGAGAGGGGAGAGGAAAAAGGGGGTATCCGGGCAGGCTGGAAAGCCTGCCCCACAGCTAAGTCCGGGAGCCGGCGAAAACCTCTTCCACGTTGATCTGAAACCCGACCAGAAGGCGTGAATAGGCTATCTGTCCGATGCTGAACCTGTCTAGCAGGACATAGATGCCGTCTTCCAGGACAAACACTTCGATAGTTTGGGCCTCCGGGTCCACCAGCCAGTACTCGCCGATGCCCGCCTGGGCGTATTCGACAAATTTGTCTCGCCGGTCTACGCGGCGGGTAGCGGGTGAGGTGACTTCGACCACCAGATCAGGGGGGCCGTAGAACTGCTCGCCGATGCGATCGGCGTGAGCATGGGCGACAAACAGGATATCTGGCTCGCGGATCTTGCCCGGCCAGAGGCGTACCGGGAGGGGGGCATATCGTACTGTCCCGAGATCGTTGGCTTCTACAAAGTCGTCAAGGTGTCGGAAAAGGATGCGTGCAACTCGCTGATGGGTCTCTGTGGGATGGGGCGGCATGATAAACTCTCCTTCTGACAGTTCGATGTAGCGGTTCGTGTCGGGCAGGCTGAAATAATCCGCCTCGGTCCACTGGCCTTGGGGTGGCCACAAGTCTGCCAATTCTGTAGCCGGGCGTGGTTGAACCTGCACATCTGGCATTTGGGTGGACATCGTTTCACCCCCCTTGTCCTTCCATTCAGACTTGGACGCGTTTGTAGTATAGCACATCTCTCGACAGAATTCAATGCCCTCAGCAGGGATGCGGGGTTCACCGCGGAGGGTGCAGGCCTGCTCTGCGGTGAGCCGATTTCCCGAATCGTTCCGGGGGAGCTACCGGGGGCGGCGGACCATGTAGGCGGCGATCTGGGCGGCCAGCCGCCGGGGGACGAGTCGCGTGCCGAAAGCCAGGAAGCGGTTCATAAACCCCGGCACAGCCGCCCGCCTGCCCCGCTCGAAGGCCCGCAGGGCTGCCGCCACCACCTCGTCGGGGCTGGCCATCCGCTCGCGCCAACCCTCGCCGACGCCGGACACCGCCTGGAAGCCGGTAGCGGTAAAGCCGGGGCACAGGGCCATCACCCGGACCCCGTCGGCGGCCACTTCCTGGGCCACCGCCTCTGAAAAGGACAGGACAAAGGCTTTGCTTGCGCCATAGACGGCCATGTATGGCACCGGCTGAAAGGCGCTGGTGGAAGCCAGGTTGATGACCCCGCCTCGCCGCCGTCGGCGCATCGCCGGCAGGTAGAGCCGTGTCAGCTCCATCAGGGTGTTGACGTTCAGCCGCACCATCTCGGCCTGGGCCTCAAAGGGGATGTCGGTAAACTCACCCCCTTTGCCAAAGCCGGCGTTGTTGATCAGCAGATCCACCGCCAGCCCCCGGCGCTCCGTCTCGGCAAAGAGGGCTGCGGCCGCACCAGGTTGGGCCAGGTCGGCGGCGATGACCTGGGCCTGCACGCCCCGTTTTGACGCCAGCTCTGCGGCCAGTGCCCTGAGCCTCTCTTCGCGGCGGGCCACCAGCACCAGATCCTTGCCCAACGCCGCCAACTGTCGGGCAAAGGCCTCTCCGATCCCCTCCGAGGCACCGGTGATCAACGCCAGCCTGACCTCCTCCAGCATCCTGCCTCCCTCTTGTCCCACAGGGGTTTCTAAAACCCTTCGAGCCGGGTCACATCCACGATCCCCCGGCTCAGCCCCCAGATGGCTTGCAGCAGGCCCAGGCGGTTCTCCCGCAGCTTTCGGTCGTCGTGCATCACCAGCACATCGTCGAAGAAACGGTTGATGGCCGGGATCAGGGGGCGCAGGGCGGTGAGCAACCGATCCACGTCGCTGGTCGGTGTGATCTGGGCGTGGGCTGCCCGGTACGCCTGCCACAAAGCTTCTGTGGATGGTTCAGGGTCCACACCTGGCCGGAAATCGAACCGTTCGGCCTGGTCGCGCACGATGCGGATGCAACGGCCGTAGGCGTTGAGCAGGTCCATCCAGTCGTCGCGCTCCACCCAGACGGCCAGTTGGGCCACGGCGCGGTAGGCGCTGTAGGGATCGTCCCCTCGCTCGGCCAGTACAGCATCCACCACGTCGTAGCGGAAGCCTTTATCGCGGAGCCACCCCCGCAGCCGCTCGGCGATAAAAGCCGACACCTCGGCCAGCGTCTGTGCCGGGACCGGCACCGACAGCAGGGCCGCCGCCTCGGCCAGCAGCGGGCGCAGCGGCAAGGCCACCCGATGGGCGATGAGGTTCTGGACGATGCCCAGGGCGTCGCGGCGCAGGTGGTAGGGATCGGCCGAACCGCTGGGGGCCAGCCCCACGGCAAAGAGGCCCACCAGGCTGTCCAGGCGGTTGGCCAGGCCCAGGGCCAGGCCCGGTTTGGTCTGCGGCAGGGCGTCATCGGCAAAGCGCGGCAGATAATGTTCCAGGATGGCCGTAGCTACCGCCTCATCCTCGCCTGACAGGCGGGCGTAGTGGCGGCCCATAATCCCCTGCAGGCTGGTGAACTCGACGACCAGTTGGGTGACCAGGTCGGCCTTGCACAGGTGGGCGGCGCGGCTGAGGACCTCCTGTTGGGCGGCGTCCAGTCCCAGCGCCTGGCCAACCGCCGGCCCCAGCTTTTCCAGGCGTTTGGTTTTGTCCAGCATCGAGCCCAACTGTTCCTGGAAGGTGAGGGTATCCAGGCGAGGCAGGAAGCTCTCCAGTGGCCGGCGCAGGTCGTTCTCGTAAAAGAAGCGGGCATCGGCAAAGCGGGCGCCAAGCACCTCTTCGTTCCCTTCGCGCACCACCCCCAGGTTATAGTCATCGCCATTACGCACCGCCACAAAGTAGGGCAGCAGTTCCCCCGTGGTCCCGTGCGTCACCGGGAAGTAGAGCTGGTGCTTTTTCATGGCGGTGACCAGCACCTCCGGCGGCAGCGCCAGATAGCCCGGATCAAAGTGGCCCAGCAGCGCCGTCGGGTGTTCGACCAGGTTGGTGACCTCGTCCAGCAGGTCCGGATCGTCGGGGATCTGGCCGCCGACGGACGCGGCCAGGGCTGCGGCCTGGCTGCGGACCTGCTCGCGGCGCTCGGCCACATCTACGACGATCTGGTGGGCGGCCATTGTGGCCAGGTAATCGTCGGCGCGGGCCAGCTCGATCGGGGGCGAACCGAGGGGGCGCAGGCCGCGGGTGGTCCGCCCGCCGGTCACGCCGGCGTACTCAAAGGGGACCACCTGGTCGCCCAGCAGGCTTACCAGCCAGCGGATGGGCCGGGAGAAGGCGACGTTGGTCTGATTCCAGCGCATCGTCTTGGGGAAGCGCAGGCCGGCGATGAGGGCCGACAGCTTTTCGGCCAGCACCTCGGCGGCGGGGCGGCCCGGCTCGGTCTTGACGGCGACGGTGTACGATTTGTCCCCTTCGGTCACCACGCGCAGCGCTTCGACCGGCACCCCCTGTTTCTGGGCAAAGCCCTGGGCCGCGCGGGTGGGCCGGCCATCGGCGTCGAAGGCGACTTTGGCCGGCGGCCCCTGCACTTCCAGGATGCGGTCCGGTTGTCGGGAGGCCAGCCCGTAGATCAGCACCGCCTGGCGCCGGGGGGTACCCACCACCTGCACGCGCTCGTAGCTCAGGCGGAGCTCGTCCAGCAGCCGGGGTACCGCCCCCTCCAACTGCTCCAGGGCCAGGGCCAGGTCGCCGGCGGGCAGTTCCTCCGTGCCGATCTCCAACAGGAAGCAGGGTTCAGGAGCCTTGCTTCCTGCCTCTTGCCCCTTGCTTCCTGTCTCTTGCCCCTTGTTTCCTGCTTCCTGCTTCCTTAAAAAGGGGTAGCCCATCTCCTCGCGCTGCTTCACGTACAGGCGGGCCACCTGGCGGCTCAGATCGCGCATCCGGCCAAAGTAGGAGGCCCGCTCGGTGACGCCGATGGCTCCTCGTGCGTCAAGGATGTTGAAGGTATGAGAACAGCGCAGAATGTAATCGTAGGCGGGGATGACCAGGCCCCGGCCCAGGCAGGCTCTGGCCTCGGCCTCGTACAGGTTGTACATCTGGGCCAGGTGTTCCACGTCGGCCAGTTCAAAGTTATAGATGCAGTGCTCCACTTCGGGCCGGCGGTAGATATCGCCGTAGGAGTGCACGCCATCCCAGTCGATGTCCCACACCGAGCGTACCTTTTGCAGGTACATGACGATCCGTTCCAGGCCGTAGGTCAGTTCCACCGGCACCGGGTCGCAGGGCAGGCCGCCGGCCTGTTGGAAGTAGGTGTACTGGCTGATTTCCTGGCCGTCGAGCCACACCTGCCAGCCCAGCCCCCATGAGCCCAGGGCCGGGCTTTCCCAGTTGTCCTCCACGAAACGGACATCGTGTTCGCGCAGGTTGATGCCGATGGCCTCCAGGCTGCCCAGGTAGAGCTCCTGCGGGTTGCCGGGGTCGGGCTTGAGGATGACCTGGTACTGGGTGTGCATCTGCATCCGGTTGGGGTTTTCGGCGTAGCGGCCGTCGTCGGGGCGGTAGGAGGGCTCGACATAGGCCACATTCCACGGCTCCGGGCCGAGGACGCGCAGGGTGGTGGCCGGGTTGGCGGTGCCGGCCCCCACTTTTTCGCTGTACGGCTGCCAGATCAGGCAGCCGTAATCGGCCCAGTAGCGGTCCAGGCGCAGGATGACCTCTTGGAAGGATAATGGTTTGGTCATAGTCTTTTCCTTTTCGATCTGCTCTGAAGGTGCCAGGCCCTTGGGCACCTGAACAGTTGTCCCGGTCTTTTTTCTAGCTGCTTCTCTATCCAATTCCCATTTGCCGGCGCAGCCTGTAGATAAAATCTGCCGACTTGAGCTGGCGTTCCAGGTGATAGGTGATGTAATGGTTCATTGTGCGCTCCACTTCGAGGTGGCTGGCGGGGCTGAGGCGCAGCAGGCGGCAGGTCGCCCAGTCGCGGGTCTGCAAGAAGCGCAGCACTTTGAGGGCGTTCAGGGGGAGTTCGGCTGTGCCCCCCCGCTCATAGCCGCATCTGGGGCAAAAGACGCTTCCCTCGGCGGCGCTGAAGTAATTGACCACCGGCCGGAGCGGCTCCCGGCATCCGCCGCAGAGGAAGAGTTGGGGCTGGAAGCCCACCAATCCCAGCAGGTGGAGCTCATAGTAGCGGGCGACCAGTGCCAGGTCCTCGGCGGTGCACAGCCAGCCCAGCGCCTCGTGGAGCAGATGGAACAGGGGGCGGTTCTCGTCCCGCTCGGCGGTAAAGGCATCGGCCAGTTCGGCGGCATAACAGGCGTAGGTAGTGCGCAACAGGTCTTCCCGCAGCGGAAGAAATGGCTCCAGCGTCTCGGCCTGGGTGATGATGTCCAGGTCGCGCCCCACGGCCACCAGGAACCGGCTGTGGCTGAACAGCTCCACGTGGCCGCTCTTGCGGCTGGTTGGCTTGCGCGCCCCTTTGGCGATGAGCTTTAGCTTGCCCTGTTCTGGGGTGAACACGGTCAACAGGCGGTCCGCCTCGCCAAAGTCGGTCCGTCGCAACACGATCGCCTCTGTTTGATAGACCCGTTCCCGATGTAGCATCTCTCCCACCGTCTGTTGGGGTGCTCCTGCCTCATTGACGAAGGGCCAGGGAGGAATGGCCCTTGGCCCTTTATCCTGCGGTGCCTGGGAAAGAGGGGGCCGCCCCTGGGCCATCGGCAACAGGCCCGGCTAGGGGCGAGAGGCCCGCCGCTCAGTAGTATCCTGGGAAGCCGGCTCCCATCTGCACGTTGGTGAGGACCGTGCCCACCAGCCGGACGTTGATCTGTTGCAGCCGTTGCACCGCCATGCGGGCGACTTCTCGTCGGGTCTTGCCGGCGTGGATGACCAGCAGCACCCCATCCACCCTGGTGGCCAGCACTGCCGCATCGGTCACGGCCACCACCGGTGGCGTATCGAACAGGACCTGGTCGGCCCGTTCGACCAGGGCGGCGATCACCTCCTCCATCCGCCGTGAACCCATCAACTCGGCCGGGTTGGGGGGCAAGGGGCCACTGGTCAGCACCGTAAGCCCTTCGACGCCGGTTGCCTGCAGAGGGGGAGAGGTCAGCAGGGCCTCATCCATCATCATCGTCGTCAGGCCGCTGCTGTTGTCCAGGCCGAAAATTTCGTGAAGGGTTGGCCGCCGCAGGTCGGCATCCACCAGGGCGATCCTGCGGCCGGCCTGGGCCGACACCACGGCCAGGTTGGCCAGCGTGGTGGATTTGCCCTCGCCCACCCCTGCCGAGGTGACGACCAGCGTCCGGAGTGGCCGGTCCAGCCCGGCGAAATCGAGGTTGGTCCGCAAGGTGCGGTACGCCTCGCTGATGGGCGAGCGGGGGTCGGAAACTGTGATCAGTTCGTTTTTTTTCTCGTTCATAGTTAGAGATTCTCGCTTGATTGTTGGATATCAGGTATTAGAGCAGGCTCACGACGAGAGCGCCGAGGCCAGCCCCGATCACCAGACCGGCCAGGAACAGGAGCAGCAGGCCGGGTTCGAGCCAGGTGGGCAGTTTCCATGCCCGCTGCCCTTTGGTTTTGGCGTCGCTGCCGGCGGGAATCGTCCCCAGGAGGGTCAGGCCCACCGTTTTCTGCACGTCGGAGGGGGTGCGGAGGATGTCCGATTCCAGCCATTCCAGGAAAAAGACGATGAGGCCGCCGATGATGGCGCCCAAGACGGCGCCGGCGGCCATATTGAACTTGATTTTGGGGGAAGCCAGCGGTACATAGCGGATGTCGTCCACCTTGTCCACGTAGATGCGGTCGCTCTTGTCTTGTTCGAGGTTCCATTGGGCGCGCTTTTCCACGAACAGGTCGGCCAGCGTCTGGGCCATGAGCCGTGCTTCCTCCGGGTCGTGGCTCTCTGCCTGGATGGTAATGCTGAGGTTGGAGGCGTCGTCGCTGACGTCCAGGTTGGCCAGGAACTGATCGGTGGTCATGTCGAGTTGGGCGCGGTCAATGGCCTCCTGGGTCATGCGGTGGCTTTTGATGTTGAGCACATAGTTGCGCAGCAGGTCTTTGGTGGCCTGGCTCAGGCCCCAGTCGGCCCGGGCCGGGTTAATGCTGAGTTGGATAGTAGCCTTGTAGGTTTTGGGCAGGATCAGGCTGACGCCCAGGGCCGCTATAGCGGCCACCACAGCCACCAGCAGGATGATCCAACCCCGTTTGCGCACGAGGTTCCAATACTCGCGGAATTCCACACTTGCCTCCCCAATGACCAGATTCAGAGCCAGGCCATTGTAACACGAAAATGGCCAGCCCCCAAATTCTCTGAAATCAGGAACCGTGGGGCCGGCGCCGCCACCGCGGTAGGCGGGGGATCTCGCCCAGGACCGGGGCGCCCAGTGCCTCTACCTCGGCGCGGTCGCGGACGGTGTCGTCGAGATAGTCCCACAGGAAGGCTCCGGCCACGCCGGCTGCCAGGGCTATGAGCAGGCGGATGGGCAGGTCGAGCTTTTGTTTCAGGCTGCGGCCCACCTGGCCGATGCCCGGCCCATCGATCAACACCGCCCGGGCCTCGACCCCGGCCAACTGGGGGAAATAGTCCGGCCCGATGTCGTTCACCGCGGCGCCCACCGCCTCGGCGATGGCCTGGAGTTGCTCCCGGTCGGGCCAGGTGATGGTCACCGTCATGATGCGGTGTTCGCGGCTGGCCAGGATGGTCCCGGCCGGCACCGGGAAGCCGACCCGGCGGCCGATCCGGGCGGCGAACTCGCCCCCTTTGAGCACTTCGCTCAGGTCATCGGCCAGGTATTCGGAAGCCAGCCAGGCATCGGACCGGCCCTCGCCGGCGACGACGTTTACCGGCTCCTCGCCGGCGATGCCGATGGCGAAGCGCAGGGTGGCCTGATAGAGCGGCGCCGGTGGCCGGTAGGTGATCAGGCTGATGGCCAGGACGGCCAGCAGCAGCGCGGCGATCAGCCACCATCGCCGCCAGACAATGTGCCAGTATTGTCGGAGTTCCACGCTTCCTCCTCCCATGCTGTCAAAAGTCGGGTTGCCCCGGCCTCTCTTGCACCCGGGCAATGAATGCGCTCAATTTCTCCTGGAACACCCGCCTGTCAAACCGCTCTGCGTGGGCCCGGATGGTGGCCGGGTCGAAGGTTGTATCGTCGAACCGGCGGACGGCGTCGGCCAGGGAAGCGGGCGTCTGTTCGTAGAAGAAGGTGCCGGTCACCCCTTCGATCACATAGTCCAACGCGCCGCCCCCGCCGAAGGCGATCACCGGCCGGCCGGCGGCCATCGCCTCGACCGGGGCGATGCCAAAGTCCTCCAGGCCGGGGAAGATAAACGCCCGGCAGCGGGCCAGCAACGGCCCCAACTCCTCATCGGGCACCCGCCCCAGGAAGCGCACGTTCGGGCCGGCCATCGCTTCCAGGCTGGGCCGGTCGCGCCCGTCCCCCCCGATCCACAGGGGCAGCCCCAGGTCGGTAAAAGCCCGCACCGCCAGGTCAATGCGTTTGTAGGGGATGAGGCGGGAGACGATCAGGAAATAGTCGTCGTGGCTGCCATCTGGCGTTGGCGCGAACCGTCTGGTGTCCACCGGTGGAAAGATCACGGCCGATCCGCGGCCGTAGAAGCGGCGGATGCGGGCCTGCACCTCGTGGGAGATGGCGATAAAGGCGTCCACCCGTTCTGCTGCCCGGCGTTCCCACCGCTGCAGCCGGCCCAGAAAGGGCCGGACCAGGCGTTGGGCCATCCTGCCCACCTGCTCCCGCTGCACGTAGGTGTCGAAATCCCATACAAAGCGGGTGGGAGTCAGGCAGTAGCAGATGTGGTGGGTGCCGGGTGAGGTGCGCACCCCCAGGCAGAAGGCGCTCTTGTTGGAAATGACCAGGTCGTACCCGGTCAATTCCAACCCGCCAAAGGCCAGCGGGTACAGCACCACATAGCGTTGATGATGGCGGTGGATGCCGGGCAGGTGGTCCATCCAGGTGACGCGGATGTCCCACCGGCGGTAGGCTGCCGGCATCCTTTCCCGCCAGTACATGGAGGTATAGACCGGTGCGGCGGGAAAGATCTCCAGCAGCGTTTCCAGCACCGCTTCGGCCCCGCCGATTTGGTTGAGCCAGTCGTGAACGATGGCGACCTTCAAGGAACCCTTCTTCGGCGAGCGGTTATCCAGTATACCAGAAAGCTGTCGAAATGACAACCGGTGCTCGGTTCATGGTTGTCCTGTTGGTTTTGTCGCTCCCTGGTCCGGGGTTGGTGGTTGACCTCCCTGATCGAGCAGCGGTCTCTTGCCCGGCATCCCGGCCCGCCGCGGGTATTTTTCCGGGGTGGGGCTGACCTTTTTGATGACGATGAGGGAGCGGTCTTCGGGCAGGCCGGGCAGTTCCACCGGCACCACGCGGTGCAGTTCGCCGCCCAGCAACCTGATGGCCCGGTCGGCGATCCAGGCCTCGGCGGCGCCGGCTTCCCCTTTTTGCGCGATCACCCAGCCGCCCACTTTGCAGAAGGGCAGGGTGTATTCGACGACCACCGGCAGCTCGGCCACGGCGCGGGCCAGGGCCAGGTCGTAGCCTTCGCGGTGGGCCGGATCGTGGCCCAGGTCTTCGGCGCGGGCATGGATGACCGTGACCTGTTGCAACCCCAGCCGCCGGGTCATGTGCTCCAGGAAGGTCGCCTTTTTGCCGGTCGCTTCCAGCAGGGTCAGGCGCAGGGTAGGGCAGGCCAGTTTGAGGGGGATGCCGGGGAACCCGGCGCCACTTCCCACATCAATGAGGCGTGCCTCCGGCTGGTGCAACACCTGTCGCGCCTCTTCAGACAGCAGGCACGACAGCGAATCGAGAAAGTGGCGGATCTGCACCTGTTCATAGTCGGTGATGGCCGTCAGGTTGAATTTTTGGTTCCAGGCCACCAGTTCTTCGTAATAGAGTTGAAAGGCGGCCAGTTGCCTGTCGGTCAAAGGCGGGCCCAGGGCTCTGGCTCCTTCTCTCAATCGTTGCATAATGGCGTTCACGTTTCCCAATAAACAAAACCCTCCCAGCCGACAACCGCCAGGAGGGGAGGTTTCAGGTTCGATCCTAATGGGAGATATGCATGGGCATAATCACGCAGACGAAATCGTCGCCGCCGACGGGCCGGATGACGCCGGGGCTGCTGGCGGTGGTGGTTTCCAGGGCCACTTCGGAGGTGCCCACGACCGACAGGGCATCGATCAGGTAGCGGGCGTTGAAGGCGATCTCGATCTCATCGCCCTGGATGCGGGCGTCCAGTTCGCTCACATTGTCGCCCAGTTCGACCGAGGTGCCGGTGACGATCATCTGGCCGGGGGTCAGTTCGCTGCCGGGCACGATGTGGAAGCGGATGATATTGGCTGCATCGCGGGCAAAGAGGAAGGCCACCTTTACCGCCTTGAGGAGTTCCTGGGTGTTGACGAGGGTGCGGGTGTTGTAGCTCTTGGGCACGATCTGGGTATAGTCGGGAAAGTTGCCCTCGATGAGCTGCGAGACCAGGTCGGTGTTGGTCAGGTGGAAGAGGATCTGGTTGCGGGCCGGGGTGATGATCAGCTCGATGAGATCGGTCTGGTCGGCGCTGATGCGGGCCAGTTCCGCCAGGGCGCGGGCCGGCACCACGACGCCGGTTGTCTGATCCAGGTCTATCCCCACGTCGGCGGAGGTCACCGCCAGGCGGAAGCCGTCGGCAGCGGCCAGGGTCAGCCCTCCCTGGTGGAACCGGGTCAACACGCCGGTGAGGATAGGCCGGCTTTCGTCGGTAGCGGCGGCAAAGACGGCCTGGTCTATCATCCGTCGGAAGGTGTCGGCCGGCAGGTAGAGCCTGTTGCCGGCGCCGATGCTGTCGGCGGTGGGCACGATGGGGAACTCGCCGGCCTCGATCCCTTTGATGTTGGCCTCGTAGCGGGCGCATTTCAGGTTCAGGGTTTGGGTGCGGGCCACCAGCTCCAGGTCGATCTGGCCGGGGGGCAGGGAGTTGACGAATTCGGTCAGCAGGCGGGCAGGCACGGTGGTGCTCCCCTCCTCCTCGACATGGGCTCCGATCCAGCAACTGATGCCGATTTCCAGGTTGGTGGCGGCCAGCCGTAGCCGGCCTGCGTCGCTTTCCAGCAGGATGTTGGATAGGACCGGCAGGGTGGAGCGGGTGGCGACGGCCCGGCCCACGGTTGCCAGCCCTTTGGCCAGGTTCTCCTGCAGGCAACTGATCTTCATGGTGACCTCCTTCGCAGCCGCCAGTGGTTGAGGTATCCGCCCGTCTCCCCCCCCCAACAGGCAGGGCCCGGGGGATACGCTTATAGTATACTACAGAATGTCTGGAAGTTCAAGCTGGCAGGGGGGCTTTAAAGTTATAGAGGCCCTCTTCGACCGGCCACCGGCGGCCACAGCCGGCACAGGCTACCGCCTCGGCCGATTCCTGTAGCGCTTCGCTGCCGCAAGCCGGGCAACGGAAGTGCAGGGTGGCCGGCACGTCGCCTGCCGGTTTGTCGGCGATGCTCCGGACGAACAGGCTGGGGGTCAACTGCCACCAGGCCCCGCTCGGCTGGCACAGGCCATCCAGCCCGGCCAGGAGGTGGGCCGGGATCAGCCGTTTGAGCAGCGGCAGGCGAAAGTGGGATACGGTCCGGATCTGTTTCACGTGAAACAGGGCTTCCTGCAGGCGCCGGCGCATCCAGGCGGGGTGAAAGTCAAAGTTCATCTCGGCAAATTCGTACGGAGCAGGGTCGAAGGGGCTCCATTTCTGGCGACGGAGGGCGTAGCGCAGGATGGCCTTCAGGTGGCGTTTGCTGGCAAACTCCAGCACAAAGGTCCCCCCGCCGACCAGCACCCGCCCTACCTCGCCCAGCAGGGCCGGTACATCCTCCACATGGTGGATCGCCCGCACCATCATCGCCACGTCAAAGGTGCCCTGGACAAAGGGCATGGCGTAAAAGTTGGCCGCCACGTAGACGATGGAACGGTCGCGTCCCAGCCGGGCCTGGGCCTGGCGCAACAACGAGCGCGAGTAGTCCAATAGCACCACCTGCTCATAGCTGGCATAAAATTCGGACAGCCGCCCAAAGCCGGCACCGATGTCCAGCAGTCGCCGCCCGGCCGAGGGCAACAGATGGCGCAGGGCGATCCGCTCCGCCAGGTCCTCATACTCCCGCCCCCGGCCTTCCCAAAAGTCGGTGCGGTAGTCACTGCCCTCATAATCGCAGATGCGTGGTTCGTCGCCCATGGTTCGGATCCTAGCACAGGTTGGACGAGTTGGCAATTTGCCGGCTGGCGACAGACAGGTTATAATCAGGGGAGCAAAGGAGCGGGGGAGCATGGGCCAATCGGAACAGGATGGACAGCGAGCGATGGAATATATCCGTTACCTGGCGGAGGAGATCGGCGGGCGAGGCAGTTGCACGCCGGGCGAGCGACAGGCAGCCGCATATGTCGCCGAACAGATGCGGGCGTTCGGCGTTCAGGAGGTGCGCCTGGAACCATACCGGGGGTCGCCCTCCACCTACCGGCCTTATGCCCTGGCCTTCACCGCCGCCCTGCTGGGCACCCTGGGCCTGTGGCTTCTGGGCGGGCGGTGGATGATGGCCGTGGCGGCGATCCTCAGCGGGCTGGGGGCGTGGGGCATGGTGGCCGAGACCGATTTCGCCGACAACTGGATGCGCCGCCTGTTGCCCAGGGCGGAGAGCCAGAATGCTGTGGGGGTCGTCCCCCCGGCGGGCGAGGTGCGCCAACGCGCCTTCCTCTGTGCCCACCTGGATACCCACCGCACGCCGATCTTTTACTCGTCCAGGGCATGGCACCGGCTGTTCGGCCTTCTGGTGGGCGGCGCGTTCGTCAGCATGGCTGTGGGGGCGACGGCGTATGGCCTGGGGGCGGCGTTCGGCTGGACCGGGGCGCGCTGGATCGGGCTGGCGGCGGCAGCCGTGGAACTCTTTGCCCTGGTCCTGTGCCTCCACGCCGATTTCACCCCCTTTTCGCCCGGCGCCAACGACAACGCTTCCGGCGTGGGGGTCATCCTGGCGCTGGCCAAACGGCTGCGGGACGAGCCGCTGGCCCATACTGAGCTTTGGCTGGCTTTCACCGGCTGCGAGGAGGTGGCTGCTTACGGCATCGCGGCTTTCCTCGACACCCATGCGGCTGAACTGGGCGCCGACGCGGTCTATATCATCCTCGACCAGGTGGGGCTGGGCCGGGCCTCGTACCTGACAGACGACGGCCTGATCGTCAAACGCCCGACCCATCCCCTGGCGCTGGAGCTGGCCCGCCGGGCGGCAACCGCCCTGCCCGGGCTCCAGGTCGGTGAACACAGGGGCATCGCCTATACCGACGCCGCCGTCGCCACCAAACGCGGCCTGATCGCCCTGACGGTGGATGCCCTGCCTCCGCCCGGCGCGCCGGAGGCCATGTACTGGCACCAGATGTCCGACACCGTGGAGCACATAGACCCCCAGACTCTGGCCGATGCTCTCGCCTTTACCTGGCAGCTCCTGCAGGAGATCGACCGGCGCTGAGACGGCAACATCACAGGGGGTTACAGGTCGATCAGGCCGTGTCGCAGGGCTGTCACTACGGCGTGAGTCCGGTCGTTGGCCTGGAGCTTGGCGATGATGGTGCTGACGTAATTCTTGACCGTGCCCTCGCTCAGGTGCAGCCGGGCGCCGATCTCCTTGTTCGACAACCCCTCGGTCAGCAGGTGCAGAACCTCCTCTTCGCGGGGTGTCAAAGGCTCGATCTGTATCTCCACGGCTGGCGAGGCCGGGCGGGTTGGGACCTGGGCTGCCAGCCGCTGGAATTCGCCCAGCACCTTACGGGCTACCCCGGGATCGATCAACGATTCACCGCGCACGACCCCCTGGATGGCCTCCACCAGGGTCTCACCGCTGACATCTTTGAGCAGGTACCCTTTGGCTCCGGCCTTGATCCCCTCGAATACCAGATTATCGGCGTCGTAGGTGGTCAGGATGATGACCTGGGTTTTGGGCAGTATCTGGCAGATGCGGCGCGTGGCCGGAATGCCCCCCAGGTGTGGCATCTTCAGGTCCATGAGCACCACATCGGGATGCAGCGCAGTGGCCAGGGAAACGGCCTCCTCGCCATCGCCAGCCTCCCCCACGATCTCGATGCCCGGTGTGTAGCGCAGGATCGTGGCCAGCCCCTGGCGCACGATCTGCTGGTCATCTACGAGCAGCACGCGGATCGGCTCTGTCTCTTTCATCTTTCCAGAGAACACCAGATCTCGGTGCCGCCGCCCGGCCGACTGTGGACCGCCAATGTCGCGCCGACCAGGGCTGCCCGCTCACGCATCCCCGTCAGGCCGTAGCGTTCCGGGTCCACGGTGGCAGGGTCAAAGCCAACCCCATCGTCACGGATCACCAGGTCCACCCGGTCGGTGCCGCAGGCCAGGTGCACCGTCACATTTTGGGCGGCGGCATGGCGCTCCACGTTGCTCAGGGCCTCTTCGGCAATGCGGTACATGGTTTGGGCCTCCTCGGCCGTCAGGTCGGCCTCCTGCCCGGAGACGCGGAGGCTGACCTGTACGCCGGTCCGCACCTGGAACGCCTGGAGTTCGTCCCGCAGCGCCCCGGCCAGGCCCAGGGTCTGCACCCGGTCGAGGCGGAGGGCCTGGATCGCCTGTCGGGACTCCTGCAGCCCCTGTCTGGCCAGGGCGGCCAGCTCGTCCACCACCTTTTGGGCGGTGGCCGGATCGTGGGCCAACAGGGTACGCAGCGCTTCCAGTTGCAAGCTCAGGGCCGACAGGGAGTGGGCCAGCGTATCGTGCAACTCACGGGCCAGGCGGTTGCGTTCGCGGCTGGTGGCCAGTTGCTCGATGGTGGCGGCGTGGTGACGCAGGCGCTGGTGGGCAGCTTCCAGTTCGGTGTGCTGCTGGCGCTCCCGCTCGGCCAGGACGCTGACCAGGAAGGGCATGGCGTACAGCAAGGCAATGCGGACCAGGGTCGAGGCCAGAAAGAGCCCCCGGTATTCATCCCCGGTAGAGATCCAAAAGCCAAGGCCCAGGTGGATCGCCGCTGCCAGTGTGCTGCCCAACAGCGCCCCTCGCCGCCCATACCCCCACGCCAGCAGCACCAGCGGAATGAGCAGAAAGAAGAAAGGCTCAAGGGAAGGGGTGGCTGTCAGTTGCTGGACGACGTCGGGCGGCAGCCCCATGCTGACCAGCTTCCAGGCCGGCCAGCCGACAAAGACATAGACCATCTCCAGGCTGGAAAAGACAAGCTGCAGGGCCAGCCCCAGGGCAAGAAAGTGACGGCCCAACCCCCGTTCCAGCCAGGGAGGCAGGAATAACAGTGCCAGTAACAGGGTGGGGGCGGCCCGCAGGAGGACACCCCAACGGGGCAGGCTGTGCAGCCCCAGCATGGCCACGGCGCTCAGCGTCAGAAAGGCGAGCTGGATGACCAGGATCAGGCGGAAGAGGCGCAGGGCCTCGCGTCGAGCCAGAGAATCCATACCCTCAGTATACCGCCAAAGCTGCAGATTGCCAAATCGCCCGGTGTGTCACCGCATCCTGTGGACAAGAGACCATCTTGCCTTACGGCGTCCAAGAGATGGCCCGCTCGCCGACCGAGTGATAATCCAGCGTCAGGCCGTCCAGCGCCGAACCGAACATGGGCTGTGGGTGGCTGCCATCGGCCCTCATGACCCAAATCTCCCATTTGCCGCTCCGGTCGGTCAAAAAGGCTAGAAAACGGCCGTCGGGCGACCAGGCGGCGGCGGCGCTGTGGCCGGGTTGACCGTCAGGCCTCGTCGGCGTGTCGGTCAGGCGCGTCAGGCGGCGACCGTCAGCGTCTATGGCATAAATCTCCCAGTGGTCGTGCTGGCGGCGAGTGAACGTGATCCGGCGTCCATCCGGCGACCAGACGGGGCTGGTGTCACGAGAGTCGTCGGTGAGGCAAGATGCCCCCTCCCCGTCCAGGGCCCGCACCGTCAGGCCATGCTCCCCCTGGTACACAACCTGCCGGCCATCTGGCGACCAGTCCGGCGCCAGGCTGATGAGGTCGCTAGGTGGTTCGCGGAAGCCCCTGCCGTCTACTCCGACCAGGCCTAATCGCCAATGGGGCCTGGCTGGGATGGTAAAGCAAAAGCCCCAGAAACACTGTTCCTCCTCTTCCAGGCGGCCACCATGCTGCCGCGAGAACAGGATCTCGCGGCCATCGGGCGACCAGGAGGGCCAGCGGGCCTGGCTCCAGTCGAACACGCGCCATTCCCGGCCGGTGGTCACATCCACCACCCACACACCGCGCGGCTCGCGCCAGCGGGTGAAGGCGATTTGACCACCGTCGGGCGACCAGGCCGGGTCCACGCCGTCGGTGAGGCGGCGCAGGTCGGTGCCATCGGCTTTGATGAGGTAAAAGTCGCCGCCGATGGTCGTCTGGAAAAGCAGCTTGCCGCTGAATTGGGATGTGGCCGTTGGCCGGGGCTTGACGGCCCTGGGCCTGGCGGCAGCAGTGGTGGTCGCGGTGGCCGTCGGCTGGGGCGGGGGGGGCAGAGGCGTGGTTGAGGGTTCCACGGTGGTGGTGGCCGTGGGCGTTGTCGTGGGGGATGGGCTGGCAGTGACGGGGTGCAGGGTCGGCGAGGCAGGTTTTGCTTCCGCCACAACTTGAGTCGGCGTAGGGGTGGGCAGGGGGATGGCCGTCATGGTCGGTGCTGCGGTGGCCGATTGACTCAACCGAGGGCCGCAGCCGGTCAGGGTCAGCAGGGCGAGGATGAAGAGAACTTTTTTCATGGGCGTGGGCCTGATCATTTCATTCATAGCGCAGCGCTTCGATGGGCCGCAGGTTGGCAGCCCGCATGGCGGGGTAGACACCGAACACCAGACCCACGGCGCTGGCCACCCCGGCGGCCAGCGCCAGGATGCTGGCTGTGACTCTCGTCGTCAGGTCGGGCGACAGGTTGCCGATGAGGTTTGCGCCACTGACGCCCAGAGCGATGCCCAGTACCCCCCCCACAAAGCTCAAGGCGATGGCTTCCAGCAGAAATTGCAGCAGAATGTCGCGTTTGGTAGCGCCTACCGCTTTGCGGATGCCCACCTCACGGGTCCGTTCGGTGACGCTGACAAGCATGATGTTCATGATCCCGATGCCACCCACCAACAGGCTGATACCGGCAATAGCCCCCAAAAAGATGGTCAGGATGCCGGTGATCTGGCTGGCGATATCCAGGATCGCCTGCTGGCTCGTGACCTGAAAGTCATCGGCGTCGTCGGTGGCCAGGTCATGTCGTTCGCGGAGGATCTGGCGAATCTGCCCGATGGCGGCGTCTACCTGGGTCTCGCTGATGGCGCTGACATAGATGGTGGCCACCGGATGCTCGCCCGACAGGGTGCGCTGCGTGAAAAGGCGCGCCTGGGCGGTGGTCAGTGGGACAAAGATGGCATTGTCGTCGGCCCCAAAGCCACCCTGCTCCTTCAGTACGCCCACCACTTCGAAGCGAGTGCCATCAATCAAGAGGGTCTGGCCCACCGGATACTCGCCCTCATCGAACAGGTCACTGTACGCCTGCCAGCCTAACACGGCTACCTGCGTCTGCCCGGCCAGGTCGGCTTCGGTCAAAAAGCCGCCGGCCACCAGGTCGAGGCTGCGGACCACTTTATACTGGCTGTTGGTACCGCTGATGGTCAGGTTCGCCGCCTTATCGTTGTGGGTGACCCGCCGTTGGCCCTGCATCACCGGGGCCACGCCCGCGAGCGCCGGGGTATTCCAGGGATCGGCCAGAGCCTGAGCATCTTCGTCAGTCAGGTGGGCAGGTGCCGCTGTATCTTGTGATTGATAGGGAGTGATGAACAACAGGTTAGAGCCGATGCTCTGGATCTGGCTGTTGATGCTGGCTTCGACGCCCTGGCCGATGGACAGCAGGGCGACGACCGAAGCCACGCCGATGATGATGCCCAACATGGTCAGCGCCGCCCGCATTTTGTTGGTGGTCAGGCCCGTGGCGGCGGTGCGCAAACTTTCGTAAAGGCTCATAGTTGCTCCCTTGTTTTACGCCTTACAGCGCTTCATCCCTCTCGATCAGCCCGTCCCGGATGTGCACGATCCGCTGGCTGTATCGGGCGATTTCGGCGTCATGGGTGACAAAGATGATGGTGATGCCCCGCTCGTTGAGTTGCTGAAAGATGTTCAAGACCTCCTTGCCCGATCGGGTATCCAGATTGCCTGTCGGTTCGTCGGCCATGATGATGCTCGGTCCGGTCACCAGGGCGCGGGCGATGGCCACCCGCTGCTGCTCCCCACCCGACAGCTCGTCAGGCCGATGGCCCAGCCGGTCGCCCAGGCCTACTGCCTCCAGCGCTGCTCTGGCCCGTTCGTGGCGCTCACGGACACCGACTCCGGCGTACAGCAAAGGCAGCTCCACCTGACGCAGGGCCGTGGTGCGGGGCAACAGGTTGAAGGTCTGAAAGACAAAGCCGATCTCCTGGTTGCGAACGCGAGCCAGTTGGGTATCGCTCAGATGGCTCACATCCCGACCGTGCAGGTGATAAGCCCCCGAGGTCGGCGAATCCAGGCAGCCGAGCACATTCATCAGCGTGGATTTGCCGCTACCGGATGGTCCCATAATGCTCAAGAACTCCCCTTCCGCAACCTCGAGCGAGACCCCCCGCAGGGCATGGACCTGGATCTGGCCCATGCGGTAGACTTTGGTTACCTCTTTCAGGTGGATCATTGGCCGCCTCCGCTCCGGAAACCGCCAAAGGGACCGCCAAAGCCGTTGGACTCCTGGCTTTGTGACGGCAGTTGGGGCAGGATCACCCGGTCGCCTTCGTTCAGCCCCTCCACAACCTGGGTCATGTTCCTGTCCCGCAGGCCGATGCGGACCTCAACGCGCTGGCTTGCGCCGCCGACCGTCTGGCGGGTGACATAGTACCGGCCGACGGCCCGATCAGCTTCGATGGCCCGGTTGGGCACGAGGAGGGCGTTGTCGGCATGAGCGACGACAATGTCCACATTGGCGGTCATGCCCAGGCGGATCGGCAGGGTTCCAGGATCGAAGCGGATCTCTACCGGGTAGGCCACTGCGCCGCTCACGCTCGTGGCCGAGGGGGCGATGTAGATCACCGTCCCGGTGATCCTTTCCCCCTTCAGGGCGTCGAAGGAGAGGTAGGCTGTCTGCCCCTCGGCCAGCCGGGCGACGTCCACTTCGTCCACCTTTACGTCCAGGAACAGGTCTGTGGTGGCGGCCAGGATGATCGCCGGCGCACCGGGCGACGCCCATTCCCCCTGGTTGATGTTTACGCTCAGAACCGTTCCGGCAAAGGGAGCGGTAAGGACCGCATTTTTGAGTTGATCCTGAGCCTGGGCCAGGGCTACGGTAGCCTGCTCTACCTGGGCCTGGTAGACGGCGATCATCTCGGCCTGGGGCTGGGCCTGCAGGGCGGCCAGTTGAGCTTCGGCCTGGGCCACCTGGGCGGCAGCAGTGGTCAGGTCGCTCGCCGTGGGCTGCTTCAGCAGGGTGGCCAGTTGGGCTCGCGCCTGGGCCACCTGGGCGGCGGCAGCAGCCAGGTCGCTGGCGGTGGGGCGGCGGGCCAGGGAGTCATAGTTGGCCTGGGCCTGTTCCAGAGTGATGGTGGCGTTTTGCAGGTTCAGCGATTCTGGGCGCATGGCCACGTCAGGCTGATCCTTGATGCGGTCGTAGGCTGCCTGGGCCTGGCGCAGCGTCGCTTTGGCGCTGTCCAGTTGGGCTTTGGCCGTGGCCAACTCGGCGGCGGTGGGCCCGGCCTTGACCTTGTCATAGTTGGCCTGGGCACTTTCGAGGGCGGCCCGGGCCGAAGCCAGCTCCTCGGCACCTGGCCCCTGTCGCACCCTGTCATAAGCCGCGCGGGCGCTTTCAAGGGCAGCCTGGGCCGAGGCCAGTTCCTCGGCACTGGCCGGCTGCCGGGCCTGGGCCAGTTGGGCCTGCGCTGTCTTGAGCGCGGCCTGGGCGGAGGCGACCTGCCACTCCAGCGAGGCCGTATCCAGTCGGGCGAGGGGGTCGCCGGCCTGGACCTGCTGCCCTTCTTTGACCAACACCTCAACGATCTGACCACTCATCGCGAAGGCCAGCGTGGCCTGCTGTCGGGCGACGACGTTGCCCGTGGCTCCCACGCTCTCCTCAATGCTGCCCCGCGTCACCTCGGCGGTGAGGGTGGGGGTCTGCGCGGTAGCAGGCTGGCTCTGCCACCTTTGCGTCAGAAAAAAAACCGCCACCAGGATCAGGGCCAAAAAAGCGATGCCTGCAACTTTTTTGTTCATCTTTCCACCTCTCTCGAAAATGATGGACCAGCCGGCCTGTTTCAGGCCAGTGCTGGCTCCATTTTAGCAGAAGGTCAGCGTGGCTCCCAGTGCTGGTGGTCATTTCTCAGCCCATGACGAAAGTCATTTCCTGAGCGGCTTGGCGGTTTGACCAAGATGAGGTATAATCTTCAGAGAACAGGGCCTGTCGGCAGACCGGCTATCTTCAAAAAGAACAAGAGGTTGACCATGCATTTAGGCAAACCCATCACCGAAGTCATTGAACAACGGTTTTCTTGCCGTACCTATCGAGATCTCCCCATCGCCGACGAGGCACGGCAGGCGTTGGAGGCGTTTTTGCGCTCACTCGAAAGCGGGCCGTTCGGGGCAGCCACCCGCTTCAAGCTCGTCGCCGCGACCGAACAGGACCGGAACGCCTTGCGCGGACTGGGCACCTACGGCTTTATCCGGGGGGCCACCGGTTTTATCCTGGGCGCGGTGGGAGGCGGAGACAGAAACCTGGAGGATTTCGGCTATTGCCTGGAGGAGGCCGTCCTCTACGCCACCGCCCTGGGATTGGGTACCTGCTGGCTGGGCGGCACCTTCCGCAAGAGCGGCTTTGCCGCCAGGATGGACCTCCGCGAGGAGGAGGTCATGCCGTGCGTGGTCGCCGTGGGGTACGTGGCCGACCGCCCCAGTGTGGTGGACCGGCTCGTCCGTCGCAGCGCCAGGGGGGACAACCGGCTGCCGTGGGAAAAGCTGTTCTTCGACGGGCGGTTCGGCCGACCCCTTTCCCCCGAAGCCGCCGGTGACTATGCCCGGCCGCTGGAGATGGTCCGCCTGGGCCCTTCGGCCTCCAACAAGCAACCATGGCGGGTGGTCAGGGGCGACCGGGCCTGGCATTTCTACCTGCAGCGCACGCCGGGCTACCTGCAGGGGCTGGATGGGCGCTTTGTCGTCGCCGACCTGCAGCGGGTGGACCTGGGCATCGCCCTGTGCCACTTTGAACTGACGGCCCGCGAGGCCGGGCTGGCCAGGTGTTGGGCGCTCGCCGGGCCGGACCTGGAACTGCCCGACGACCTGACCGCCTACACGGCGAGCTGGATCGAGGAATAGGGGATGAAATGCGCTTCTCCTGGCCGGCCCGGATAGCCCCTGTTCTCCTCCTCTGCTGTTTCCTGGTCCCTCTCCTGGCCATCGAACCTTCGCCGGTGCCCTCCCCTCCGCTCTACACCGGCTGGGCGGTGGAAGCCTATCCCGAAGCCTCTGCCGCCGAGATGGAGGCCATCGTCCGGCGGATGGTGGGCGCCGGGGCCAACGTGATCTGGATCGGCCACAACAACCCCGGCGAGGTGGATGCGGCCAAGGTGGAGCCGGGGCTGTCCTATGCCGTCTATGAGGCTTACACCGACCCCGCCGACCCACGCCACACCGACGCCGTCGCCATCGTCGAGGCCCAGCACCGCATGCTCGCCGCCTGCCGGGCGGTGGGCGTCAAGGTGGTGCTGCCGGTGGGCTATCAGATCCAGATGGGCCGGCGCTGGAACCAGGAGCACCCGGATGATCTGCGCCGCGATGCCGACGGCCGGCCGCTGGATATCTTTGGCGGCGGCGTCAGTGCCTCGTTCTACGCCCCCGACTACCGCCGCGACACGGACGCCTACTACCGTTGGGTGGATGCCGAGTTCGTCCGGCCCTACGCCGACGTGCTGCTCATGCTCAACCTGGCCGACGAACCGATCGGCGGCGACTATTCCCCTCCCGCCGAGGCCGAGTTCCGGCGGCGCACCGGGCTGAGCTTTGCCGATGTAGGCACCGACCCCGCCCGGCAGCGGCTCCTGGGGGAGTTTCAATCGCAGTACGTGGCCGAATACGCGGCCTGGAGCGCCGCGCTGTGGCAAGAGATCCACCCCGGCTTGCCGGTGACCATGTCGTTCGACGGAGCGCAGGCACGCTCCACCTTTACCCTGCCCGATGTAGAGGCCCTCTTCCGCGATACGCCGGCCAATTTCGTCGTCACCTTTGACGCCTATCCCCGTGACGGCCTGCCGAACGTGGCCCTGAGCGACGGCGATCTGGTGGGGCTGTTTCTGCTGGCTCGCTCGCTGGGGGCCTACTCGGCGCGCTACGGCAAACCGGTCTGGCTGTGGGCGGCGGCCAATAGTTGGGGGCTGAGCCAGGCCAGCCCCGATCCCGGCACCGTGTCCGATGCGGTGGCCAACGGCCTGGCCCTGGCTCTGCTGGTGCGCCAGGGGGGTGGTTACCTCCAGGGCATCGCTTACTGGAACTATAACGTCAAGGAGCAGGGGTTGTACAACGACACCCACCATACGGCCTACGATCCGGAGACGATGTTTGCCCAGGTGTCGGCGGCGCTGCCCCTCCTGCGCCGGCTGATGGCCGCGCCTGCCTCCCAACCCCACATCCTGATCCTGGCCCCGCCGGCCCGCGCCTGCGAACAGATCGGCGCGGAACGGACGGCCATCCGGCTGGAAGGGCAGCCTTTTCCCCGCCTGGCGATCCTGGCGAAGGAAGGGGTGAACGCGGCGGTCGTCACCTCGCTGGTCGGCTGGCCGTTGGCGGGGGTGCGGGCGGTCGTGGTGCTTTCCCCCTCGCCGGATTATCTATCCGACGGGGACCTGGCCCTGTTGCGCCGGTTTCTGGCGCGGGGTGGCAGGGTGGTCACCTCGCCGGGGGTGGGGGCTGTGCTGGCCGATGCCTTCGAGGCCTGGGGGGAACCCCTCTATGGTGGGTTGGTGGAGCGGCGGGGAACCCTCTACCTGGCGCAAAAGGGGGTTGCCCTCCTGTTCGAGGATGCCCGCCACCCGATGTTGGCCCCTTTCTGGCGCGAGGTGTTGGGCCTGGACACCTTCCAGCCCGGCTATCGCCTGGTGACCGACCGCTATGCCTTTTACTACCACCTCGGCCCCCAGCCGGTGATGGTGAGCCTTCCCCTGCCGTTCCGGGCCGACGGCTACCGCTACGACGAACAGGCCCGGCCTGTCGAGCGGTTGCACGGGCGCGATCTGCTCCTGACCCTGGGGCGGCGCGAGTACCTGTTTGTGGAGCGGAAGAACCCGCGATCCGCTTCTCCATCCGGGCAACTCGCCGATTAGTACCATTTTCCTACTTTACACCGCCCCTAAAATGTGTTAAAGTAGTTGTGGCAGAAGTGATGGCGCATTGATCACTTCTTGCTGGTGGGGAGAGACGTCACGGTGGTTAGAGCTGCATCCTTGTTTCGTTGTGGTTGATCGCTGCTTCACCGACCTACACCGTAGCCGCATCGAGGCACATTGTTGCTTCATAGACCCATGTCGTAGCCGGGATTGTTTTGAGCAATCATCGTGCCTGTCCCTGCCGGAGGCTTTCTCGCTCTACGGGCCGCATAGTGGCATGCGCAGATGGACAATCGGCTCGGGGGAAATAGAGCGAGAAAGCCTTTTTTTGGTGCCCGGCACCGGGTGGAAGCCAAGCCGCCGGTAGAAAGCCTGGACCGCCCGATCGCGCTCGGCGGCGCCGATCTCCACCGCTTCCAGGCCCCGCCGCCGCGCCTCGCCGATCAGTTCTGTCAGCAGTCGGCGTGCTATCCCCTGCCGGCGGAAAGCTTCTGCCACCACCAGGCTGCCGATCTCCCCTTCCTGCCCCCACACCGTCAACTGAACGTTGCCCACGACCTGGCCCTCAACCTCGGCCACCAGCCGGATGAGCCGGCCCTTCTCGGCCTGGCGCAGGCACCAGGCCAGGTAGCCCCGGACCTCATCGGCCGAGGCTTCCGGGTAGCAGCTCCGTTGCAGCAGGTCCGCATCCTCCAGGCGCGCGGGGCGGATGACCACCTGGATCACAGGCACCCTCCCGAATCCGGCTCTGAAAAACCGAGGGACCTCAGCCGGTTACCGCCGACCGGCCAACGCTTCCAGAACCTCTGCCATCGTCCCGGCTATGGCCACCGGAACCCCCAGGCGGGCTGCGAGATCGGCCCCCGCCATGTCGTCGAGGGTGATGTTCGCCGGGGCAGAGCCGGCGCCATAGCGCCCGGTGAACATGGCGTGGGGCAGCAGCACCATCTCCCCCGCCGGCTGCCCGGCCAGGGCGGCCACCACGTCCTGCCCGGTCAGCAGGCCGGAGACGGTGGTGAGGGAGCCAAAGAAGCGGTTGACCACCGGAAACAGGCGTACCTTGGCGCCGGTCAACCGATTCAGGTCCTCCACCAGGCGTTCCAGCACCGGGGCGATGAGCGTGCCGCACACCAGAGTGGCGGCAGGCTGCTCCCCTCTCGGAGATCGGACCGTCCGGCTGAGGTCCGCCCACTCGTCGAGGAGGAGGCGCACCATCCCCACGCCGTTTTCGACCTGGGGAAAATCGTCATATTCGTCGGCCGGCGGCACCTCCCGCCCGGCGACCAGATACCACTCGTCCGACGGATAGAGGAACGTACAGCCCCTCTTCTCCCGATTCTCCATCCGCCATTTTTCTACCTGGTCCAGCACGGCCCGCGATTCCTCGGCCGTGTAGGGGCGGCACCGGCCGCGGTGGTAGCGGGTCAGGCCGACCGGCACGACGCTCACCGAGGCCACCGGTTCGTCATAGAGGGCCGTCAGGTCTGCCACGGTCCGGGCGAGCTGCTCGCCATCGTTCAGGCCGGGCACCAGCACCACCTGGGCGTGGACGACGATGCCCAGACCGGCCAGGCGGCGCAACTGCTCCAGCAGGTCGGGGGCGTTTGGGTTGCCCAGAAAGCGCCGTCGCAGGGCCCAATCGGTGGTATGCACCGAGACGTACAGCGGGCTGAGCCGCTGCTCCGCCAGCCGCGCCCAGTCGTCGGCGGTCAGGTTGGTCAGCGTGACAAAATTGCCCAAGAGGAACGAGTAGCGATAGTCGTCATCTTTGACGTACAACGAGGGGCGCATCCCCGGCGCATTCTGTTGAACAAAGCAGAAATCGCAACGATTGGTACAGCGGCGGATCTCCACGTCGAAGGTGAGGTTGGTGAAGGTCAGGCCCAATTCGTCGTCATAGCTGCGCTCCACCTCGATCCGCCGTGGCCGGCCATCCCGCTCCACCAGCAGTTCCAGCCTCTCTTCGGCGCTGTAGAACTGCACGTCTATGACATCGCGCAGCCTGTGCCCGTTGATAGCTACCAGCCGGTCGCCCGCCTGTAGCCCTGCCTCCTCGCCCAGGCTGCCCGGCTCCACAGCCGCGATCACCCCACCCGGTTGCCTCACCATCCCTCCTGCCCGACCCGCTGCGGCTCCGGGCCTCCATCGGCCCCTTTCCAGCCATCCACCAGGGCCAACACCTGTTCCAAAACCCGGTCTATGGAGAATGGCGTGGTGTCCACGATCACCGCGCCGTCGGCCGGCCGCAGGGGGGCCAACGCCCGGCTGCTATCCATCCGGTCGCGCCGCCGTACCGCTTCCAGCACGGCCTCATAGTCGGCCTTTTCGCCGCGGGCCAGGATCTCCCGATAGCGCCGTCTGGCCCGCTCGTCCACGGTGGCGTCCAGGTAGATCTTGAGGTCGGCATCGGGCAGCACCACCGTGCCGATGTCACGGCCGACCATCACCACCTGCCCCTGCCGGCCGATGCGCCGTTGCTGGGCGGTCAGGGCCGCCCGCACGCCGGGATAGGCCGACACCGGCGACACCCCCCGGTCCACCTCCGGCCGACGGATTTCCCAGGTCACATCCCTTCCGTCGGCCAGGACGGTATATTGCCGGCCATCGTCCACGGTGGGACGGAGGACCTGAATGTGGAGGTGTCCGGCCAGTGCTGTCACTGCGACCTCGTCCTCAAGGGCGATGCCCCGCTCCAGGGCCACCCAGGTCACCGCACGGTACATAACTCCGGTGTCAAAGTAGAGATACCCCAGGTACTCGGCCAGCAAACAGCCGATAGTGCTCTTGCCGGAAGCCGCCGGCCCATCAATGGCAATCGTGGATGGTCGTCTCAACTTCTGCCTCCTGCCCTCTGCCCCTTGCCCCTTGCCCCCTGCCTCCTGCCTCCTGCTTCTTGCTTCTTGATCCTCTCCAACTCTTGCACCTCCCTGGCCGTCAGGTAGCGCCACCGGCCTGGCTCCAGCGTGCCCAGGTGCAGCGGCCCCAGGCGCACCCGCTTCAGTTCCCGGACCGGGTGGCCCAGCAGGGCGGCCACCTGGCGGACCTGGCGTTTGCGGCCCTCGCGCATCACCACGCGCAGCCACGTCGCCTCCTTTTCCTTGCGGAGGATCTCTACCCGCGCCGGGGCGGTGCGTTTTCCCTCCAACATCACCCCTCGCCGCCACGCCTCCAGGGTTTTGTCGGCAGGATGGCCGCTCACGAGCACGTGATACTCTTTTTCGTGTTGGTAGCGAGGGTGGGTGAGCAGGTTGGCCAACTCCCCATCGTCGGTGAGCAGGATCAGGCCCTCGCTGGTCGCATCCAGGCGGCCGACGGGGTATAGCCGCACCGGCACCGGCACCAGATCGCCGAGGGCACGGCGGCCCCGGGCATCCTCCATCGCCGACAGGACGCCGCGTGGCTTGTTGAGCAGGATGTAGACGTGGTCGGGCGCCGGCTGCACGCGCCGGCCGTCCACCCGGATGTCGTCATGGGCCGGGTCCACCCGGGTACCCAGCCCGGTGACCACCTGGCCGTTGACCGTGACCCGCCCCTGGCGGATCAGCTCTTCTGCCTTGCGCCGCGAGGCCAGGCCGGCCTGGGCCAGGACCTTTTGTAATCGCTGGGAGGGGCCTTCAGACATCTTGGGCTCAGGAGCCTGCCGGCCGGGGGAGCACCTCCGCCAGGTCCTTTTGGGCATCTTGATAGCCCAACTGGAACAACTGCTGATGAAACCGGGCCTGGTAGTGGGTCATCAGCCCCACCGTCAGAAAATGGTCCGGGGCCACGATGACCAGCCACTTCAGGGCGGGATACTTGCCCGCCTCCCGCTCGGCCTTGTACAGCAAATAGTCGCGCCACACCGTTTCGGTCAACATGGCATCCAACGCCGGCTCAAAGGCGTTCCACAGCTCCTGGGCGATGATCAGGAACTCCTGGTCAATGTCGGTGACATACCCCGGCCGCTCAAAGCTGTAGGGTGGGCGCTCCGGCCAGGGCACCATCGTGGCCACGACGATCTCGGTCCCGCCCAGCTCCAGCGCCTTGCGGAACGGTGTGTTGGCCAGTGTGCCCCCATCCCAGTAGGGCACGCCGTCAACCTCGGTCGGCCCGTACCACAGGGGGATGCTGAAGCTGGCCAGGATGTGCTCCAGCCGCAGGCCGCCCGGGTCGCGGTTGCTAAAGAACTCCAACTGCGCCGTGCGGGCATTGACGGCGGTGACGTACACCTCGTAGGGTGCGGCGGGGCTGTTGATCACCTCCGGGCGGAACCAGGGCCGGTCCTGCCATTTGGGTGACCGGCCGGTCAGGGTCTTGGGCCACGGCCACAGGTCGAAAATATGGTCCCGGCGGCGGACCACATTGTCCAGGATGACATCGTCCACCCGCATCCTTTGCACGTCGGCGGTGGTCAGGTCCAGCCAGCGCGATTTCAGGCCCCGCACGCCGATGCCGGAACCGAGGGCCGCCGCATTGACCGCTCCCACCGACGAGCCGATGATCACGTCAGGCCGCCAGCCGACCTCCTCCAGGTACTCCAGCACGCCGACGTGATAGGCACCGCGCCCCCCGCCGCCAGACAGCACCAGAATCCGCTTCTCACCCTGTGTTTCCATCTCTCCCCACTTTCCCTGGATCTTGTTCGCTTGGACCTCACCCCAACCCTCTGCCCCGCTCGAACCCCTCCCGGCCCTCCCTCGGAACGGGGGAGGGAGCAGGGGGGGAAGGGGGCCAGGGGCCAGGGAGAAGGTCGGACCTCCCATCCACCATGTCGGTGTAAGCTGCCTTCCCGCTGTGTAACAAGAGTGTAACACAGTTTGCCCCCTCCGTCAATTCCCGCCCCGGCATCCTTCCGGCCCCCAGGCCGAGGACCAATCTGCCGTCCCGGCGTTTGGGGCGGGAAACAGCCCTCTTGTTGTTTTGTGTCCCGGTGTCTTTGTGGTAAGATGTTCTTGGTTGTTTCCGACCTGTCCGGGTCAGGAGGAGGGAGAGTATGGACGCATTCGCCTTGAACGTCCTCGACCTGGCCATGCAACGGGGCGTGACCTACGCCGACGTGCGGGCTGTCGAGCGCCGTACCGGGCGCCTGGCGGTCAAGAACGGCCAGCCAGATCGGGTCACCATGGCCGAGGAGGCCGGTTTCGGCGTGCGTGTCCTGGCCGGGGGGGCATGGGGGTTTGCCGCCAGCAACGATCTGACCCCCGAGGCGGCGGCAACCACCGTGGAGCGGGCCCTGGCCTGTGCCCTGGCCAGCGCCCAGGTGCAGGGCGAGCCGTTGCGGTTGCCCCCTCGCCCAGGCCAGGTGGGGAGCTATGCCACCGAGCCGGGGCGGGACCCTTTTGCCGTGCCGTTGGAGGCGTGCCTGAATCTGCTCCTCACCTGTTCCGAGGCGATGCAGCGCCGCAAGTCGGTGCGCGTGGCCCAGGCGCACCTGGACCTCTGGCGCGAGCACAGGTGGTTCGTCTCCAGTGAGGGCAGCCGCCTGGAGCAAACGATCGTCGAATGCGGCGGCGGGGTGGCAGCCACGGCTGTGGGCGAGGATGGCCTCTTTCAGCGGCGGAGCTTTGCCAACCACGCCCAGGCCGGCTACGAGTTCATCACCGAACTGGACCTGCCGGCCCAGGCCGAACGCTGTGCCGACGAGGCCGAGGCGCTCCTGGCCGCGCCGGTCTGCCCGGCGGGCCAGCGGACCGTCATCCTGGGCAGTTCGATGCTGGCTTTGCAGGTGCACGAAAGCTGCGGCCATCCCGGCGAGCTGGACCGGGTGTTGGGCAGCGAAGCTTCCTTTGCCGGAACCAGCTTCCTGACCCTGGACCAGTTGGGCGTGCTGCAATATGGCTCACCGGCGGTGACCCTCGTGGCCGATGCCACGCTGCCCCGTGGCCTGGGCACCTTTGGCTGGGACGACGAAGGCACGCCGGCCGAATGGTTCCCCATCGTCCAGCAGGGGCGCTTTGTCAACTATCTCACCTCCCGCGAGACGGCCTGGTGGCTGGCCAACCACTACAAGCGCACCACGCCGCTGCCGCCGCTGCCCTTCAGCAACGGCACCATGCGCGCCGATGGCTGGAGACATCTGCCCCTCATCCGCATGACCAACATCAGCCTGGAGCCAGGCGATTGGGCGCTGGATGACCTTTTGGCCGACACGGAAGACGGCCTGTTCCTGGACACTCCCAAAAGCTGGAGCCTGGACGATAAGCGGCTCAACTTTCACTTTGGCGTTGAGGTGGCCTACGAGATCAAGAATGGCAGGCTGGGCCGCCTGCTGCGCGATGCCAGCTATACCGACGTGACCCCTCGCTTTTGGAACAGTTGCGATGCGGTGTGCAACGCCGGGCACTGGCGGTTGTGGGGCCTGCCCAGTTGCGCCAAAGGGGAGCCGGTGCAGATTGCCCATGTATCTCACGGCGCAGCTCCGGCGCGGTTCCGGGGAGTGCCGGTGCGTGGGGCGGGATAGAGACCTCACACCAAGGAGCGCTGACACCGTTCGCGGTAGCCACAGCCCCGGCAGCGGGCCGGGTCGTCATGGTTGCGGCCCACATCACGGGCGTCCAGGTCGCGGCGGATGGCATCGAGGGTGCGCAGCAGCTCGCTGCGGAGGGCCGGCGTATAGTCCACCTCGAAGGCCCGGTCATCATACTTGAGGATGCCGTGGGGAGGTGGGCGTCCCTCCTGCTCCTCCACCAGCAGGCAGTAGGCGGCCAGTTGCAGCAGATGGGCCGGGTAGGGCTGTGGTGGTGCTGCGCCCGATTTGACCTCCACCGGGATGATCCCTTCCCGGCTGCGCAGCAGATAATCCGGCCTGCCGGTCAAGCGGTAACGGCTGGAAAAGAGGGGCCGTTCGCAGCGGCCCCAGGCACCGGTGTCGGCATAGATCACACGCCCCACCGGCAGGCCGGTCTGGCGGCGGGCAGCCCCGGCGCGGAGGAACAGCCACAACCCCAGCCCGCCCAGGAGGAGGGCGACCAGCAGCAGCTGATCGAAGAAGTTTCCCGCCATTTTCCTCATTCCCCCTGGAGCAGATTGTCCCATGTACATCGGTGAAAGTCGGCACCCTCAACCAAACAACCTTCCTTCCTCCAGTCGCTCCCCACCTTTCTCCGTAAGTGCCGCATACACATACCCGCCCCCTTCCCACTGCCGCTCTACATCCGCTACGTACCCCTCATCTCGCAACTCATCAATGAGCCCCAGCACCGTGTCCGCGCCGCCGCGCAAACCTTCCAGCATGCCAAAATACTCGCTGGCTACGATGAGTTGGCGCCGGGCTTTCTTCCGCTCTGCGTCCGTCTCGTACTTGGTGGCCATATAGTCATTCCCCACCACCATCTGCGCCAACGTCCAGGTTCCGTAAGGCGCCCGTCCCCTCACATTGGCCAGGCTCGCGTTCCAGGCCACCGCTTTCAGGACCTCGTACTTGGCATCCTGATAGCGTCCCGGATCGGTGAGGTCCTCCCACAGCAGCTCGTCGGCCCAGGGCACGGCCAGGTTCACGTCGCACAGCGAGCAGCACCGGTCGGCTCTGGTGGGCGGCTTTTCGGCGCCCAGGTAGCGCAGAATCTCGCCGCGCAAGCAGTCGCCAGTTTGCAGTGATTCGGCGTACCGTCGCATGGCGGTCAGGTTGGCTTCCATCTCCTGGCGCACCCGCCGAACCTCCCCACTGTCCAGGTCCAGGCGAACTCCTTTCAGCATGTTCGGTCCCGACGCCAGCGTGAAGGCCCGGGCAAAAGCCCGGTAGATCAGGCTGCCGCGCAGTGCCAGCCGGTAGAGCACGTCATCTAATGCTGCCGGCGGCACCCTTTTGCTCAATGCTTCCTCCACCAACCGCAGCTCACGCCGGGCCACCGGGCCGATACCTTGCTCGGCCAACACCTGTCCGACCGCTTCTCCCACCGGCCCAGGAGCCAGCTCTCTGGCCTGGGCAATTACCGCTTCCAGCGGCACCAGCAGCCGGGCGCTGGCCTTGAGGGTCACGTCGGCGCCGCGCCGGACAAAGCCCAACTCCTCCAACAGGTGCAGGTGAATCCCCAGTTCACGGTCTTCGTCGAAATCAAGGGCATCGGCCATTTCCCTTGGATCCACGTATATCTCGCCCCACTCCGCCGTCCGGTAGCGCCTGCGGATCCAGTCGAGCACGTTTTCTACCTGCTCTGGCTCCGGCAAGCTCTTGGGAATGAAGTAATTCTCGTGGATCCAGAGGTCGTCCTCGTGGTATAATAGCACGCACCAACTCACTCGGCCGTCGCGCCCGGCTCGGCCTGCCTCCTGGAAATAGGACTCAATATCGCCGGGGATCTGGTAGTGGACCACGTAGCGGATGTCCGGCTTGTCAATCCCCATGCCAAAGGCCTTCGTGGCCACGACGATCCTGATCTGCCCATCGAGGAACATGTCCTGCACATCTTTGCGGGCCTGGTCGTCCATCTTGCCGTGGTAGTATCGGGCGTCCAACCCCATCGCCTCCAGACGGCGGGCCAGCCGCTCGGCTTCCCGCGTGGTATTCACGTAGACGATCGCGCTCTCGTCATGGCGATCAGCGTGTCGTAAGATGCGTAGCAAGATGCGCAACTTGTCCCGCTTACTTTGTATCTGGAATCCGGGACTGGTCCGGTTGTACACCACGAAGCGCAGCTCTGGCCGGTTGGGATTGCGGTCAATCTCCACGTAGCCCTCTCGCAATCTCAGCCGGCGGGCGATGGTCTTTCGCACATGGGGCGTCGCTGTGGCCGTCAGAGCTGCCACCGGCGGGCGTCGTCCACGCGTTTCGGCGATGGCATCCACCAACTGCGAGATGTACAGGAAATCGGGGCGGAAGCTCTGCCCCCACATGTGCACGCAGTGGGCCTCATCTACGACCACCTGCACGATGTTCCTGGCCTCTTTGAGCGCGGCCATTAGCCGCGGGTCGCGCACCCGCTCCGGCGCTACGTAAACCAGGCGCACCGTTCCCTCCCGCATGCGCTGGAAGACCCGTTCCTGCTCTTCGGCTGTTTGGGTGCTATCCACGCGGTCGGTCAGGGCGAGCCCCCGGTCCAATAGCTTATCCACCTGGTCTTTCATCAGGGCTTTCAAAGGCGAGAAGACCAGCGTCGTGCCATCGCGCAGCAGCGCCGGCAGTTGGAAGGTAAAGGACTTGCCCGAGCCGGTGGGCAGCACCACCAGGGCATCCTGACCGGTGAGCAGGGCCTGGACCACCCTCTCCTGCTCCGGCACGCGCCAATCCTGGAAGCGGAAAAGCTCCGTGAGGGCCCGCAGAACCTTATCCCAAAACTCCCGTAGTCTCTCCAGGGGGATCACGTCGGGGAGCCGCAATTCGGCCAGGAGCTGCTCCAGCCTGGTCAGGAGCTCTTCGGGCACCTGGGCCAGGATGGCTTCCATCCGCTCCAGATCAATCTGCCACTCCGGCGGCGCGTTGCGCATATGGTCGGCGATGGCCCGGTAAACTGCCCGCCGCGACATCTGGGTCTCTTCATCCAGCAGCCTGGGGCCTTTGCCCTTCCCCTCGCCGATGGGAGGACCGAGGTGGGCCTCATCCATCCCTGGCAGGGCCGCGATCAGATCCTGACGATAATCTCTGTTCCACACCCGCTTGTCCATCAGCAATACCGCGCCAATGTCCTCTTCGCCGCGGATCAGCCGGCCAAACCCCTGCTTGAAGTCAATGAGCATCAGCGGCAGGATGTAATCCACAAACTCGTGCTGGCCCCGGGCGCGGACCTCGGCCGAACGGGCCCGGATCACCGGCTCGCCCAGCATGGGGAAGGGAAGCTTTTCCATCACCACGTAGCACAGATTGGGACCGGGGACATCTACGCCTTCCCAGAAGCTCCTCAGCCCCAGCAGAACCGATCCCGGCCGGGTCTTGAGTTCCTCCAGCAGCGCCTGCCGACTTCCCGTTTCCCCCTGGCAGCCCACCGGGATACTATGTCGGCCGAGTTCCGGCTCCAGGTTCCTGAACACGTCCAGCATCCGGACACGCGCGGTGAACAATCCCAGCCCATTGCCGCCCGTGAAACGGAAGAACCACCCTAACTCCTGGCTCAACTCATCCACGAAGTTCTGTATCTCGCTGGGGCGGGCATCCGAGCGCATGTAGCGGGGAATGGCGAAAAGCGCCCGGCTGTAATCGAACTCCGCCGGCAAGGCGATGGCATCTTCAGGCTTAACCCTGGCCAATAACCCCAACCGATCGAGGGTAAAGCCAAAGCCGGCTTCTCGGGTAGTTCGCAGCGTGGCCGAGGTCAGCACCAGTGTTCGTTTGCCGCTATACAGCCGCTCGGTCAGGTATGGGCCCACCCGCACCGGCGCCCGCTTCACTGCCCAGCGGTAGGGTCCACTGTATTCCTGCTCGTCCTGGCCCTCCTCGAATGGGATGGCGCGTTCTACCTCTATCCAGTGCACCCGGACCAGGCGATCGTAGCCCACCCGCAGCAGGCTTTCGAGGAGCATCGCCTGTTCGTTCAACTTGTCCGCCAGATAGCGGAGCTCGTTGCGCGTCTCCTGCTGGAAGGCCGGCAGCGGGTGCTCCCCCAGCCGGTCGTTCAGCCGCCGCACCGCCTCTCCTGTCTCTCGTAAGGCCCTGGTCAATCGCTCTCGGGCCGCTTGGACCGGCTGCCAGCTTGTCGGGTTCGCCCGCCGTGGATCTGCCTCCAGGGTTACCTTAGCCCCGTACTGCGGGTCCACCTGGGTCCGGTTCAGTTCCACGTAGTGCTTGAGTTGCCCCCCAAAGTCCTCCGCCAGCGTTGCCAACACATTGCGCTTATAAAGTGCCACGGCGATCAGTGCCTGCCCTTCGGGATCCCTGACCTTGTCCCGCACCCGGATCAGCACGCCCTGGCCCGACCGTCGGTCCAACAGCCGGTTCACCAGGTACATGATGGTTTCCCAGGAGACTTCATCGGTAGCCGCGTCCGTGGCGGCATCCTCCAGGTTGTGAGCCTCATCCACCACGATGCGAACAAAGGGGAGCCCATGCTCGCCCCAATCATCACGCGAGAGCAAAAGCGCATGGTTCATGACCACGATGTCTGCCCTGACCGCGCGATCATAGGCCAGGCGGTGAAAGCAAACGCGGCATTCGGCGCACCGTTCGGGGGAACACTCCCCTCGCTCGGCGCGCAGCCCCTCTGACAGCCTGGCCAGGGCGGGGAAAGTGGTGTACGCCCAGTGGCTGATCCTGTCTCGCAACCCGTCTTTGGTCACCGACAGCCAGCACAGCACGTACAGCCAGGCAAATCGTTCCTCATCGTCCAGATCGTCTATCCTGGTCTGGGCATAGACCGCTGCCGCTCGCTCCAGGCAGATGTAATTGGCCATGCCCTTCAACACCTGGGGCCTGAACGGCACTTCCAGGTTCTGCCGCACCTTTTCCAGATCGCCGGCCATCTGATCCTGAAGCAGCCGGGTGTAGGTCGAGATGACCACGGTCTCACCCTGACTCCGTGCCCACAGCACGCCCGGGACCAGGTAGGCGAAGGTCTTGCCGGTGCCCGTTGGGGCTTCGATGACCATGAAGCGATCATCTTTCAACGCCCGGCCGACGGCTTCCACCATCTGCAACTGCGATTGGCGCCGCTTGAGGCCCTTTGCCTCGACCATCGCCTCGAAGCGGGTCCGGACGTTCTCTGGTGTAAAATCGAAGGCCAGGCGAGCAGGCTGTTCTTCCGGCGCAGATCCGACGCCTGCCAGGCCCCTGACAATGGCGTCCCGCCCCTCCACAGGCGGGGGTGCGCTTACGCCCAGGCTGGCGGCTGCCCGGGGCAACAACCGGCAGAATTCCCCAGCCAGGTCGGGGTGGTCGGCCATGTGTTGTTTGATGGCTGCTACCAGGCGGGGCACCACGGCAGCCAGCACCAGCACATCCACGACGGCGTTGTGGAAGCCCGTCCAGGAGAAGTCCTCTACCCCCAGGCCGGCGAGCCAGCTCTCGATCTGACGTCCACCCTCTTGTCCTTCGGCGACTCCCAACGCCTTGCCCAGTTCCTCCAGCCGAAATGAGTTCAGATCCGGCCGGGCCAGGCAGGCCAGCTCCATCGAATCCACCACCGGGTTCACGATTGTCCAGCCGATCTTCTCCGCCGCCCGCTTCAGGAAGTCGTGATCGAAGCGGGCATTGTGGGCCACCAGGGGCAGGTCGCCGACCCAATGCCGGAAGCGGTCCAGCACTTCCTCCAGCGGATCAGCCTGCGCCAATGCTTCTTCCCACTCTGGATGTTTTGTGAACCCCAGCTTCACCTTGAGGCCGTGGGGGATCTCCTGACCTTCCAGGTTCACATACTCGTTGAACACGGCCGACAGTTTCGCGCCGTCCTCGGCCACAACCGCCGCGGGCTCACCGTTGATGATGCGCACCGCCGCGACCTGGATGATCCGATCCCGTCCTGGCTTAAGCCCGGTAGTCTCCAGATCAAAGGCGATCAATGAATCCAAAGGGGGTAAATCCGCCAGGTAAGGCCGGATCACCCCTTTCCGCTCCCGAGGGGCCTCCTGTTCCCCGGCTGCTACTGCCTCGGCTTCCAGCACGGCCCGCAGCCGCCACACGCCGCCGGTCAGGGGGCCGACAAACCGGTCCGGGTTCTTGCTTAGAGCCTCTCGGATTTCCGCCGGTGTGCAGCGCAGCCCGGTCTGTTCGAGCACTGCCCGCCGGATCTCGCGCTCGTTGAGACCGGCGGGGTGGGCATCGAGTATTTGCTGGATGGCTTCGGTCAGCGCTTTGTCAGGCATCTCACTGCACCAGCCGCAATCACATAACGGCTCTCAGCAGTTCCAGATCCCACAGCCGTCTCACGATCTCTGGCGAGGCCGGCTGGTTCGGCAGGCACAAAATCTCGTAGGTATGGGGGTCGTATGCGGCATGGCGTGGGGTGAAAGCGCCGGCTGGGGGGCCGGCCAGAACCCAACGGGGGCGCAGTTCGGGGTCCACATTGTTGAACATCTCGGGGTGCTGGCGCATGACCAGGTAGAGACCGAAGAGACCAGGATCACCCTCAGGCAGCGGGGGTCGTACCAACCGAACCAGTGCGTCGGTGGGCTGAGGTTCCTCCAACGGCACCATCGCCCAGGCCAGAGCCGATAGTTGTTCCTCCGTCGGAGACAGGGCCAGTTCGTGCAGGAACCAGCGGCCGGCCAGGCGGACGAAGCGGTCGTCGGCGCGCAGGGCATCTAGGAGTTGGCTCACAACTCGCTGGCCATGCTTCAAGATGATTCTCTGCACCGAGTCCTCCAAGTTGGAGCTATGTTGCATAGCTTCGAGAGCCCTGCGAACCGTTTGATGCCAGGTTACAGCCTCTGGAGACCCTGCCGCAGCGCGTTCGAACTTGCGTATGGGATCTCGGATATCGTCCATCATAACATGCACTAGGACGCCATCTGCCTCTACCTTTGAGACCTCACCCACGGTGACCGTGTTTTGTCTGGTCTTATACGACCACGTCCTGACAATCACATGGTCACCCTCTTTCCACTCCCCCGCAGGGTCCCACAATCGCACCGAGGGGTCGCTGGCCCAGGATGATTGGGCAGGAGCGCTGGTCTCCGGGCCATAACGCAGCCGACCACGCACCACCCGTTTCGCCAGTTCGGTCAGGTCGTGGGCCTGCCCGGTCTCGCGGATGTGAGCGGCGATGCGCTCCAGGTCGGCCTGGGTGACCTGGAATTCGTCGCTCCAGTAGGCGCTGTCATACACGTCAGACATTGACTATCTCCGTGATGAAAGCTCCGCCTGGTGCTCCCGCAGATAGGCCCGGCCAGCCTCCGTGATCTCCCAGATGCCATGTGGCGAGTCGGAGGCCAGCAGGCCCTCGCGCACCATCCTCAGCTTCTCCCACTCGGCATGGTTCTGCCAGCGGATTCTCTGTCCGCTCGGCAGCAGCTCGCGGTCCACGTCCGTGAGTCGGCTCTCCACCATCGCGTAGACCCGCTCAAGCACCTGCGCCAATCGGCCGCGACCTCCCAGTTCTTCCAGAGCCTGCAGAATGGGCAGGCGGTAGGATTTTCGTGGCGTGGACTGACCCCGCGGGGCCCGGTCTCTCTTACCAGGAGCACGGGCGGCAATCAGGCCCGCCCATTCCCGCTGGAGTGCCTCCAGGTGCGCGATATGCTGCTGAATAGCCTCTCCTCGCCCTGCCGCAACCTTGACAGCTGAGAAGTTGGAGCGTTGCAGCGCTTCCGAACTGGCACGCTGGGTTTCCTTCAATGCCTGATGCAGTTGGCTCAGCAAGGTCTCGAAGGCTTCGTTGGCATCCATGTCTTCCTCCTCAGCGTCGGTGAAAGTTTCTGCTGCCGAACCGGCAAGCTCCGGGGCTGCCCCCGAAAACCCCGGCTGATGAGTTTGTGCGGGGCGGATGAATTCGGTCTCGGTTTGAGCCTCGTTAAGGCCGGGCAGGATGTCTCGCCTGGCCTGGTACAGCGCCCGCAACCGCGCGAAGGGTTGGGCAACTTCTGCTCCCCACTCGGGATGCTCCTGGATGCGGTGTTCCAGGTAGTGGGTGGAGAAGAGGGATTTGGATGCCGGCCTGGGACGCTCAGGCCGGGGAGGGGTGGGCGGTTGTTCTGGTAATCCCGGCGGCTCACCACCCTCCGACGACGGCTTCATCACCGGAGGCGGAGTCGGTTCCGGCACAGCGGGCTCTGCGGGTGGTGTCGCCCTCACCGGCTCCGGGGCTTTGGTCTGTTCCTCCGGCGGCGCGGTGGCCGTCGGCCACTGTTGCTGCTCGAACAGCGGTTCTGGGGGTACCAGATCAGCGGCGACCAATTGGCCTCTGCTTGTGCGCTCAAAGGAGGGCGGTGCACTCTTCTCCTCGCAGGGGGCCATCCTGCGTTTTCTCTTCTGCAGGCTTATGCCCGGAGATCGCACCCGATCACCAAATTCCGGGCGGAACAGGTATCTGCCTCCACCCACCGGCTCAAACGCCAGCCGCCGCCACAGTTCCCAGGCGATGGTGGCTTTGCCGGTCAGCCGGCCCCGGTCATCGGCGAAGTGGATGGCCTGGAACAGATCCTCCGCGGTCACGTACAGCGGCTGCCGGTCGTTCTCCTCCCACCACCGGCAGCACTTTTCATACATCAACTGAAAGATACCGGCACCCGCTTCCTCCGCCTGCCGGAACAGGGCCTCCAGGTCCTCCCACCGGGCATCGGCGACGAAGACATCTGGCGCGATTTGGTAACGCACCGGCTCTTCGATTTCTTCGTACTCAAGCGTCCCGTCCTCTGTCAGGAAGACCCGTCGCATCAGGACCCGTTGCTCGCCCTCAACCGGTTTGGTGCGAATCTCGTACTCCTGCTCGCTGCCTCGATGGGAGATCACTAATTTGGCCCCGGGGTAAATCCCATGTTCGTGGAACACCTGGTACATCTGGGGCGAGCCCAGGATGCGCCGCTGATCCCAGTCCACCCAGACCGGGAACGATTCCTCCTTGCCGCCAAAGCGGTGATAGAAGGTGACCGCATCGGCCCCCGATGCCCGCGGCGGGAACAGGCGCTTCAAAGAGCGCGTCAGGGGCAGCCAGTGGCCGTAGTAGTGCTGCGCCTTCAGCGTGATGGTAGCGTTTTGGAGCCGGTTTCGCCGCCAGGCTTCCAGGTCCTCTGCAACGGCTTCTCCCGCTCGCAGCTCCTCTTCTCCCTCAATCGCCTCTTCCTTTTCGTCCTCTTCAACCAACGTCACGCCATCCGGGAGGGTGACTACATTCTGCTCACGGGGCCCCACCAGCACCGGCCGCTCTTGTAGCTCTTGCCACTCTGCCTCCAATATCCAGCCATCACCAAGCCAGCGCGTTTCACGACACCGCTGCAGCGCTGCGTTTAAGGCGAACGCCTTCAGCAGATAGGCCTTACTGCCGTCGTTCTTCTGCCCCCATATCGCTTTCACCAGCGCTTCCGTGGGACAGGGGGCAAGGACACCGTCCCTCAACCGCCCCTGGAGCAACGGCCATGCCCGAGCCAACTCCTCATCCCTCACCTCTGGCAGCATCTGGGCCAGGCACCAGTGATCCCCCTGGGCGTCCTGGAACCAGACAAAGCGGTCATCGGCGCCCAATGCCTCCTGCACCGCCGTCCGAATGGCAGGGCCATGCTGTTCGATGATCCGGCCCACCTGTTCGTCGGTCACGGGCTGGCGATCCTCGGCCGGCGCACCGGGCACTTCGGCAGCCATGTGTCGCTCCGTGCCATCCGGCAGGGCCAGCGTCAGGATTTTGAAGGGGCCCTGTTTGGGGTTGCCACCGGCTTTTACTGCCTTGACCGTCGCCGACCGGCTGTGGAAGCGGATGGTCTCACCAGCGGCGTACTGAGCCCCTGGTGCATACAGGCGCTCTCCCGCTTCAGCCTGCAAACGGGCTCGCATAGCGGCCCGGGCCAGCAGGTTCACATGCACTGGCTGTCCCGTCTCGCGGATCACATGTGCCAGCGCGTCCAGGTTTACATCTTTAACGGCCATCTCCGACCAGGCACTCATCCTTCTGGCTCTCCCAGTTGGGCCCTCCGGCAATGCTGCCCACCCAAATTGGATTTCCTGCCTTTGGCAGGGAGACTTTTCACAGGCTCAGCAGCAGCCAGGCCGCAAAGGCCGCAGCCGCCAGCACCAGCAGGAGCACGGCCAGCCGCTGCCACAGGAGGTAGCCCTCCACCGCCCGACCGTGGGCGTGATGCCGGGCTGCACCCCGGCTCAATGCCGCCACGTTGGCCGAAGGGTAGCCTTTCACCCGCGCCAGCCACCAGGCCCGGGCACAAAAAGCGTATTGGCCCACCTCGCCGGCCCGGATGATGTCATCCTCTCGATTCAATTTCAAGCTCCAACTTTTTCTCAAACTCTTGCAACGCCGCGCGCATCATCTCCTGCCGGATGGCCGTGGTCAGGTCGCCACGGGTGCGCTCCACCACGCCGCGTAACATATCGGTATTGCGTCGCAGGCCGCCGGTGATCGCCTCGGGGAAATCCAGGGTCATCAACCGGTCATACACCTCGTCCATCATCCCCAATATCTGCCCGGCGCGTTCCAGCTCGTTGTGGCGCATCAGGTCCAGGGCGTGGCGGCGCAATTCGCTGGCCGCTTCGGCCAGGCCGTTGAGATAGGCTGCCGGTTCGACGCCCAGCTCGGACGGGGCTGGCAGGTCGCCATCGGTCATGAAAGCATAGACCCCCTGCGCTTCCACATATTCTTTGAGGGCATCCTGCACGTAGCCGGTGTAGTACAGATCGGGATAGGGCTCCAGGTCGGCCTTCAGTTGGTGGGCTGCTTCCCCGGCCGTGGTCAGTTGTGTCCAGGCCTCATCCAGATCGCCGCGATGGGCAGCGCGGATGGCATTGGCGCAGTCGCGGATCAGCGCCCGGGAGCGTTGCAGGGCCACGTCGCGGGCAGCGTTCCGCGCTTCGAGTTCGGTCCGGATGGCTTCAAGGATGATCTCAATTTTTTGCATCATGGCTCCTGGAAGATCAGGCTGCGCAGCACGGCCAGGTTCTGCCTGTCCTCGGCCAGATCGGGGCCTTTGTTGGTTTCGAGGGCCATCGGGATGCCGTAGAAACGCGGATCGTTCACCAGGAACCGGAAAGCCTCCAGGCCGAGCAACCCCTGGCCGATGTGGTCGTGGCGGTCCACCCGGCTGCCCAGCTCCTTTTTCGAGTCATTGAGGTGGATGGCCCGCAGCCGGTCCAGGCCGAGCACCAGGTCGAACTCGGCCCAGGTGGCCTCATATCCCTGCCGGGTGCGCAGCTCATAGCCGGCGGCGAAGGCGTGGGCCGTGTCGAAACAGATGCCCAGGCGTTCGGGCTGTTTCACCCCATCAATCATGGCCCGCAGTTGGCCAAAGGTATGCCCCAGACTATCCCCCTGGCCGGCGGTCACCTCCAGCCACACCTGCACGGCATAGCCCGGCAGGCGGGTGTGCACCTGGTCCAACGCGGCGACAATGCGGGCGATGCCGGCCTCCTCACCCGCGCCCATGTGCGAGCCGGGGTGCAGCACCAGCCCCGGCAGCCCCAGCCGCTCACAACGTTCCAGGTCATCGGTCAGGGCATCCAGCGACCTGTGCCACAGTTCGTCATCGGGTGTGGCCAGGTTGACCAGGTACAGGCTATGGGCAAAGACCGGCCAGATGCCGGTCTGGCCGACGACCGTTCGAAAGTCGGCAACCTCCTGGCCGGTCAACGGTTTGGAGACCCAGCGGTTGGGTGACTTGACAAAGATCTGCACCGTGTCGCAGCCCACCGACCGGCCGCGTTCCAGCGCCCTGGCCACGCCGCCGGCGATGGACTGGTGAGCACCCAGCAGTATCTTTTTCTCCCGCATGGCTCACCCTCCTGGAATGTAGGGCAACGGCTCGCCGTTGCCCTGCTCTGCCCTGTGCGTCTCAATGGCCGCCTGGTCTTCAAAGAGGGCCAGCACAAAGAGCAGCGACGACAGCCGGTTCAGGTAGCGCACCAACTGGTCGTTGCCCGGCCGGCGGTCGTCGGTCAGATGGACCATCAGCCGCTCGGCGCGGCGGACCACCGTGCGCGCCAGGTGGAGGGCAGCCCCAGGCAGGCTGTTGCCGGGGATGACGAACTGGCGGGGCATCGGCACCAGCGCCTCCAGCTCGGCGATCCACCCCTCCAGGCGGTCCACGTGTGCCGCTGTGATGCGGCCGGCCAGGAGGTGACCGGCCTGGCCGGTGGCGACCAGTTCGGCCATCAGCAGCGGGAGGTCGCGTTGCACCGCCAGCAGGACCTGGGCTGTGCGGGGAGTGCAACCGCCGGCCCGGGCCAGCCCCAGCGCTGCCTGCGCCTCGTCCACTGTGCCGCAGGCTTCGAGGCGTGGGTCGTCCTTGGGCACCCGCTCCGGGCCAAGCAGCCCGGTCGTGCCGTCATCGCCACGACGGGTGTAGAATTGGGAACCGGGCATCGCTTACTCGCTGAGCGCCTCGATGATCGTCCGGCAGAAGGCCGGCAGGTCCAGCGGCATCCGCGAGGTGATGAGGTTGCCGTCGCGCACCACTTCGGCATCCACATACTCTGCCCCGGCGTTGATCAGGTCATCCTTGATGGCAAAAAAGCAGGTCGCCCGCCGGCCCTTGAGCACTCCCGCCGAGGCCAGCATCCAGCCGGCGTGACAGATGGCAGCCACCACCTTGCCCTGGTCGAACGCCTGGCGCACCAGGTTGACCATGGCCGGATAGCGGCGCATCAGGTCGGGGGCATAGCCGCCAGGGATGACCACCGCATCCAGATCGGCGACAGAGACCTGGTCGGCCACGGCATCCACCTGCACCGGGTAGCCCAGCTTGCTGGTGTAGCTGTCGGCGCTGCCGGTGCCGACGACCAAGGTTTCAGCCCCTGCCTCGCGCAGCCGCAGCAACGGGTACCATAACTCCAGCTCCTGATACAGATTCTCGGCCAGTATGGCCACACGCTTTCCCTTCAGTTCCATTTCGGTGCCTCCTCGAATGAAAAAATCTGTTTGTAGGACAAGCTTTCTGGCCTGTCCCGGTAAACGCCTGCCTCGGATCTGAACCATCCCCCTCAGAACAACGGCAGTTGGGCCGTCTCGCGTTCCACGATCGGGTCCAGGCCGACGATAGCCCGCAGGGCGTACTCGTCCACTTCCGGTTGGGCGACCAACTGGCGCACATGTCGGTATTTGATGAACCCCCAGCCCCCCTCCTCCACAGCCCGCTGCCAGAGGGGGTTATGGGCCAGCTTGTAGCTCACCAGCGCCGCCCGGCCACCGGGGACTACCAGGTAGGGTGTGGCTCCCCGCAACCGGTCGCCCAGGGCCAGCGCTTCGCCCACCGCTGCCCGCCAGCGCACGACAAAGGCAGCGCGGGCCTGCTCCCCCTTGAACCAGGCCACGTCGAACGGTTCCCAGGGTGCAGCCCGGTACCCCAGCCGACGCCCCAGCGCCAGCAGGTGTTCGATCACGGTCTGGCGCCCGGCCTGCCGTGCCTGGGGCAGGTCTTCGGCGCGGAGTTGCCAGTAGCCGGGAGTCGGCTGGCAGCCATAGCTTTCCAGGCAGGCGGCCACCAACTCTGCATCGGGCGTGAGGCAGCCGGGAAAGTGGGCGTACACGGCCCTGGCGAAATCGGCTTCGGTCAGCGCCAGCGCATCGTGCAGCACCTGGTGAGCCACCTCCTCCACGGCATCCGACAGCGGCCGGGCCCCACCTGCCGGTGCGGCCAGCCACCACCGCTTTCCCACCTGCTCAAAAGGGGGAGCGTTCAGCGCGGCTTCCACCGCCCAGGCCACCAGGTCCAGGGCTGAGGCCGGCCCCTCCCCCTCTGCCTCGGCTGCTCTGGCCAGCAGCCCGGTCTCTGCCAGCCGGCGGTAGATGGCGGCGTGCAGGGTTTCCCAGGTGGCCGGTTCGCCCCGGGCCCGGATCGCTTCGGCAGCCGCCTCCGTCGCCGCCTGGCGGATCTGGGCTTCTGGCGGTTCTGGGGAGACGGAGATCGCCATTGGGAAGGTCGGCGTCAGCTCCAGCCGATAGTCGGCGCCACAGCGCAGCAGCGAGGTCAGGCCCAGGCGGGCGTTGTTGGCGGCCAGCAGGAGGGCTTCGACCAGGGCGGGCCGCTGGCCGGTCAGGACCAGGACCAGCCGGCCATCGTCGCGCAGCAGGCCGCCCAGCGTCCGGAGCGAACCGGCCATCACCCGCGCATACCACGCCAGATCGGGTGCCCGCTGCCGCAGCAACGGGCGCAAAGGCTCAACCGCTTCGGCCCCCAGCAGCCATGCCCCCCACAGGTAGGAGAGCGACCAGGCGGCCGGGTCCAGAGGCGGCGGGCTGGTCAGGATCAGGCGCACGCTGCGCGGGGGAAGGAGGCGGGGCAGGTCGCGGACCAACCCCTGCCCGACGAACCCGACCCCCCTCTCGCCGGCCCTCTGGAACTCCCCCAGGCTGCCGGCCAACCCTGCCACCGGCCGGCCGGCCAGGGATCGCCAGCGCGAAGCGGCCTCCTCGAAGGCGTGCCAGACGTTGCGCTCCAGATAGTGGTTGGGGCGGGTCAGGCCCCGGCGGCGGGCTGCACCGCCGGGCAGCGGAGCCAGTGCCGAACAGCGGTCCAGGCAATCCAGCAACAGGACCTGGAGTGCCCGTTGCTCCGGCCCTTCCGGGAAAAGGCTGTTGATCTTGAGGCTGAGCTCGGCCAGGGCATAGAGGTTGCGCGGCGAATAGAGCTCCAGCCACATCTCGATCCGCGGCCGGAGCGCGTCCCCTTCGGGATGGGGAGCGACGCGGTCCAGGACGTAGTGGTAATGCATCCCCCGGGCCGGGGTTTCGGCCAGCCGTGCCAGGTCCTCGGCGTCCACGGCCGTCTGCCCTTCCCAGGCACAGGCCCTGCAGCGCAGATACTTGACCACCGGCGCACTCTGGTCCCGATCCCAGATGAAATAGTCGGCCGTGGCCGGGCGCAGGCAGGCCGGGCAGGTCGTGGCATACAAGCCGGTCAGGTAGCGATGCAGGGGCCCCCCCTGTTTGCGGCTGTCACCCAGCCGTGCCACCGCCGCATCCAGTTCCCGTGCCGGCAGGGGGGCCACCTCAGCCCCGGCGACCAGGGCCAACAGCGGGTCAAAGTTCAGCGCCAGCACCCGCCGCTGGGCCGCCACGGCCTCTCGCACCACGGCCGGCCCCTGGCAGTAGGGCACCAGGACCAGGTCGCCCGGCCCGGTGTAGGCGGCCACGTAGGCCTGGGTCACGCCCGCCGGGATGGGCCGGCGCAGGTGGGAGGCGATGGCCTCCTCTTCCCCCGGTTCGCCAGGGACAAAATAGTCAATCGGCTCCATCTCGCCCTGAGTATACCATAAAGAGAGGGGATGGGCAAGCGGCGGGGGTCCGCAAAGAGTGTTCTTTTCCTCTCCCTGCTCCAGAGTTGACGGGAGCGCCCGAATCGGGTATGATTGTTACTCAATTGCTTTATACCCGCGATCAGAGGATGACCATGCGTTTCTTGTTCACTAACGTCTATGGCCTGCTCCGGACGCTGCGGCCCAGGCAGTGGATCAAAAACGGCTTTGTCTTTATGGCTTTGCTGTTCGACGAAAAGCTGTTCGTCTGGCCGCTGCTGCTCAAGACCACCCTGGCCTTTGTCCTGTTCTGCATGATTTCCAGCACGGTGTACATCATCAACGACCTGGCCGACCTGGAGAAGGACAAACTCCATCCGAAGAAGAAACGGCGCGCCCTGCCATCGGGCCAGTTGAAGCCGTGGTTTGCCATCCTGTCGGCGGTGGTCATCCTGGCCCTCTGCCTGCCGCTGTCTTTTGGGCTGGACCTTTATTTCGGGTTGATCGTCCTGGTCTATTTTTTATTGAACCTGGCCTATTCTTTCTACCTGAAGCACCTGGTCATTGTAGATGTGATGGTCGTGACGGCCGGTTTTGTCCTGCGGGTCGCCGCCGGTGTGGTCGTGGCCCAGGCCGAGCGCTTTTCGCCGTGGCTGTATCTGTGCACCATTTTCCTGGCCCTGTTCCTGTCCATCGGCAAGCGGCGCAATGAGCTGGTCCTGCTGGCCAGCGGGGCAGAAAACCATCGCAAGATCCTCGACGAATACACGGTCGAGTTCCTGGACGAGATGAGCCACCTGGTGACCACCGGGGCGGTCATCGCCTACTCCCTCTACACCTTCTCGGCGACGAACCTGCCCCCCAACAACGCCATGATGCTGACCATCCCGTTCGTCATCTATGGCCTGTTCCGCTATCTGTACCTCATCCACGTCAAAGGGGAGGGGGGGGCGCCGGAGATGCTCGTCTACACCGATCTGCCCCTCTTGCTGGACCTGCTGTTGTGGGGCCTGGCCGTGGTGCTGATTATGTATGTGTTCAAGTAGGGGTCAGCGGTCAGCGCGCGCTGTTGAGGATGGCCAGCAGTTCGTCGCCGAACTCCTCTGCCTGCCAGCGGGCCAGCAGGCCGTTCCGGGTCAGGTCGGCGCGGCTGCGGGGGTTGCGTTCGGCCACCAGCCATAGGGTGTGGTTGGGCAGGATGATGTCCGGCTCGACGCCGTGGGCTTTGGCCCTGGCGTTACGCCAGGCGCGCAGCGCCTCGAAACGGGCCTGGCAGGCTCCAGAGGGGCGGCCGTCTGGCCGGTGGGCCAGGTCGTTGTTGAGGTGAGGGCGTTTTTCCCAGGCCAGGGGCCGGGCCATCCCCCGGCGGATGGCTGCCAGCAACTCCTGTCCATAGACCCCGACCATCCGCTCTGAAATTCCCCTCACCTGACGCAGGGCTGCCGGGTTCTGGGGCCGTCGTTCGCTCAGGGCCAGCAGGGCGGTGGTGGAGAGCACCTTGAAGGGCGGGCGGTCCTCGCTCCGCGCACACCGGTCGCGGAAGAGATATAGCTCGCGCAGCACCCCCCGGCCCGCGTCGTCCAGGTCGTGGACGCCGGGCAGTCGCCAGAAGCCTTCGGGATCGAAGGGTTTGGCCTCACACCGGGTTTGGGCCAACAGTTCGAAACGATGTCGAGCCTGAGGCCACCGCTTTTTGGCGGCAAGCGCGCCGGCCTGGAGTTCATACAGGGGCAGCAGGTAGTGGCTATCCAGGCGGGCATAGTTGAGTTGCTCCGGGGGCAAGGGCCGTACCCCCCAGTTGGCCCGTTGATACCTTTTGTCCAGGTGCACGCCGAAATGGGTCTGTAGCAGCGAGGCCAGGCCGTGGGCCGGCCAGCCCAGGATGCGGCTGGCCCACATGGTGTCGAACAGGTTTGCCAGGGTGAAGCCAAAATCCCGATGCAGCCCCCGCAGGTCGTATTCGGCGCCATGCAATACCTTGAGCACCGCCGGATCGGCCAGCAGGGAGCCCAGGGCAGAAAGATCGTCCAGAGAGAGGGGGTCTACCAGATAGTCGCTCCCCGGCACCGAGATCTGGAGCAGGCAGACCCGCTCCCGGTAGGCATACAGGCTGTTCGATTCGGTATCTATGGCCAGGGCCGGTTCGCCCCGCAGATGGCTCAGCATGGCGCGAAAGCCGGCCGTCGTGTCCACCCAGATGGGCGGCGGCAGCGATGGTCTGTCCTTCATGGCCGGGAATTGTACCAGGGAATGGGCAAATGGGCAAATGGGGGGGTCAGCGGAGGGCAAGCCAGGCGCAGGCGTAGGAGAGGGCGGCGGCCGCCAGCACCCATGAGAACCCGGCCGACAGGGCGATCATCGCGGCCAGGATGGAAGCCAACACGGAGGTACAGCCGTTGACCGCCCAGGCCCACGGTACCAACCCCGGCGCCCGTTCCCGGAGCCAGGCCAGTCCGCCGGGAAAAGGGGTGCCCATCAGCCAGCCCAGGGGGGCCAGGCTGAGGAGGGTCGCCAGCAGGCGGACAGGCAGGGACATGCCCAGCAGTGCCCGGAAGAGGGGCCCCAGCCCCAAGGGGTAGAGCAGGATGGCCACTACCAGCAGCGGCAACGTCCGCCGGGCGGAAAACCGGGCGGCAGCCAGGCTCCCCAGCCCCGAAAAGAGCAACAGGGCTGCCAGAACCGTCGTGACGGCATACAGAGGCCGGCCCAGGAACAGGATGAAACGCTGCATCAGCGGGATCTCGACGAACAGGAACCCCAGCCCCAGCAACCCGAAATAGAGCAATCCCCGGCCCTTCGGCCCTTTTTCCCCCTTTTTGCCGGCCAGGGGCAGCAGGATCAGCAGGGTGGACGCAAACAGGGCGACCCCCAGCAGCGCCACCAATACCAGGTAGCCGCTCCCCCCCCACGGCTGCCAGGTCTTGCCCAATTGCTGCAACACGGCCCTGGTCTGGCTCCATTTGAAAAAGTGAAAAAAGAAGGGCCGGTCGTCGGTGGGCGGGTGCACGTCATAAGCCGACCGGCTGTAGAGGGTTTCGGGGTCGGCCAGCAATTGCCGGAAGGCGCGGTAGTAGACCGGTTCCTCCAGGAGGTTGTATCGGTTGGCTTCGGCCTCGGTCAGGCCGGGCATGGCCACCAGGTCCAGGCTGCGCTCCTGGCAGAACCGGCGGATGGTGGCCAGTTCGTCGGGGGTCCAGGCCCCGTTCTTGACCAGGAGGAGGCCCACCTGCCAGTCGCGGACGACGACCAGGTGGGCCGCCGGGTCGGCGACGCCGGCGCGGCGCAGGGCGGCCACGGCCACCGCCCCGGCGCGCAGTTCCTCGCTGGGGGGCAGTTGCAGCCAACGCTCGATGACCAACAGCCCACCCGGTCGCAGCCGGGCCAGATAGTCGGCAAAGGCCTCCACGGTCAGGTCGTAGCGTTCGCCCAGGCTATAGGCGCCGGAGGTCACCGGCCGGTAGCCATCGGTCAGGGCCAGGTGAACGATGTCAAAGGACCCGCTGCTCCTGCGGGCAAAGCTGCGCCCTTCCTCGAACACCACCTCCACGCGGGGATGGTGATACGCGCCGGCGGCGGCCTCGACCACCAGGGGGTTGCTCTCCACGGCCACCACCGACGCGGCGCCCTGGCTCAGCGCCACCTCCAGGTCCAACCCGCCGCGGGGTTCCAGCAGCAGCGCCCGGCAACCGGGCCGCAGTTGGTAGGGCAATGCCACCGGCAGATACCCGGCGAAATCCTGCCCACCCGTTCTGAGCACCGGCGACAGGTCATCTCCATCCACGAATAGCCCATCCTCGGCCGGCAGCTCGCCAGGATAGCTGAGGCTCAGCCCCGGCGCGGAGCGGATGGCCGTGCTGGTCACCCGGTCCACCCGGGAAAAGGCGTTCCACCGCTGCCAGACGACCTCGGCGTCGGGGAAGCGGAGGACCTGGCTCAGGGCTTTGTAGGGCGAGAGGCGGAGGCGAAAGAGAGGGGGGAGATTCGCGGAGAGGAGGAGCAGCAGGAGGCAGGAGGCAAGATGCAGGAGGCAGGGGGCCGGGATCGGAAATCGGAAGATGAGGGCGGCGAGGAAGCCGAGGGCAGCGATGACCAGCACAGTCCCCTCGCCGACCAGGGGCAGGACCAGCACCGGCACCAGCCCACCCAGCGCCGAGCCGAGCAGGTTGGCGGCGTAGAGGCGGTTGGCGCGGTCGGGGTGGGCGGCCAGCAGCAGGCCGGTCACCAGCCCGGCGCAGAAAAAGGGCACGGTCAGCGCCAGATAGTAGAGAGCCAGGTAGAGGATCTGCACCCGTTCCCAGGCAATGCGGTAAGAGTCGAAGGGCAGGTGGTTCAGGCTGAGGTAGGCGCCCACGACGGCGACGGCAAACAGGGCCGAAAGGGTCGAGGCGCGGCGGCCGGTGGGCGGGGCGGCCCAGCGGGGCACCAGGCTCAGGGCCGTGCCGCTGGCTCCATAGCCCAGCAGGGCGACGCTGACGGCCAGGAAGGCAAAATGGTACCACTGGGTGACGGAGAAAAGCCGGGTCAGGGTGATCTCGAAGGCCAGCGCCGCCGCCGAGAGGAAAGCCACCCCCAGGCAGGTAGAGGCCATGTCAGGAGGTGCGCAGGATGACCGGCAGGTAGAGCCGGTAGCCGTAGAACCGCACCTGGCCCGAGTTGGGGTCAACCATGAGGGACGACTCGTCCACCGCCTCGAAATCGGAGCCGTGGACCTGGTGCAGCTCGTGGAGGTGGTCGTTGTTCCATCGCTCATCCGGCACGCCGGAGATGTACCACGACGAGCCGTTGTCGGCCAGGATCATGCCATACTTTTTCAGGGCACGGAGGATGACCTGCACCTCCGGTGAAAAGCCCGACTCGTCGAAATCGGCCCGCAGCCGGAAGCGTTGGCCCATGGGCGGGTACTGCGGACCGGTCAGGTTGGAGGCATAGTGGCGCGCCGGCCAGATATACTCCCGGCGGGTCTGAGGGGCGGTGAAGCGCAGGGCGTGGCGGATTTCGCCGCTCTGCACCTCGTCGTAGCGCACCAGCCCGGCCAGGATCGGCAGCCCGGCGGCATCGGCGGAGGTCCAGCCGGCCGGGCGCAGGGCGTTGGAGCGCAGGTTGAATTTTGCCCCAGAGCCGGCCTGCCAGCTTCCGTCCGGCTGGGGCCAGGCGTCATACAGTTCGTACAAAAGACAGTGGTCCCGCTCCAACACCAGCACGTGGCGGTCGCCGTCGCTGTTCGGCCCCCCCTCGATGGGCGCGTCGGTGGGGATGGGGTAAGGGCCGGGGTCACTCTCATCCTCATAGTCGAAGGTGACCGGCACAGGCGGCTGGCTGCCGGGTACGTCCACGTAGGGGATGCCGATGGGCGACCCGGAGCCCGGCGGCCACTCGCCCGAACCCCAGTCGGCATGGAGGGTTGTATTGGCGCCGATGGTGGCGATGTACAGGTCCGAGTTGGCATCCACCGGCAGAGTATCCACCGGCGCGTTCCACACATTGTCGGCAGGAAAGACGGGACAGCCGGCCAGGTCGAGGGGCAGCGAGGCGCGGGGCGATTGGCTTCCCAGGACAGAAAGGATCAGGACGAGCACTCCTGCGGTGAGCTTTCTCCCGATGGACCCCCTGGATGGTGTGGAACGGTGCAGTTTCATGGCCTTCCTCCTTGACCGAGATCTCCGGGTCGATCCCCTGTCGGCCAGTATACCATACCTGCGGTTCACGAACAACTTGCGGCAGCCGGGCTTACAGGAATCCAGGCGGGGTCAGGGCTGGGCCGGGTGGACCCGCCAGCCGCGCCCGTGGCGCTCCAGGGTGGCCAGCGGCAGCAGGTCGCGCCCGTCAGTGGCAGGCAGCCGGGTGGCCGGATCGGCCAGGGGCGCGCCTACCCCGACGACCAGTTCCAGGTGCGGGGGCGCGTCGAAGGGCAGCATCTCGACGGCGTAGGTGTGGCCCGGCTGCCATTGTGAAGCAGGCAGCCAGAGCAAGGCTACCGGCGGATGGCTATCGGGCGTTGCTAACAGATGGTCCTCTTTGTCCAGGGCGAGGGCTGCCGGCTGCCAGTTGCCGTCGGTCGGCTGCTGGATTTGCCAGTAGAGGCGGGCGGCAGGGCGCCCCCACCAGTCCCAGGTAATGTCGTATCCCTGCAACTCCCAGTTGTCGCCAAATACCACCTGAAAGGGATACTGGGGTGTGCCCGTGGGCCGGACGAAGGAGGTCAGGTCGGCGGGGATGCCGGCCTGTAGCCCGCCACGCTTGAGCAGCAGGAAGCCGTTGTGCCCTGCTACCACGCCCCAGCCCCCGGCCAGCAGGTTGAGCAGATGTTGCTGCGCCTGCACGGGGTGGAGGGTGTGGTCCTGGAGGAGGTCAACCAGGATATGGTCGCAGCGCCGGCAGCGGGGAAAGGCCTCCAGCCACTCACGCCCGCTGACGTGGGAAATCACCGTCTCGCTGGCGTTCAGGCGGGCATCGTCAGGGAGCAGGGCCAGCACGGCCTGAAGTGCCCGGCGGCGAGAGAGGCACTCTGGTGGGCGGAAGCCGGCCACCAGCGGCGAGCGGCCCTCGGTGCAGTGAACCCACAGGGTTGTGGCCAGCAAAAGCAGGATGCCGACCTTTTGCCGGCCGGGGCGGCAGCGACCCAGGCCGATGGCGGCTGCCGCCAGGAGCAGCGGCGCGACCAGGGAGCTGTAGTAGCTGTCGAGGGAGAAGGGCAGTGGATAGTTCGCCAGCAGGTTCAGCCCCAGCGTCGGCAGGGCCGGCAAAGCCCATAGCGGGGCCAGAAGTGCGCCCGCCCCGCCCAGGAGCAAAAGATTCAGCAGGTACCTTCCCCTTTCGGCCAGAAACGTCTGGTTGTGCCATGCTTCCGGTCCCTGCAACCAGAAGGAATAGCGTTCCCAAAAGAGAGACCGCTGCCCGGCCAGGAAGGTCGGGATGATGGCCAGGGTTGCCACCAGGAACCAGGCCAGGCCGGCGAGGCCGGCGGCGATCCACACCGGTTGCCGGGTTCGCCCCCAACCGACGATGGCCAGCGCCGCCAGCCACAAGCCGTAGTCCTCCCGGGCCAGCAAGGCCACCGCGGCGAACAGCAGGGCCGCGCGCCCCCTGCGCCGCCACAGGGCCAGCAGGGCGGCCAGCGCCGGCAGCACGCCGAGGGTGACGGGATGAAAGTAGGACAGGGTGGCGTTGTGCACGGCCGGCGAGAGCAGGTAGAGCACAGGGAAGGCCAGCGCCCAGGTCGGCCGGCCCAGCGCCTGGACGGCCAGGAGGTAGAGCGGCACGGCCGCCAAAGCCAGGGCGGCGACCTGCACCAGGATGAGCGTCCTGGCCGTGGGGGCAACGGCATACAGCGGGACCAGGGCCAACAGCAGGGGTTCCACGTGAAATCCCAGGCGGTTAGACATAGACTCCTCTTTCGGGCATTTTCAACCACCGCCGGCGAATTTTGCGCCGGGCACGAGCCTGGTATAGAGGTCGGCCGGCAGTGACATCAGATTCAGGATTCGTTGCTGCACATTGCTGAGAGGCGTGAGTTGGTA
>DAOTXL010000026.1:0-30196 GCA_034435455.1 Anaerolineae bacterium
GCCTTTCCAGGCCGTCTGGGCAGGCTGAAAGCCTGCCCTACATTGGGGGCAGGGAGCAGGAGGGGGGTGGCTACCCTCGCTCTTCGCGGACGTAGGGCTGCCCCAGCGCGGCCGGCGCGCCGACCCGCCGGCGGAACGTTTCCCACCAGGTGATGATCACCAGGACCACCACGGTGAACAGGTAGGGCATCATGCCCAGGAAGGCTGCCGGAATGGTGGTGCCGGCGGCCTGCAGCCGAAACTGAATGGCGTTCACCCCGCCAAACAGGATCGCCCCCAGCACCGCCCGTCGTGGGTCCCACGTGGCAAAGATCACCAGGGCAATGGCGATCCAGCCGCGGCCACCGGTCAGGTTCTCAGTCCAGCCGGGAGTGTAGGCCAGCGACAGGTGTGCCCCGCCCAACCCGATGAGCATCCCGCCGACGAGGGTGTGCAGGTAGCGGATGCGGGCCACGTGGACGCCCATGGCGTCGGCGGTGGCCGGGTTCTCGCCCACGGCCCGCAGGTGCAGGCCGGGGCGGGTCTTGTAGATGTAATAGGTCACGGCGGGCACCAGCAGGTACATGACATACACCAGCGGGTCCTGCTTGAACAGCGGCTCCCCCACATAGGGGATCTGCGAGAGCAGCGGGATGGCGACCTTGGTGAATTTGGGGCCCACTTCGCCCACCAGCGGCTTGCCGCCCGGCCCCAGGCGCTGTCCCAGAAAGCTGGCCAGCCCCGTGCCGAACAGGGTCAACGCCAGACCGGTGACCACCTGGTCGGTGCGGAAGGAGATGGTCAGGAGGGCGTGGATCGTCGCCAGCAGCGCCCCGATCAGCAGGGCGATCAGCACCCCGGCGGCCAGGCTGCCGGTGTGATAAGCCCCGGCAAAGGCGCTCACGGCGCCCATGATCATGATCCCTTCCAGCCCCAGGTTGAGGATGCCGGAGCGTTCGGTCAGGATTTCGCCGACGGTAGCAAAGACCAGCGAGGTGCCGGCCTGGATGGTTACAGCCAGGATGGAGATCAGCAGTGCCAGGTCCATGTGGCTCGCCCCTATCCCTTACCGGTAGCCGTACGCACCACGCGCAACCGGTACCGCACAAAGATGTCGCCGGCCAGCACGAAAAACAGGATCGCTCCCTGCAACACGCGGGCCATAGCGGCCGGCAGCCCCATTGTGATCGTGATCTGGTCGCCGCCGGTGCTCAGGCCGGCCATCAGCACCGCCACGATCGGCACGCCGATAGGGTGCAGCTTGGCCAGCCAGGCGATGATGATGGCCGTAAAGCCATCGCCGACGGCGATCCCCTTTTGCAGGCGAAAGGCGATGCCCGCCACCTGGCCATAGCCGGCCAGCCCGGCCAGCCCCCCGCTCACCAGCATGACCAACAGGATGTTGCGGGCCAGGTTGATGCCGGCATAGCGGGCTGCCTGCGGGTTCTCGCCGATGACCCGGATCTCGTAGCCCCATTTGGTGCGGATCAGGATCAGCCAGATCAAAACCGCCGCGACGATGGCCATGAGGAGACCCACGTGCACCCGCCCGGCGTGGAGCCACTCCGGCAGGCGGGGCAGGGCCGCCATCTCTTTGAAGCTGGCCGTGCCGGGAAAGCCGTAGCCATGTTTGTCTTTCCACGGGCCGGTGTACAGGTAATCGAGCAGCAGGATGGCCACATAGTTGAGCATCAGCGTAGTGATGATCTCGTTGACGCGGAGAAAGGCTTTCAGGGCGGCCGGGATCAGCCCCCACAGCGCCCCGGCGGCAAAGGCGGCCCCACCCATCAAAATCAGGAGCAGGGTGGGAGACAGGTGGCTATCTCGGAGCAGAAAAAGGGGGAACCAGGCGGTGGCAATCGCCCCCATCACCAGTTGTCCCTCGGCGCCGATATTCCAGAACAACATGCGGAAGGCGATGGACACGGCCAGGCCGGTCAGCATCAGAGGGATGGCCTTGACCAGCGTCTCGGAGCGGGCATAGGTGGTGCCAAAGGCTCCCTCGAACATCGCCTTGTAGGTGGTGAGCGGGTTGGCGCCGGCAGCCAGGAGCAGGATGCCCCCCATAGCCAGGGCCAGGACGACCGACAGGGTGGGCACCAGCACGGCGATCAGGCGCGAAGGTTCCAGGCGGCGTTCAAATACGATCCTCATCCCTCATCCCTCTGGCTTCCTGCCCCCTGCCTCCTGCCCGGCCATCATCAGTCCGATCTCCTGCACGTTGGCCTGGTCGCCGGGCAGGATGCCCATGATGCGGCCCTCATAGATCACGGCGATGCGGTCGCTCAGCGCCAGGATCTCGTCCAACTCTTCCGAAACCAGCAGGATCGCCGTTCCGGAGCGGCGCAGGTCCAGCAACAGCCGGTGTACTCCCTCGATGGCGCCCACATCCAGGCCGCGCGTGGGCTGCATGGCAATCATCACTTTGGGCCGGGTCGAGATCTCGCGGGCCAGCAGGGCTCTTTGCAGGTTGCCGCCCGACAGGTTCTTCATCGGAGTGTCACGGCCGGGTGTGGCGATCTCGAACCGGCGGATCAACTGTTCCACAAAACGGACGATGGCCTGTTTTACCAAAAAGCCGATTTTCGAGAGGGGGGGGCGGCGGTAGCCTTTGAGGATCAGGTTGTCGCCGACCGTCATGTTGGCGATCAGGCCGGTGTGCAGGCGGTCCTCCGGGATGTGGCTCAGGCCCAGGTCAATGGCGCAGCGCGGTGGTTTGTTCGTCAGGTCACAGCCTCCCAGCCGGACCGACCCGCCGGTGGCCCGCCGCAGGCCGGTGATGACCTCCACCAGCTCCCGCTGGCCGTTGCCGGCCACCCCGGCCAGGCCCAGGATTTCGCCGGCCCGGATCTGGAAGGACACATGGCGCAGGGCCGGCAGGCCCTTGTCGTTGTAAGCCGAGAGGCCCTCCACGGTGAGGAGCACCTCGCCGGGTTCCTGCGCTTCCCGCTCCAGGTGAAACAGGACCGGCCGCCCGACCATCAGGCGGGCCAGCTCGGCGCGGGTTGTTTCGGCCGGTTTCAGCCCCGAGGCGGTCACCTGTCCTCTGCGCAGCACGGTAATCCGGTCGGCGATCTCGAGCACCTCCCCCAGCTTGTGGGAGATAAAGATCACCGATTTGCCTTCGGCGGCCATGGCCCGCAGGTTGTGAAACAGCTCCTCAATCTCCTGGGGAGCCAGGACGGCGGTGGGCTCGTCCATGATCAGGACCTCGGCGCCGCGGTAGAGTAGCTTCAGGATCTCGACCCGCTGTTGCTCGCCGACCGAAAGCTGCCAGATGTAGGCGGCAGGGTCCACCTGCAGGCCATAGCGGGCCGACAGTTTGCCGATCTCGGCCTCGATCTTGGGCATGTCCAGGTGGAAGCGTGGTCGGTTCAGGCCCAGGATGATGTTTTCGGCAACCGTGTGGGGTTCGACCAGCATAAAGTGCTGGTGGACCATGCCGATCCCCAGGCGGGTTGCCTCGCGGGGGGAGTGGATGTCGGCCAGGTGGCCGCGCACCCGGATTTCACCGGCATCGGGCCGGTAGAGGCCGGCCAGCACATTCATCAGCGTGCTCTTGCCGGCGCCGTTCTCACCCAGCAGGGCGTGGATCTCCCCCGGCTGGACGGTCAGGTCCACATGATCGTTGGCCAGGACACCCGGAAAACGCTTGACGATGCCGCGCATCTCGACGGCGGGCGGTGCGTCCTCGGTGCTACGCCCTTTGTCTTCTGTGCCCATACCTGTACCCGCTATCCGATGCCGGGTGTCAGGTACCGGGTATCTGAGGCGCGATACCCGGTACCTGATCTCTGCAACCGATTATTTCGGGATCTCTCCCACAACCCCCTCGACCAGCCAGTCGAACGACAGCTTTTCCTCGTCGGTCATGGTCTGGTTGGCGGGCACGCGCAGCGTCCCCTCGTTGTCCTTGATGGGGCCGACGAACACATCGAACTCGCCGGAAAGGATCCGCGCCTTTTCCTTTTCGACCAGGTCTTTGACCTCCTGCGGCACAAAGTCGGCGATGGGGGCCAGGCTCAGGATGCCCTCTTTCATCCCCCACCACACCGGCTCGTTGGTCCAGGTGCCGTTGGCCACATCCTGCACCACCTTTTTGTAGAACACCTCCCAGTGCCAGATGGGCGCGGTCAGGAAGGCATGGGGCGACTGGTCACGGGCTACGTCCGAGTTATAGCCGATGACATAGATCCCCTTTTCCTCGGCCAGCTTGTCGGCCTCGGTCGAGTCGCTCTCCCGGGCAATGACGTCGGCCCCCAGGTCATACAGGGCCTGGGCCGCTTCCCGCTCTTTGGGCGGGTCCACCCAGGCAAAGATCCAGACCGGATGCACGGTGGCCGAGGGGTTGACCGAGCGGACGCCCAGGGTAAAGGCGTTCATGTTGCGCACCACTTCGGGGATGGGGTAGGGCGCCACATATCCCACGATATTCTTTTTGGTCATCTTGCCGGCGACGATGCCTGCCAGATACCAGCCCTGGTAGCCCCGGCCATCATAGATGCCCACATTGTCGGCCGTCTTGTAGCCGGTGCAGTGCTCAAAGTAGGTGTTGGGATAGTCTTGGGCCACGGCAATGACCGAGTCCATGTAGCCAAAGCTGGTGGCAAAGATGATCTTGTAGCCCTTCTGGGCAAAGTCGCGGACGACCCGCTCGGCGTCGGGGCCTTCGGCCACCAGCTCGGCATAGGCCGTCTTGACCCCCATTGCCTCCAGCGCCAGGCGGCCCTGGTCGTGGGCGTAGGTCCACCCCAGGTCGCCGGTGGGGCCGACATAGACGAATGCCGCGCTCGGCAGTTCGGCTGTAGGCGCAGCCACTGGTGGCTTACCGGGGGCTTCGCCGACGACCCCCTCGACGAACCAGTCCATGCTGAGCATGGCGGCATCATCCAGGCAGGTGCCGGCGGCGACGGAAAGCTCGCCGTTCTGGCCCTTGACGGGGCCGCAAAAGACGTCCCACTCGCCGTTCAGGATCTTGGTTTTATACTGGTCCACCAGGGCGACGGTTTCGGCATCTACCTTGGGGCTGAGGGGGGCCAGGTCCACGATGCCATCCTTCATGCTGCCCCAGTAGGCCTCGCTGGAGTAGGTGCCGGCCAGGACCTTTTCGGCGATCTCTACATACTTGACGCCCCAGTTCCAGAGGGGGCTGGTGAGGACGGTGTCGCCGACGAACTTGCCCATGTCCGAATCATAGCCGATAGAGACCGCTCCCCGGTCGGCGGCAGCCTTTTGCGGTTCGGTGGTGTCCTGGTGCTGGGCAATGACGTCGCAGCCCTGGTCCAGCAACGCCTCGGCGGCCTCCTTCTCCTCTGGCGGGCCGAACCAGGTGTTGGTCCAGACCACATGGACGGTGGCGTTGGGGTTGGCGGTGCGCACGCCCAGGGTGAAGGCGTTGATGCCCCGGATCACTTCTGGGATGGGGAAGGCGGCAACATAGCCGATCTTGTTGCTCTTGGTGGCTTTGCCGGCGACCAGGCCGGAGAGGAAGCGGGGTTGATACATGCGGCCAAAGAGGGTGCTGACGTTGGGGGCGGTCTTGTAGCCGGAGATGTGGACGAACCAGGTGTTGGGGAACTCTTGGGCGACGGTGATGGTGGGGTCCATGAAGCCAAAGCTGGTGGTAAAGATCAGGTCATAGCCCTTCTGGGCAAAGTCGCGGATGACCCGTTCGGCGTCGGGGCCTTCCGGCACATTCTCGATGTAGGCCGTCTCGACCTTGTCCCCCAGCTTTTCCTCTACCATCAGGCGCCCCTGGTCGTGGGCCCAGGTCCAGCCCAGGTCACCGATGGGGGCCACGTACACAAAGGCCACCTTCAGCTTCTCTTTGGGCGGGGCGGTCGGTTGGGCTGCCTCAGTTGGCTTGGGGGTGTCTGTGGGTTTGGGTGCTGGGGGAGGGGTCGGAGTCGGGCCGCAGGCAGCCAGCACCATACTCACGATAACCAGCGTGGCCAGGAGCCACTGCAATTTCTTGGGCAACATTTCTACTCCTCCTTGGTTTGGGAAATGTTTCTGTAGATCGCTGGCAGACAGAGAGCAGTTTTGTCAGCTGGGGACCTCACCTCCTTTCCTCATAGCCCTGGTATCAGTTCTGGCCGGTTGCATTATACTCGAAAAACCGGGGCGTGGCAAAAGCATAAACAGGGGCGGACATCAGGCCTGTTGCGTCAGCCGGTCCAGGAGGAGGGTCAGTTCCGGGTTTTCAGCCAGGTCGGCGGCCCGTTTCTGGCGGGCCTGGGCCAGCAACTTCAGGCTTTGGGCCGGGTCCTCGCCGGGCATTTGCACCTGGTTGTTGATCAGGATCCCCCCCAGGAGCAGAGGCAGGTAGAGGAATTCGGCCGATAAGACGCCCCCCTGAGTCACCCGGTCGGTCACCAGATCGGCAACCGCTAACTGTTCGACCTTTGTCCACACATCCTGCCCCAGGCGCTGGCGCAGCAGGCCAAAGCTGAGTGAAATGGCCAGGCGCACCAGGCGGGGATAGTCGGCGCGGGTGATCAAAAAGACCGGATCGTTCACCGACAGGTTGTAGCGATAAGCCAGGATGTAAGCCGGCACCAGCACCCCATCTTGCCTGGAGGGGTGCTTTAAAAAATACTCGGCGCTGTAGGTCAGGATCTTGGCCAGCGCGATCGCCTCGCCGATGTGCAGGGGCAGGCCGGCATCGCGGAACCGCTCCTGGCTTTCCTGCAGGAAAGAGAGGTACAGCGCCTGGCGGGTCAGTTGGGGCTGGAGGTGCAGGCGCTGCTCGTTGACATACCGGCGCGCTTTGCCCTGGATGGGGAGATCGGCCACGGTCCAGTGGGAGACAAACGTGGGCGTCAGGTCGGGGGCCGGGCCGGGTTGGGGCTCCCCTGCCACGTGCAGGGGCAGGTCCTGCTCCGGTTGGGTGCGGGCTACAAAGCCCAGCCCTATCGTGGCGGCCAGGGCCAGGCCGGTGTGAAAGCTCAGGAGGGTGTCGCCCAGTTGCCCCTCGCTCTTCTGGCTGCGGACATACAGCCCTCGCGTCTCGAACTGGACCCCCAGCCTAGTTGACAGGAGATACTCTCCGGGCGGGAGGTCCGCCGAGGTGGCGATGGGGATGGTCAGTTCGCCCACTTCGGCCGGCTCCAGCGGCACATCGGTTTGCTCCTGGATGATGGAGAAGGCGGCGAGGGGTTGGACAGGCAGGTAGAGGGTGAGGGCCACCTGGAGGGGCATATCCCAGCAGCTCTGCAACCAGACGCGGAGGGAGGTCGTTTCACCGGGAGCGATGGCCGGCGGATCCAGGGCCATGACATACTGCACGCCGTTTACCTCAAACCGCTGCCGGGCATCCACCAGGTCACCCAACACGTCCGGATACTCGCTGCTCATTTGCTCAGGCCCTGCCTTTCTGGTTATTCTGGCGGGCCTATTATAGCATAGCCCGGCCAGTCTGCAAATGACCGAGGCCGGTTTGACAACCGGGCCGGACCGGTGTATAATATGAGTGAATGTTCATTCATAAATGATGGAGTGTTCACCATGAGTGAGGCAAGCCGACCGTTGCGCCGCCGCGAGCGGCTCAGGCTGGAGCGCGAAGGCCGCATCCTGGATGCGGCCGCCACCGTTTTTGCCCACAAGGGCTTTCATCAGGCCACCATCCACGACATTGCCGAGCTGGCCGACGTGGCCGATGGCACCATCTACAACTATTTTGAGAACAAGGCCGACCTGCTCATCGGCCTTATGGCTCGCCTGTCGGAGGTGGGGCGGTTGCCTGCCGAGCTGGCCCGCGCCGTGGAAGGGGATGTTCGCCAATTTTTTTGTAGCGCCTTTCGCCACCGCCTGTCTCGTTTTGAACAGGGGGAGGAGATGCTCAAGGCGTTGCTGCCCCAGGTGTTCATCAACCCTGACCTGCGGGAGCAGTTCTACCGGCAGTACCTGCTGCCCATCGCCGGGCTGCTGGAGCTGTATATCCAGGCTCAGGTCGAGAGGGGCCAGATTCGGCCGGTGAATGTGCCGTTGGTGACGCGGCTGGTCCAGGGCATGGTCATCGGCCTGCTGGTGATGCGCATCCTCGGCGACGAACCGATCCATGCGGCCTGGGATGAGGTGCCCGATCTGTTGGCGACCATCGTCTTTGATGGTCTGAAACCCGGGGATGGGGAATGAGGGATGTTGGTCCGGACCCTGTCTGTGATGCGCAAAGAGTTCCTGCACATCGTGCGCGACCCCCGCACCCTGGCCGTGATGTTCCTGATCCCGGTAGTCCAGCTCCTGTTGCTGGGGTATGCGGCCACAACCGACGTGAAACACCTGAGCACGGCGGTGCTGGACCGGGATCGCACGCCTGGCAGCCGGGAGCTGATAGAGGCCTATCGCGCCTCCGGCTATTTTGACATTATCCTGGTCGTCGGGGATGAGGCAGAGATGGCGCGGGCCATGGATGGCGGCACGGTGCGGGCGGGACTGATCATCCCGGCCGGCTATGAGCGGGCGCTGCAGCGGGGTGAGAAGGTCAGGGTGGGCTTTGTCATAGACGGTTCGGACCCTTCTGTGGCGACCACCACCCTGTCGGCGGCGGTGGGGGTGGGGCAGGCCCGCTCGCTGCAGGTGATCCAGCAGGCGTTGGGCGCCCGTCTGGCTGCCGTTCCGGGCATCGAGGTGCATCCCCACGTGTGGTATAACCCCGGTATGGAGAGCGCGAACTTTATGATCCCCGGGCTGATGGGCACGGTGCTGCAACTCCTGACCATGCTCCTGACGGCTATGGCCATCGTCCGCGAACGGGAGCAGGGGACCATTGAGCAGTTGATCGTCACCCCCATCCGGCCCCTGGAGCTGATCGTGGGCAAGGTGGCGCCCTATGTCGTCATCGCCTTCTGGGACCTGTTGGAGATCCTGGCCGTGGGCGTGTGGTGGTTCGGCGTGCCGGTCCACGGCAGCATCCCGCTGTTGTTGGCTCTGGCCTGTGTCTTTCTGGCGACTTCCTTGGGCCTGGGCATCCTCATCTCTACGGTGTCCAAGACACAGCAGGAGGCGATGTTGCTGACCTTTTTCATCTTGTTGCCCTCTATCTTTCTGTCGGGCTTTTTCTTTCCGGTGGATGCCATGCCGACCCTGCTGCAATATCTCAGCAAGGTGGTGCCCCTGACCTACATCCTGATCATCGTGCGCAGCATTATCCTCAAAGGGGTTGGTCTGGAGGTTTTGGGCGGGGAGGTGACGGCGTTGGCTATCTTTGGTACGGTCGTCACGCTGCTGGCGGCGACCCGTTTTCGGAAGCGGCTGGAATGACCTTCCTACGGGGTAGGATAGCCTTTCCAGGCCGTCTGGGCAGGCTGAAAGCCTGCCCTACTTTAAGTTGATGCATATGGGGAGCAGGGGGTGAGCAAGGAATATGCCATTGTGACCGAAAAGCTGACGCGCCGTTTCAAGGGGGGCGTCGCTGTGGATGGCCTGGACCTGACCGTCCGGCGCGGCGAGATTTTCGGCCTGGTCGGCCCCGACGGGGCGGGCAAGACGACCACCATCCGCATGTTGTGCGCCATCATGGACCCGACGGAGGGCCGGGCGCAGGTGGCCGGCCTGGACACGGTGCGCGAGGCCGAGCAGATCAAGCGCCGCATCGGCTACATGGCCCAGCGTTTCAACCTCTATGGCGACCTGTCGGTGGCCGAAAACCTGGATTTTTTTGCCGATATCTTTCAGGTGCACGGCCGTGAGCGGCGGGAGCGGAAGGAACGGCTGCTGCACTTTGCCCGCCTGACCGAATTCCGCAAACGGCGGGCGGCCCAACTGTCGGGTGGGATGCAGAAAAAGCTGGCCCTGGCCTGTACCCTTATCCACCAGCCGGAGATCATCTTTCTGGATGAACCGACCACCGGCGTAGACTCGGTGAGCCGCCGTGAGTTCTGGGACATCCTGACCGAACTGCACCTGCAGGGCGTTACCATTTTCGTCAGCACCCCCTACATGGACGAGGCGGAACGCTGCTCGCGTGTGGGGCTGATCTACCGGGGCCGGATCATCGTCTGCGACACGCCGGAACGGATCAAGGGCCTGGTGGCCGGCGATCTCCTGGAGCTACGCCCCACCGATCTGCGCCGCGCCGGCGAAATGGTCGCCGGGTTGGAGGGGGTGCTGGAGGTCCAGGCCTATGGCGATCTGCTCCACATCTTTGTGGACGAGGCAACGCGGCGGCGGGAGGCGCTGCAGGTTGCCCTGGCCGCTGCCGGCATTGAGGTGCTCAGCCTGCGCCAGACCCGCCCCCGCATGGAGGAAGCCTTTATCTCATTGGTCCGCCGCCTGGCGGCAGAAGAAGGGGGGTAGGCAGATGGGCACGCACGGCCCGGACCGGGCTGACCACCACGCCGTGGAAGCGGTAGACCTGACCAAAAAGTTCGGGGACTTTGTGGCGGTGGACCACGTGAGCTTTACGGTAGAACGGGGGGCGATCTTTGGCTTCCTGGGCCCCAACGGCGCGGGCAAGACAACGACGATCCGCATGTTGCTGGGCCTGCTCAAGCCGACCTCGGGCCGGGCCAGTGTGCTTGGTTTTGACATCGTGAGCCAGACGGCAGAGGTCAAGAAGCGCATCGGCTATATGTCGCAGCGGTTCAGCCTGTACGATGACCTGACGGTGGAGGAGAACCTGAACTTTTACGGGCGGACCTACGGGGTGATGGGCAAACGGCTCCGGGAACGGAAGGGGTTCGTCCTGCATATGGCCGGGTTGGAGGGCCGCGAGCGCGAGCTGACCCGCAACCTGTCGGGCGGCTGGAAGCAACGCCTGGCCCTGGGCGCGGCGATCCTCCACGACCCGGAGATGCTCTTTCTGGACGAGCCGACCGCCGGCGTGGACCCCCTCTCCCGCCGCGCCTTCTGGGACCTGCTGTACGATCTGGCCAACAAGGGGACGACCATCCTGGTCACGACCCATTACATGGACGAGGCGGAGCACTGCCAGAACCTGGCCTTCATCCAGTTCGGGCGGATCGTGGCTCTGGGGTCGCCGGCCGAGATCAAGGAGACCCGTATGCGCGGTCAGGTGCTGGAGATCGATTGCGAGGACCCGGCCGCGGCCATCCCGGTGCTGGGGGAGATGGGAGTTTTTGAGGAGGTGGCCCTGTATGGCCTGCTGATCCATGCCGTCGCCCCCGACGTGGAGGCCCTCAAGCCGCGCATCGAGGAGGCCCTGGGCGCCAGGGGCATCGGCGTGCGGGCCATGGACCGGATTGCCCCATCCCTGGAAGATGTGTTCATCTCCAGCGTGCGGGCGCCACTGCGGGCCGGTGGCAAATCGTGAGGGGCGGATGGAGGGAGTAAGATGAAGCGAGGATGGGCCGTTGCGGCTGTCTTGACCCTGCTGGTCGGGGCGATCGGGGGGGGGCGGTGGTTCCTCCACACCCACCCTGCGTGGGGGTCCTGGTTGCAGGACGAGTTCAGGAAGGCGGAGCAGAAGCTAGGCCTGGGGCCGGAGGAGCAGCCGGAGGGGCTGGTCGCCTCTGGCTTTATCGAAGCCGAGGAAGCCGCGGTGACCACCGACCTGGGCGGGCGTATTCTGACCCTCTACGCCGACGAGGGGGACGAGGTGGAGCAGGGGCAGGTGCTGGTCCAGCTCGACGATTCGCTGCTGCGGGCTCAGATCGAACAGGCCAGGGCCGAAGTGGCCGTAGCTCAGGCCAACCTGGCCCGGGTGAAGGCCGGCGCCCGGCCAGAGACGCTGGACCATGCCCTGGCGCTGCTGCGGCAGGCCCAGGTGGCCGAAGAAGCGGCCCGCCTGGCGTGGGAGGATGCTCAGGCGATGCGCGACCATCCCCAGGACCTGGAGCTGGCCATTACGGCGGCCCAGGCGCAATTGGGGGTGCTGGCCTTTCAGCAGCGACGGGCCCAGGCCCTGGCCAATTCGGCCCAGGTTGGCCGCGACTTCGCCGACGAGATGGTCAGCCTCCTGGAGGAGTTTGAGCCGTTTGACGAGTGGGTGTTGGTCGGCTCCTTTGACCTGGGCACCTTGCCGCCCGAGATCCCGTTGCCTCCCGACCTGGCAGATGGGGAATATATCCTGGGCAAATACAAAATCGTGATTGACGATGGCACGATCACTGTCTTTGTCAAGGTGCACGTCAGGCTCTCTTCCGATCGGCTGCCCACGGCCCGCTATCAGCAGGCCATGGCCACCTATCAGTCGTGGCTGGCCTGGACCGGTCTGGACCAGGCTGAGGTGGCCTTGAGCAGCACCCAGAGCTACCTGGCCCAGCTTCAGCGGCAAAAGGCCAATCCCCTGGCCCTGCAGGCCCAGGTGGATGCGGCCCAGGCCCAGGTCGAGATCGCCCGGGCCAATGTGGCCCTGGCCCAGGCCCAGGTGGACGGCCTGCGGATAGGGGCCACGCCGCAGCAGATCGCCGCTGCCGAGGCCCAGGTCGAGGTGGCCCGCGCTGCGCTGGAGGCGCTTCAGGTCAAGGCGACCCGGTTCAGCCTGAAAGCCCCCATCTCCGGCCTGGTGCTGGAGCGGACGGTGAATGTGGGAGAGGTGGCCCGCCCCGGCGCCCCCTTGCTGACCCTGGCCGACCTGGACCACCTGACCCTGACCCTTTATGTGCCGGAGAACCGGTTGGGCCAGGTGCACATCGGCCAGCCGGTGTCGGTGACGGTGAATGCCTACCCCGGTCGCACCTTTGTGGGCACCGTGTCCTTTATTGCTGGCCAGGCCGAGTTCACGCCGCAAAACGTCCAGACCCACGAGGAGCGGGTGAACCTGGTCTTTGCCGTGAAGGTCAGCCTGCCCAATCCCGGCCACGCCCTCAAGCCGGGGATGCCTGCCGATGCGGTGATTGTGGATGCCGGTAGGACAACTGCTGGCAGTTGTCCCACCGGGCCGGTTGAAGGCGGAGAGATGAGATGAAAAGGTTGGCGGTGTTGGTGGCCGTGATCCTGATTGCAGGGATGGTGGGCCTCGGGTGGTGGGTGCGCACCTCGCCGGACCAGGCGGTGAACCTGTTGGTGGCCGGTGGGATGGAACCCGGGCGGGCCGGGCAATTGGTCACCCGCTTGGGGGGCGAGATAGAGGTTAAAGAGAAGCAGGTCCTGCGCGCTTCAGGTACGGTCGAGGGGGAGTCGGTGTCCATCGTCTCCGAGTTGGGCGGGCTGGTGGTGGGCCTCTATGCCGGGGAGGGGGATGAGGTGCAGGCCGGGCAGGTGCTGGTCGAGCTGGATACGAGCCTGCTTCAGGCGCAGATGGCCCAGGCGCAGGCTGCCGTCACGGCTGCCGAGGCCAATCTGGAAAATGTCAAGGCCGGCACCCATCCGGCCCAGATCCTGGCCGCCCGGGCTGCGCTCGACAAGGCCCTGGCCGAGCGGGATGCAGCCGCGACCGCCTGGAGGAATGCCCAGGCTATTCTGGAGAACCCCCAGGAGATTGACGCCCAGATCGTCCAGGCGCAGGCGGCAGTGGACCTGGCCGACGTTCAGATCGAGCAGGCGCAGGCCCAACTGGAGGCCGCCAAAGTGGAGCGTGACCGGTACCGCGCTCAGGGGACGGTGGAGGAAAAGCGGCTGTACGTCGTCTATGACTATCAGGTGCAGGCGGCCCAGGCGGCGCTTGACGTGGCCAGGGCCGACAAAAAGGGGGCGGAAGAGACGTTGGCCGCCCTCAAGGCGCTGCGGGCCAATCCGTTGGCGATAGTCGGCCAGGTGCATCTGGCCGAATCGCAGTACAGGCTGGCCGAGGCCGGGGTGGAGGTAGCCAGGGCCAAACTGAAAGAGCTCCAGGCCGGGCCGACAGAGGAAGAGATCGAGGTAGCCCGGGCGCAGGTGCAACGGGCTCAGTCGGCCGTGTTGGCCCTGCAGGTGCAGATGGACAAGATGACCCTTCGTTCCCCCATGGCCGGGGTGGTCACCAGTTGCCCGGCCCATGTCGGCGAGTCTGCCCTGGCCGGCACCCCACTCCTCACCGTGGCCAACCTGGACGAGGTCAGGCTGACCCTCTATATCCCGGAGAGCGATCTGGGGCGGGTCTACCTGGGGCAGCAGGTCGAGGTGCAGGTGGATTCCTTCCCGGACCGGGTGTTCACCGGGACGGTGTCGTACATTTCGCAGCAGGCCGAATTCACCCCCAAGAACGTGCAGACCGAAAAGGATCGGGTGAACATGGTCTTTGCCATCCGGGTGCGCCTGCCCAATCCGGGGCATCTGCTCAAGCCGGGGATGCCGGCCGATGCGGTCATCGGCAAGTGAGATCCGCCCCCTTACCCGCTGTCGGCGCGTTTCACCAGCCGGCTGACGAGGAAGGAGAGCCAGGGCGACGGCCTTTTCTTGTCGGCAAAGGACCACCCTTTCCATGCCTGGTAGATTGAGCCGGCGGTGTAGCGCCCCTCGTCGTCGGCCTGCCCGGTGATGGCTGTCAGCATCTCCCGGAAGCGGGGATCGGGGCGGACGAAGGGGAAGCGGCTGAGGACGTCGGTTACGTGCAGGATGTCGTACCAGATCAGGGGGTATTTGAGTTTCCGAAAGTCGGTGCCGACGCCGAACAGATAGAACTTGCGCTCGCCCCGCTTTTCCCAGTGGCTCAACAGCATCTCCACGCCGGCGCGTGTGGCCGGGCTGTCCACCAGCTCCGGCACGAGGGACACCGCCTTGAGGGCATAGACATTGGCGATGGGGCAGGGGTCCTCCTTGCGGCCCGGCCCACGGAACCTGCCCAGCCTGGCATCGGCCCGGCAGCGCCAGCCATTGTCGTCGGCCTGGCTGGCCAGGTGGACGACCGCCTGCTGCACACGCTCGTCGCTCCCCAGCCCAAAGGCCAACAGGGCATAGAGCAGCGTCGGTGCGTCGCAGGCCAGCCAGCTCCACTCATCCTGGCCGCTGCCGCCAAAGTGAGCGGGGATGTTGACCACCGTCTGGAAGGCCCCCTCCGGCGATTGATGGGCCAGCACGGCCTCGATGCCGTCCGCCAGCCCCGGATCGCCGGCCCGCAGGCCGAAATCGGCCAGGGTGCTAAAGGCGTAGAGGGGGTGGCCGGCGTCGTTGTGGCGTTTGAGCGGTTTCTCGCCCCAGGTGGCCGTCCGGGCGATGAGAGATTGCACCCGGGGATGGGCCAGCATCTCAGCGCGGGCAGCCTGCGCCTCGGCGTCGTCTTCAGGCCGGTCGAGCAGGTCCAGCAGGCTGCGGTAGCGGGTCCACGGTTCATCTGCTGCCGATAGCCAGTCGGTCAGATCACGATTCATCCGCATCCTCCTCAATCATCGGGCTGCAATCTGCACGGCTCGCCAAGACAGCCCATGTCTTTCCGCAAGCTCACGAGTCCTGGCCATCAACGCCACGTGATACGGCTTGCGGTCGGTTGCCAGGCTCCGGTAGCCTGGTACCAGGTCGGGGTAGTGTGTCTCCAGAACCTGCCAGACGTTGCCCCACGCCGCACCGCGCAGGTTCAGGCTGTCCACCAGGACGGAGCCTACGCCGACCTGCTTCAGGGCGGTGAACAAAGCATCCACCTGGGCCTCACCGTCGGAGAGGAAGGGCAGGAGTGGGCCGCAAAAGGCCCAGGTGCGAATGCCGGCCCCGTTCAGTGCGCCCAGCGCCTCCAGACGTGCCGCGATGGGTGAGGCACCCGGCTCGAAACGCTGCCGGGTCTCGTCGTCCAGCGTGGTGATGGTGAAAGCCACCTCCACGTCCCGGAATTGTCGGATGAGGTCGAGATCGCGCAGGACCAGGGCTGACTTGGTGAGGATGGTGACAGGTTGTTCCCAGCCGACGAGCGCCTCCAGGCAGGCGCGAGTGATGCCATACCCGGCCTCCAGGGGCTGGTAGGCGTCGGTGACGGTGCCAAAGTTGATGTTGCCCGGCCTGGCCCGGCGCAGTTGTCGGGCCAGCACCTCGGCGGCGTTGACCTTGACGTCCACGAAGGTGCCCCACGGCTCCGTGTGCCCGGTGAAGCGTTTCATGAACGTGGCGTAGCAATAGACGCAGGCATGCCCGCAGCCGACATAGGGGTTGAGGGCATAGTCCACTCCGTCAATGCCACTTTTGGTCAGGATGGAGCGGCATTCAATCTCACGGACAGCCATTTTGCTCATAGAACGATCTGATGGCCCGCAGGGCATCGAGCGTCAGCCACTTGTTGGGCTCGCCGGGCTGGCCTGCGTCGAGCGGCAGGCGATATGGCTTCCGGTCGAGCGGCCAGGCGCCATCGGGCCGTCGGCGGCTCAGCAGGTAATCCAGCGCCAGCGCGATCTTGGGCTGTTTCCGTGTGTAGCCGAGCCGGGCCAGGCTGTCGAGGGTGGGGATGAGCCCATAGCCAAAGTAGGGGTATTCGAGCACCGTCCACTCGTGCCCGACGTGGTAGCGGTCCATGCGCGGCGCCATGAGCAGATCACAGATGGCCTCGGCGCCGCGCCTCGCGGCCGGATGGCCAGCAGCCTCGGCGTCCAGGGCGGCTACACGCAGGGCGTCGTGCGTGGCTCGCAGGCAGCCGTAGCGGTCGGCCCGGCGGCAGTGCCACATCCCGTCGTCCCGTTGGGCGGCCAGGAGCCAGTCCACGGCGGCCCGCGTGCGTGGATCGTCGCCGTAGCCGAACTGGATGAGAAAGCGCACGATGCGGGCCTGAGTGCAGGGCGCATCCTGCTCGTCCCAGACAAGCCCCTGGCCGGGGATGCGCCGCCGGCGGCCGAACCCGCCATGCTCATGCTGGAAAGTGAACATAAACTCACAACCCTGCCGGATCTGTTCATTCTCGGCGGTCAGGCCCAGGTCGGCCAGGACGGTCAGTGCCCAGAAGGTGCCGTCGTGTTTGGGCAGGTAGTAGTCGCGCTGGATCCAGTAGCCGTCGGGTTTCTGGGCGGCCAGCAGCCCGGCCACCGGCGGCCAGGCGGGGATGGCTGCCCGCGCGACCTGCACTTCCGGGTCATCGGCCGGCCGGTCGAGCAGGTCGCGCAAGGTCCGGTAGCGAACCGCAGGGTTCTCCTCTTCCAGAAGCCAAAGTAGCATGAAGAGCCCTCATCAGGTATCAGGTATCAGGTATCAGGTACCAGGTACCTGGTACCCGCTTTCCTAACCTGCCAGCCCGGCCCGGATGCCGTCCAGCGTGGCGCGGGCGTCGGGCACAAAGCCGAAGAACCCTTGCAGCTTTTCGCAGGCGTAGTCGGCGCAGTGGGCGCAGTTGGCCGCGTTCAAGGCCATGGCGCAGGCGCGGATATCGCACTCGAAGCAGTGGCTGCCTTTGCGCCCCTGGTCCGTCAGGCAGCCGTCGCAGATGACCGATTCGACGGTGATGTCCGGCGCGTTGTACTCCTGGCGCCATTGGGCGGCGACGCGCTCCAACGCGGCCCGGTCGTCCGCCTGGGTGGCGATGTAGGCCGGGCAGTCGGTGCAGATCAGGCCACAGTAAGCAATCATTCTGTCCATTTCATTCTCCTTTGTCCTTGAATTTGTGCGTCCGGCGGCGGGTGACACACCCGCCGTGAGCCCGAGTGCATCGGCCCATTCTCTCGGCTCCTGGGCATTGGCCTTGACCACCTCGATGCCGGCGATCGCCTCGGCCAGGCCGGCATTCATCGTGCCAAACTGGTCGCGCAGGGCGATGCTGACCGATTTCAGCCGCCGGTTATAGTCGGCCACGGTGAGGGCCAGCAGGCCGGTGAAGATCAGGGGCACCAGCAACAGCCGCCAGTCGAGTTGAGCGATGAGGATCAGGGGTACCAGCAGGGCCATGGCCGAATCGGTGATGAGCATCAGCCCTGGACTGAACATAAAATTCAACATGCGCACATCTTCGGTAGCGCGGGCCATGATGTCGCCGATGCGCTGCCGACCGTGAAAGGTCTGGCTCTTGCCCAGCAGGCTGGCGTACAGCTCGTCGCGGGCGTCCCGCTCGATGCGCTGGGCGCTAAACTCGACGGCAAAGTTGCGGGCCAGGCCGGTCACCCCCTGGACAACGGCCCAACCCACCAGCGTCAGCGCGACCGCCAGCAGCGCCCTGGTCTGCCAGCCGGCCGAGCTGATCAGGTCGAAGGCCCGGCCGATCAGGACCTGGCGGTAGCTGTAGGCCCAGTTGTTCAGAATGGCCGCCAGAATGGTGGCCAGCGGGAAAAAGGGGTAACGCATCACGTGCGAGACGATCCAGCGCACCGGCCCGGAGCGGTTGTAGCGATATTCGTTTACCGGTCGGAATTCTTTTTTGGTCAAACGGCCCTCGTTCAGGCCTGAGGTTCCCGGCACCAGCCCGGCGACCGGTCCTGCAGGCCCTCTATGATGTCCGCGATGAGGGATACCACCTCCTCCAGCCTGGCCGGGCTGATCCAGTCGAGGCTATCGCCGGGCAGGTGGGTGTGGTGGACCCCCAGCGAGGTGATGGGGAGGCACGGCACGCCCTGGAAGAAAAAGGCCGTGTGGTCGCTCTCATACCAGGGTTCGACCGGAACAATGCCGGGATATTGAGCTCTGAGCGCGGCCATCTGATCGTGCAGAGCCTGGGAGCCGCCCATCACCGCCAGGCTGGTTACACTCGCCCACTGTCCCACGCCATCCACGTTGATGGCGACGAGAATCCGGTCCATCTCGCCCCCTCGCCGGCGCAGGTACTCGGCGTCGCCCACGCCGCCAATCTCCTCACCATTGGTGATGAACCACTCCAGGCCCACGGCCAGTTCTACCTGGGCCAACCGCTCGGCCAGGGCCAGCAGCACCGCCACGCCGGAGCCGTTGTCGCAAGCTCCCGGCGTATCGGCCTGAGTGTCCAGGTGGGCCAACAGCAGGATGCGCCCCACCTGCCGGCCCGGCTTGCAGGCCACGATGTTGGCGAACCGGCCTGGCGTCTGGCGGCTCTCAATCCGCAGGCGCACGACGGGGCTGCCCTGTTGCAGCAGCGCCCGCCCGACCTCTGGCAGGACCGTGGCCGAGGGGATGGGGAACTCCCAGTCGCGGATCAGCCGCTCCGGGCAACCGGGCGTGGGACTGACGGTCAGGAGCGCAACCGGCCGCTTTTCCTCCAGCAGGCGCACGATCTGTTGGTGCTCCTCCGGGAAGTAAAAGGCGCTGCGCGCCCCCAGCCCGTGGCCTTTGGTCAGATCGCCGTAGAGGATGCCGATCCGCCCGGCCAGCCCGGCTGCCTCCAGTTCGGCCACGGTTCCCAACGCCACGGTCGGGGCCGTCACGTCACAGGCGGGTGACCAGGTGTTGGCGAGTGCGGTTACCTGCTCCCCGCCTGCCTCCAACCGCGTCTCGATCTCTTCCCAGAGGGGGCAGGGGAACTCTTGGCGTTCGACCGCCAGGCCCACCGCCTCGAAAGCACGTTGGACATAGTCGGTCGCGGCCAGGTTTGCCTTCGAGCCGAGGGGTCGGGGGCCGATCTCCACACAAAGTTTCTCAAGGTGTTTCATCTCTTTTTTCATGGTCATGATTCAATCTGGTCGCCTGAAGGTGCCTGGCACTTGTAGAAACAACATTTGTTGCCCGTCATGGAATTGCGTGAAATGCCGGGCTCCGAAAAGTGCCAGGCACCCGATCGGCTCGATCTCCCTGCCCCGCTCATCTCACTGCTCGAACAGCGCGATCGCCCGCCGCATCCGGGGCACCACGTCCACGCCAAAGGGGCAGCGTTGGGTGCAGGCGCCGCACCCGGTGCAGGCCGAGGCCTTGACCGGCAGCGCGGCATAGGCTGCCCGCAGGTCCGCCGTCAGCTCCAGTTCAGCCTGGTCGAGCAGGCGGTTGACCCGGCCGATGTCAATCGAGGCCGGGCAGGGCAGGCAGTGGTTGCAGTAGACGCACTCACCCTCGACGTAACGGCCAAAATCGGCCAGCAAACCGCTGAAATCGCGCTCCGCCTCGTCCGCCTCCAGCGTGTGGAGCGCCGCCGCCAGCTCCTCCTGGTTCTTGACGCCGGGCAGGGCCAGGGAGACGCCCCGCTGAGCCAGGGTGTAGCTGAGGCACTGCACCGGCGTGACCGTAGTCCTGATCCGGGCCTTGAAGGCTTCGCCGGTCGTCTGGTACTGGGGCACGCGGAAGGCGCCCCGCTGGGTGAGCAGCTTGCCGCCGCCAAAGGGCTTCATCGCCACCACGCCGATCCCGCGCCTCAGGCACAGGTCCAGCAGCCCTGTGCGGCCGGGCATGGCATGGCCGAACAGGTTGACCGGGAGCATGACCACGTCCACCGCGCCGCTCTCGACGGCCGGCTCCAGCACGGCGGGAAAGTGGCCGCTGATGCCGAGGCAGCGCGCTTTGCCCTCGTCGCGCAGGCGGACGGCCAGCTCCAGCACGCCGCCGGGCCGGGCGATCTCGGCCCACTCCTTGGGGGTGTTGAAACAGTGCAGGAGCAGGACGTCTACGTGGTCGGTGTCCAGGCGGGCCAGGTGGGCGTGGAAGAAGGTTTCACACCGTTGCGCATTCCGCGACCGGACCCACTGCCCATCCTTCTCCGTGGAGCCCAGGTGCCCGGTCAGCAAAACCCGGTCCCGCAGCCCATGGAAGGCGGCCCGCATGGTCTCCAGATAGTCGGGCATGGCAAGGATGACGTCGAAATAGTTGACGCCGCACTCGACCGCCTGGCGGATGGTCGAGACCACCGTCTCGCGCGGCTGGCGGTGCATGTGCTCCAGGCCGAGGCCGATAGCGCTGACCTCAAGGCCGGTTCTGCCCAGTTTTCTGTAGTCCATTTTTTCATTCACCGTATGGTATGGTCCGATTCCCTGTCACCCGGCCTTCTCGACCGGCTGCCGCAGGATCGTCTGCAGCTTTTCCGGGCTGACCTGGCGAGGATCGCCCAGGTAGATTTCGTGGTGTTTGCCCCGGTAGAGGTAGCCGTTCTCCTGGGCAAACGCCTTCATGCGCTCGACCGTTCGCGGTTCTTGCGCATAGGGGCCGACGTGCATGATCTGGAGGCACAGGCCCTCGCGGAACCGTTCGAGGCGCAGGCGGGCCAGCGCAGCGTTTGCCTCGCCTTTTTTGCGCAACTTGCTCTCGCTCTGTTCCAGGGCCGTCTGGAACATGGCCGGGGTCACGTGCTCCGGCTGCCGGATCATCAGCGTCCAACACCAGCCTGAGGGGTTGTTCAGGTCAAACTCCCCCTCGGACGACCACCACAGCCCTTCCAGGGGCATGACCGTGTAGTCGAGGGGGTTCTCCGGGTTCCGTTTGGACATGAATTTGAGGGTAAAGGAGAGGTTGTAGAGGGCGCTCGTCGCTTCCTGGAACGCCGGGGAGGTCCTGGGCGTTGCCCCCGCCTCGATGACACCATCTACCATGATGAAGACAAATTTCGGTACGTCCACCACCTGCACCTCTCTGGCCGAAGGTGCATACAGGTGCCTGCCTTCTTTTTTCAGATCGATCTTTAGCATTTTTCCCCCCTGATCTCCTGATCTACCGGCCCAACACTCGTTGCAAAAACTGCCCGGTATAGCTCTCGGCCACCCCGGCTACCTCCTCCGGCATGCCCTCGGCCACGATCCAGCCGCCGCCGTCACCCCCTTCCGGTCCCAGGTCTATGATCCAGTCGGCGGTTTTGATCACGTCCAGGTTGTGCTCGATGACAATGACCGTGTTGCCGGCGTCGGTCAGCCGGTGCAGCACATCCAGCAGTTGCTGGATGTCGGCAAAGTGCAGGCCGGTGGTCGGTTCGTCCAGGATATAGACCGTGTCGCCGGTGGACACCCGCGACAGCTCTTTGGCCAGTTTGACCCGTTGCGCCTCGCCGCCGGACAGGGTGGTGGCGCTCTGGCCCAGCTTGATGTAGCCCAGGCCCACGTCGGCCAGCGTCTGGAGCTTGCGCTGGATGGCGGGGATGTTGGCCAGGTGGGCCAGGGCCTGGTTCACATCCATGTCCAGCACCTGGGCGATGTTCTTGCCTTTGTAGCGGATCTGCAGCGTCTCGCGGTTGAAGCGGGTGCCCTTGCATAGGTCGCAGGTCACCCACACGTCGGGCAGGAAGTGCATCTCGATCCGTTTCTGACCGTGGCCCTGGCAGGCCTCGCACCGCCCCCCTTTGACATTAAAGCTGAACCGTCCGGCCTGATAGCCGCGGGCCCGGGCTTCCGGCGTCTGGGCAAACAGGTCCCGGATATCGCTATAGACGCCGATGTAGGTGGCCGGGTTGGAGCGGGGTGTGCGGCCGATGGGGTCCTGGGTGATGTTGATCACCTTGTCTACGGCATCCAGCCCCTCCAGCCGGTCGTGCTCGCCCACCTCCTCCTGGCTGCGGTGCAGGGCACAGGCCAACGCCGGGTAGAGGGTCTGGGACACCAGCGACGACTTGCCGCTGCCCGACACGCCGGTCACGCAGGTGAACAGCCCCAGCGGGAAGCGAACCGTCAGGTTCTTCAGGTTGTTCTGCCGGGCGCCCACCAGGGTCAGCCACCGGCCGTTGACCGGCCGCCGTTGGCCGTTGGGGGAGGTCACGGCCAGCTCGCCCGACAGGTAGCGCCCGGTGAGCGATGCGGGGTTGGCCATGATCTGCTGCGGTGTGCCCTCGGCCACCACCCGGCCCCCCAGAGCCCCGGCTCCCGGCCCCAGGTCCACGATCCAGTCGGCGGTGCGCATCGTCTCGGCGTCGTGCTCTACCACCAGGACGGTGTTGCCCATGTCGCGCAACTGCTCCAGCGTGTCCAGCAGGCGGCGGTTGTCGCGCTGGTGCAGGCCGATGCTCGGCTCATCGAGGATATAGAGCACGCCCACCAGCCCGCAGCCGATCTGGCTGGCCAGGCGGATGCGCTGCCCTTCCCCGCCCGAAAGGGTCGGCGCGGCGCGGTCCAGCGTCAGGTAGTGCAGCCCGACGTTGAGCATGAACTGCAGCCGGTCGCGGATCTCTTTCAGGACCTCCTCGGCAATCTGGAACTGCCCGGTGGTGAGCGAGGAGGGGCTGTTGGCCTGGGGCCACAGGCCCAGCACCCAGGCCAGGGCGTCGCTGACCGACAGGCGGGTCACCTCGTGGATGCTCTTGCCGGCGAGGGTGGTGGCGGCCGCTTCGGGGCGCAGCCGCCTGCCCTGGCAGGTGGGACAGGTCTGCTGGCTCATGAACTGCATGTACCACTGGCGCATCATTTCCGACTGGGTCTGGAGGTAGCGGCGACGGGTGACGTTGACCACCCCCTCCGTCTCCCATTCCCCCTGCCAGGTACCCCGCTCGCTTTCCGACTGCCAGGTCACCTTGACGCCGCCGAACAGGATGGCCTGCCGACACTCTTCTGACAGGTCACACCAGCGGGTATTCAGGTCATGGCCGAACCGGGTAACGATCTGGAGGGCGGCCTGGTAGATGCCCGAGTCTTTTTTGCGGCCCACTTCGCCCCAGGTGCGGACCGCTCCGCCGGCGATGGTCTTGTCGGGGACGACAAAGAGGGCCGGGTCGAATTCGATCCGGGTCCCCAGGCCATTGCAGTCGGGGCACATGCCGTGGGGCGAGTTGAAGCTGAACATGGCCGGGGTCAGCTCCGGGAAGCTGAGGCCGCAGGCCGGGCAGGCGTTCTGTTCAGAGAAGGTCAACAGCTCGCCGCCGACCACCTCCACATACAGCAGCCCCTCGGCCAGCCGCAGCGCCGTCTCGACCGAATCGGTCAGCCGTGCCGTGAACTCCTCCGGCCCCGCCGCTTCCTCCGGCACGGCCAGCCGATCCACCACGATCTCGATGTCGTGCTTCCTGGTCCTGGCAAGCCGAATCCGCTCCGACAGCTCCACCGGCACGCCGTCAACCCGGGCCCGGGTGTAGCCGTCGGCGCGGGCCTGTTCCAGCAGGTCGTCGTGGCTGCCCTTGCGGCCCCGGACCACCGGGGCCAGCACCTGAAAGCGGGTGCCGGGCGGCAGATGGGCGATGCGGTCCACGATCTGCTGGGCCGATTGGGCGTGCACCTCGCGGCCGCACTGGGGGCAATGGGGCGTACCGACGCGGGCATACAACACCCGCAGGTAGTCATAAATTTCGGTGACGGTGCCCACCGTGGAGCGGGGGTTTTTGCTGACCGCCTTTTGCTCGATGGCGATGGCCGGGCTGAGGCCGCCGATGAAATCTACCCTGGGCTTTTCCATCTGCCCCAGGAACTGGCGGGCGTAGGAAGAGAGCGACTCGACGTAGCGGCGCTGGCCCTCAGCGTACAGCGTGTCGAAGGCCAGGCTGCTCTTGCCGCTGCCCGACACCCCGGTGATGACGATCAGTTTGTGGCGTGGCAAAACCAGGTCAATGTTCTTCAGGTTATGTTGTTGTGCACCCCGGATGACCAGCCTGTCGCGGTCCATACCTCCCTCCCAAAGCCATTGTAGCACAGGTAGCTGCCAGATTGTGTCATGAATAGAAGAAAATTTGTTCTATTTTTGGGGGGGAGGTGCCAGGCACTGAGGACTCGCCGCCAGAGGCGCCGGACACTTCCACGTGCCTGGTGCCTGAACAACCTGGCCTGGACACGGGAGGCTCCCTACTGGACAAGATGGCCCATCTGTGCTATAATTGCCTTGTCTTTCACAATCCAGACCGGACACAGCAGTCCTCCGACTCATCCTGCTCCCTCTGGGACAGATGAGCGATACGGTGAGGGGAGCAATCCCCTCGCCCGCCAGTGTGCAAAGGAGGCGGTTTCCAGTCGGCGCCCGATGGGTGCCTGGAGGCTGCCTTTTTTTGTTGGGAAAGGAGGTGAAGGGCGGGACGATTCAGTTCGAGTGTGAGCCGATGGAGACCATTCATGTAGAGGTGTGGTTGTACGGGCCGCTGGCGCGTTACGCCGGCGAGCAAAGTCATGGCAGCTATGCCGAATTGCACCTGGACCTCCCTGCCGGCAGCACCATGCAACATCTTTTGGAGCGCCTTGGCCTCCCGCCGGAGGAGAAGGGGATCACCTTCATCAACGGCAATCTGGCTGCGCTGCCGGGCCTGGAGGCTGACCGGGAGGTGGTTCTGCACGACGGCGACCGGGTGGGCATCTCGCACCGCAAAAGCATGTGGCCCTTCCAGTACCGTTTCGGGGCAGGCCAGACCCCCCAGCTCCGCGAAACATTTCGCCAGCGACAGGATCGCGGCATCCACCATGCATATACCAAGATCGAAAAGGAGGTCGAAAATGGGTAAACTATTGCGTTTGAACATGACGGACCGCACGGCGACCTTGCAGGACCTGCCGGACAAGTACAGGTACCTGGGCGGGCGTGGCCTCACCTCCACCCTGGTGCATGATGAGGTTGACCCCTTGTGCCATCCGCTGGGGCCGAACAACAAGCTGGTCCTGGCGCCGGGCATCGTCACCGGCACCTCGGCCCCCACCAGCGCCCGCATCTCGGCCGGGGCCAAGTCGCCGCTGACCGGCGGCATCAAAGAGTCGAACGCCGGCTCCGCCTTTGCGCCGGCCGTGGCCGACCTGGGCATCCGGGCCATCGTCGTGGAAGGGCAGCCCCAGGAGAAGGGCTGGTGGCTGGCCTATGTCACCTGGGATGGCAACGCGCCGAAGGTCGAGTTCCTGCCCGCCGACGAATATGCCGGCCAGGACCTGTACGACGTGTTCCCCCGCCTCTTTGAGCGCTTTGGCAAGGTGAGCATCGCCGGCATCGGCGTGGCCGGTGAGTTTCTGTATGCCAACTCGGGTCTGTGCTATGAGGACCAGGAAGGGCGGCCGGCCCGCTATTCCGGCCGCGGCGGCCTGGGGGCGGTAATGGGCAGCAAGGGCTTAAAGTTCATCGTCGTAGACCGCAAGGGCGCGCCCGGCGTCCCTCTGGCCGACAAGGAGCTGTTTGAGCAGGGCCGCAAAAAGCTGACCGACGCGCTGATGACCCATGACATCACCAAGCCCAAGGGGGCGCTCAACACCTATGGCACCGCCGTGCTGATCAACATCATGAACGAGGCCGGTGGCCTGCCCACCCGCAACTTTTCCAGCGGCCGCTTCGAGGGGGCGGCCCGCATCTCCGGCGAGGCGCTGTTTGAGGGCAACAAAGAGCGGCTGGGTCGGGAGCTGTACAACCATGCCTGCAGCCCCGGCTGCATCATCCGCTGCTCCAACACCTGGCACCGGCCCGACGGCACCGAGCATGTCTCCTGCCAGGAGTACGAGTCGGTCTGGGCGCTGGGGGCCAACTGCGGCATTGACAGCCTGGATGTGACCGGTGAGCTGATCAGGCTGTGCAACGCCTATGGCCTGGATACGATCGAGATGGGCTGCACCCTGGCAGTGGCGATGGAGGGCGGCCTGCTCAACTTTGGCGACGGCCAGAAGGCGATCGAGCTGATGCACGAGATCGGCAAGGGCACGCCGGTCGGACGCATCCTGGGCAGCGGCACGGCCACGGCAGCCCGGGTGCTGGGCGTCACCCGCGCCCCGGTGGTCAAGGGCCAGTCCATGCCCGCCTATGAGCCGCGGGCTGTCAAGGGGATCGGCATGGTCTATGCCACCGGCCCCATGGGCGCCGACCACACCCAGGGCTACACCATCGCCCCGGAGATCCTGGGCGTCAGCGGCAAGGTGGACCAGTTCGACCGGGACAAGGCCGCTCTGGCCCGTGGCTTCCTGGAGGCGACCGCCTTTATTGACTCCACCGGCCATTGCCTGTTCATCGCCTTTGCCATCCTGGACATCGCCAGCGGCTTTGAGGGCCTGGTCGAGGAGTGCAACGGCGTGCTGGGCACTCACTGGACGATGGAGGATGTGGGCCGCATCGGCAAAGAGATCCTGTCCAGGGAGCGGGCCTTCAACCGGGCAGCCGGCCTCACCGCCGAGCATGACCGCATGCCGGAGTTCATGAAGCTGGAAAAGCTGCCGCCGCACAATGTCGTCTGGGATGTCTCCGACATGGCGCTGGACTCGGTGTGGGAAGGGTATTAGCAGGAGGCAGGAAGCAGGGGGTGAGGGACCTGGAGGGCTGATGATCACCGTTCAGGTCAAGCTGTTTGCCACCCTGCGTCGCTACCGCCCCGGCCTGAAGATGGGCCAGGCGCTTGCCGTGGAGCTGCCCGCCGGGGCCACGGTCGGCCAGCTTATCCGGGAGCTGGGGCTGCCGGGGGAGGAGGTCAGGATGGTCTTTGTCAACGGCCTGGTGCGCGAGCGGGACCATCCCCTGGCCGACGGCGATGAGGTGGGCATCTTTCCACCGGTGGGCGGCGGGGAGTAGTAGCAGTTGAAGCACAAAGGACACGAAGGAACCCTCCTTCGTGTCCTTTCTTTCGTGGCTAACTCGACATTGTCGAGCTAAATATACAGCCGCTGCCGGTCCACCTCTTCGCGCAGGATGCGCAACTCCTCGGCGTCCGGCGGATCGTTGACCTCCACCCGGTCGGGGATGATCAGCTCAAAGCCGGTCTCGGCGATCACCTGCTCCACCGTCACGCCCGGCTGGGTCTTGAGCAGCTTCATCCGTTTGCTCTCTTCGTCAAAGCCCAGCAGCGCCAGGGTGCTGACCACATACAGCGGCCCGGTGCCGGGCGGCAGGCCGGCCTCCTCCCGCGCCCCAGGGCCGGTCAGATAGCCGGGGGTGGTCACAAAGTCGCACTTTTCCACAAAGCTGCGCCGGCTGTGGCGGATGATGATGATCGTCCGCCAGCAGAGGGACCCCACATCGTTGGCCCCGCCGCTGCCCGGCAGCCGCACTTTGGGCGGATGGTGCTGCGGCCCGATGATGGTGCTGTTCAGGTTGCCATAGGGGTCAATCTGCGCCCCGCCCAGAAAGCCGTAATCAATAAAGCCCCGCGCGGCCGTCTCCATGATGTCGCAGATGCCGGAGGCGTGCAGCGCCTTGTGGAAGGTGCGCGCCTCGCCCACGGCGATCGGCAGCTCCTCCAGGATGGCGCCCACGCCGCCGAATTCAAAAACCGGCACCAGGTTGGGGGCCTGGCGGCGTTGGGCCAGCGCCGCGGCCAGCATGGGGATGCCGGTGCCGATAAAGGCCGTCGTCTCATCCTCCATCAGCCGCGAGGCGGTGCAGATCAACAGTTCCGTCGGATTGTAGCTCAGTTCGCTCATTCCCGTCGCTCCCTTCCGGCTACCAGCCGCTCCAGCCGCTCCCGGCCCACCTTCTCCAGGTAGGCCTGGTGGTCGGGCAGATCGTAAATCCATTCCTGCAAATAGGCCCTGGCCCCTTCCTCGGTCTTGGACGCTTCCACCCAGGCCTTGATCTCCGGCTCGTCGCGGCAATAGACGTAGGCCATCTCGCCCGGATGGGAGCCAAAGGGGGCGTGGACCACAGCATCCACCAGATAGTAGGGCACCAGCGTCCGGTCGGGATATTTGCGGATCTCGTCGGTGGGCACAATCTCTTCGGCGCTGACGATCAGCCGCTTGCAGGCCCGCGCAAACTCGAAGCCAAAGCCGGTGATCCCCTCCACCTGGCAGTTGCCGTAGCGGTCGGCGCGGTGGACGTGCATCAGCCCCACATCCAGGATGAGGGCCGGCAGCAGGGCCACCTTTTCGCCGGTGAAGGGGCATTTCACCACTTTGGCGGCGCTGTACTTGAGCGTGTCGGTGCCCAACATGGAGCGCACGGGGATGAACGGCACCCCCATCGCCGCCGCCTTGAAGCGCCACGACAGCCCGGCGTTGCTCCATTCCACCACCTGCTCCACCTGGCCGCTCTCCACTGCCCGCCGCAGGGCCGAGGAGGTGCCATACACCTCCAGGCCGATGTAGGTGATGTCCAGCGTCTTGACCACCCCCGCCGCCAGCCACAGGTCCAGCTCGGTGACCCCCTGCCCGCAGACGCGCAGCCCTTTGAACCCCTGGCGCAACACCTCGCGCACCAGGCTCATCGGGCAGCGGACCGTGCCGTACAGTTCGGTGCCGATGTAACAGCCGTCATACACAAAGCGGCGGATGGCCTCCTGCTCGCTCATCAGCTTGTCCACCAGCCGGCGCGACTTTTGAGTGCGGTTCCATTCCCGAAAGGCGTTCATGTCCGGTGGCTGGATCAGCGCCCCGATCCCCGATTCGATGACTTCCAACTCTCCCTCCTCCTTTCTTTCCAATTTTAGAGAGTAGAAACAGGGTGGACCTCACCCCATCCCCCGCCAGGGGGTAGGGGTGAGGTCAAATCGAACATGACCGAGCTTAAATACCCAATCTCTAATCCCCAACCTCTGCCTGGGCCAAAACCGCCGCCATGGCCAGCGACAGGTAGCGCGTTTCGGCGCTGTCGGCGCGGGAGTTGATGAGGACCGGCACCCGACCGCCGACCACCAGGCCGGCCATGCGGGCGTGGGCAAAGTAGAGCAGCCCTTTGGCCACGATGTTGCCGGCCTCGACGTTGGGCACGATCAGGATGTCGGCCTGGCCGGCGATGGGGGAATCGCTCTCTTCCAGGGCGGCGGCGCGGGGGTCAATGGCCAGTTCCAGGCCCAGCGGCCCATCCACAACCGCCCCCTCCACCCAGCCCTGTTCGGCCATTTTCGACAGGGCCAGGGCGTCAAGGCTGGCCGGGATCTTGGGATGGACCACATCGCTGGCGGCCAGGATGGCGACCTTGGGCCGGGCCAGGCCGAAGAGGTGGGCCACGGCCACGGCGTTGTTGATGATCTCCAGCTTCTGATAGACATCGGGATAGACCACCACTCCCGAATCGCTGAGGTAGATCAGGCGCTCCATCCCCGGCAGTTCATAGACGGCGACATGGCTCAGCAGCCGCCGCCCGCGGATGCCCACCTCGCGGTTGAGGGCCAGGCTCAGCAGGTCGGCGGTCTTGATCTGGCCTTTGACCACCACCTGGGCCTGGCCGTGGCGTGCCAGGCCGATCACCTGCCGGGCGGCCAGCCGGGGGTCCGGCTCGTGGATGAAGGTCGCGCCGCTCAGCCCTGCGCCGACCTGGGCGGCATAGGCCTCGATGGCCGGCCAGTCGCCCACCAGCGTGGCCTGCACGATCCCTTCCTGCTGCGCCTGGTCCACCGCCTTGAGCACTTCCGGGTCGTGGGCGGCGGCCACGGCCACCCGCACCGGGCCGACCTGCCGCGCCACCCGCACCATCTCATCCAGGGTTGTGATCGGTGTCCTCACCCCGCTGCCCATTGCCGATTGACGACCGGTTGCTGAATTATAACACTCCCCTGACCGGGATGCAAGTGGCGGCCTGTCCTTTTTCCGCCCGCCGGTCGGGGCGAACCCCTGCTCCCGCCGGGTCTGTGCCCGGCGGCCCGGTCAAGACCCCCGCCGAGCAAGAAAGGCAGAGCGCCCCGGCGGCCCCACCCCCCTGCTCCCACCGGGGCTGTGCCCGGCGGCACCCACCGGCGGGGGTCACAGACCCCCGCCGAGCAAGAGAAGCAGAGCGCCCCGGCGGCCCCACCCCCCTGCTCCCGCCGGGTCTGTGCCCGGCG
>DAOTXL010000027.1:0-3393 GCA_034435455.1 Anaerolineae bacterium
GCCATAGACTTTCTCCCGTTCTGCAGTTGGCAAAGTGCACCAGCAGCAGGCTTGATTCGATGCGTCTCCAGACCGGCCCGCCGCAATTCTATGGAGCTTCATGTCGGATTTGACAAATCACCGCATCGCTGTACTTGTCACCAGCTCGTTAAAGACCGTTTCCAGGGTGCGCACGTCGCGCCGCAGCTCTTTCAGCGGCCAGCCCCGTTCGCGGGCCAGGTTGTAGATGGCCGGGCGGAGGTCGGCGCCGTCGCTGCCCCGCACCCGATAGGTCAGGCCGTCGGCCGTGGGGGTCGTCTCTACGCTGCGGACGCCCTGCAAGGCCCGCAGGTCGGCGGTCGCGTCGGGCGCGCCTTCCTGGAGCACCAGCAGGACATCGCCGCTGGCTTCCAGGTCGGCCAGGCGGGAGTCGGCCCGGATCTGGCCGTTCAGCAGGATGATCACCCGGTCGCAGATGGCCTCCACTTCCGACAGGATGTGGGTGGAGAGCAGCACGGTGCTGTTCTGGGCCAGGCGGCGGATCAGGTGCCGTACCTCGACGATCTGGGTGGGGTCCAGGCCGATGGTCGGTTCGTCCAGGATCAGCAGCCTGGGCCGGTGGAGGATGGCCTGGGCCAGCCCCACCCGCTGCCGATAACCCTTGCTGAGTTGGCCGATGGGCCGGGTCAGATGGTCTTCCAGGCCGGTGGACTGGATGGCCTCCCACAGGTGGGCGGGCTGGTCGGCCGCCGGGATCTGCCGCAGTTCGGCGATCATCTTGAGGTAGGCCTGCACCGACAGCTCCGGGTAGAGGGGGGCGTTTTCGGGCAGGTAGCCGATCCGCTCCTGGACCTCCAGCGGCCTGGTCAGCACGTCCAGGCCATCGATCAAGACAGTGCCGTGGTTGGGTTGCAGGTAGCCGGTCAGGATCTTCATCATCGTCGTCTTGCCCGCTCCATTGGGGCCGAGCAGACCGATGATCTCACCGGCGTCTACATGGAAAGAGACGTCCTGTAGAGCCCGAATGGGACCATAGAACTTGGTCAGGTTGGCAACATCGATCATGCTTCTTCACCTCCCCTTTTGTGACGTCAAAACGACTTCCGGCGGCAGATTATAGCCAGGATGGGGGCCGAATGCAAACCGACGGCCCGCCAATGTCCGGCAAAAAAAGGGCGGTTTTGCCACCCGAACAGGGCGGTTTTGCTACCTGTGCAATTTGCTTCCGGCCTGTCCGGATCAGGCGAGGATGATCTCGTCCAGCGACCGCTTGGGCACGTGGTGGACCCCCTGATCATCGCGCCAGTATTTGATGTCGCCATCCGGGCCGACCGGCTCGATGACGACAGTTTCCTTGGGCTTGCCCAGGGCCAGGACCAGCAGGATCTCGTAGCGGGGCGGGATGTCCAGGGCCTCGCGGAGCGCCTGCTTTTGGATGGAGGCGATCATGCAGCCGCCCAGCCCTCGTTCGGTTGCCCCCAGCAGGATGCTCTGGGCGGCGATGCCGTGGTCCACAAAGTACGAGTGGCTGATCTCGGTGTCGCCCAGGATGATGATGTAGGCTGAAGGCCGCTCCCCTTCCTCCGGCCCGGGCCACTCTTTGAGGTAGGCAGCCCAGCCCAGGCAGGGAAAGATCCGCGCATTCTTGTCAGGGTCGCACGACAGGATATACTTCAGAGGCTGGCGGTTGGCCCCTGAGGCCGAGAGCCGGGCCAGGTCCACCAGCTCGCGCAGGGTCTCGCACGAGATGGGGACCTCCTGGTAAAAGCGACGGTAGCTGCGGTTTTTGACGATCAGTTCTCTTAGCATCTTTATCTCCTGGTTAGTCAACGATATGATTTGAAGGACACAGATTATGCGCTGGAGGTGCAGCCCAATCTGTGTCCCTGGTCGCTGCTGAATGAAATTCGTCAGACGCCGCGGGCATTATACCGCTGCGACAGGAATCGGTCAAGTTGGTATCTCGATCAGAAGAGCCTGGCCCTGATGTCCGGCAGGCGATCCGGCAGGTTCAGAACACCATAGCGTCCGCAGATCTCCACCACGCGATCGAGGGGGATAGCCTCCCGCCGATGGCCACCCCGGCCGGTCACCGTTGTGGCCATGAACAGGGAGTTATAGACCGCCTCTTCGGTTGCCTCCACCACGGCCATGAAGAGAGGGTTCATGGCCTCGTTGGCGACCAGTGCTACCGGTGGCTCCAGGAGGCCGCTGTTGCGGGGAATCCGGTATGCCGTCGAGAAGGCAATGGCATAGTCCCCTGAACCGTTGGCGATGTAGGAGCCGGTGCGTCCGATGCCGAGCATGGCCCGCTTAGCCAGCCGTTCCAGATTGCGCGAGGACAGTGGGGCATCGGTGGCCACGACGATCAGGCACGATCCACCGGGCTGTTCACTTGCTGGGGAGCGGCTTGAATCGGAGGAACCCAGCTCGCGCCCGATGGGGGCTCCGTTGATCGTCAGAACGCCGCCAAAGTTCGACTGGAGCAGCACGCCGACGGTATATCCGCCGCAATCGGCCGGGACCCGACGCGAGGAGGTGCCGATCCCGCCCTTGAAGCCGAAACAGGTGGTGCCTGTCCCTGCCCCTACGCTCCCCTCGGCGACAGGGCCGGAGGCGGCCGCCTCGATGGCAGCCAGGATGTGTTCCGGTTTGACATATTGTCCGCGGATGTCGTTCAGAAACCCGTCGTTGGTCTCACCTACCACGGCGTTCACCGAGCTCACCGCCTCGTTGCCGGGCAGGGCCAGGGTGTAGCGGATGAGCCCTTCCATCGCTGCTGGCACGCCTAGGGTGTTGGTCAACGCGATGGGGGTTTCCAGGGTGCCCAGTTCCTCGATCTGCGTGGAGCCGGCCAGCTTGCCATAGGCGTTTCCGCAGTAGACCGCGGCGGGAACCTGCTCCTGATAGAGGTTTCCGGCATGGGGCAGGATGACCGTGACGCCGGTCCGGACCGAGTCACCCTCCCAGAGCGTCGTGTGTCCGACCAGGACACCGGCGACGTCGGTGATGGCGTTCCACTTTCCCGTCGGCAGGTTGCCTGCCTGGATCCCCAATTGGCGGGCGCGCGCCCGGCCCTCCCTGCCGGTCTGGTCGCTATGTCGCATGGGCAGCATAGTCAGATTTCGGCCTCCTACGCCAGATGGCAATAGTTTCTCCTGGTGGAGCAAATGGATCGGGCAAGGTCTGGTCTCATCGTGCGAATTCTCGTTATCACGAATTCTCTGGCCAGAATTACAATTCTAACCTTATTTTTGCGCAAACAGAGGCCATTTCTATTTCTTAGCGCAAACAGAGGCGGTTTCTAATCGCTTGAGTTAGCCAGAACAGTACTTTATCAGGCACATAGCCAACTCCTCGGCAAATTGGTTTTGAGATAGCAGGTCAATGCGCACCTGGTCGTCGGCGAGGGAG
>DAOTXL010000028.1:0-7260 GCA_034435455.1 Anaerolineae bacterium
GCCAGCACAGGCCCTCTGCTCAAGGCTAGAGGAGACCTCCAGCCCGGCGCTGAGGTGAGGAATGGCCCGGCCAACGGGATGACCTTCGTGCGTCTGCCCCCAGGATACCGGAGCCAACACCAGCTCCAGGGGCCGGCGCCAGCCTGAAAGCGGCTGCCAGATTGACTATAACCTTCGATTTGCTGTGTTAAGGTGCACGATCAGGGCCTATCGACCGAGCGATAGCCCTGGATAGACTGCGAAAAACAGGGTACAACAGGCAGATCATTGACTTTTACGATACGGCCCACCACCGGGTCAGCGGCCTGATCGCCAGCATTATCCAGGAGTTGGACCCGAAACACGAATTCTTTGGTCCTTACCTGGAGCTGCGGGCCGAATTCGACCGCCTGCGGGCGCAGGGCTTTGGCGGCCGGGCGCTGGAGGAGATTGGCAAACGGATGGATTGTGCCTTCCTCACCGGGTTGCAAAACCTGGGAGCTGCCCACCGGCAGCCGGACGGCAGCAAGGGGGTTGTCCTGCTGCTGGACACCTTCGAGGTGGTCCAGGAAGGCCGGATAGGCCGCTGGGTGTTGGAGGACCTGCTGGGCCAGACTGAGGACATTTGTACCGGAGGAGAGAACCCCCCGCCCATTGTCGCGGCCCGGGACATTGCCGTGGTTATCGCCGGCCGGCCGCGGCTCGACCCTGCAAAGACGCCGGCTTCCATCCGGTTTTGCTCGCCCGGCAACTTTTCCCCGGATGAGATCGAGCACTATCTGAAGCAGGTGCTGGGCCGCTATCAGGATGTCAGTCTCGCAGCCGACCCTGTCGGACAGCTGACCTCCTGGATCGCCGACAAAACGGGGGGACATCCGGTGCTGGTGGCCCTGGCCCTGGACCTGGCGAACCTCTATATCGCCACCCACGGCACGCCGGAACTGACCGGCGGCGGGTTGCTCCATGTTTTGCGCGAGATCGAGGGGCGAGGCAATCTGTCCACAGGTCTGATCGAGCAGATTGTGGACCTCTTGGGCCAGGCACCAGAGCAGCAATGGGCCGTGCTTTTTATGGCCCACCTGCGGCGGCGTTTCACCCGGCGGTTGTGCGCGGCGCTGATGAACAGACCCCCTGGTGATATGGGCCTGGAAGCAGCCTTTACCGCCTTTGAGCATCTGTACACCTACATCTATCTCAGCTCCGGCACCTGGTCCCTGATGGGGGTGGAGCTGACAGAACCGATCATCACCGCCCAGAGCCTGGCCTTCAACATGACCAACGAGGGCGGGGTCTATGGCACCTTTCGCTTCCTGAAGAACATCATGGGTCTGTGGCTGGTGCAGGAGTGTCGCCGCGAGTGGGCGCGGGCTGGCGAACGGTTTTCGTACGACGACCTGACCCGCCTGGCAGCCGACTCCCCGGCCTTTGGCCCCCTGATCGTGCCCGGCGATCGCCGTTTCCTGCCGCCGGGCGACATGCCGGCCCGCATCCAGGCCTTCTGTCAGGAAACCGGCCAGAGGGTACCGGAATCGAGAGGAGCCATCATCCGCTGCGTGCTGGAAAGCCTGGCCCTGGAATACCGCTGGGTTGCCGACCGGCTGAGCGAGATCGTGGGGCATCCCCTGCCCACGATCCACATCTTTGGCGGCGGCTCTCAGAACAGGCTGCTCAACCAGTTCACCGCCGACGCCACCGGCCGGACCGTCGTCGCCGGGCCGGTGGAAGCGACGGCCATCGGCAACGCGCTGGTGCAGGCCATCGCCCTGGGCTACATCGCCGACCTGACGGAGGGCCGGGCCCTGGTGCGCCACTCCTTCCCCGTCACCACCTGCGAGCCCCGCGACACGGCGGCCTGGGACAAGGCATATGACCGTTACCTACGCCTGAGAAGTCCAGGCACGGAGCCTGGCGGATAACCGACCCGCCCCACCGGCGCGGCCTCACCCCCCTCCGGCTTTGACAGGCTGCCAAAATCTGCTACAATCACCAGGCTGGCATCCGGCACACCTGGAGCCAAAATGCCCTTGGAGACAGCCGTGGACCACCTGCACGCCATCGAACTGCCCACCCCCTTCCCCGTCGGCCCCGTCACCGTCTACCTGGCCGACGGGCCGGGGGAGCCGCTCACCCTGATAGACACCGGCCCCCGCACCCCCCAGACCTGGGCCGCCCTGGAGGCTGGCCTGGCCCGCCGGGGGTACACCCCGGCCCACCTCGGCCGGATCCTCATCACCCACGCTCATGTGGACCACTTTGGCCTGGCCGCCGACCTGGTGGAGGCCTCCCACGCCCAGGTGTGGACCCATCCCTGGAACGTGCCCTCCCTGGGCGACTATGACGCCGACCGCGAACGCCGCGTGGCCTTTTACACCGACCTGCTGCAGCAGGCCGCCGTGCCGGCCGGGGTGATGCAGGCCGTCGGCTGGGTCACCCAGGGGATGAGGCAGTTCGCCCGGCCGGTAGCCGTGGAGGTCACCCTGGAGGAGGGGGATACCCTCCGCCTGGCCGGCCGCGACTGGCAGGTGCTCCACCTGCCCGGCCATGCTGCCGGCCTCCTCTGCCTGTACGAGCCCCTCAGCCGGACCCTCCTCTCCAGCGACCACCTCCTGGCCGATATCTCTTCCAATCCGGTGGTCGAACCGCCGCCGCCCGGCCAGGCCGAGCGCCCCCGCAGCCTGGCCCTCTACAGCGCCTCGCTCCGGCGGGTGGCGAGCCTGGAGATCGCCCAGGCCTTGCCCGGCCACGGCCCGGTCATCTATGACGTGGCCGGCCTGGTCAGCCGTCGGCTGGCGTTCCACCAACGGCGCCTGGCGGTTGTGCTGGACGCCCTGCGCAACGGCCCCCGCACCACCTGGGAGGTGACCCAGGCGCTCTTTCCCGGCCTCCCGCCCCTCGATACCTTCCTGGCCCTGTCCGAGGTGATCGGCCACCTGGACCTGCTGGAAATGGACGGCGCCGTGGTCAGGGAGGGGGACGACGGGGTGATCATCTGGCGGCTGCCTGCTCCAGACAGGTCAGGGACGGGCGGATGATCGGGCTCAACCGCACCGCCCAGCCGGCCCCTCCCCCAGCAACCCGAACACCTCCCGCAGGTCGCCGATGACGGGGCAGTCGGAGGAGCCTGCCCTGCCGTCCCGATCCAGCAAGGCGGCATCCAGGCCAGCGTTGCGCGCGCCGATCACGTCGTGCCAATAACTGTCCCCCACATACAGCGCCCGCGCCGGCGACAGGCCCAGGTGGGCCAGCGCCTGTCGGAAAATGCCGGGATGGGGTTTGTTGCAGCCGGCATAGGCCGAAGCCCAGACCAGGTCGAAATGCCCATCCAGCCCCACCTGAGCAACACGGCGGCGCAGGTTCCAGCTCCAGTTGGAGATGATGCCCAGGCGGTACCCCTGCGCTTTCAGGGCAGCCAGCACCTCCCCCACCTCTGGATAGGGCCGCATCACGCCGGGCCGCTCGAACCAGGCGCCGACCGCCGCCCTGTAGGCCTGCACCGCCTCCTCGTCGGCCGGCAGGCCAAGGCGGAGCAGCAGATGGCGGTCTAACTCTAGCTGGACCTGGTGGTCATACTCCTCGGTGGGGGGAAAAGTGGTCGTCTCTGCGGCACGGTAATAGTCGTCGTACACCTCCCGGACGGCGGCCTCGATCTCTGCCACCGACCGCTCCACGCCGAGGGTCCGCAGCGTTTCCCGGACGATGACCTCCTGGGGCGGCTCAAAGTAGATCAGGGTGTAGCCCATGTCGAACAGGACCGCATCGTACCGGCACAGGGCCAGCTCCAGGGCCACCGCCCCCAGCGCCTCCTTCGCCGGGGGATAGAGGGTGCGCAGGGTCTCCAGCAGCTCGCCGGGGGGCAGGCCAGGGGCGATGGCCGCCGGGTCCTCGCCGGCCACCAGCTCCTCGAAATCGGCGTAAGGGCCGATGCGCCGGATGACCGCCAGGTGCCGGTCGTTGAGCCGCAGCCGGTCGCCGGGCCGTAGCCGCCGGATAGAGTCATAGCCCACCCGCACCTCGACCCTCTTGCGGCCGGCCAGGATGTGCGCCAGGTAGGGCTCGCGGATCCAGAGGGTTTTGACCCGCCCGGGGGGCGGCGGGACTAGCGCCATCCCTTCTCTTCCCCCACGCGGTGGACCTTGAGCATGTTGGTCAGGCCGGCGCCCCCCAACGGCACCCCGGCGGTGATCACCACCAGATCGCCATCCTGCACCAGCCCCCGCGCCCGCGCAGCTTCCACCGCCGTGCCGATCATCGCTTCGGTGTTGGCAAACTCGTCCACCAGCAGCGGTTCGACGCCCCACACCAGGGCCAGTTGCCGGCAGGTGGCCGGCCTGGGCGTGGGGGCCAGGATAGGGATGGCCGGCCGGTGGCTGGCCACCTGACGGGCCGTATGGCCGCTGACCGTCGAGGCAAGGATCGCCCTGGCTCCCAATTCGGCGGCGACCTCGCACGCCACCTGGCCGATGGCCGTGGTCACACTCCATGAGCCGGCCAGAAAGGCCCGGTGCAGCCAATCGGCGTAGGGCAGGCTCCGTTCGGTGACGGCGGCGATGCGGGCCATCGTCCGCACCGCCTCCACCCCGTAGCGGCCCACGGCCGTCTCGCCGGAGAGCATGACCGCGTCCGAACCGTCGAGGATGGCGTTGGCCACGTCCGAGGCCTCGGCGCGGGTGGGCCGTGGGTTGCGGATCATCGAATCGAGCATCTGGGTGGCGGTGATCACCGGCTTGCCCACCGCATTACAGGCACGGATGATCCGCTTTTGCGCGATCGGCACCTCCTCGGCCGGGGCCTCGACCCCCAGGTCGCCCCGGGCGACCATCAACCCATCGGAGGCGTCCAGGATCTCCTCGATGCAGTCCAGCGCCTCCGGCTTTTCGATCTTGGCGATGATCGGCGTGTCGGCCCCCCGCTGCGCCAGCCAGGCCCGCAGGTGTCGCACATCGTCGGCACAGCGGACAAAGGACAGGGCCAAATAGTCCACCTGCTGTTCCAGGGCAAAGGCGGCATCGGCCTGGTCTTTGTCGGTGACCGAGGGCATCTTCAGGCCGGTATGGGGCAGGCTGAGCCCCTTGCGCGACAGGAGCACCCCCCCGGTCACCACCCGGACGCGGACCTGCGCACCCTCCCGGCCCACCACCTGGAGTTCCAGCAGGCCATCGTCCAGCAGGATCCGCTCGCCGGGCCGCACGTCGCGGAGCACTTCGGGGTGGGGCACCGGGATGACCGTCGGATCGTCCGAGGAGGGCCGGTCGGCCAGGGACAGCGTCCGGCCTTCGCGGAGGGGGATCCCCTCCGGCGGCAAGGCCCCCACCCGCAATTTGGGGCCTTGCAGATCGGCCAGGATGGCCACCGGGCGACCCAGCTCGGCGGCAACGCGGCGCACGAACTCGATGCGCCGGGCGTGGTCCCCGTAGCTGCCGTGGGAAAAGTTGATGCGGGCCACGGTCATCCCCGCCTCGACAAAAGCGCGGATCGTGGCCTCGTCGTCGGAGGCCGGGCCAAGAGTGCAGACGATCTTGGTTCGTAACATAGCACTCCACACAGCCTGGTAAGGCGAATTCATCAAGCTACTCCAGCGGCTGGGCATTGCCGTTACTGCCGTTGAGCAGCAGTTCCTCCGCGCCGCGCAGGGTAAAGATGGAGGCGAGGCCGGCGAGCAGCACCACCACGCCGGTAAAGACAAACACGCTCGCCGGGCCCACCACATCACCCAGGATGCCGGCCATGATCAGCGCCCCCATCGTGCCGATGCCGATGACGGTGACCATGGCGCTTTCGACCCGGCCCCGCTGCGAATCGGGCACCAGCGCCTGGGTCATGGCCGCCAGGGTGGTCCGCGCCGAGACGATGCACAGGCCTACCACCAGCGCCCCGATGAGCACCAGCCAGTAGACAGGGGCCAGGGCAAAGACCAGAATGCCGCTGCCCAGGATAATCATGGTCACACTGACAATCCGGCGCGAGCGGGCCCAGGAGGCGTAGGTGCTGATCAGCACCGCGCCCAAAGCCATGCCCACCCCCTCGGTCGCCTGCAACAGGCCGATGTACTCGGAGGACACACCGAGCAACTCTTTGAAATAGGCAGCGGCCAGGAGGACGGTGGCGCTCAGGCCCAGGGTGGCCATGGTGGTGATGGCCATCAATTGCAGCAGGGGGCCGTTGCCGGTGATGTAGCGGATGCCATCGGTGAACCCTTTCCAGAACCGGCGCAACTCGCTGCCCGACACCGGCGTCGCCGCCAGAGGGGCGTGCAGCGGGCCCCGCGGGATGCGCACTGCGACCAGCAAAAGGGCCGACAACCCAAAGGTGACCGAGTCGATGACAAAGGCGGTAAAGGTCGAGGTCAGGCTGATGACCAGGGTGGCCAGCGAGGCCCCTACGATCAGCGACACCAGTTCGGTGGCCTGGATCAGGGCATTGGCCGTCAGCAGGTGCTCCTCAGGCACCATGTTGGGGATGGAGGCGTTGCGCGCCGGGATAAACACTGCGCTGAGGGCCATAAGGAAAAAAGCGGTCAGGTAGAGGATGTACAGGTGGCCGGGCCGCTGGACCAGCAGGGGCAACAGGACGACACCGGCGCGCAGCAGGTCGGTGCCGATCATCAGCGCCTTGCGGCTAAAGCGATCCACCAGGACACCGCTGGCCAGGGCAAAGAGCTGCGGGAAAGTCAGGGCCGTGGCGATGACGACCACAGCCAACCCCGGCGACTGGGCCAGTTCGTTGATGAGCACCAACGCCGCCACAACGGCAAAGTTGTCGCCCACCTTGGAGATGAGCTGGCCCAACCACAGGGCCAGGAAATTGCGATTTTTCAAGACCGTGACCATGCCGGTCTTGTCGTGATTCATCCTTGTCCCTGGTGCAGAGTAGCGAGCGCCGCCCTATTATAACCGCAAAACCGGTGATTGGCAAACGGCCTCAAGGGCCTGTCACCGGCCGCCGCGTGAGGGCCAGGCCGGCCATGCTGCCCAACAGCGCCACCGCGCTGAGGATCGCCGGCCACGGAGACAGAGAATAGGTCAACTCCACCCGGTGGGTGCCGGCCTGGAGCGAGACCCCTTGCAGCAGCAGATCGGTGCGGTAGAGGGGCACCCGCCTGCCATCCACTCGCGCCTGCCAGCCGGGATAGAACGGCTGGCTGATCACCAGCAGCCCATCGGCGGCCAACGAGGCGGTAAGGACCAGCCGGCCCGGCGCCGATTCAACCACCTGGGCGCTGCCGCCCGGCCCGCCGGACAGGGCCGGCAAAGGGCGGTCGGGGGGCAGCCCGGCCGTCTGCCG
>DAOTXL010000029.1:0-2034 GCA_034435455.1 Anaerolineae bacterium
AGCACCCCAAGGTGGAACGGAAGTTATCGGAGGTCGTGCAACAGCATGGTGGCCGGCGGACGCGGTATCGGGGCCGCTGGCGGGTGAAAATCCAGTACCTCTTGCTGGGCATAGTGGTCAATATCAAACGCATCGTGAAGCTGCTGCAGGGAGGCGGGGCAGCCATGTGCCCGCGAGGGGCTGAGGCCTGAGCGTGGGAGTATGAAGTTGAAAAGGTACAGAGCGGCCAAAGGTAGACCGGTCTGCCGGCGTGCTCGGACCTCCATCGCCGCCTTCGGCCAGCGGATGGCAGCCACCCATTGGCTTTGCAGGGCGTCCTTCAAGCCCCTCCCTGCCTTTATCTCACCAACTTCTTAAGCACCCTCCCCTGGGGGGAGAGGGTCAGGGTGAGGGGAATGGATCGCCCCGATTTTGATGCCATTATTGCCGGTGCCGGGCCTGGCGGCGCTGCGGCCGCTTATCACCTGGTCCGGGCCGGGCTGAGGGTGCTGGTGGTGGAAAAAGCCCGCTTGCCGCGCTACAAGGCCTGCGGCGGGGCCATCCCCCGGCCTGCTCTGGAGCGCTTTCCCTTTCCTTTCGACAGCCTGGTCCAGGCTGCGCCGGCCGCCGTCCGTTTCACCTTTCCCGGCCTGCCGGCAGTGGACGTGCCCTTGCCCGACCGGCCGGTGGTCATGGTCACCCGCAGCCGGTTCGACGCCTTTCTGCTGGATCGCTCGGGCGCAGAGGTGCTGGAGGGCGTGGCTGTGGACCGGGTGGCGGAAAGTGCCGCCCAGGTCCGGGTGGAAGCGGGGGGGCGAACCTTTACGGCGCGCTACCTGGTAGGCGCCGATGGGGCTGCTTCGACGGCGGCCCACCTGTTGGGCTTGCGCCGCAGGCGGCGGTTCGGCGGTACCCTGGAGGCCGAGGTGCCGCTGGAGGGCGATCCTGCCTTGCGAGAAAACTATGGAGACCGGGCGCTCTTTGCCTTTGGGGGGCTGGCATGGGGGTATGCCTGGGTCTTTCCCCGGGGTGACCGTCTATCGGTGGGCGTAGGCCGGTTCCGGCCGGGGCGGATAGACCTGCGTCAGGCGCTGCGCCAAGAGGCCGCCCGGCTGGCCATCAACCTGGATGGGACGCAGGTCCGGGGGCACCCCCTGCCCGTCTATCAGCCCTCTCCCTGGCCCTGGTGGTCCGGGCCGCCTCAGGAAAAACTGTCCACCCGGCGCTGCCTGTTGGTGGGCGATGCCGCCGGACTGGTGGACCCTCTGCTCGGCGAGGGGATCCGCTATGCCCTTGCCAGCGGCCGGCTGGCAGCAGAGGCCATTCTCCGCGACGATCTGGCGGGGTATGAGCAGGCGGTATGGCAGGAGATCGGGCATAGCCTGGCGACGGCTGCCCTGGTGGCCCGCCTCTATTACCGCTTCCCCCGTCTGTACTACCGCTTTGGCCTGCGCAACCCGGCCATCGTCCGCCAGTTTGTCGGCATCTTGACGGAACAGAGCAGCTACCAGGGTATTGGCCGGCGACTGATGGCGGCCACCCTGCATTGGATTATCTTGTTTCGAGGAGAAGTGCCATGATTCAGGTTCGAGATTTCCGGGAAGTGGAAGCTCAGCCGGCCGTTGACGGGGTGACGATGCGGGTGGTCATCGGCCCGGACCAGGGGGCGCCGCACTTTAACATGCGTGTCTTTGAAGTGCAGCCCGGCTATGCTTCGCCCTACCACAACCACTGGTGGGAGCACGAGGTCTTTGTGCTGGCGGGCCAGGGTGTCGCCAAAACCGAACAGGGGGAGGTGCCCATCGGCCCCGGCAGTACAGTCTTTGTGCCCGGCGGCGAGATGCACCAGTTCCAAAATACCGGCGACGATCTGCTGCGTTTTCTGTGCCTGGTGCCCCAGGAGTGGCTGCAGGGGGTCAGGAAGCAGAGTGCGGTAAAAGTCAAGACCCAATTTGAGCCGCACAACGGACCTTAACAGGCAATTTGGAGACGTACTCAACTAAACCTACCCTTGTCGATTTTTTCGAAAAGGGAGGCGGATCAGTGAGCTATGGC
>DAOTXL010000030.1:0-58498 GCA_034435455.1 Anaerolineae bacterium
GAAGCTGGGCCGGAGTGTAGTCCATAAAGGGAGCCGCCGGACAGCCGGCGCTGCACCGCAGGCAGTAGTAGCAGCGCCGCACATTCTGCCGGCTCAGGGCGCTGACCCGCTCGACAAAGGTCAAATCCGGTTGCATTGTCCTCGCTCCTCGTCCACTGTTCCCTTGCCGGTCGCTGTCAAAAACAAAAACTGCCCAGGCAGCCTGACACAGCCTACCCGGACAGCAAGAGGCCATTGAACGCCCGAAGGCGTAAAGAGCCCAATCTCCTTCAGGGCAGCGATGGAGCCTGCCCTCGAACTCCCCAGTCGCTCTTGAATGGCCTTGAGACCCCCCACGTGAGATCCCTTCTTACCCTTTGGAGCCCCTTCGACTCCACGATAAAGCTATTATACCACACCCTTGCGATTTCGCAAATTTGAGGAGGGGCTACTGACTGACAGTCAGTCACTGACCGCCAGTGTTACTGGTGCCGCAGCCGCACGGCCAGGGCAGTACCCACGATCACAATCAGCACCAGCAACACAAGGATGGCACACTCACCTGCTCCGATGCGGACGAACATGAACCTGTCTTGCTCCATTCATGGGCGATGACTTTGCGTCAGTATACCACAGCATGGTTTCTGCTGCAAAAGCGGACGGGATGACCTCCGGTTGCAGGACCCTGCGGGGGGAAGGGGCTTCCCTTTTTCAGGTTATTGGTGTATAATAGTTTTCAGCGGCCCCGGCGGGCCGGCCCGAATGGGAGGGGGATGGGATAATCAGGCAGAGCAGACCCTGGATTGGAGAGTAAGGTGAGTATCTGGACCGATTTGCCCCTCTTTCCGCTCGATACGGTGCTGTTTCCGGGCATGATCCTGCCCCTGCACATCTTTGAAGAGCGGTACAAGCTGATGATCAAGGATTGTCTGTTAGAAGAGCAGCCTTTTGGCGTGGTTCTGATCCGCCCTGACCAGGAGCGGTTCTACGACATCGGCACTACGGCCGTGATCGCCGGCCTGAGCCATCTGGCAGAGGGTCGGATGAACATTGTGACCATCGGCAGCGAGCGGTTTCGCCTGCTGGCCGTGCGGGAGGACCGGCCCTATTTGGTGGGCCATGCGGAGCCGTGGCCGTTAGCCGATGACGACGGCGAGAGGACCCAACGCCTGGTCGGTCCCCTCCGCGCCCTTTTCCGGCAATATGTCGTCTTGCTGGCCCAGGCGCAGGGCCACAAGATAGAGGTCGAGGAGGTGCCCACCGACCCACAGACGCTGGCCTTGCTGGTGGCTATCGCTTTGCAGTTGCCCATGCCCCAGAAGCAGCATCTGTTGGCTCAGGCTACGGTGGCCCACCTGCTGCGGGCAGAACAGGCTATCATGCGCCGCGAACAGTTGATCCTGAACTATATCATCCAGACCCAACGCGATCAGGAAGAGGGAGGCTTTAGCGGGTTCTTGTCCAGAAACTGACCTATGGCCCAGGGCGAACGATATCTGACAGAAGGCCTGCCGGGCATCGGCGGGGCAATCAAAGAGCGGGTCGAGGATTTTGTGGTGGAGGAGCTCCCCCTTTACCCGCCGGCCGGAGAGGGGGAGCACACCTTTTTCGAGATCCGCAAGGCCGGCCTTTCGACCTTTGAGGCGATAGCTGCGATTGCCCAGGCGTTAGGTGTGTCGCCGGGCCGCATCGGCCACGCGGGCCTCAAAGATGCCCAGGCCATCACCTGCCAGGTGCTCTCGGTAGAGGGTGTGCCGCCCGATGCTGTGGCGGCCCTCGACCTGCCGGGTATCCAGGTGTTGTGGGCCGAGCGCCACCGCAACAAGCTCAAGATCGGGCACCTGCGCGGCAACCGGTTCATGATTCGCATCAGGCAGGTGGACCGGTCGGCGTTGCCGGCCTGTCGGGCCATCCTCGACCTGCTCGTCCGGCGGGGGGTGCCCAATCGCTATGGGCCGCAGCGTTTCGGCCTGCGGGGCGATTCATCAGACCTGGGCAGGGCGGTGGTGAGGAACGATGCAGCCGGATTCGTGCAGGCTTTTCTGGGGCGGCCCCATCCCAACGAAAGCCAGAGGGTCCAGGAGGCACGGGCGCGGTTCGACGCCGGGGAGTGGCAGCAAGCGCTGCACCTGTTCCCACGCAGCATGGCCGACGAGCGCCGGGCATTGCAGGTGCTCCTCCACACCGGCGGCGACTTTCGGCAGGCGTATGCTGCTGTGCCCAAGCCGTTGAAGGTGTTCTTGCTGTCGGCCTACCAATCGGCGTTGTTCAACCGGCTGCTGGAAGCCCGCCTGCCTGCCCTGGATCGCGTCTTTGTCGGCGACCTGGCGATGAAACACCCCGGCAGCTCGGTTTTTCGCGTGGAGGATGAGGTAGCGGAGCAACCCCGTGCCGAACGGTTCGAGATCAGCCCAACCGGGCCCCTCTTTGGCTTCAAGATGATGCAGGCCGGCGGACAGCAGGGAGAGCTGGAAAAGGCGGTCCTCCAGAGCGAGGGCCTGACGCTGGACGCTTTTCGCGTGGGCCACGGCATTCAGGCCAGGGGGGCACGGCGGGCCCTGCGCTTCCCGATCTATGAGCCGGAATTGTGGTACGACGAGGGGGTGATGTTGCGCTTTTGGCTGCCCCGTGGCTGCTATGCCACAGCCGTGCTGGCCGAGATCATGAAGGTGCCTTTGGCCCCAGAGGCGCAACAGAATGTAGGCGAAATCACAGAGCTCTAACGGCATTTTAACTGCCACGGCAGGTCTTTTAATGGCGCTCTAACAGAAATGAGGTATAATAAGGGCATAGGGTACAGGAGGCAAGCTCCTCTGTCCCTTATCCCATATCCCTTACATAAGGAGGAAAAAAATGGATTGGCTAAACTTTATCAAGATTATGTCCATAGAAGAACATGCAGCGCGGGCCCAATATCAGATGGCTGTGGACCTGGCCGAAGATGAAGACCTGAAGGCGTTCTTTGCCAGGCTGCGGGATGAAGAGGCTTTTCACGCTCAGTTCCTGGAAGGCGAGTACACCAGACTGGAGAAAAAGCTAAAGGAGCTGGGCCAGGCATGAGAAAGGGACCTCCCACGTGGTTGCAGAAGCATCCAGGGGGGAGAGATTTCAGAATGAATGCGAATGAGAGAAGTGTAACCAAAATCTTTGGCCGTCTGGCTCAACAGAACGAGATGGTGAGCGAATCCCTGCAGGTCCGCTCCTTCCAGGCAGGCGAGACGGTGTGTGAAGCCGAGGAGTTTACCCAATACCTGTTCCTGGTGATCAGCGGGCGGGTACAACTCTATCGCACCACGCGCGATGGCCGCCGTTTTGCCATCGCCACCCTGGGGCCGGGGACCATGTTCGGGGAGGAATCGCTCCTTGGGGGCGAAGGGCCGAACAGTTCCGCCGTAGCCGTGGAACCGTCTACCATCTGGGCCATGCCCCGCCAGCAAGCCCTGGAGATTTCGTCTACCAATCCCCTTTTCGGCTTTGGCTTGATGCAGGCCATCGGCCAGCGGGTGCTGGCGGCAGAGGACCGGTTGGAGCAGATGGCCTACAGCACCATCGCTGCGCGCCTGGCGGCGCTCCTGTTGGAGTTGGGGGGCCACGATCCCAAGGGGGTGGTGCACGCCACGCACCAGGAACTGGCGGACATGCTGGGCACCTGGCGCGAGACGATCAGCAAGACGTTGCAGGATTTTCGGCGGCGAGGTCTGGTGAGTTCCAGCCGCCGGCAGCTCATCCTGCTCGACCGGGAGGGCCTGCGGCAGGAAGCGGAAGGCATTGCGTAAGGGTAGGGGCCGCCCTCGTAAGGGTAGGGGCAGCCCTCACGGCGGCCCAAGGGATACCTTTATTGTCAAAGGAGAAAGGGAGCGCCCGTGCACACACTGGATAAAATCCCAGAAGCATGGCGTCTGGCGATGCAGCGCGAGAAGGATGCCGAAAACTTTTATGCGCGTATGGCTCAAGCCGCCACCGATGAGGGTACCCGTTCCCTCTTTGCTACCCTGGTTCAGCAGGAGCAGCAGCATTATGCCATTTTGGAGGCTGAGTACCGCCGCCTGTTCGAACCCGATCTGGAGCTGGCCCGCCAGCCCTTACCCATCGCCTGGTACGAGTGGGACGAAGACTCGTTTCGCCTGGCCCGGGAACTGGATCTGCCGATACTGGTGTATATCACCGCCTCCTGGTGTGAGCCATGCCACCTGATGGAAAAGACCACCCTGGCCGATCCCCAGGTGATCGAAGCCGTGAATGAGAGGGTCATTCCCATTCTGGTAGACGCCGACAAACGCCCTGACGTGGATAGCCGTTACAACCGGGGGGGATGGCCGACCACGGTCTTTCTGGATGCCGACGGTGAGGTGTTGGAAAGTCACAACTTTCTGACGGCTGAGGAGATGCTGAGGGCCTTGCGTCGGGTTCAGGCCCGTTACTCCGGCGAAGCGGTGTCACCGGCACCCACCATCGGCCTGCGGCCGGGCGTCCTGCTGGCCGAAATGGAGGAGCATCCCCAGGCCGTCGGTTCCTTGACCCCAGAGCTGGTTGACGAGGTGTCTCGGGCGGTTGTGGAGGCTTTTGATCCCCGGCACGGTGGCTTTGGCACGGCTCCCAAGTTCCACCACACCGACGTTCTGGATTTCGCCCTGGCGGTGGCCCATCGCAGCGGCGATCCGATCATGGAACAGGTGGTTCACAAGTCATTGGAAGCCATGGCCCAGGGTGGCCTCCATGATCACATCGGCGGGGGGTTTTTCCGCTATGCCATGGCTGCCGACTGGAGCGAACCCCATTCTGAGAAGCTGGGCGATGACCAGGCTCGATTGCTTAGCCTGTACCTGCGCGCCTACCAGGCTACCGGCCGCCGTGCCTACCTGGAGGTGGCTCAGGGCATCCTGGCCTACATCGAGGCGGTCTTGTGGGACCGGGAGCAGGGATATTTCTACAGCAGCCAGGAAGCCGACCCGGCCTACTATGCTCTGGATGCCCAAGGGCGGGCCGGACGGCCGGCTCCCTACGTGGACAAGATAGCCTACATCGAGCGGAATGCGGCCATCGCTTCGGCCTATATGCTGGCCAGTGCCGTGCTGAACAACCCCCGGTATGCTGACCTGGCAGTCCGGGCCCTGGAGTTTGTCTGGGCCAGGGGCTATCAGGAGGGCCTGGGGATGCACCACTATTTCGATACCCGGCCCCATGTACCGGGCTTGCTGATCAACCAGGTGAGCATGGCTACTGCCTGGCTCGATGCCTATGAGCATCTGGGCCGTGAGCTTTATCTCCAGCGGGCCGAAACCCTGCTGCGCTTTGCCGACAACGCCCTGCGTGATAGCGATGGCCGCTACTTTGACACCCCCGCCGCTCCAGAAGCGATAGGTCGGCTCCGCCGCCGGGAAAAACCTTTTGGCGAGAACGTGCAGGCGGCCGAAGCTCATCTGCGCCTGTATCGCCTGACCGGCCAGGAGGAGCACCAGCACCTGGCCCGACAAACCCTGGAAGCCCTGATGCCCATGGCCCGTACCCTGGGTTTTGAGGCGGCCTGCTATGCCCTGGCCGTGGACCGTTTCCTGCGATGGCCGTTGCTGATCACCGTGGTGGGCGAAAACGAAGACCCGCTCCGGGCTACCTTGTTGCGCGCTGCCCGCCGCGCCTATGCCCCCAACAAAACGGTGCAGGCGGTGGACCCGATATGGGAACAGGATCGCCTGGCCCGCCTGGGCTATCCCGCCGAACCGGCCCCCGTGGCCTATGTCTGTCTGGGCACCCTGTGCGCCCGTCCCACCGCCGATCCCAATGAACTGCTAGCCCAGACCCAGGCCATGGTCGGTTCTGATCGCCACGGGCAGAGCCAGGGATGGCAGTACAGGGGCTTTACCGTGGAAGAAGGCTTGAAACCGGAACCGGCTGACCGTTTCCAGTACTTTCTGCGCGTGCTCAAAGATGATGAGCGGATCTTTCGCTATTGCATCTGGACGACCCAAGAAGCGGTTGCCGTCCGCTGGCCCGATCTCGACTTGAGCAGTGACGCCGGCCGGGCAGAATTGGAAAAGCGCTTGAGCGCCGAAGGACACAAACGGGTGCAGGCCAAGATCGATACCGGAGCTACAGGCAACTGGCTGCTTGACCTGCGTGGCGACAGCGAGGAAGAGGTGCTTCTGGAGGAAAAAGATGCCTGAACTGGATGCCACCCTGGCCGCCTTGCAAATGGCCATCCAAACCGAGATTGATGGCCACAATTTCTATCAGGAATTTGCCAGACGGACCGATGATCCCCAGGCCCGGCGCATGTTCGAGCGGCTGGCCCAGGACGAGATCATGCACCTGGAACTGCTGCGCAACACCCGGGCCATGCTCGAACAGAGCGGCGCATGGGCCGAATATCGAGGGGTGAGCCTGGAACCGCTGGCCGGTGCCCCCATCTTTTCCCGCGACCGGGTGGAAGAGAACATTGTGGCCCACACCTCCGATCTCTCGGCGCTACGGGTGGCCTACCTGATCGAAAGGGACGCCGTGGACTTTTACACCCGCGCCGCTGCTCAGACCGATGACCACAACGGCCAGCGCATGTTCCAGGACCTGGCCGAAATGGAGCGGGTCCACCTCCGCTTGCTGGAGAGGGAATACACCTTCTTGCTGGATCAGTTCCAGATGGCGATGGGGTTTGCGCCTTTCTGAACCGTAACGCCGGAAACCTGGAGGGAGATGAAAATTGCCGATAGTGAACCTGTGGCGAGAGTTGCCGCCGGGACCGGACGTCCCCCACGTGATCTATGTGGTGGTGGAAATTCCGAAACGGTCCCGGAACAAGTACGAGTACGACGAGCAGGGAGGGTTCATCAAACTGGACCGGGTGCTCTATTCATCCCTGCACTACCCCGGCGACTATGGCTTTATCCCTCGTACCCTCCACGACGATGGCGATCCCCTGGACGTTCTGGTGATGACGAACGAGCCGACCTTCTCAGGGTGTGTGATCGAGGCCCGGCCGTTGGGGATATTTCACCTGCAGGACCGGGGGTTTCTGGATGACAAGGTCTTTGCCGTCCCGCACACCGACCCTCTGTTCGATGGATATCGTTCTCTGGAAGATGTCCCCCGGCACTTCCTGGATGAGGTGGCCCACTTTTTCAGCGTTTACAAGGACTTGGAACAGGCAGAGGTGAAAGCCCTGGGGTGGGAAGGGTTGGACCGGGCGTTGCAGGAGATAGAGCGAGCGATCCAGATGTATGGAGAGATGCTGCGGGTAAAACGATAGGTGCCGGGCGCTCGATCCTACGGCTGCCCGGCGCCTTCTTCTTCCTCCTCCTCCGGCTCTTCCAGGTCGCGGAGCAGTTCCGCCGCCTTGGCGGCATACTCCTCCGGCACCATCACCCGGACCTCCCCCAGGCCATCCACGGTCAGGCCGAATATCGGTCCGGCTGCCTCGTACTTGAGCAGCACCGGGATCTCGGCAGCCTGCAACTTGCTCTTGTAGATCTGGGCCAGGTCGTAGCCCTGGCAGGTTCGCACACAGACCAGGCGCAGTTTTTCAGCCATTCTCTGCTCCCGGCTAGAACAGCAGGGCCGAGATGAGGGCCATGACCTGCCCTATCGCCTGGCTGACCATCAGCCCCATGCCGATCACCACCCCGGCCAGCAGTCCGGCGATGGCCAGGTTGCCATTTCTCAGCTCCTCCACCTCGTCAATGCCCCGCGTCAGCGCCGCAAACAGGTAGAGGGCCAGGGCCAGGGTGATCACCGCCAGGACCAGCCCCACCGCCAGTTGAAGCGCTTCGGCCAGCAGAACCCGGAAAAAGAGGTCGCCCCCAACGTCCCAGGTGGCGGTGTTGACCGACAGGGCCGGGCGCAGCACCAGGGCCACCGCCACCAGGATCGCCCCCAGCACCACACCGACCGCCGGATTGCCCTTGCGCAGCTCCTCCCACTCGTCCAGGCCGCGGGTGAACCACTGGAACAGGTAGAACGCCAGATAGGCCGCCACAGCACCCAAGACCACGGCAATGGCCAGTTGAGCCAGTCCCAGAAGCAGTTGTCCCATTTTCCCCCTCCCGCTGAGTTGTCTCGACGATCCCGTCTGCCCAGAGTATACCACAGACCCGGTCAAACGGCAACCGCCGTGAAGCAGGCCTGCATCCCGACGCCGGACGCCTTACCAGCCCTCTCCGCCAGAAGCAGCCTCGCTGTGGCCGATGAGGGGCACATGCGGCGCACGCAGTAGCCGCGCCGCTTTCAACCCTGCCCCGCCCTACGCACGAGCATACGCTTCGCGCAGTTGGCGATGGGCGGCAAACCCCTCCAGGAAAGCGCGACGCCGCTCCTCTGTGCCGATCCCCGCCGCCCGCTTCTGAAGGTCGTCGTAGCCCCGGCGCAAGGCACGGGCCGACCGTTCCGGCTCGCCGAGGGCCTGAAAGATGCGGTAGCAACTCAGGCAGGCCGTAGCCGACTCGATCCCCTCCCCCTCGTCGGGGAAGAGATAGCCCCACATCTCTTCGGCGCAGGAACGGGCAGCCTCCAGGTCGCCACATGCCAGGTGGAGCTGTCCCAGGTCGGCCAGGGTGCAGGTGATGGTCGCCGTCTGCCCGATCTCGCGACGCAGGTGGAGCGACTCTTCCAGAGCGGCACGGGCCTCGTCCCATCGCCCCTGTAACATCAACACCCGGCCCAGCATGTGCCAGGGGTAACCCAGCCACTCCCGCCCCTGGCCGGGAAGGAGCAGGTCGAGCGCCTGGCGGCAGAGCGACTCGGCCTCCACCACGCTGCCGCCGGTTTCAAGCAGGATATCGGTCAGGCGGACCCGGCTATAGCCAACCGTATAGGCATTCCCCTGTTGCCATCCCAGGGCAATAGCCCGCTCGAAATGGGTCCGCCCTGCCTCAAAGAGGCCGGCCTCGGTCAGCAGGTCGCCCAGCAGCCGTTCCGCTTCCTCCTCACCCACCTTGTAGCCGATCTGGGTCGCCAGGGCCAGGCCCTGCTCGACAAACGAGATGCCTTTGTCCACCTGGCCGATGGTGGCGTACAGCGCCCCCAGGTTGGAAAGCACCAGCGCCTCGCCGGGCCGGTCACCGTGGCTGCGGAACAGGGCCAGGGCCTGGAGCCACAATGCCTCCGCCTCGCCGTAGCGCGCCTCGTCGTAGGTGATCCAGGCCAGGATCTGACGGGCTGAAGCTGCAGCCCGCCACAGCTCTGTCTCCGCGTCGGCCTGGGCAATGACCTGGGCCAGTACCTTTTTGCCCGCCTCATACTGCCCCCGATCGAAATAGATCGCACCCCGCGCGCGCAGCGCCTCGATCAAGCCGGCCCGATCGCCGTGACGTCGGGCCAGGGCAACGGCCTGATCGTAGCAGGTGGCCGACCTTTCCAGGTCTGCCTGAATCTGCGCTACCCGCCCTTGAGCGAGCAGGGCCTGCACCCGACGGCCAGGGTCGAGATCGGCGCTCAGCGTGGCCAGCGCCTCTGCCTCGTCGGGCACCCGGTCGGTCCGACCTGCGATGGCATACAGCTTGAAACGGGCGTACCGCAGATCGAACCTCTCCTCCGCCACCCCCAGGCGATGGGTCTCCAGCAGTTCGACAGCCCGGTCATAAAAGTCGGCCGCCTGGCGGAGGGAGGAGTGACCCTCTGCCTGACGGGCAGCCAGCCGGGTATAGGCCAGCTCCTGCGCCCATTCCTCGGCCTGGCGATAGTGGTAGGCCAGGATGGCGTACCAGGCTTCCAGGTTGTCGGCATAGCTCTCCTCCAGGTAGGCGGCTACACGGCGGTGGAGCATCCGACGGACGGCAAAAGAAAGGGTGCCGTAGGCCACTTCCTGGGTAATGGCATGTTTGAACAGGTACTCCAACTCCGGCTCCGCCCGTTCCAGAGGGGTCAATTCCAGAGCACTGAGGCGTTCCAGGTCACGGTGGATGATCTCCTGGCGCATCGAGCCGGGGTAGATGGCCAGCAACCAGCGGGCGCGGAACAGGCGGCCGATGACGCTGGCCACGCGGATGGTCAGGCGCTCGCTTTCGGCCAGTTGGTCCAGGCGGCTGACGACAAGGGCATGGAGCGACGTCGGCACCTGCAAGTCCGCCAGGGCCTGCTCGTCATCCAGGTCCACGCCCTGCGCCTGGACCAGGTTGACAAACTCGTCCACGAAAAAGGGGTTGCCCTGGGCCCGCTCCTCGATCCGGGCCAAAAGCGCCGGCGGCACGGTCCGCCCTCCTAGCTTGAGCCGGATTAACTCGCCGCTTTCCTGGGGAGAGAAGGGCCCCAGGCGGATCTCGGTCAGGGCCGGCCACGGCCCATCCGGCAGCGGGGACCGGCCGCCGATCTCCGGCGGGCGGTGGACGATGAGCAGCAGGACCGGCATCTCAACCACCTGCCGGGCAAGGTAGGCCAGCATTTCGCGGGAGAGATCGTCCAGCCAATGAGCGTCTTCCAAAACCAGCAGACAAGGTGCTTCGGCAGCACGGTGGCGGATCAGGTCGGCAACCAGAGCAAAGAGGCTCTGGCGGCGCACGTGGGGGGAAAAGTGGAGTGTGATCTCATTGTCGGCGATCTCCAGGCCCAGCAGATCGCCCAACAACGGCAAGCGGAGCAGCAGGTCGGGAGAGATGGCAGCCAGGGTCTGGCGGGCTGCTTCAACCTGCCCGGCATGGGATTGAAGCTCGTTCACCGCCAGCAGGCCGCGCAACACGGGCCGCCAGGCCAGATAGGGGGTCGTCACCCCGTGGCTCAATCCCTCGCCGCCATAGCCGACAAAGCCCAGGGCCAGCGCCCGGCCGATGACCTCGGCGGCCAGGCGACTCTTGCCCATGCCCGCCTCGGCTACCAGGCTGACGATCTGTCCTCGCCCCGTGGCCTTGACCTGGGTCAACAGGTCGGCAATGTAGGCCAGCTCGGCCTGTCGCCCCACCATGGGCAGGGTATAGTGCGGTTCCTGAAGGCGCAGCGGCCGGACCCTGGCCTGGCCTTGCAGGGCAAAGACGGTCACAGGAGATGTCTGACCCTTGACTTGCAACGGCGGCAGGGGCTGCCAGTCAAAGGCATCAGCAGCCATCTGCTGGGTGAAGCGGTCCACCAGAATCTGGCCCGGCGCAGCAGCCTGCATCAGGCGGGCCGCCAGGTTGATGGCAGTGCCCTGCACGGTATATTCGCGGCGAAGGAGGGAGCCGATGGTTCCAATAAAAACCCGCCCAGAGGTGATGCCGATGCACTGAGCAGTGATGAAATCGAGCTCTGACGGCAGGGAGTGGAGGGCCAGGGCGCACAGCAACGCCCGCTCCTCGTCATTCTCGTGGGCCGTGGGTGCGCCGAACAGAATGACAGCATGGCTGCCCTTGTCCCCTGTGTACACGCTGGACAGATAGCCCCCAAATCGAGAGGCCGTCTCGACCAGACGAGCGACATACTGCTTGACCCGGTCCACCACCTGGGGGGCGACATAGTCCAGGCCATCGAAGCGGATAAAGAGGATCGTCACCCGCCGGTGCTCGTAGATGAAAGGGGTCTGCCCGGCCAGCAGCAACTCATAGACGGGGGGCGGTATAAAGGAATGCAGGGCGCGGATGGCCTGTTCTTCATCGGCAGGTGTGGGCAGGGGCGGCAGTGGAGCCGGGGCGATGGGCCTCTGCACCTCGAGCAAACGGGCATAGCCCTCCGCCAGCGGCTCCAGCACAAACCCTGCCGGGGAAAGACGGCCCAGCAGGTCGGGATGGAGCACGATCTCGCCAGGGTCGGCCCGGTGCTCAGCAGCAGCCGCCATGTCCAGCGGCGGCCCGGCAAAGAGATAATCGGCTCGCTCCTGGGTTCCGGCTACCATCATCAGGACCGGCCCGACAGATAGCCCCAGCTTCATCCCCAGGGTGAACTCGCCGGCGCGGGTCTGAACGCAGGCGGCGCGTTGCGCCTGGCGTTGGATGGCCTGCGCCCCGGCCAGGGCGCGGGGGATAGCCTCCTCGCCAGCAAAGAGGAGGGTCATGGCATCGCCGGCAAATTTGCCGACAACACCCCCCCAGTGGTGCGCCTGTTCGATCAGAGGCGTAAAATAGTCCCGGAGAACGCGCGATAGCTCCTCCGCCCCTTCGGGGCCGATCTGGCCCAGCATTTCGGTCAGCGGGGTAAAGCCCGAAATGTCGGCAAAGACCACAACCGCCTCGAACCGCTCGCTGTGGCCGATAAGGGGCACATGCGGCGCACGCAGTAGCCGCGCCGCCAGAGGGGTGGGCAGAAAACCGCTAAGCTGATTGACGATCGCTATCTCGCTCACCTTTTCTCCTCTCCATCGTCGGCAAAAACAGATCTGGCCCTGCCACAAAGCAGGGCCAGGATCGACCCCAACAGCCCGGTTTGCCCCTCACCTACCGGATCGGAACCGGGGCAACCTCTTCGCCCTCAGGCGACAACACCCCCAGACCCAACCGCCGGGCCTCCTCCACTACCAGCGAGTACACCCGCAAACCAAAAAGATAAAACTGGTACGGCCGACTCGCCCCTCGTTCCTCTAGTTGCCGGATGAACCCCTCCGATTGCAGCCGCTGCGCCCAACGCCGCAACTCTTTGAACCGGGCCCGGGATTTGGCCTCGACGAGAACCCAGTGGCATTCCCCTTTCGGCGTCTCCACCGGAACCACCATATCTATTTCCCCATCCAGGTCCCAGGGCCGGGGCACATCGAGCAGACGGTAGCCCTTCTGCTCCAGAACATAGGTCAAGATGTCCTGAGCATCCACCTCGATGTCCACCCCCAACAGGTCTTCGACACGGCCCAGGCGCAACTCCACCCTATCCAGGCGCTCCTCGACATGCTGTAGCCGCATTTCGAAGCGCTGCTGGGTAGCCACCAACGCCGCAATCTGTTCCGCGGTGCGCTTTTGCGCCTCGACCAGCTCCTGGACTGTAATTTCGAGCCGTGTCAGCCGTTCCTCGATGTGCTTTTGCGCCTCGGCCAGCTCCTCAACGCGAGCCTCGGTGCGCTTTTGCGCCTCGGCCAGCTCCCGCAACACTGTCTCAACCCAGTCGGGCCACTGAGGTTGCGGCGCCCACCAGGGGCGAAACTCGCGTTCCATGGCTTTCATCAGGTCCGGTTGCTTTTCCTGAAACACCTGCCGGGCAATCTGGCGCACCTCCTCGGCCAGCTCCGGTGTCAGCAATACCCCCTTTGTCATATGGCCCCTCCCGATCTTTGGCTATATTATACCCGATTTCCGCCCAACAGGCAATCCCCCGACCCACAAATCGTCTCAAACGCCGCCGCTCCACAGCGGAAAGGGGCAGGGGGTTGGGGTGATTTCTTTGGACCGCAATGGCAGGAGTGAGGGGCCTCTTGTGCCTCGGAATCTCTCAAACCGGCGGAAGGCGGAGCGGCCCCTCCCCCTTTTGCAATAGCCTTTGAACCCGGGCCCAATCTGCCGGGGTATTGACGTTGAGAAAAGACAGGTGCTGGGGGTCGAACCGGCCTATCTCCTCCTCTTCGACGTAGCGGACCCGCACCTCAGGAAAAAAGGCGATGATCTGACGCCGGCCCTGTTCCAACAGGTGGGCCATAAACGGCAGGCAGGTCTTGCCGTAGATGGCATGGAGCGGTTCCAGACAATCCCCTGAGCGGGGGATGATCACATCGTAGCCGGCCACAAAGGAGAGCATGTAGCGCAACAGCGACAGGTTGAGGAACGGCATGTCACAGGCCACCGCCAGGGCGTAGGGGTGGCGTGCCGCCTTCAAACCGGAATAGATGCCCATCAGCGACCCTTCGCCCGGCCGTTCGTCAGGCACCAGGCGCACGGAGAGCCCTAACGGTCTGTAGGGAGCCGGATTGTTGGTGACGAGAATAAGGTCATCGCTCAGGGCAGCCAGTTGGTGCACCGTGCGGGCCACCAGCGGCTGCCCCTCCACCGGCAAGAACGCCTTATCCGCACCAAACCGTGAACTCCGGCCACCGGCCAACACTATGGCGCTGATGGCCGGCCCGGCGTGCAAGATCGGATCGCCGTTCATGGGCACAGCAAAACAGAAAAACCCGCGCCTGTCTGGCGACAAGTGCGGGCCCGGTACGCTCGAGGAAAACCGCCGACAGCCGATACCGCCGGTAAAGCCCAGCGGGTCAAAGGCTAGTCGCCGGCCCCCATCCGTTCCTTCAGGTACTCGACGGCCTGACCTACCGTCTTGATCTTTTGCGCTTCCTCGTCAGAAATCTCGCCGCCGAATTCGTCCTCAAAGGCCATGATCAACTCGACCAGGTCCAGCGAATCGGCCTCCAGATCTTCTTTGAAGCGCGCCTCCATGGTGATTTTGTCCGGCTCTACACCCAACTGTTCAACGATAATCTCTTTGATTCTTTCAAACAGGTCCATTCTTTTCACCTCCTACAAGATTGATTTGGGCGCCCTGTAGCCCGCTCAAGTCGCTCTATTCTACCACCGGCTGGCCTGCTCTGTCAACTCGTTTGACATTCTGGGCTATCCCTGGTAAGATGAACATACTACAAAAACACCTGACCGGGGCCGGAGTTACGGGGGAGAGGATGCTGGAACAAAGGAAGGCGGAACATCTGCACATCAACCTGGAAAAGGATGTCCACTCCCCCCACCTCACTACCGGGCTGGAGCATTATCGCTTCATCCATAATGCGCTGCCCGAGATCGCCCTCGGCGACGTGGACCCGACGACGGTATTCCTGGGCAAACGGCTGCGGCTGCCGCTGCTCATCTCTTCCATGACCGGCGGCACCGCAGAAGCCCGGCGCATCAACTATCATCTGGCCGAAGGAGCACAGGCAGCCGGCATCGCCATGGGCCTGGGCTCGCTGCGCGCCGCCCTCGAAGCGCCCCATCTGGCCGACACCTTTCGCGTACGGCACCTGGCCCCCGACATCCTCCTCCTGGCCAACCTGGGCACTGCCCAACTCAACGCCGGCTTTGGCCTGGAGCAGTGCCGCCGCGCCGTGGAACTGGCCGAGGCCGATGCCCTGATCCTGCACCTGAACCCTCTGCAGGAAGCCCTGCAGGCCGACGGGAACACCGATTGGCGGGGGCTGCTGTCCCGGATCGAGGCGATCTGCCGTGGGTTAGAGGTGCCGGTGGTGGTCAAAGAGGTCGGCTGGGGCATCTCGGCCCAGGTTGCCCGACGGCTGGCAGACGCCGGTGTGGCGGCCATTGATGTGGCTGGGGCCGGCGGGACGTCATGGAGCCAGGTAGAGATGCACCGGGCCCGCACCGAACGCCGGCGCCACCTGTGCGCCGAATTTGCCGACTGGGGCATCCCCACAGCCGAGGCCCTGATCCAGGTGCGCGCCGCCCTGCCCCGCATCCCCCTCATCGCCAGCGGCGGGCTGCGTCGGGGCCTGGACCTGGCCAAAGTCCTGGCCCTGGGCGCCGACCTGGGCGGCATGGCCGGGCCGTTCCTGAAAGCCGCCCACGTCTCGGCCCAGGCCGTGGCCGACCTGGCCACAGAGATAGCCGATGTGCTCCGCACGGTCATGTTCTGCCTGGGCGTCACCCGCATCGAAGAGCTAAAGGGCACCCCTGCCCTGCGCCCTTGCGCCCCTGCCCCATGTGAACAGGAGCCTCACCATGAGCCTCAACAAAGCCTTTGAACGGTTCTTACCCCTGATCGAGGCCGAACTCCGGGCCATCGTCCAGACACCCCATCACAGCCTGGAAAGCTATTACGGCATGATGCGCTACCACCTGGGCTGGACCGATGAACGCCTGCAGCCGGTCCAGGCCAAGAGCGGCAAGCGGCTGCGGCCCATCCTCTGCCTGCTCTCGTGCCAGGCAGCCGGCGGCGACCCCCAGCAGGCTTTGCCCGCTGCCGGCGCCGTGGAACTGGTCCACAACTTTTCCCTGATCCACGACGATATCCAGGATGGCAGCCACTTCCGCCGGGGACGGCGCGCCGTGTGGGACCTGTGGGGGGTGGCCCACGGCATCAATGTGGGGGATGGGCTGTTTGTGCTGGCCCGGCTGGCCCTGCACCGCCTGGGCGAGCGAGGGGTAGCCCCGCACCGCTGTCAGGCAGCCACCCTGGCCCTCGATCGAGCCTGTCTGGCCCTGTGCGAAGGCCAGTTCGCCGATATGACCTTCGAGGAGTATCTGGACGTGAGTCTGGAGCAGTACCTGTGGATGATCCGCCGCAAAACGGCGGCGCTGCTGGCCGCCTCAGCCCAGACGGGGGCCATCGTCGCCACCGACGACGAAGCGTTGATAGAGCACTATTACCACTTTGGCGAAAACCTGGGGCTGGCCTTCCAGATCCAGGACGACATCCTGGGAACCTGGGGCGATGAACAGGTGACCGGCAAATCGGCAGCAACCGACCTGCGCGACAAAAAAAAGACGCTGCCGGTGGTCTATGTGCTGAACCATCCCGACGAGCGCCATTCAGCCTGGCAACTGATCGACCTGTACAGCCGACCTGATCCTCTGGATGAGGCGGAGATCGGGACAGCCCTGGCCATTCTGGACCGGACAAGGGCACGGCAATACGCCGAGGAGCTGGCCGAGCACTATTACCGGCAGGCGCTGGCCAGCCTGGAGCAAACCGGACCCGCCGGCCTCAATACCGCCCAGGCAGCCCTGCGGGAGCTGGCCGCCTCTCTGTTGGGGCGAAAAGCCTGATTGCAGTCACTGCCTGCGCCCCTCCCGCCTGCCGGCCCACAGGTCGCGGACCAGGGCCAGCGCCTCCTCGCGGCAGTGAACCTCGCCGCTGACCTGCGCCTCGCGCACCGCCTCCAACAACTCGCCGATGTGCGGGCCGGGCTGCAGGCCCAGCTCGCGCAGCAGGTCACAGCCGTCCAGGAGCGGCGGCGGGGCCACCCGCTCGGCCTGGCGCTCCCAATAGTCGGCCAGCATCCGCGCCGTCAGTTCCGTCAGACGCGGCCAGCGGTCATCCCCGGCATCCGGCGCATAGGTGGCCCAATGGTCGGCCAGAGCATGGAGCAATACCTCCACCCCCCCCTCGCCGCAATCCCGGAAGAAATGATACACGGCGCGGGCCGAGACATGAGCCTGGTTGGCCAGCAGCAGGGGGCGCATGTGATGGCGGACAATGGTCTCGGCCAGGCGCACTTCGGCATTGTTGAAACGCAGCCGCCGCAGCGCCCTCTCTACAAGCCCAACCCCTTCCTTGTGGTGGCCGAGAAAGTGAACCCGCCCGTTACCATCCACGCTGCGCGCTGCCGGTTTGCCGGTATCGTGCAGCAGCGCCACCAGCTTGAGCGTCACCAAGCGGGGACGGGATTCGCTCAGCGGCCGGGTCAGGTGGGCCTGCACACGCTCTGCAAACGGCTCCAACCTGTCCGGCCACGCGATGCGCGATGCCTCCTGCCCCCTGCCTCCTTCTTGCCCCCGATCCAGCAGGATTTCCAGGGCGTGGACCGTCTCCAGGGAATGGGCCAGGGCATCCAGATGGTGGGGCGGCGGCTGGGTCAGGCCACGCAGCGGTTCCAGTTCGGGGAAAATGAGGGTGAGAAGGCCCAGGTCGTCGAGGCGCTTCAGGTGAGAGGCGGCATGGGGCAGGCTCAACAGGCGGGCCAGCTCATCCCGGAGCCGTTCGCCGGCGACATGGGTCAGGGCCAGGCCGTCGCGCCGGACGAGCGCCTCGGTTTCCGGAGCCAGGGCAAAGCCCAGCTCCGCTGCCAGGCGAATAGCCCGCAGGGCGCGCAGCGGGTCGTTGCGGATGCTGGCCTCCGACACCGGGCGGATGAGGCGCGATGCCAGGTCACCCAGGCCGCCATGCCGGTCAATCACCAGGTCCGGGGTGTGGACATCGGCAGCCAGGGCGTTGATGGTGAAATCCCGGTCGGCCAGGTCGGCGGCCAGGTCATCGCCCCGAAAACGGGCCACATCTACCACCAAACGGCGATCCCCCTCGCCAGGCAGGATGGCGCGGCCGGTGCTCCGCGCCCGATCGAGGGGATAGTAGGCCCCCTTGAAACGGTTCGCCAGGCGGCGGGCCAGGGCCAGGCCGTCGCCGGCCACCGCCACATCCAGGTCGTAGACGGGACGGCCCAGCAGCCGGTCGCGCACGCAACCGCCAACCAGATAGACCGCCAGATTTTGTTGCGCCAACCAGGCAATTACCTGTTCCCGAATCCCCACCTCTGCCTCGAAACGAGGGCTATTGTAGCATGAGACGGGCTACAGGACAAGCTCCAGCCCCTCAACAGCAGCCAAAACCATCCCGCATTCAAATCGAAAAGGCTTGCCAGCAGCCGGTGCCTGTGCTACAATCCGCCGGAAGGGTCAGGACGAACACCATGGGCTTTGTCTTTCACCTTGAGGATTATGCCCGCTACCTGGAGCGGGTGGGCAGCGCGACGTACATAGATATCACCCGCCGCACCGATCCGGCACGCATCGGGCAGACGTGGGACAACCTGCGGGCGGTGGTCGAAACCTACGGCGGGCCGTGGGTCCTCCAGCTCTGGACCAAGGATGCTGCCGCAGCCCTGGCACGAGGGGAGCCTCTGCTGCGACGATTGCGGAACGAGGGCACGACCCTGGTGGCCCAGGTGACCGTCACCGGCCTGAGCGGCACCCTCTGGGAGCCTCACACCCCGGCCCGACCCTTTGCCGGCGTGGAGGCGCTTATCGTCCTGCTGGGCGGGCCAGAGCACCTCAAGTGGCGCTACGACCCGGTTATCCCTACCGTGCACCACCCTGACCGCTTCCGCCGCCTGGCCGAACAGGCAGCGGCGCTGGGCATCAGCCGCTGCGTCATCAACTTTATCGCACCGCCCGGCCGCTACAAGCGGGTAGATGCCCGGCTGGCCGCGGTGTTACCCGCTTGGGCAGCCGGGATGCCCGGCTACAACGACGACTGGCGTGCCGATGCCGCCGCCCACCTGGTCCAGATCGCCGGTGAGTACGGCCTGAGCACCGCCGCCTGTGCCGAGTCGTCCGGGTTGGTGGGGCAGGTACCGGGCCTGTTGCCGGCCACATGCGGCGATTACAACTGGTTCGTCGCCCTTTCCGGCCGCGATCCCGGCCGCGCACCGACAACAGGCAGCCGTCCCGGCTGTGGCTGTGCCGCCTATTTCGACGTGGGTCTCTACGGCCAGTGGCAGCGTTGCCATCGCTGCCTCTACTGCTATGCCGGGTGAATCGACGACGGACCCGGTGGGAAAAATGAGGCGGATGGGCAAGGGCGATCTCCTCGGCCGCCCACGCATAGAACGGTTGGCAGGGCACCTTTTGACACTCCCCCGATCTGTGCTATAATTATAAGCGATGGATGAAACAACCGGTTCCTGACATCCGATACAGGAGAAGACGAGGATGGAAAGTATCGAAGACGCAGTCCCAGAGAGAGCACCCCAGGAGCACAAAAAGGCCGGTCGAACCCTCCTGATCGTCTTGGTTGTGGCCCTGGTCCTGGCCGCCCTTGGCGCAGCCGGCTACGGCCTGGCCATCCATCCCGCGTTCACCGCCGTATTGCGCGACATCTTTATCATCGTCCTGGCCCTGGTAACCATCCTCATCGGCCTGTTCCTGGTGGTCCTGATCTTCCAGCTACAAAGCCTCATCTCTCTGCTGCGCAACGAGATCAAGCCGATCCTCGAATCGGCCAACCAGACGGTCAGCACGGTGCGCGGCACCACCTCGTTTGTCAGCACCACCCTGGTGACGCCGGTGATTACAGCCGCCAGTTACGTCTCGGCCGTGCGGCAGACGCTCAAGGCGCTGGCCGGCAGCAAAGGAGGGAGAAAGCAGCGACGGACGGCCCGGCAGGAACCGGGGCAGGAGTAGGCTCTCCCCGCGAACCATTAGAAGATAGAAGGAGGTAAATGAAATGGCAGAAAACAATTGCAGTGGCGATTTTATTGCCGGCTTCCTGGTCGGCGCCCTGGTGGGCGCAGCGGCGGCTCTCTTGCTGGCCCCTCAATCGGGTGAGCAGACGCGGACCCTGATCCGCGACAAAGGGATCGAGCTCAAGGAGCGCGCCGACACCCTCAGCGCAGAGGCGCGGAAGCGGGCTGAGGAGATGCAGGAGCAGGCGAAAGAAAGGGTCGGAACGATCTCGACCCAAGCCCGGGAAAAGGCAGAACAGTTGCAGACCAGGGTCAAGCAGGCGGTAGAGGAAGGGAAAACGGCCGCTACCCAGAAGAAGGAAGAGCTGCTGTCCAGGCTCGAAGAGAAGCCCCGGGCAAAGGGAGAGGTCCTCGAAGCATAATCGCTGCCGGATAGCCCGTGGCGCCTGCCTGAAACCGAACACGAGGAGGGAGGGAGCAGGGATATGCAGATCCGTGACTTTCGGCCCGATGATGCGGATGCGTTGGTTGATATTCTAAAAGCAAATCAGCAGTATGGCCACCCGGACATAGACGGGCCGGAGGCGATGCTGCGCGTCCACCAGTGTACTGCCGCCGAGTTCCTCGTGGCCGAGGTGGAAGGCAAGGTGGTGGGCATGATCCGGGGGACCTGCGATGGCTCGCGGGCTGTGATCTACCTGGCTTCGGTGCATCCGGCCTACCAGCGCCGGGGGATCGGCCGGGCGCTGGTGCAGGAGATCGCCCGCCGGTTCAAAGAGCGGAAAGCGGTCAGCATCTCGGTCATTGTGCCCGGCGACGCCGACTTTTGGAAAAAGATGAACTTTCGCCAGACCACCCGCGTGATGCACGCCTATCCCATTGACCAGGTGCTGAACAGTTGAGCGGGCGGAGAGGCGATCTGCCCGACGTGGCTACAACCAAAAAGCTCCGCCTGGCTGTCAGGCGGAGCTTTTGATTCGACCGGCACCCCCTCACACTGCCGAGCGCCGGGGAATGCCGCTGAGCACCCCCTCGCGGCCCTTGAACGCCTCGTACACGGCCAGTCCTCCTCGCCTGATCTCAAAGCGGCGGATGGCGTTATCGTGGCTGCTGCCCCGGGTCTTGAGCACGGCCACAGCCCGCTGCATCACGCTGTCTATCTCGACATAGCGCAACAAGAGGACCGAATCCACCACAAAGGCCAGCCGGCCGCGGTCGGTCCGCACAAAGTCGGGGCCACTATCCTCGCTGAGCAGCAAGGAGGTCAGTCCCTCGCGGCGCAGGCCGTTGATCAGGTGGTTGTAGATCGCCCGCAGGTCGGTGGAATTGGGGGCAAGGGCCTGGAAATGGGTGACGCTGTCAATCACAACCCGCCTTACGTCCATGTCGCGGATGGCCGCGTTGATCGGGCTGATGGGGGATTGCAGGCTGGACAGGAACACCTGAGGAGAGGTGAACACGATCCGCAGCCGGCCCGCCTGTTCCAACTCGCGCAGGTTCCAGCCGTGGGTCAGGGCATCGCGGTACAGGGTGTGGGGAAACTGCTCAAAGGTGACCAGCAAGCCGGCCTCGTCGGCCACCGTCACCCCGTGATAGAGGAACTGCATGCCCAACGTCGTCTTGCCTGTGCCCGGCGCTCCCTGGACCAGCACGATCGAACCGGGCAGCAGCCCGCCTTCCAGCATCTCATCCAGACCGGGGACACCCAGCGATACCCGTTGCCGATCAGCCATCTCTCACTCTCCCTTCCCTCTCATGATCAGAAGTGGGACCCGGGTGCGGAGCACCTGGAACCTGATGTGGGCCAGGTTGCCCATTGAGGTGCGTCGCACCTTCATTTCCCACCCACCGATTATCTCACAAAGCCGTCAGGCGGTCAACAATAGCCTGTGCCTCGGCCACAAGCTGCGGGGCGATGGCAAACACCGCCTGGCCCTGCCGGTCGGCCTCGATGGCCAACGGATCGCTGGGCAGAAAGCCCAGCAGATGGAATCCAGGCAACTGCGCGGCGATAAAGGTCTTGTCCGCTTCCGAGGCCACCTTGTTGCCCACGGCATAGATGCGGGCAATGCCCAGGTCCTGGGCCAGGGCGCGGATGGCGTGGGCCGTCTGCAGGCTGCGGCGACCCGGTTCGACAACCACAATAAAGGCATCCACCGTGCCGGCCGTGCCGCGCCCCAGGTGCTCCACACCGGCCTCCATATCCATGATCAGCACCTCGTCGCGGCGCAGCAGCAGATGGGTGACCAGGGTGCGCAGCAGCGCATTCTCCGGGCACAGGCACCCCGTGCCGCCAGCCTTGACCGTGCCCATGGTCAGGATGCGGATGCCATCTATCACCACAGCAAAGCGGTCGGGGATGTCATCCACACGCGGGTTCAGCTTGAAAAAGCCGCCGGTTTCCCCCTTGCGTGCCCCGGTCCGTTCATAGATCAGGTCCTCCATATCGGCAATGGGGATAATCTCCGCTGCCCGTTCCGGCGGCACGCCGCAGGCAACCGCCAGACCGGTGGCCGGATCGGCGTCAATGGCCAGGACCTGGTGGCCGCGGGCGGCAAACTCGTGAGCCAGCAGGGCAGCCAGAGTCGTCTTGCCCACCCCCCCTTTGCCGGTGATGGCCAGCTTTAGCATCCACACCTCCGCTCAGGGCATATTCTTGTAGACCGCCGGCAGATACACCACCGGCGGGCGCTCGTAGTGCAGAATCACGTCGAACAGGAAGGGGGTATGCAGGACAACCACACCGGGCACGGTTGCCACATTGCGCGCCCAAAAGTTCACCCGGTACTGGATGTAACGGGCCTGGGGGAAATAGTTCCCGGCGGCATCCTCGATATGTTGCCCGGGTGCATCGTAGCCTTGCAGCGGCGAGCCTACGCTGATGGGATCATCGGGGTAGGGGAAGCGCTTGGGATACCAGTCGCTGTTCAACACCTCCTGGCGGGTATTGCCCACCCGGGTCTGCACGGTGATGTAGGTGCCGCTATCGGTCACGGCGTGCCAGTCCACGACGTACCAGACCGTATCCGGGGACCCGCTGTCAAAGATCTCGGAGACAAAGGCCCCAGAGCCATACCGCACCCCCTGCCCCGGCGCGTCGGGAGGGGCCCCTGGGGGGGCCACGTAAACACGGTTATGTCCACCAAACAACAGGTTCGAGCGGGCCATGTAGATGTTGCGATCCACGAACGGATCGGTGCTCCGGTCATCATCCCAGGCCACATAAACATAGCCGCCAAAGATCGTAGGCCAGTCGGCGACCAGGGTCGAAGCGATACAGGGATTCCGTTGCCGGGCGTGGGGCGGCAGGTCCCGGCGATAGCCGATGTAATTGCCAGAGGTAAAGTCATGCAGACGAGCGTTGTTGTTCACTACGACATTGTTCCCCCCCACAAACTCGGTGGGCCCGCCAAGGTTGCTGAACAGGCGAAAATAGATATCCAGGTTGTCAAGCTCGCCGCCATAGTTGCGCCCATCAGACCAAACGACATAGGCGTTGTACCCATCCGATTCCGCCAGCGTCAGCCCACTGCCGCTGGCGGCCACATCCGGTTCGCCCTGCCACACCGGCCCGGTCTGCCAGGCGCGCTCGTCGTCTTCGTTAGCCTGCAACTGCCCCGTCTCCTCCGTCCAGGTCAACGGCCAGGGGAACTCACTGGCCGGTTCAACCGTAAAGGCCGTGTAGTAAATATCCGGATTGTTCTGCAGCGCCTGGTCTGTGCTGTGCCGGAAATCCTGCCAGACGATATGCATTGTCGTGACCGGCACATAGGCCTCCCCCTGCGCATCCCCATAAGGGGTAGGCATGGTGAGAAAGATCTCCTTCATCCACTGGTTGGTCGCCACAGAGGGGGCAAGTTGAGCGATGCCGTTGGTCCAGTTGTCCGGCTTGTCGTTGTTCAAACGGATATCCTCGGCAAAAGTCTCCCCCCCATCCTCCGAATAGGTCTGGTAGATGTCCGCATCCCCCTCGCGCCAATCCTCCCAGGCGACCGCCACGTAGGTGACCAGCTCCGAATAGATGTGGGTCACGATCAGGGTCGGCGGTTCGCCGGGGAACTGGGGGGGGATGATCTCGTACTCAAAACCGGTTACCTTGAGCCCTTGCACGGCACTGATCGAGGGCGACGACTGTTTGGTACGACTGGGGTCATCGTGAATTCGCGTGTCGTCCCCCCAACAGAGATAGACCTGCTCTGGCGCCATCTCCTGGGCAGGGGCAAGATGGGGAAAGAAGCCCAGCCCCTGCCGCTCCAGAGGACAGGGCTGGGTTGAGGTAAAGGAGCGCACGGCAAAGATGTCGTCGTTGTAGTTACGCTGGTCCTGCCAGGCGATGAAAAAGTTGTCGGCCCCATCCACCGCCACATCGGGCAGGATCTGATCGCGGTTGTTGGCATCGGTATCCACCCGCATATTGCACGCCTCGGCGGCCGGATCACAGGGCGAAGAGCAATCCCCATTGGCGTGACAGGGGTACAGGGTCGTCCCGGTGTAGGTAAAAACCTGGACATAGATGTCAAAGCTGGCATCGCGGTGGTCCTGCCAGGCGACTACGATGAGGCCGCTGGGCGCCACCGCAACGGCCGGGCTTTTCTGGTCGTTGCGATCGTGATTGCTGAAGGTCTCATTTACCTGGATCGGGTCCTGCCAGGTCTCTCCCGCGTCATCCGACCAGCGCAAAAAGACATCCTTGCCATAGATAGGCCCATTCTGTCCATCCTCCCAAACCGCCACGACCAGGTTCCCACTGGCGTGGATGAAGGGATAGCGCTGATCGTTGGTTTCGACTACGTTCAGTTGCTTATCGGGATAGAGCATGTTATAGTCCGGCCTGTCGGCCGGGGGGATGGTGGGTGACAGGCCCCAAGTTCTGGTAAGGGGGGGTTCGTCAAAGATGCCCAGCGCCAGGGCGCTGTCCCCGCTGATCTCCAACCCAGGGGTATTGGTGATAATACCCACGGTGCCGATCACCGGCACCACATCCAGGGTCGAAGCCATGTTGCGGAAAAAGTCCACATGGTCCTTTTGCACCCAGGCATAATGGGTGCGGACCGTTATATATTCCGGTCCCAGGATGTTGTTGTCTTCATTCGCCTCCTCCACATGGCCGATGGGGAACTGTGGAGGGGTGGGAGTATCCACCTGGGCCCACAGGTTGTAGGATACACTGTCGGTGAAAACGAGGTTGACCTGAAACACAGCACTCTGGCCGGCCTTCATGGTATAGCCCTGCACCGGCCAGTAATAGTTGCCACGCAGGCCCCGCAGGTCATCGGTAGGCGGGTTCACGTAGAAATCGAGGTAAAAGTTGTTCCCCGGCTGGACGTCCACCGTGCCGATGTTCTTGATGGTCACATAGGCCGTGGCCTCCTGGTCTACATAGGGACTGACCGGCGAGAGGCGGATGCCCGTCACGACCAGATCGGGCAGTGCCTCAGGTTGAGCCGGAGCAGAAGGGTAATAATCCGATGGCAGCACGGCCGCGGTCGGGGTTGGGCGTGGGCCGGCCGGTCCGCTGCCCAGGGACCCCGCCCCCACCGCCGAAACCGCGAGCAACCAGATCCCGACCAGCGCCAATCCAGGGATCAGCGGGCTTTTTGTCTGCATTTCTCACCTCTCATGGCCTTGCTCGCTGAAAACCTCTCCCAGGCAAGAAAGCCAGCACACAACCGATCACCTTCCCGCAGGCCTGGAAGAGGACATTCGCCGGTTCTATCCCTGTACGCTCCGCACGCGCAGCAGTCGAAAGACCACCAGCAACCCGGCCAGGACGAACCCCCACAGAAAGATGGTCCCCCAGCCCGATCCCGTTTCCGGCGCCTCCTGGACGGGCGTGGCTGTGGGTTGCGGCGTGGCCGAGGGAGTACCCGGCCCAGGGGTATCGGTGATGGTCGGCGTGACCGACGGCGTAAAGGTCGAGGTGGGGGTCCCTGGCACCGGGGTATTCGTCCGGGTGGCGGTCGGCGCCCGGGTGGCTACGGTGGCGACAGAAGTTGGCCGCGCCGTGGGCGGGATCGGGGTGATGGTCACCATGGGCGTGATGGGCCGGAGTGTGGGCGTGGTGGTAGGGGTCAGGGTAGGGGTGCGGGTAGGGGTTGGGCTGACAGGCGTAAAAGTCGGCGTCGGGACGGTGGGGGTAGGGGTAATCGGGGTATTGGTAGGTGTGGGCGTGGGGGCGATCAGCTCAAAACCGGCCTGGCCCTGATCGCCATTGGTGGCAATGGCCAGAACCATGTGGACCCCTACCGTCGCATGGATCGGATCGGTCGGCGTTGTAAATCCGATCTCAAAGGTGCCGTCTCCCCGAATCTGGCCCTGGGCCAGAAACAGGGTGGTGTCATCCCAGTAGAGCCGCACGGTGTGGCCGGCCGCCCAGGACCATCCCCTGGCCATCACCGGGGTAGCCGCCCCCGCAATGCCCTGCACCGGGGTCAGCTCCAGATACGGGGCAGGGGTCGGGGTAAAGCGCGGGGTAGGCTCCGGCGTGGTCTGGAAGAGCGGAAGCGCGCCCACCGGGCCGGCCAGGAGCAGGACCAGGAGCAGGACGACTCCGACCAGGCCAACTTTTCGAATCGGGAAAGCGGATTTGTTCATCATTCCCCCTGTATGATCATCGGTATCAAGCCCCACAGACCGGGATGAACAGTCCCTTACCGATGCCGCCAATCAATGTGGAACTGTTGTAAGCTGTATGGGCCATCGCAGCCGGCACTAGACTTGAACCAGAACTGAAAGGAGCGGGGTTGTCCCCCTTTAAAGACCCGGACAAACCACATGCCCGCCTTGGGTTCCGCCGCAAAGTCGAACTGGTAGTAGCCATTCACGTCGGTCCAGGTGTCGGCGCGCCAACCCTGATCGTTGCCCACCCGGATCTGGACACCGGACTCCCCCAGCCCGTCGGCGCCCACCACATAGCCCCACACCCACGTCCTGGTACAATCGGGACCGGCCTCCGCGATGGTGTATTCATACGGCCAGGGGGTGGGGGTGGCAGTGGGCCTGGGCGGCGGGGGTGGCCTGCGGGTATTGGTAGGGGTCGGTGTGGGCGAAGGGGAGGGGGTCCAGGTAGGGGTGGCGGTCGGCGTGTCGGTAGCGGTTGGCGTCGGGGTTGGGGTCCAGGTAGGGGTGGCGGTGGGGGTGTTGGTAGCGGTCGGCGTCGGGGTCGGAGTCCAGGTGGGCTCGAGGACAGGGGTGAAGCGAGCCTCAAGGGTCGGGGTAGGCGGCTTCAGTGGGTTGTAGAATATCGCCGGATTGATGTAGATACCCAGGTAACACAGGATAACCAGGGCGATCAGGACGACCACAACGACTGTCGCGATTTCGAGAGTTCTGTCGTCAAACCGATCTAGCATGGAACTGCTCCTTTGCCGTGTCGCACCGGTTCAGGGTAGCTGGGCCGGCAGCCCATAGGTATCGGCCGGGTTCAGGAGAAAACGCAGACCACCATCCTCGGCCACTACATCCACGTACAACCGATCTACGGTTGCCGCAGCCATCAGGGCAGTCGCCGCATCTCGCACCTTATCCGCCATCTGCTGCACCCCAAAATTGGGATACTGCCCCAATCGGCCGGCCAGGGTTATCCGACAGCGGACCTGGTAGCGGCCTGGGCCAATGAGAGAAACCTCTGGCAAAGCTGTGACCAGGTCCTCATATTCAAACAACAGGTCCTCATACGCCTTGCTCAACGCCGATCGGATGCCGGGCAGGTCGGCCTCCCACGCCGGCACAATAGACAGGCCCAGTCCCCGGCTGGCCACCTGGGCCTTGAGCGTCAGCCAGCGGATCCTCTGCCAGTGCACATTGATCCGCCTGGCAGACTGAGTAGTGCCCTCCAGCTCCTGGGTGTAGAGGGCCAGTTTGGCCTCATCCTCGGCCAACAGGACCTGCGCCAGGCTGTCCACCAGTTCGGGCGGCGGCGGCTGCCCTCCCTCTGTGGCCTGGCGCAAGGCATACGCCGCCTGCCGGCGGTTTTCCTCCAGGGCTCCCACCTCGGCTGAGGAAACCGGCTCCCCCTCCGGCGACGGCTCGGGCCACTCTTCCGGCGGCGCCGCCGGCCGGGGGCCTCCCCGGTCCAGTTCGTCGATCTGCTGGCGGCAGAGTTGCACCTTGTCCCCGGCCCCCAGTTCGCGGTAGGCCACCTCCAGCGCGCCAAGCAGACCGTAGCGGACGGCCTTTTGCAGATAGGGGCTGTCCACGGCCACTGCATACACCTGGTCATAGGCGTTGAGCGCCTGGGCCGTCTGTTCAAGGGAAGCCCATCCCTTTCCCGCTGCCAGCAGGGCATCCGCCCGGGCCGCATCGTTCAGACTGGGGCTGAGGACCGCCAGGTCATAAATCTGTTGGTAACAGAGCGCCGCCCGTTCCGCCTGCTCCACATCGGCCAGCCGTCCCCCCAACAGGATCAGGCGGCCAATCCGCTGCGCATCGGACAGCTCCAGGCTGAAAACCAGGAGCGCATAGGCCGTCTCCAACTCGCCGACATCAATGGCCCGGTCAATGGCGTCCAGCTCCAACGCCCCCGCCAGAGGATACAACGCCAGATCAGGGGCGATCCTGTCGGGGGCAATGGCCGCGACAGGGTCCTGCCAGCCCGACCTGACCGTCGGCCTGGGCCGCAGCAGCAGGTAGAGCAGGGCCGAGGCCGCCGCCACTACCAGCAACAGAACGATGCCGGCCAGCAGGAACGCAATCAGTTTGTTTCGACGCGAGCGCATTCACCCTCCGGTCCCTTGTAGTATACCAAAGAATATCCGGTTTGTCTACTCTTTCACCATGCGCTCAATGGTCGCCGCATTCCGTTGTTCTGCCAGCCACCGTTCGAACACAGCCAGCTTCAGATCCATCTGTGCCTCAGGGGACAGGGAACGCGCCGTCTCTCGTTCCACCACCTGGATAATGTGATAACCATCGCCCAGCAGGATCGGGCCGCCGATCCCGCCCGGCTGCAGGGCAAAGGCTGCATTCTCCAGTTCCGGCGCTACCAGTCCGCGAGGGAACCAACCCAGGTCGCCCCCATTGTCCCTGGTCGCCAGGTCCAGCGATCGCTCGCGGGCCAGAACGACAAAGTCGGCCCCGGCACGCAGCATTTCCAGAACCTGCTGGCTTTCCTCCTGGCTGCCCAGCACAATGTGCCGGGCATGGACCTGCTCGACCGCGTCGGGGATATTGGCAGTGATGGCCTCCAGCACCCGCTGGGTGAGCATGGCCTGCCGCAGGCTCTCTTTGTATTCATCGCGAGTCTGACCGGTCGCCTGGAGCCACCGATCAAACGCCTCCTCCCCTCCGCCGGCAGCGATGTCCGCTGCCATCTGTGCTTCCACCTCTTCGTCACCGAGGGTCACGCCCAGGCTGGCTGCCCCTTGTTCGATCAACAGATAATCAATCAGGCTTTCGAGCACCTCCCGGCGTTTCTCCGCCAGTTGAGCCTGCCCCTCTTCCGTGCCTGGATCGAGCCCCTGCGCCAGCATCGCCTGTTCGAGCTGGGCCACCTGCCGCTCATAGTCGGCCAAAAAGATGTACTGGCCGTTCACCACCGCCGCCAACGGAGCCGGCGGCGTGGGGGTGAAGGTCGGGGTGGCCGTCGGCGGAACCTCGGTTGGCCGTGCTGTAGGCGCCGGCGGTGACGGTTCCACCGTGGAAACAATCACCGCCACCGTCTGGCCCGGTTCAACCGGCTGACCGGTTTCCTCAGCCCCCTGGCAACCGCTCAGCACCAGGGCCAACAACAACAGCAACAACCAGCATCGACGCCACTTTATAACCGGTATCACGATCGGATCCCTATTCCTTGTGTCTCGGATACTATGATCCACAATATGTAGTAGTATTGTACCACATTTTTTCGGTTTGTCAACTCCCCCAACGTGACAAATTATACCTCTGATCGGCAAATCTTGCAAGGTGGGGCACGCTTTGTTTAGGTTCTTTCAAGTTGCAAACCATACGGAAAGCCCCATCTCCGCTATCAAGCGGTCCAGGTCTGCCAGGGCGCGGCGGACATAGGCGGCGTAGCGCGCCCGCTTGTTGCGCACTGGCGGCTCCAACGGAGGCAGCAGGCCAAAGTTGGCCTTCATTGGCTGAAAGTTGGCGGATGCAGCGCCGGCAACATAGCTGCACAGCGCGCCGATCATCGTCGTCGGCGGCAAGACGACAGGCGGTTGTCCGGCCACCAGCCGGGCAGCGTTCAGCCCGGCCACCAGGCCGCCGGCCACCGACCCGACATAGCCCTCCGTGCCGGTGATCTGCCCGGCAAAGAACAGATCCTCCCGCCCCCGGAACTGCATCGTCGGGCGGAGCAACGCCGGCGAGTTGAGAAAGGTGTTGCGGTGCATCTGACCGTAGCGCACGAACTCGGCCCGCTCCAGGCCGGGGATGAGGCGAAAAACCCGATCCTGCTCACTCCACTTCAAGTTGGTCTGAAAGCCCACCAGGTTGTAGAGGGTGCCCGCCCGGTTGTCCTGCCGCAGTTGGACCACGGCGTAGGGCCGCCGGCCGGTACGTGGATCGATCAGGCCCACCGGCTTGAGGGGGCCAAAGGCCAGGGCCTGGGGCCCGCGCCGGGCCAGCACCTCCACCGGCAGACAGGCCTCGAAAAAGTGGGGGTCCTCTCGCTCAAAGTCGCGCAGCGGGATCGTCTCGGCATTCACCAGTTCCCGGACCAAGTGTTCATATTCGGCCTGGGTCATGGGGCAGTTCAAATAGTCTCCCCCCTCCTCCTCGCCCCGCTCATAGCGGTTGGCCCGAAAGGCGACGGACATGTCCACCGACTCGGCGGTGACGATGGGGGCCATAGCATCGTAAAAATAGAGGTGCTCAGAACCGGTCAGCGCAGCGATCTGGTCGGCCAGGGCCGGGGCCGTAAGCGGGCCGGTAGCGATCACCACCGGCCGGTCGGTGGGGATGGTCCTCACCTCCTGGCGATACAGAGTAATGCCCGGCTGAGCGGTCACCTGCCCGGTGACCATCTGGGCAAAGGCCTCCCGGTCCACCGCCAATGCCCCGCCGGCCGGCACGGCCGTGGCATCGGCGCAGGCCATGACCAGCGAGCCCAAACGGCGCAATTCCTCCTTGAGCAGGCCAGGTGCCCGGTCGATCAGGTTGGACCCCAGAGAATTGGAGCATACCAGCTCGGCCAGCCGGCCGGAGCGGTGTGCCGGCGTCATCCGCACCGGCCGCATCTCATAGAGCGCCACCTGCAGGCCACGCCTGGCCGCCTGCCAGGCCGCCTCGCTGCCTGCCAGCCCCCCACCGATGACCACCAGGTCAACCACAGCCCACCTCCTGGCCCGGCAGGAGGCAGCAAATGGCCAGCAGCATATCCCTTATGTCAAACGGCTTGTCGAAGCAGTAGCGCACCCCCAACTGCCTTGCCTCTTGCCAGAGCGATTCGGAACCATAGGCCGTCATGAGGATAATGGGCACCTGGGGTTCCAGGTAGCGCACCCCTTTGATCATCTCCAGGCCATCGAAACCGGGCATACGCAGGTCCGCGATCAGCAGGTCATAGGCACCCTCTGCCAACCGACTGAGCCCCTCCTCACCCGAAAAGGCCACATCCACCCGGCTGCCGGGAAACTCGAGCAGCAGCACCTGGCGCAGAGTGACGACCAGGCTCTCTTCGTCGTCTACGATCAGAATCCTGCCTCCCATCATTTCCCCCGTAAGGTTCAGCAATGCCTGCCAATATTATACCACACTGCTGGATTTTTCCAATCCTTCATCCTGTGTTATACTGAAACAGGAGGATGACATGCGATCAGTAGACATTATCGCCCGCAAGCGGGATGGCATGGTCTTGAGCGCCGAAGAGATCGATTTCCTGGTGCAGGGGTTCACCCAGGGCACCATCCCCGATTACCAGGTCGCCGCCTGGCTGATGGCCGTCGTCCTGCGCGGCATGGACCGCCAGGAGACGATTGACCTCACCAGGGCCATCGTCCGTTCTGGGGTCCAGCTCGATCTGCAAGACGTGGCTCCCTTTGTGATTGACAAGCACTCGACGGGGGGGGTGGGCGACAAGACGACGCTGGTGGTAGCCCCGTTGGTGGCTGCGGCCGGCGTGGCGGTGGGCAAGATGTCGGGCCGGGGCCTGGGTTTCACCGGCGGCACCCTCGACAAGCTGGAATCAATCCCCGGCTTCCAGGCCGAACTGACGGTCGAGCAGTTCCGCGCTCAACTGGGGGCGATAGGGCTGGTCGTCGTCGGCCAGTCGGTGGAGCTGGTGCCTGCCGACGGCAAACTATACGCCCTGCGCGATGTGACGGCCACGGTAGATAGCCTGCCCCTCATCGCCAGCTCGATCATGAGCAAAAAGATCGCCGCCGGGGCCAACGGCATTGTGCTGGACGTCAAGGTCGGGCAGGGGGCTTTTATGAAGACGGAAGAGGAGGCGCTGGCCCTCGCCTCGCTGATGGTGGAAATTGGGCAGGATTTGGGCCGGCTGGTGCGGGCGGTGATCTCGGATATGAACCAGCCGCTGGGGCAGGCGGTGGGCAACGCCCTCGAACTGCGGGAGGCGCTGGATACCCTTCACGGCCGGGGGCCGGCCGACTTTCGGCAGCATTGCCTGACCCTGGCCGGCCAGATGCTGCTCCTGGCCGGGCGGGCTCGGCACGCCGCCGAAGCCACAGCCCACCTGGAGCGGCTGCTGGACAATGGGCAGGCACTGGCCAAATTCCGAGAATGGATCGCCGCCCAGGGGGGAGACCTGGCCTGCGTGGACGATCCGACACGGCTGCCTCGCGCACGCCACGTCGAGGAGGTCACTGCCCCCTGCTCCGGCTACGTAGCCGGCCTGAACGCCCGCGAGGTCGGCCTGACCACGATGTTGCTGGGCGGAGGACGGGCCAAGAAGGGGGACCGCATTGACCACGCCGTGGGGGTTGTGCTCCACACAAAGATCGGCGACCGGGTGGCAAAAGGTCAGCCGCTGCTCACCATCCACGCCAACGACGAGGCCAAACTGTTCGATGCCCGGCAGCGCCTGCTGGCCGCCTATGAATGGAGCCAGGAACCGGTCCGCCCCCCCCCACTCCTCCACCGGATCGTCACCGGCCAGAAACGCGACTGACCCTTCCTCACATAACTGTTCCGGTGGGTCGGTCTGAATCGTAATCCAACCCGGCTACCAGGGGGTCACCATCCGCTCCGCGATCACCCGGCGATAGACCCCCTCCGTCAGCCGGGCGATGCGCCCCCAGTTGTACTCCTCGCGGACCACGCGATAGGCGTTGGCCACCCGCGCCGCAGCCCATTCCGGGTGCTGGAGCGTGTGGACAATCCCCCACGCCAGCGAGGCCGGGTCGTCGGGATAGACGGTGATGCCGGTCTCCCCATGTTTGACCACATCCTTGAGCCCCCCCACCTCGCTGACCACCACCGGGCATTGGGCCGCCATCGCCTCCAGCGCGACGATGCCAAACGGCTCATACAGGCTGGGAAAGACGGCGCAGTCGGCGAGCTTGAACAGGCGATCGCGGTCCTCGTCAGAGATAAAGCCGGTGAACAACACCTTTTCCCCCACGCCCAGGCTCCAGGCCAGGGAGCGCAGCGAGTCCAGCTCTGGCCCCCTGCCGGCCACGACGAGTTTGGCCGAGGGCTGCTGGGCCAGGATGAGGGGCATGGCCCTGATCAACACCTGCACCCCCTTTTCCAGGACCACCCGCCCCACGTTGAACACAATCTGCTCAAAGGGCAGGGCGTACAGGTGGCGAAAATGGGCCAGGTCCTGGCCCTCCAGCCGGTCGAAACGGGCAGTATCCACGCCGTTGGGGATGACGTCGATCTTGTCGCGGGGGCAGCTAAAATAGTCGGCGATCTCGTCGCGCATATAGCCGCTGCAGGCGATAATCCGCCACGACTCGTAGGTCAGCCACCATTCGACATGGTGGATGGCCCGCGCCTGATCGCTGCCCAGGGTTCCCCGCCCCCGCCCCCGCTCGGTAGCGTGGATGGTGCTCAGGAGCGGGACCTTGTAGCCATGCTTGAGGGCCACCCCGGCAAAGGCCACCAGCCAGTCGTGGACGTGGATCAGGTCGAATGGGCCGGTTTCCCGCCCCAGGTGGCGGGCATATTCCTCCAGGCGCAGGTTGGTCTGCCAGGCGGTGGTGTAGAAATCGCCCTCGGTACTGGGTGGCTCTACCCGGTGAACGGTAGCCTGCCCCATTTGCTCCAGCAACGCCCCTCCCCCCCAGCGCGGCGTCACCAGGTGCAGGTCCATCCCCGGCAGGCCGGCCAGGGCAGGGAGCAGGTCGGCCACATGTTTGCCCAATCCGCCGATCACGTACGGAGGGTACTCCCAGGAGAACATCAGAATACGCATAGTTCCCTCAGCAATCGGTAGTAGCCATCAGGGGCCGGCCATCAGGGCCGACCGGACGGCGGCGCGGGTGGGATGGCCTTCGGCGCGGACGGCGGCGTCGAGGGCATCCAACAGGCGTTGGGTGGCGTCGTAGGCCCACAGGGCAGCCTGGCCCGGCGGGGCACCGCCCGAAAGCACCGTGTAGCCGGCAGCCAGGTCGGGGTTGACCGGCTCTTGCGGCTGAGATTCGATCCGGGTCCAATCGATTTCGGGAGCCAGAAAAGCCAGCCCCAGCCGCTTGTACTCGGCAGCAGCGGCCTGGGCCGTCTCGGCCGACCAGCCGCCCAGTACCCCCAGCACGCCGGCGTCGGCGGCCATCTCGCGGGCCTGCCAGATCGCCTCGGTCGGCTCGGCAAAATCGTTGAGCGCCACCAACTCCACCAGGTAGCGTCCCCCCACTCCTCCGGCCTCATTCCGCTGGCGCACCGCCAGACGAACGGCGTAGAGCACCTCATAGCCCAGGTCCCGGTACCGTCCCTCAAAGGGCGCCGACAGGCCGATCTTGACCGTGGGCTTTACACGGCCGGGAAAGGAGCAAGAGGCGAGGAGGCAAGAGGCAAGAAGGAGAAGGCAAGAAGCAAGAGGCAGCCGCCTGCACCCTGCCTCCCGAACCCCCTTACGGCCTGTACTTTTCCTGATTTTGCAGGTGCTCTTCCAGCGTCGAGGCAAACACATGCGATCCATCGCCGATAGCGTGAAAGTACAGGTAGGTCGTATCCGCCGGATTCAGGACGGCCAGGATGGAGGCCAGGCCAGGGCTGCAGATCGGCCCGGGTGGGAGCCCCTGCACCTTGAACGTATTGTAGGGGGAATCGAGGGTCTGCCCCTCGCCGGGAAGCATCGGGTTCCACCAGTTGCCCGTGTTGGGGTCAAAGCCTTTGGCATACTGCACCGTCGGGTCGGCGCTGAGGCGCAGGGCGGTCTCTTCCACGTAGGCGGGGTTCAGGCGGTTCAGATACACACTGGCGATGAGGGGCCGCTCCTCCGGCACAACCGCCTCGCGCTCGACGATAGAGGCCAGGGTCACCACGTCATAGACCGTCATCGGCCGGTAGGCTCCCAGCTTCAGGTCAAAGATCGTCTTTCCGGCCAGGCGGCTTTTGATCTCGGGGGCAGCCCGCACGTCAAAGTTGGACAGCATCAGCTCGATCACCAGGGTGGGGCTGACCTCCTTGGGCAGTTGATAGGTATCGGGGAACAGGAACCCCTCCAGCGAAGCGCCTGCCGGGCGGTCGGCCAGCCAGGGATAATCGTACCGGCCGCTGCGCACCTGGGCCATAAAATCGTCGCTCCGCATCAGCCCCTGCTGCTCCAGCAGCCAGGCCACCTGTTCTGCCCGCCAGCCTTCGGGGATGGTCACCGTAACCACGTCCGCCCCGCCATGCTGCAACGCCTCGGCGATCTCGTGCATGGTCATATTGGCCCGCAGGGTATAGGTGCCCGCCTCCAGGCTTCGATCCAGGCCGTGATAGGTCATAAAGCGACGAAAAACCTCGCCGTTGACGATCAACCCCTCCTCTTCCAGCCGCGCTGCCACCCCCGCCGCCGTCTCGCCCGGCTGCACCACAAAACTTACCGGGGTGGGATCGTCCCCCGCCGGCTGATTCAGCTCGGCCTGGTGCATGCTCAGATACAGGCTCAGAAAAAAGGCATCGGCCGACTCGAATGACAGGTCCAGCGTCGGACCACTTCCGGTCTGGGCCCGGACCTGCAACGAACTGACCGTCCACTGCACCCCCAACAGGGCCGTCAACGTCACCGCCCCCACCGCGCCGACCAGGACCACCAGCCGGGACAGGGCGCGCAACCAACCGGGGATCAGGCGCTGCAACCAGCGGACCTCGGCCAGCAGGACCAGTACCAGCGCCCCGACCCAGGTCAGCACCACGACCTTGACCCACAAGAGCACAGAACTCAAGAGAACCTCCCCTCTCCTGAATGCGCCCGCTGCGCATCGAGATAATCTTGCAGGATCACCGCTGCCGCCACCGCGTCGATCCGGGCCCGCCGGTCCCGCGCCTTCCGCCCGGTGGCGATCATCGCCTCCTGCGCCCGCTGCGTGGATAGACTCTCATCCCAAAAGGTCAGGGGCAGGTCCAGCCCTTCGGCCCGCAAGGCCTCCGCCAGAGCGACGGCATAGCGCTCGACGCGCCGCGCCTGGGGGCCGGCGCTGCCGTCATCGTCCAGCGGGTGCCCGACCACCAGCCCCCGGGCCGCCTGCTCCCGCACCAAAGCCGCAATCCGGCCAAAATCCTCCGCTTTTGACGCCCGGCGGATGACGGTCAGGGGCGTGGCGACCGATCCGCTTTCATCCGACACAGCCACCCCGATCCGCCGCTCCCCCACGTCCAGCGCCAGCAACCTGCTCATGGTTCCCGCACGATCACCTGGATGCGAAAGGGCAGGAACGGGACCCGATCCAGCCATCGCCAGCGCTTGATCCAATCCGGCTTGATCTGCACGACCGGTGGGGCACCCAGGGAAAAGGAATCGGTGAGAACCTGCACAGCCTCCTCGGCCGTCAGCCCGGCCACCGCCGAGCGGACCGCACCGCGATCCAGGTCGGCGACGAGGGGGGCCGAGGCCGATGCCCTCAGGATTACGCTCCGGCCATCCATGCGCACCTGGGGGTCCAGGCCGAAAGTGATCGCATCGGAGCGCAGGGCATAGGTGCCGGGGATCTCTTTTTTGAGCGCCTCATAGGTCAGCAGGTTGACGTTGGCCTGATCCACCGCCGTGCCGCTGGCCAGGATGCGCATCTGGAGATGCAACAGGTCTGCCTCCGCTTCGAGAAACTGGTCATACACCTCTGACAGGATCTCGACGGTCATTGATTCGGGGGGCAGGAACTCCTGTTCGCCCAACTGGCTCTGCAGTTCCACGTAGGCCCGCTGTTGGAGCTGCTGCAGGAGCTGCCCCTTGAGGCGGTCCATATCGGCCCGGGTGACCACGCCGACCTGTTTCACCCCGCCCCCTGTCGTTGGCTTTTCGTTGATGACGCGCACCTTGCCCCGCAGCGCCGCCGTCTCGACTGCGTTGATGGTAGCCGCCGCGACGTTGCCCACCGGCCCCGGTTCCAGGGCTTCGATCTCGGCCTCGGCCGTGGCCCCGATGTTGGCCGCCAGGGTCGCCGTCGTGACGGTGCGAAAGCGGACCGTCGTCCCGGTGGAGGTGCGCACGATGGCCCCCGGCAGGATTTGCAGCGGCCCGGCCGTCTGGTTGATAAAGATGACCGAACCGGTTGCCGGTTTATCGGGGGCGTCCTTTTTGTTCACCGTGGCGATCTCGCCTATCTGCTCCACCTCGGCCTCAATCACGCGGGCCGGGATGGTCAGATTGGCCAGGCTGGGTTTTTCCACCTCCGGGTCGGCGCGCAGTTCAAGGCTTACATCCACCATCTGACGATAGGGTACCAGGGTCACCTGCGCTTCAGGCACCACCACCGCTGCCAGGCCCACGATCAGGGCCAGGAACAGCAGGAAGAGCAATACGCCCAGGATGCGGCCGGCCCAGACGATGGCCGTATCGCCATAGCCGACATCGCCGCGCCCTGCGCGCAGGCCCTCCACGCGGGCAGCCGCCGCCCGACGCGCCGCAGACCAGCGCGGCGCGCCACTCCGCCACCGCCCCCGGCGGCCCCGCCGCAGCGACGACAGGACGGCGACCCCCTCCTCCTGGGCCAGGCGCCGGATGCGGCCGTCGCGGGTAACGAGCCCCACATCCAGGGCCAGGCCGGTGGCGTACCGACGCAGCACCCGCAAGTTGATCGGATCGTGGAAGGCACGGTTGCCCTTGGGCACCACCAGCAACACCCGCCTGGCCTGCGCTCCCTCCAGCAACTCGCGGATGGCCGGCCATTCGTCTTCAATTTCGAGATAGATTACCTGTTGCATCCCCGTCTACCCAGGTGCCTGGCACTTTTTTCTACAAGTGCCAGGCACCTTGTAATTACTCCTACCTGCCCACCGGTTCCATCTGACAGATCTCGCTCAACATGCGCGCCGGTCGGTCGAGGGGCCGGTTCTGGTGCGCTGCCCACGCCGCCAGCGCCAGAGCCGAACCATCGCCGGCCTGACGCCCCAGGTCGGTACGGTTGACGACGCCGGGCAGATCGGTCGGTTGCAGCCGGTCTACCTGGGGATAGCGGACAAAGTGCAGTTGTCGGCTCCAGGCCAACGACCGGGCCGCATCCATCATCTCCGGCAGGGCGCTGCCCCCACCCAGCAGGTAAAGCCGATGGGGCAGCAGTTCATCCTGGCTGCGGGCAAGTTGTGCCAGGTTCGCCTCGACCCCCTCCAGCCAGGCCCCCAGCACGGGCGAGATCGCCTCCCTCACCTGAGCGTGAGCCTCGTCGGCCAGGCGGCGGCCGGCATAGGCCCGCTTGAGGCGCTCGGCCTGGTTGGGCGCCAGCCGCCACCTCTGGATCAGGGCATCGGTGATCGCTTCGCCCCCCAGCGGCAGCGAGGCCAGCGCCACAGGCCGCCCGGATCGCCACCAGGTGAGATCCGTAGTCGCGCCGCCCACATCCACCAACACCCCCTGCGGCTCAGACAACCCGGCGGTCAGGGCCAGCGGTGCCGCCGTCAGGATCAGCGCCGAAAACTCCAGGTCCCTGGCGACCGTCCCCCAGGCCCGGACCGTCTCGGCAGGGGCCAGCGCAGCAAACACTGTCGCGCCGATCTCCTCCCCCCGAAAGCCCACCGGATCGGTCACCACCCGGCGGTCGACCGTCAGGGCCACGACAGCGGCCTCTATCAGCAGCCAGTGCGGATCGGCCGGATCGGAGAGCTGGTTGACGGCCAGGCGCAGAGCCCGCCCCAACAGGGCCCTCAGCTCCTCCTCCTCGACAGGCCGTGCGGGCCTGGAGCGGCGCTGGCCAACCGACCCGGCCCTCCCTCGGAGCTGCGACGCCGGCAACCCCACCAGCATCTGATCCGGCAGCAACCAGCGCCCGGCACGCTCCTGGGCTATCTCCTCGGCCCGGCTCAGCAAATCCCGACAGGTGGCCACCCAGGCCGCCGGGTCCGGTTCTGCTTTGCCCCAGGCCGGCCCCTCGCTCCACCCCCAGACGGTGGCCGGTCCATCCCCGATCTCGACGACCAGCAGCCGAAGGGCCGTGGTGCCGGGATCCACCACGCCCAAGGGTGCCGGTGCTGCGGGGGGCCGCTGCCGTCGCTCACCACCTTTTCGCTGCCACACGCTCTCTGTTCCAGGCACCGGTTCCGGTGGAGGTCCATCCCCCGCTCCAGAACCCCAGGGGGCCGGCGCCTACCGACCCTCCACCGGCCACAGGGGTCAGGCGGATTCAGCCAGGGCCTCGCGGACTGCCCCAGACACCAGAGCCAGCGCCTCATCCAGCCGGTCCGGGTCGCGGCCCCCCGCCTCGGCCAGGGTGGGCCGCCCCCCTCCGCCACCGCCGACGACGTGGGCGATCCGTTTGATCACATGGCCGGCTTTGATCCCCCGCTCCACCAGGTCGGGGGTCACGGCTGCGACCAGGTTGGGCCGGTTGTTGATGAGCGTGCCCAGGACAACCACCACCGAGCCCAGCCGGTTGCGGAGCCAGTCGGTCATTTCCCGCAGGGTGTCCATATCGGCGGCCTGCACCCGGGCGGCCAGGACCTGGACCCCGTCCACCGACTGGACCTTGTGCACCAGGGCCTCCACTTCCAGCCGGGCCAACTCGCGGCGCAGATCGGCGATGGTTTTCTGCTGTTCATGGAGCTGGGCCATCAGGCGGAGCACCGCCCGGTCCACCTCTTCGGGCGGGGAACCCAGATGGACGGCTGCCGCGTCGAGCACGCCGAGCCGCCTCTGGACAAGCTGCTGGGCTGCCCGGCCGGTGACCGCCTCGATCCGCCGCACCCCGGCCCCCACGCTCGTCTCCGAGAGAATGCGGAACAGGCCGATGTCCCCCGTCTGTTGGACATGGGTGCCGCCGCACAGCTCCTGGCTGAACGGCTCCTCCGGCCAGCCGATCTTGATGACCCGCACCTGCTCGCCATACTTTTCGCCAAAGAGGGCCATCGCTCCGGCAGCAACCGCCTGATGATAGGTGGTGTGCTCCACCTCCAAAGGATAGTTGGCCAGGATGGCATCGTTGACCGACTGCTCCACAGCATCCAACTGTTCCCGGGTCAGCATCGCCCCGTGGGTAAAGTCAAACCGCAGGCGATCGGGGGCCACCAGGGAACCGGCCTGCTGGACATGCTCGCCCAGGATGTACCGCAGTTCGCTGTGCAGCAGATGGGTGGCGGTGTGGTTGCGGGCGATATCTATCCGCCGGGCGACATCTACCAGTGCCCACACGGGGTCCTCTACCCGGGGCTGACCCCGCCTCACTTTCCCCCTGTGCAGGATCAGGCCCGGCACCGGCTGGGCCATGTCCACGACCTCGATCTCCCAACGGGGCATCTCCTCCTCGCCGACATAGCGGGCCAGAACACCGGTATCCGAAACCTGGCCGCCGCTCTCGACGTAAAAGGGCGTAGCCGCCAACACCACTTCTACTTCGTCCCCTTCCCGGACGTGGTCCACCAGCTCGCCGTTTCGTATCAGGGCCAGGACCATCGTCTCCAGATCGACATTCTCGTCGTAGGGGTGCTCGACGCCATCCGGGCCAAGCCTGCCCTGCGCCTTCAGCTCTTCTAACAAGCGGAGATAGAGGCCGATCTCCTGGCCATCGGCCGGCAGGAACTGTTGGGCGGCCCGGCCCCGCGCCCGCTGCTCCTCCAGCGCCGCGGCAAAGCCCTGTTCGTCTACGGTAAAGCCCCGCTCGGCGCCGACATCCCGGGTCAGGTCCAGGGGAAAGCCGTAGGTATCGTACAGGCGAAAGGCATCGGCCCCCGGGATGACGGTCTCGCCCCGGCCATGCAGGTCGTCCATCATCTGATCGAGCAGGGCCAGGCCCACATCCAGCGTGCGCTGGAACCGTTCCTCCTCCTGACGGACGACGTTCAAAATGAATTCGCGCCGCCGTCGCAGCTCGGTGTAGTGATCGCCATAACGGTCAATGACCACCTGGGCCACCTCGCCCAGGAACGGGTCGGTAAAGCCGATCTTGCGCCCAAAGCGGGCCGCCCGGCGCAGGATCATGCGCAAGACATAGTTGCGGCCCTCATTGCCGGGGATGACCCCATCGCCTACCAGAAAGGTGATGGCCCGGCTGTGGTCGGCTATGACCCGATAGGGCACGGCGTGGCGCTCCATCTCTGCCTCGCTGTGGCCCAGCAATTCCCGAACGCGGTAGAGGATGGGGGTGAACAGGTCGTTGTCATAGTTGGCCACCACGCCCTGGGACAGGGTAGTCACCCGCTCCAACCCCATGCCGGTGTCCACATGTTTGGCCGGCAGATCGTGCAGCACGCCATCCGCATCCCGGTCGTATTGGATAAAGACCAGGTTCCAGAATTCCAGAAAACGGGCGCAGTCGCCATTGACCTGACAGACATGGCCCGGCACATCCCTCTTGTCGCAATACTCCGGCCCGCGATCATAGTGGATCTCGCTACAGGGACCACAGGGGCCGGTAGGCCCCATAGACCAGAAATTATCCTTGCGCCCAAAGTAGAGGATGTGTTGGCGGGGAATGTCGGTCCCATTCAGCCAGTAGCCATACGCCTCGTCGTCGGCCGGCAGGTCCCCTTCGTCATCGGCAAAGACGGTGGCCCACAGGCGCTCCTTCTCCATGCCCCACCACCCCGTCACCAACTCCCAGGCCCAGCCGATGGCCTCCTTTTTGTAATAGTCGCCAAAGGACCAGTTGCCCAGCATCTCGAAAAAGGTGTGGTGATAAGGGGAGGGGCCGACCGCTTCCAGGTCGTTCAGGTGACCGGAGACGCGCATACACTTTTGGACGTCGGCCACCCGGCGGCTGCGCGGTTCCTCCAGCCCCAGAAAGATGTTCTTGAACTGGTTCATACCGGCGTTGGTCAGCAGCAGGGTGGGATCGCCCACCGGCACCAGCGAAGCGCTGGACACGATCAGATGCCCCTTGCCGGCAAAAAAATCGAGAAAGCTCTGGCGGATCTCCGCACCGGTCATCTGTTTCATCCCTGCTTTTCCCCCATCCATTCCTTCATAACACGTAAAGAGCACACCTTACGTTTTACGTTTCCCGTTTCCCGCCCAACATTTCAAGCGGCCATTGTAGCCCAAGTTGGCAGAGATGTCAAACCGGCTGCGGCCTGGGCCGGTCCCACGGTCTCAGAGGGCTTCCAGCCTGCCAGGAGGTCTTGTCAGGAACCGAATTTATCTGCCGTTGACGAGGAACTGCTTTTCGTACAGTTCCCGGTACAACCCGCCGGCCGCCAACAGTTCCTCGTGCCGGCCTTGCTCGACGATGCGCCCGCCGTCAATCACATAAATCCGCCCGGCGTTGCGCACCGTGCTCAGGCGGTGGGCAATGACAATGGCTGTCCGCCCCTGGAACAGGCGCGCCAGGGCGTCCTGGATGAGGGCCTCAGTAATGGTATCCACGCTGGAGGTGGCTTCGTCCAGGATCAGGATGCGTGGGTCCACCAGCAGCGCGCGGGCGATACAGATCAACTGGCGTTGCCCCTGGGAGAGGTTGACGCCGCCTTCCAGGATGCGGGTCGCATAGCCGTCGGGCAGGCGGCGGATAAAGGCGTCGGCGTTGGCCAGGCGGGCGGCGGCCACCAACTCCTCGTCGCCGGCGTCGGGTCGGCCGAAACGGATGTTGTCGGCGATGGTGCCGGGAAAAAGGAACGGGTCCTGCGGCACCAGCCCCATCTGCCGGTGCAGGCTCGCCGCCGTCAGATCGCGCACGTCATACCCGTCTATGAGCACCGCCCCCGCGCTTACATCGTAAAAGCGGCCCACCAGGTTGGCAATGGAGGTCTTGCCCGCCCCGGTCGGCCCGACCAGGGCGACCGTCTCCCCCGCTTCGATGGTCAGGTTGAGGTCGTGCAACACCTCTTTGCCCGCTTCGTAGGCGAACGAGACGCCGCGCAACTCGACACGGCCGGCCAGCGGCGGGGCCTCCCTCGCGCCAGGCCGATCCTGCACCTGGGGTGGCGTATCCAGCAACTCCAGCACGCGCTCCCCGCCGGCCGTTGCTGCCTGCAACGTCGTGTAGAGCTGGCTCAAGTCCTGGATCGGCTCAAAGAAGCGATTGACATAGCTCAAAAAGGCGACGACCACACCGATCGTCAGCACGCCCCGCGCGGCCATGATCCCGCCCAGGGAGAGGACGACGCCCATCGCCACCACGCTCAGGATGTCCACCGCCGGCAAAAAGATGAACGACAGCGACATGGCATGGATGTAGGCATCCCGGTTCGCCCGGTTGACGGCCTCGAACCGCTCCTGAGTGGCCTCCTCCTGGGCAAAGGCCTGAATGACCCGCATGCCGTTGATATTCTCCGCCAGGTCGCCGACCACTGCGCCGATCTTTTCGCGGGTCTCCCGAAAGGCCACCCGCGCCCGGCGGCTGAACCAGGCGGTGAGCAACACCATCAGGGGCAATACGCCAAAGGTCAGGAGCGCCAGACGTGCCTCCATCGCCAGCATCACCCCAATCGTCCCGGCCAGCAGGATGCCGTCGCTGACCATGCTCACCAACCCCTGCGAGAGCAGCTCGTTGATGACCTCCACGTCGTTGACGACGCGCGAAATGGTCACCCCGACGATGTGCCGGTCGTGATAGGGGATAGAGAGGTCCTGCAGGTGGTTGAACAGGGCCCGGCGCAGCGTGTACAACACCCGCTGGCCCACCCAGGAGAGGAGATAGGTCTGCGCCGCCGAGGACAGGTAGATGACCATCAGCGCGCCGGCCAGGTACAGGCAGGTGCGGAGCAGCCCCGGAAAGTCGCCCCGGCCGATGTTGTCGTCAATCGCCACCTTGGTCAGGTAGGGCACCAGGAGGTTGGCCGCCGAGGAGAGGGCCATCAGCAAGATGGACAACAACATCTGCGGCCAATAAGGGCGGACGAAGCCGAGCAGGCGCCACAGGACGCGCCCGCTGATGCGCCCCGCCGCTTCCTGCGCGCCAAAGGTTTCCAGAACATGGCCCGGACCGCGGGCCCCGGCAGCGTTACCGAAAGAGAATGACATAGCGGTTACCCCTGAAATGGCTGCCCTTGATGGGCAAAGGCCAACTCCTCTTGCGGGCGCAACTGCCGATAATAGATCTCGGCGTACAGCCCGCTCGTCCGCAGCAGTTCGTCGTGGGCGGTGTGCTCCGCCGTGCGGCGGCCACAGGCCACGATGCGCCCGTTCTCCATAACCAGCACCAGGTCGGCCCGGCGGATCGTGCTCAGGCGCTGGGCGATGACGAACGAAGTCCGCCCCTGCATCAGGCGGGCCAGCGCCTCCTGGATCTGAGCCTCGGTCTCGGTGTCCACGCTGGAAGTGGCGTCGTCCAGGATCAGGATGCGCGGGTCCTTGAGGAGCGCCCGGGCGATGGCAATGCGCTGTTTCTGCCCACCGGACAGCGTCACGCCCCGCTCGCCGACATGCGTATCGTACTGCTGGGGCAGGGCCATGATAAAGTCGTGGGCGGCGGCGTTGCGGGCAGCGGCGACAATCTCCTCCTCCGAGGCGTCGGGCCGGCCAAAGGCGATATTCTCGCGGACGGTCGCAGCAAAGAGGGTTGTATCCTGCAAGACGATGCCGATCTGCTCCCGCAGCGAGGCCAGCGTCACCGTGCGGATGTCCCGCCCGTCAATCAGGATGCGGCCGGCCGTGGGGTCGTAGAACCGGGGCAGCAGGTTGATCACCGAGCTCTTGCCCGAACCGGTAGCCCCCAGGAGGGCCACCACCTGCCCCGGTTGGACCTCGAAATCGATCTCCTCCAACACCCGGTGCCGGCCAAAGTAGGCAAAGTGGACATGCTCGAACCGGACATGCCCCTGTACCGGGCCGAGCGGCTGTGCGTCCGGCGCGTCGGCCACCTCCGATTCGGCATCCAGGATCTCAAAGATGCGCTCGCCGGAAGCAACAGCCTGGGCGATGGCCGGGACGATCATCCCCAGGCGGCGGACCGGGACGAGCAACTGTCCCACATAGGTGGTAAAGGCCACCAGCGCGCCGATCGTCAACTGGCCCTGGATGACCAGGTAGCCGCCATAGAGGAGGATAAAGACGGTGCCGGCATTGACGATCAGCCGCAAGAGGGGCAGGTTGATCGCCCGCACACGGCCGGCGGTCACGTTCAGCGCCAGGAGGGCGGCGTTCTCCCGCTCAAACCGCCGCATCTCGGCCTGCTCCTGGGCAAAGGCCTTGACGATGCGCGCGCCGCGCAGGTTCTGTTCCAGAACGGTCGTCAGGTTCGAGAGCTGTTGCTGGATCTCCCGCGAGAGCGGCCGGAAGCGACGGCCAAAGGCCAGGGCGCGATGGGTCAACAGCGGGACGATGAGCAGGGTCAGCAGCGCCAGCCAGGGGTGCAGGGCGATCATCACCCCGGCAATCCCCAGGATCAGGGTCACCACCTCGACCAGCCGCACAAAGGCCCGCCCGGTGAGAAAGCGGACGCGGTCCACGTCGTTCACCGCGCGGGTGAGCAGTTGCCCGGTCTCGGCCCGGTCGTGATAGGAAAAAGAGAGGGCCTGCAACCGGGTGTGCAGCCGGTTGCGCAGGTCATAGGCGACGCTCTGTGAGGTGATCTCGGTCCACCGGCCGGAGAGAAAGGTAAAGAGGCCGCGGACGAGGGCCAGCCCCAGGAGCACCGCCACGCCCCACCAGATGGTGGGGAGATGGCCGCCCTTGATGCCCTGGTCCACGATGGTGCGGATGACGAGCGGCATCACCAGGACAATGCCGTTGTCGGCCAGGTAGAGCAGGTACGAGGAGAGGACCAGGCCCTTGTAGGGCCGCAACAAGCCCAGACAGCGCAGCAGGATGGGCAGGCTGCCGGGCCGGCGCAACGGCAGGGGAGGCAGGGCATCAGCAGCCATCGGGGATCTCCAGCAGGTCACGCAACTCCACCAGGACATCCCGGATGCGGGCCAGGCGTTGTGGGGGCAGGGCCTTGAGCTTTTCCCGCAACAGGGGGATGCCCCGTAGCGGCGTCTTGAGGGCCACCTCGCGTCCGGCCGGCGTCAGGGTGACGACGACGAGGCGGCTGTCGGGCTCGGAACGGGCGCGGACGACCAGGCCGGCCTGCTCCAGCCGGGTCACCAGTTCCGAAGTGCTGCTATCGTTGAGATAGAGATAGTCGCGCAACTGCCCGATGGTCCGCGGGCCGGCCTCCAGCAGATAGCGCAGTGTCGAGACCTGCCGCCCGCTGATCCCCTCCTCCTGCATCTGACGCGAGTAGCGGCGGAGGTAGCGGTACACCGAGAGAAAGGCGTGCATCGTAGCGGTGAACAAGTCTTGCTCGTCAACCCCACTCATCGGACCCCTCCTGGTTCGTTTCCGAATAGTTCGGTTCCGAACTATATCATCAGAGGGCAAAATTGTCAAAATGGCATCGGGCGATGGAGCGGCCACCGGATCAGGCCACGGGAAGATTAAAATTATCCTCCTTCCTGGCCGATCCCCTTGACAAAGGGCGGTCGGTCGTGTATAATTAACTCGTGTTAGTAACGCGGGTTACTAACACGGGTTAGTTAAGGAGGAGAAGTGGCTCGCAAGCAGGTCACCAGCCGGGATGTGGCCAAACTGGCCGGGGTCTCCCGCACCACCGTTTCGTTCGTGCTGAACGACGTGCCCGGCGTCAAGATCAGCGAGGAGACGCGGCAGCGCGTGCTCGAGGCAGCCCGGCAGCTCGATTATTACCCCACCGCCGCGGCCCGCTCGCTGGCCAGTGGCAAAACGCGGCGCATCGGCCTGGTGTTGGGCGAAGGGCAAAAACGCCTGTCGGCCGATGCCTTCTTGCCCACTTTTCTCCAGGGAGTGACCGCCTCCGTCCACCGCCGGGAATATCTCCTGGTTTTGCAGATGGCCGAAGATGTACCCACTTACGAGGCCTACGCCCGCCTGATCCGCGAGCAGCAGGTGGACGGACTGATCCTCTCCGGCCCCCGCTCCGACGATCCGTTGGTGCCACAACTGGCCGCCGAGGGCTTTCCCCTGATCCTGCATGGCCGGCTGGACGGCTGCAGCGCACCCTATGTGGACGTGGACAATCAGGCGGGCGCTTACCAGGCGACCGGCCACCTGCTCAGCCTGGGCCACCGCCGCATCGGCTTTATCTCCAACGCCCCGCTGGCCTATTCTGGTGCCCAGGAACGGTTTATGGGGTACAGGCAGGCGTTAGCCGAGTACAACCTCCCCGTGAACCCTGACCTGGTGCGCATCGCTGCTTTCCTCCCTGAAACCGGGCGGGCGGCCATGGAGGAGCTGCTGAGCCTGCCCCAACCCCCGACAGCGGTCTTTGCCGCCAGCGATGTGGTCGCCCTGGGAGCCATGAGCGCCAGCCATGCCGCCGGATTGCGCATCCCCGACGACGTGGCTGTGGTGGGCTTTGACGACATCTTCCTGGCCAGCCACGCCCGACCTCCCCTGACTACCGTCCGGGTACCGGCTTATGGCCTGGGTTGGACTGCTGCCGAGGTCCTCATCGCCCTCATCGAGGGCGACGAGGAGGTCTCTTCGGTAACCCTGGAAACGGAACTGGTCATCCGCGAATCCTGCGGAGCCCAACGAGGCAAAAACCCCGGGCAGGAACCCCCCTGCCCTCCCGAAATCCTGGAAAGGAGGTGACGCGCCTGCATATCCAGAAACAAACCTGTCTGTCAGCAGTAGCTGGCAAAATTCCAAACCTGTCGAGTATGGAGAAAAAAAGTTAGGAGGGGAATAAAATGAAACGCTCGTTGTTTTCGATCTTGGCGCTGCTGGTGGTCATGAGCATGGTGCTGGCCGCCTGTGGCCCTACCGCAGCGCCGACAGAGGTGCCCAAACCCACTGAAGCGGCCAAGCCGACCGAGGCAGCCAAACCACCCGAGGCGGCTAAGGTGCCCTTTGCGGTGATGCCTGGGGGGTATCTGGAGAAAGCGATTGCCGGCGAGTACAAGGGCAAGACGGTGACGGTAGACGGCCCGTTCACCGACCCCGACGATCAGCGCTTCTTCGAGTCGATGAAAGCCTTTGAGGAGGCCACCGGCATCAAGATCAACTACATCGGCGACAAAGAGTTCGAGGCCCGCCTGTCCATCGCCGTGGACGCCGGCAACGCCCCCGACATCGCCGACTTTCCCCAGCCCGGCAAGGCCGAAAACTATGCCCGCCAGGGCCATATCGTCGACCCCACCACCTGGATCCCCGAATCGTGGCTCAAACAACAGTACAACCAGTCCTGGCTCGACATGGCCATGGTCACCGGCCCCGACGGCAACAAGATGACCGCCGGCGTCTGGCACCGCTTCAACGGCAAAAGCCTGGTCTGGTACCCCAAAGACGACTTTGACGCCGCCGGCTACAAAATCCCCACCACCTGGGAGGAACTCCTGGCCCTCACCCAACAGATCGCCGACGACGGCGATACCCCCTGGTGCATCGGCATCGAGTCCGGCGCCGCCACCGGCTGGCCGGCCACCGACTGGACCGAGGAACTGATGCTCCGCACCACCTCCCTGGAAAACTATGACAGGTGGGTCAAGGGCGAACTCAAGTTCGACTCCCCAGAGGTCCGCAAAGCCATCGAGACCTGGAGCCAGATCTGGTTCAACGACCAGTATGTGTATGGTGGTCGCGACGGCATCGTCTCCACCTACTTTGGGGATGCCCCTGCTCCCATGTTCGAACAACCACCAAAGTGCTGGCTGCACAAACAGGGCAACTTTATCACCGGCTTCTTCCCCGAAGGTGCCAAGGCCGGGGTGGACTATGACTTCTTCTACCTGCCTCCCGTTGACCCCCAGTACGGCAAACCGTTCCTCGTCGCCGGCGACCTGATGTCCATGTTCAACGACCGCCCCGAAGTCCGCGCCCTGATGGAGTACTTTACCACCCCTCAGTCCGCCTCCGGCTGGCTGACCAACGGCGGCGCCCTGGCCGCCCACAAAACCGCCACCCCCGACATGTACGGCGTCCCCCTGGAGCGTGGCATTGCCGAACTGGTCGCCCAGGCCACCAGCTTCCGCTTCGACGGCTCCGATATGATGCCCGGCGAGGTTGGTGCCGGCTCCTTCTGGACCGGCATGACCGACTATGTCAGCGGCGCCGCCGACCTGGATACCGTCCTCAAAGAGATCGACGCCTCCTGGCCCAAATAGTGGAGCTTAAGCACAGGCTGCCAGCCCCTCGTGGGCTGGCAGCCTTGTTCAAAAAGGAGTTGGCTGATGGCACACATGGAGGTTGCAGAAGGACGCAGTCTCGGCGCAGGGGCCCGGTTCCTGGCCTGGCTGGGACGCGTGTTCCTGGCTGTCATCATTCCCCTGATCGCCTTTGCGGTGATCTATGAAGGATTCCTCTTTTTGCGCGATAGCCAGGCGCCCCGCTGGGTCACAGCGGCAGTAGCCATTGTCTGGGGCGTGGGCGGAGTAGCGCTGCTGTACTGGGTGTTCAACGGCATTGTCGAGCGGTTGCCCGACGTATGGACCCAGCGGCTCCAACCCTTTGTGTTCGTCGGCCCGGCCATGGCCATTCTGATCTGGTACCTGGCCTTGCCGGCGGTGCGCACCTTCTACCTGAGCCTTTTTGGCCGTGACGGGCCGCCAAGGGGTGTCGCTTTCTTCCAGTCCTTCACCAGCGATGCCTTTGTCGGCTTCCAGAACTATGTGGCCATCTTCACCGAGCGTCTGCTGACAGAAGCCTTTCGCAACAACCTGATGTGGATTGTCTTTGGCAGCACCTTCTCGGTAATTTTCGGCCTGCTGGTAGCCACCCTGGCCGACCGGAGCAAGTTCGAGCGTGTTGCCAAGTCGCTGGTCTTTCTGCCCATGGCCATCTCGTTTGTCGGCGCCAGCGTCATCTGGAACTTTATGTATGAAGTCCGGCCGGTCGGCCAGCCCCAGATCGGCCTGCTGAACGCCCTGCTCGTCGCTACCGGTGGCAACCCTGTAGCCTGGGACAAATGGGTGGCGATCGCCCCCTGGAACAACCTGTTCTTGATCCTGATCGTCGTCTGGTTACAGACGGGATATGCCATGGTGCTCTTTTCCGCCGCCCTGAAGGGGATTCCCGATGAGATCCTGGAAGCAGCCCGGGTGGACGGCGCGACCGAGATCCAGGTCTTTTTCCGGATCATGATCCCCTACATCATGGGCACGATCATCACCGTGTGGACGACCATCGTCATCTTTACCCTGAAGATCTTTGACGTTGTCTGGGTCATGACCGGCGGGCAATTTGGCACCCACGTGATCGCCACCCAATTCTACCGCCAGTCGTTCACCGCCCGGAATTCGGGCTACGGTTCGGCCATTGCTATCATCCTGCTCCTGACCGTTATCCCGGTGATGATCTACAACTTGCGGCAGTTCAGGGAACAGGAGGCCTTCTAACATGAAAAGTCGAAAATGGGTTGGCCCCTTGCTGGTCAACGGCAGTCTGCTGATCATCGTCCTCATCTGGAGCATTCCCACCCTGGGACTGCTGGTCTCTTCCTTTCGCAGCCGCTTTGACATTCAGACGACAGGCTGGTGGAACATCCTGCCCCATCGGGAATGGAAAAAGGTGGCCGAACTGGACCCCAAGGAACTCGGCCTGAACCCCGATGGGGTGATGAGCGTGGAAGGGGTCCAGGGGACGTTTGAGCAGTTTCGGGCGGGTGTTCAATCGCCGGACAAGGATACGCGCGTCACCTGGCTCGGCAACAAACGCCTGGGCCGTATTGAAGTGCAGAAGCGGGTGTGGACCGTCACCTGGAATTTCACGCTAGACAACTATAAGCAGGTTCTGCTGGGTACCGAGATCAAGGTGACCAAGCCTGACGGTACGGTAGAAACAAGCCCCGGCCAGAACCTGTCCCAGGCCTTTCTAAACAGCCTGGCCGTGTCTATCCCTTCGACCGTCATCCCCATCCTGATCGCGGCCTTTGCCGCCTATGCTTTCGCCTGGATGAGTTTCCCGGGCCGGAAGGCTATGTTCATCCTGGTAGTCGGGCTGCTGGTCGTCCCGTTGCAAATCGCCCTGGTGCCGATCCTGCGCGACTATAACACCCTGAAGTTGAACGGTACCTTCCTGGCCATCTGGCTGGCCCATACCGGCTTTGGCCTGGCCCTGGCCACCTACCTGCTGTTCAACTACATCCGTACCCTGCCCCGGGAAACGTTGGAATCGGCGTTCATTGATGGCGCTTCTCACTTTACCATCTTTCTACGGCTGATCCTGCCGTTGTCGGTCCCGGCCCTGGCCTCCTTCGCCATCTTTCAATTCCTGTGGGTGTGGAACGACTATCTGGTCGCTCTGACCTTCCTGGGCGTTGATCCCACCTACAAAGTCCTCACCCAGCGGCTGGCCGATCTGACCGGCACCTTTGGCAATCAGTGGCACCTGCTGACGGCCGGCGCCTTTGTGACCATGATCCTGCCGATGATCGTCTTCTTTTCGCTGCAACGTTACTTTGTGCGTGGGCTGCTGGCCGGTTCGGTGAAAGGATAACCCACGCCGGGACCCCCATTATGGCGCATGTCTGAGCAAAGCCAACCGGCCTTTGACCCGGCCTTTTGGTTCAAATGGATCATGGCCACCACCGTGGGCTGGTTGCTGGGCAGCCTGCTGCTGCCCTCCCTTTCTACCGTTGCAGCGGGTGTGGGGGCCGGGGTCATGCAGTGCCTGGTCCTTTACCGGCGCCTTCCCCAGGTCTGGCGTTGGGCGCTGGCCACGGCCCTGGCCTGGATCGGAGGGTGGGTGCTCCTCCTGACCCTCGTCCCCTCTGACCTGCGGTTTCTGCTGACCGGCCTGATCGTTGGCCTCTGCACCGGCCTGGCCCAATGGTCGCTCTTGCGCCGTGAGGTCCGTTGGGCAGGGTGGTGGATCGCCATCGGTGCCCTGGCGTGGATCACCGGCCTGACCTTGCTGCCGGGCATCCTGAGCACGGGCGCCTTGGCCGGAGCCACCTCCGGCCTTGCCCTGAGCCTGCTGCTCCACAACCCGAAACATGCCGGGCATCCGGCCCCTGCCGGGGAGCAGCCCTGATATCTCATCGCACCGGAGAGTTCAAAAAGATGCTATCATTTCCCAATCAATTTCTGTGGGGAGCGGCCACCTCAGCCTACCAGATCGAGGGCGCCTGGAACGAGGACGGCAAGGGCGAAAGCATCTGGGACCGGTTCGTCCACCAGCCCGGCCATATCCTCGATCAGGGGACCGGCGACGTGGCCTGCGACCACTATCACCGCATGGCCGAGGACGTGGCGTTGATGCAGGAGTTGGGGCTGCGCTCCTACCGTTTCTCCATCTCCTGGCCGCGCATCCTGCCATCGGGTCGAGGGAAGGTCAACCCCAAAGGGCTGGGCTTTTACGACCGGCTGGTGGACCGCCTGCTGGCCGCCGACATCCTGCCCAACGTCACCCTCTACCACTGGGACCTGCCCCAGGCGCTCCAGGAGTTGGGGGGCTGGTTCAACCGCGACAGCGCCGACTGGTTCGCCGACTATGCCCGCGTCGTTTTCGACCGCCTGGGCGACCGGGTGCCGCTGTGGACAACCCACAACGAGCCGGGCGTGGCGGCCTTTGTCGGCTATGGAGAGGGCCATCACGCGCCGGGCATCCGCGACCCGCTTCAGGCGTACCAGGTAGTTCACCATCTGCTGTTGTCCCACAGCCGGGTAGTGCAGCTTTTCCGCCAGGGCGGCTATCACGGCCAGATCGGCATTGTACTTAACCTGAACCATCACCTGCCCGCCAGCGACCGGGAGGAAGACCTGGCCGCCTGCGACCGCGCCCATGCCCAAAATGCCGGCCTGTTCCTCGATCCGTTGTTCCACGGGCACTACCCGGCAGTGGTGCTGGACCGGATCGGCCCCTGGCAACCCCGCCTCGAGGCGGGCGATCTGGAGCTGATCCGGCAGCCGATCGACTTTCTGGGGGTCAACTATTACGCAACCTGGTCCATCGCCCACGATCCGGCCGCATCGCCGTTGCAGTTGCGCTCAAGCCCCGTATCGGCACCGGGCTGGGGCCATACCGAAATGGGCTGGGGGATCAACCCACCCGGCCTGACGGCCGTCCTGCTGGATGTGAAAGACAGGTGCCACAACCCACCGGTGTATATCACCGAGAACGGATGTGCCCTGCCCGATGAACCGGACGAGAGCGGTTTTGTCGCCGACCAGGGGCGGATTGACTTTCTCCGCGCCCACCTGGAGGCAGCGTTCGAGGCCCTTCAAGCGGGCGTGGACCTGCGCGGCTACTATGTCTGGAGCCTGATGGACAATTTCGAGTGGGCGATGGGCTACAGACCGCGCTTTGGCCTAGTGCGCGTCGAGTATGACACCGGCCGGCGCATCCCCAAACAGAGCGCCCACTGGTACCGGCGAGTAATCCAACAGAATGGCATAGAAACATAGAGAGGGGCCCATGCAAGAGGTGGTCTACATTCCGGTCAATGTCATTGAGAACCTGATAGTGGACGTCTTCGAGGGGGTGGGGACCCCGTGGGAGGATGCCCGCATCTGCGCCGATGTGCTCATCACCGCCGACCTGCAGGGCATCGAATCGCACGGCGTGGGCCGCCTCAAGTACTACTACGACCGCATTCGCGCCGGCGTTCAGTCGGTCAAGACCGAGGTCGAGATCGTCAGGGAGACCGAAACCACGGCAGTGGTAGACGGCCACCACGGGATGGGCCACGTGATCGCCTACCGCGCCATGCGCCTGGCCATGGACAAGGCCAAGGGGCACGGCCTGGGTGCAGTAGCGGTGCGCAACAGCACCCACTTTGGCATCGCCGGCTATTACCCGCTGATGGCAGCCAGAGAGGGGATGATGGGCTTGTGTGTCACCAACGCCCGGCCGGCCATCGCCCCCACCTTTGGCACGGAGCCGATGCTGGGCACCAACCCTATCGCCTTCGCCGCACCATCGGACCTGGAGTTCCCCTTTTGCTTCGACGGGGCGACCTCCATCAGCCAGCGGGGCAAGATCGAGGTCGCCGCCCGTGCCGAGAAGCCGGTGCCTGCCGGCTGGGTGATCGACCCCGATGGGGAACCGATCACCGACCCGGATCGGATCCTCCAGGACCTGAACCGGGCCACGGCGGCCTTTTTGCCCCTGGGCGGCGCGGGTGAAGAGTTCGCCGGCTACAAGGGATACGGCCTGGCGACGATGGTCGAGATCCTCTCTGCCTCGCTGAGCGGAGGGGCGTTTATGAAAGACTTGCTGGGGTTTGCCCCCGACGGCTCCCGGCGGCCCTTTATGCTCGGCCACTTTTTCCTGGCGATTGATATCGAACATTTCATCCCGCTGGAGGTCTCGAGACGGATCACCGGCGGCATCATGCGCGCCTTGCAGGCTTCGCGCAAAGCGCCGGGCCAGGAGCGCATCTATGTCGCCGGGGAGAAGGAGTACGAAAGGGAAAAGCTCATCCGCAAGCAAGGCATCCCGGTCAACCGCAACCTGCGCCGCGAACTCCAGATCATGCGCGACGAGTTGGGCCTCGTCGGCTATGAGGCTTATCTCTAGCAGGTGGTTTCCGTCACGCGCGCGGCCAGGCCTGACGGGGTAACCCATGCGCTGGCTGCAGGGAGAGAAAAGATGGTAGAGGCCATTGCTCTGGGTGAGTTGTTGATCGACCTGGTCCCTACGGTTTCCGGGGTCACTTTGATCGAAGCGCCGGCCTTCAAGAAAGCACCCGGTGGCGCACCGGCCAACGTCGCGGCCGGCCTGGCCAGGCTGGGCATCCGGGCGGGGTTCATGGGCAAGGTCGGCGATGACCCTTTCGGGCACTTTCTGGCCCAGACGCTGGCCGATGTTGGCGTGGACACCTCGGCTTTGCGTTTCTCCACCGAGGCACGCACGGCGCTGGCCTTTGTCTCGCTGCACGCCGACGGCGAGCGGGAGTTCCTGTTCTACCGCCATCCCAGCGCCGACATGCTCTACACGCCTGATGAGATAGACGCCGACTATGTGCGGCGCGCCCGACTCTTGCATTACGGTTCCATCAGCCTCATCGCCGAGCCGTCGAGAAGCGCCACGCTGCGGGCGGTGGAGGTGGCACGGGAGGCGGGGCTGCTGGTTTCCTACGACCCTAACCTGCGCCTCAGCCTGTGGCCCGGCGTCGAAGCCGCCCGCCAGGGCATCCTGACAGGCTGGCCGCTGGCCCAGGTCATCAAGGTCAGCGAGGAGGAGCTGGCCTTCCTGGCCGGGAGTCAAGACCCTGAGGTTGCCGCCCGAAAGCTGTGGCATCCTGAGCTGCACCTGCTGGTGGTCACGCTGGGCAAGGCCGGCTGCCGTTACTTCACGCCCGAATTCTCCGGCTACGTGCCGGGCTTTGCCGTCAAGGCGGTGGATACCACCGGCGCGGGCGACGGGTTCGTGGCCGGGCTGCTCAAGGGGCTGTTGGAGCAGCCGGCCGCTTTCGACGACAAGGCCGCCCTGCACGACATCTGCCGCTATGCCAACGCCGTGGGGGCCATCACCACCACCCGGCGCGGTGCCATCCCGGCCCTGCCCACAGCCGGCCAGGCCGCGGCATTCCTGCGGAAGCACGATAGGCGGGCAACGCCCGAACAACAGGTGTGAAATGGAGCGGAAAGCGGAAAAATCCCTAAAACGCCTGCGGCCCCGCTTTGAACCCCTGCTGTCCACCGTCGCCCCAGAGCTCCGGGACCTGTTCTGGCAGCGCATGGACACCTATTTTCCCGAGGCCTTTGCCCTGTTGCTGGAGCTGTATGGCAACTACTACTCCTTCTTCTACCACCTGGAGGTGATCCTCAAAACCGTCACCCAGGCCTTCATTGAACGCCCCCCTGACCTGCGGGCCCTGGATGCCCGGCGCGAAGCTGACCCGCTGTGGTTCCAGTCCGAGCAGATGGTGGGTGGCGTGTGTTATGTTGACCTGTTTGCCGGGACGCTGAACGGCATTCGGGAAAAGATCCCCTACTTCAACGAGCTGGGCCTGACCTACCTGCACCTGATGCCCCTCTATCAGGTACCGGCGATCAACGATGGCGGCTATGCGGTCAGCAGCTACCGACAGGTGAACCCCCGCCTGGGCACGATGGACGATCTGCGGGCCCTGGCGACAGAGCTGCGGCAGAACGGCATCAGCCTGGTGCTCGATTTCGTGGTCAACCACACCAGCGATGAGCACGAGTGGGCCCGCCAGGCTCTGGCTGGCGACGAGGACTATCAAGATTTTTACTACATGTTCCCCGACCGCACCCTGCCCGACCAGTATGAGCGCCACCTGCGCCAGATCTTCCCGGAGCATGCGCCGGGCAATTTTACCTACCGCCGTGAGATTGACCGTTGGGTATGGACCACATTCAACCCTTTTCAATGGGACCTGCGCTATCACAATCCGGCTGTGTTCGATGCCATGCTGGGCGAGATGCTCTTTCTGGCCAACGTCGGCGTCGAATTCCTGCGGCTGGATGCTGTGCCCTTTTTGTGGAAAGAGATGGGCACCAACTGCGAAAACCTGCCCCAGGCCCACACCATCATCCAGGCCTTTCGCGCCCTGGTCAAGGTTGCAGCCCCGGCCCTGGAATTCAAGTCGGAAGCCATCGTCCACCCCGACGATGTGGTCAGGTTCTTCGGCCAGGGCGACAGGGCCGGGCGCGAGTGCGCCCTGTCCTACAACCCCACCCTGATGGCCCTGTTGTGGGAAGCATTGGCTACCCGCGAGGTACGGCTGCTCAAATATGCCATGCAGCGCCGCTTTCGCATCCCCGACAACTGCGCCTGGGTCAACTATGTGCGCGTCCATGACGACATCGGCTGGAGCTTTGCCGACGAGGATGCCCAGGCGCTGTGGATCACCCCCTTTGAGCACCGGCAATTTCTCAACCGCTTCTACACCGGCCAGTTCGAGGGCAGTTTTGCCAGCGGCCTGCTCTTCAACTATAACCCCGTCACCCAAGACGCGCGGATCAACGGCACCTGCGCCTCGCTGGCCGGGCTGGAAAAGGCCCTCAAAGCCGGAGACGAGGGGCAGATCGAGCTGGCCATCCGCCGTATCCTGCTGCTGCACAGCATCATCCTCAGCATCGGCGGCATCCCGCTTCTTTACCTGGGCGACGAACTGGGCACGCTGAACGACTATAGCTACGAGCAGGATGAGAGCAAGGCCGACGACAGCCGGTGGGTACATCGCCCCCCCTTTGATTGGCAACGTGCCGCCCGCCGCCACGACCCGACCAGTATCGAAGGCCGGGTGTTCCAACCCCTGGTGCGGCTGATCCAGATCCGCAAAAGCCACCCTGTGTTCGGCGGTAACAAGACCCAGGTCATTGACACCGACAACCCGAGTGTCTTTGGCTACATCCACTGGCAGCAACTCGACGGCCTGTTGGTGTTGGCCAACTTTTCGGAGCGACTGCAAAAGGTGGACATGGTGCGCTTTCGCACTTATGGGCTCAAGAACCTGCTGTACGACCTGGCGAGTGAACAAGAGGTCAACCTGGGACGGAGCTATACGTTGCAGCCCTATCAATTCTTATGGTTGGTGCAAAACCGGTAGCCTCCAGAGCCCCGCGATCGGCAGAAACTTGCTTGAACGGCTATTGCGTGGTATAATGTGAGGCGGGAGGTCGCAAACGATGGCTCTGACACTCTCTGATGTGCAAACGCTTCTGCATTTGGTCGAAGAGCAGCCGTCCCTCCGGATGCAATTTCGCTGGCTTCTGGTGACGGACGAGATGCAGGCATTGTCCGTCCAGGTCGATCAGCTCACCAGGGCCGTCGGGCAACTGGCCCAGGCCCAGCAGCGCACCGAGGAACGGCTGGAGCAACTGGCCGAAGCCCAGCGGCGCACCGAGGAGCGGCTGGAACGCCTGGAAGCTACCGTGCAGGCCCTGGCCGAAGCCCAGCGGCGCACCGAGGAGCGGCTGGATCGGATGGATGTTGCAATCCAGGCCCTGACTGCGGCGCAACGGAGCACAGAAGCAAGCCTGAAAGAGTTGGCCATCGAAGTGCGCCACCTGACAGACTGGCAGCGGGGCGAAACCGGCCTCCGCGAAGGGGAGCGCTACGAACGCCTGATCCTGAAACGAGCCCCCCTCCTGTTCGTGAGGGTGCTTAAAAAGTTGGTGCGATAAAGGCAGGGAGGGGCTTGAAGGACACCCTACAAAGCAATGGGTGGCCGCCATCCGCTGGCCGAAGGCGGCGATGGAGGTCCGAGCACGCCGGCAGACCGGTCTACCTTTGGCCGCTCTGTACCTTTTCAACTTCATACTCCCCCGCTCAGGCCCCAGCCCCTCGCGGGCACATGGCCGCCGGGCCTCCCTGCAGGAGCTTCACTATGCGTTTGATATTGACCACTATGCCCAGCAAGAGGTACTGGATTTTCACCCGCCAGCGGCCCCGATACCGCGTCCGCCGGCCACCATGCTGTTGCACGACCTCCGATAACTTCCGTTCCACCTTGGGGTGCT
>DAOTXL010000031.1:0-7726 GCA_034435455.1 Anaerolineae bacterium
CCGAATGTGGACTTTCCGGCCGTGACCGACATCACCCTGGACCCCGGTCAGGAGTACACCTACCGCCAGAGCCGGTCGTTCGACCAGGCCGGCGATTACTTTGCCGAGCCGGCGGTGATGGACGAGAGCGGCCACTGGGGCGGAATCCCTCCCTTCTCGCGCGTCTGGTTCGATGTGAGGGAGCAGCCGCCGGTGCCGCCGCCCCCTCCCAGTACAGGCCCTTGTTCGGAGACAGTCATCCGGGACTACCTCCGACGACAGGGCTCTCCCCTGGCCGAAGCGGCAGCCGCGTTTGTCAGCGCCGGCCGACAATACGACGTTGACCCCCGCTTCGTGGTTGCCATTGCCAACGCCGAATCCTCGTTGGGCACTAATGGCCGATGCGCAACCGAACGCCACAACGCCTGGGGGTATGGCGGCGGATGGCCTTCCTGCTGGACCTTCAATTCCTGGGAAGAAGCCATCCAGCAGGTCACGATGGACATTGGCGTCTATTATTTCCGGCGATATAACCAAAGGACGATTCCCGCGTTTGTCAAAACGCCGGCCGGCACCTGCACGACTCACTGCTGGTGTGCCAGCAGGTGTGAGCACTGGATTGCGAACACGTCCGAGGCGTACCAGGAGATGGGAGGCAACCCCCAGGCCGCTGACCTGAGTTTCACAGCCGCATGTCAGTCCCAACCCTCACCGCCGCAGCCGACCAGGTGGCGCTTCCCGCTGGGGAAGGACGGAAGCGATCCAACCAGGGAGGGTTACGTGATGTGGTATGGGTTCGGAACTCATACCGGCTCAGGCCAGCCAAGCGGCCCATGTTTTGGCGGTAAACCTCTCCGTGAGCTGGTTCACGCCGGCGAGGATTGGGGAGGTCCAGGATGGAACGGCATCCCGAACGCCGAGGTGCGTGCCATAGCCGACGGCGTGCTTTATGAGGATGCTTTGCAGGATTGGCAGCCCGGTCGGGCCCTTCTTATCTATCACGAAGAAGCCGGGATTTGGGCACTTTACGGTCACCTGAGCAACGATCTCAAGGTCAGCAGGAAGGGCGAAAGGGTCAAAGTCGGCGATGTGCTCGGTTACGTTCTCGATCAGGGTGGCTATTCCCATCTGCACTTCGAAATCCACACCCAAGAGCCGATCACCTGGCGATGTCTGGATGGCTCGACGAAAACCGATAACTGGGGTGCCGGTTACGTGGCAGAAGCCGGAGATCTGCAATCCGGTGGGTATACCGATCCATCGGCTTTCATCAGGGCGCAGATCGGCAGCCACGGTTTTGCCCATCCCACTCTCAGCCACGCGGCGGGCACGATCAGCCAGGGTGAGACGAGAACGGCCGGCCAGGTGACGGTGCCGCCGAATCAAAAGAGCGTGCAGTTCGTCATGCGCTGGACGGGCAGCACCCTCGAACTGGTGGTGACCGACCCCCAAGGGCAGCAGGTGGATGAACAGTACAACGGCGCTCAGTGGTTGCGCGAAGCCACGCGAGTCGTGTTGACCGTCCAACAGCCGCTTCCCGGCGACTGGTCAATGAGCGTGGTCGGCAAAGAGGTGTCCGAAGCCGAAGAGCCGTACGAGATTCTGGTGGTGGGCGAGAACATCCGTGAGTCAGAGGCAGATCTGGCCTTGGCGGTGATATCCACAGTCGTCATCCTGGCCGTGGTGGGAGGTGGCATCCTGACCGCCAGATCGGGACCTGGGTCCTTTGCGGCCGGCAGCGCCCCGGAGCTGTGGTTGGTGCATGGTAACGCCATCAGGCCGGCCCTGCGCCTCTCCCGATCGGTGGTATCCATCGGCCGCGATCCGCGCAGCGCCCTCGTGCTCTCCGATCCACAGGTCTCCGCTCAACACGCGCAGATCGTGCGGCAGGCCAACAGGTACGTCCTCTACGATCTGAACAGCACCAACGGCACCTTTGTCAACGGCCAGCGGATCACTCAGCATCTTCTCCGGGAAGGCGACCGAATCTGCGTCGGCACGACCGAAATCGTGTTTCGGGCAAAGGAAGTCCCGGCCGGCAGACCCGCGCCATCTGTTGCGCCGATGGCGGGCGAGGCCTATCTGTCCGCGAAAAGCGGCCCGTACGCCGGGACGCGACTGAGGCTGAAGGGGCCGGTCACAGCCCTGGGGCGCGATCCCTCCTGCGACATCGTGCTGGCCGACGATAAGGTCTCGCGCCATCACGCCGAGATCAGGCTGGAAGCCAGCGGATACACGATCTACGATTTACAGAGCCGCAACGGCACACTCGTCAACAGGCAAAGGATTGAACGTCAGACCCTGCGGGATGGGGATGAGATTCAGATCGGACAGTCCATCCTGATCTTCCACAGAGGGTGAGTCAAGGGAACCGGTCTGGCAATCCGGGCAATTCTGAATCGGGATCGACCGCGTCTTCTGGCGAATTCTGGCCCTCTTAGCGAGTCGGCCCGAACCGTCACAGGAAGAGAACAGACATGGAACAACCTCTACCGATCGAGGCCGGAGCCGCCACCGACGCTGGCCAGCGTCGGCCGGTCAACGAGGACAGCCTGGCCCTGCCGCCGGCCGACCTGCCACCGCAACTCCTGGCCGACAAGGGGTTCCTGTACCTGGTAGCCGACGGGATCGGGGGCTATCAGGCGGGCAACGCAGCCAGCGATCTGGCCACCCGGATGGTGATGCACCGCTACTACGCCGACCCCTCCCCCGACGTGCGGCAGTCTCTGGTCCAGGCCATCCAGGCAGCCAATGCCGAAATCCACCGCCTGGCCCGGGACCCGGCCCATGGCCGGATGGGGACCACGCTCGTGGCCGCCCTGGTGCGTGGCCGTGACCTGACGGTGGCCCATGTGGGCGACAGTCGGGCTTATCTGGTCCGGCGCAGCGGCATTCGGCTTTTGACCCAGGACCACACCTGGGTGGCCGAGCAGGTGCGCAATAGAGTCCTGACCCCGGAACAGGCGCGTGAGCACGCCCAGCGCCATCTGCTCACCCGCTCCCTTGGACATGAACCGCAGGTGACCGTCGAGGTGAGCCAGGTGCCCCTGCACCCCGGCGAAACGGTGTTGCTGTGCAGCGACGGGCTGTGGGAGACCGTAGAAGCGCGGGAGATGCAGAGGGTGATCCAGGCCTATCCCCCCCAGGAGGCCGCTCAACAGCTCGTGGACCTGGCCAACCGACGCGGCGGCCCGGACAACATCACCGCCCTCGTCGTCCGCCCCCTCCGCGCTTCAGGCCCGAACGGGATCGAGGAACCGGCTTTTCTGACCCTGTTACGCCCGGGGCGACCGTTCGCCTGGGCGGCGGCTACGCTTCTGTTGCTGGCAGGGATCCTCGCTCTGATTGCGTTTCTGTTCTTCCGGCCGCTTCCCTCCGTGCCCTCTGCCCCGATTGCGCCGGTGACCTGGCAGGTTCGGGAGGGCGACAGCCGTGAAACGATTACGACCTATTTTCTAACGGAGACGGAGATGATCCCGGCCGATCTATATCCCGGTCAGAAACTGACGATCATGCCCGGCAGGCGGGGCCGCCTCTTCTACGGCCTGGTGACCGGTCTGAAAGAAAATGGGGATGGCTGGGTGCTCGAGGTGGCCAATCGGTCAGAACACCGGTCGGTGCCCTGCCCTCTCGACCTCCAGGGGTTGAAGCTGATCTCCGACGCCGCTCCGAAAAAAGGGGACCACGTCCTCGTCTTTGAGCTGTGGGAAGCGGGTTCGTGGCGGGTGAAACTGGTAGATGTGGACAAGGAGGAGTGGCACACCTGGTACAATGGCGATGATGGCTCGCCGGTGTGGCTCTACACCGCCTTCAACGACTACCTGATTCCCCCGCCAGATAAGAAATGGACAGGCCAATCGGTATTGCTACGAGGCACATGGCAGATCGAGACTGCTGCCCGATTCAAGTGGAAGAGTAAGGACCTGTTTGTCCTGAAGGAAGACGGACGCTATCACATTCAGGAGGGACCATGAGCACAAACCTGAGGCTTGATATCGGCTGCCAGACCCACCCGGGCCAGGTGCGGCAGCGCAACGAGGATAGCTTTGGCCTGCCGCCCCCCAACCTGAGTCAGGAGACGCTGGCCGCCAGGGGCTACCTCTACCTGGTCGCCGACGGCATGGGCGGCTACCAGGGAGGGCAACAGGCCAGCCAGATGGCCGTGCAGCGCATCATGCAAGAATACTACCAGGACACCTCCCCCGACCTGGAGCACAGCCTGGCCCGCGCCATCCGCCTGGCCAACGCTCAAATCTACCAGGAGGCGCAGCGCAGCCCGGAATTGCAAAAGATGGGTTCCACCGTCACCGCGGCGGTGGTGCGCGGCCGTGAGCTGTTGGTGGCCAACGTGGGCGACAGCCGCACCTACCTGGTGCGGAATGGCCTGGCCCGGCAGTTGACCGAAGACCACTCGTTCATCGCCCAGGGACTCAAGCAGGGGATCGTGACCCCCGATCAGGTGGAGAAACACCCCTATCGCGGAGTTATCACCCGCGTCCTGGGGGGGGGACCGGACGTGCAACCCGACTTTTTCCGCGAGCAGTTGCAGGCCGGGGACGCGATTTTGCTCTGCTCCGATGGGCTGCCCAACGAGGTGGACGACCAGCAGATCGCTGCCACTATCAGCCGCAGCAGGACGGCCCAGGAAGCAGCCGGTCGGCTGGTGAACCAGGCCAATCAACACGGCGGGCGGGACAATGTCACGGCCATCGTCATCGGCGTGGATGGCCGTCGGCCGGCCGCGATAGCCGGCCTTCCCTCCTGGCTGCTGCCACTGGCCGGGGCGGTCATGGCCGTGGCCCTGATCCTGGCCGTCCTGGTGATGGCCTGGCGACCCACCCCAGGCCCCCTGCCGGCTGTGAGCCCCCTGGTCACGCCGGGCACCACGGCCCTGGCCACGCCACCGATGCCCGTGGCCATGGTGGCGACGACGGCAGCGCCCCCATTGATGGCGACGACAACACCCTCTCAAACACTTTCCACAGGGGCGATACCGACGGAGACAGGGACCGGGATACCGGCCTCAGCCACACCGTCACCGATCACCACGCCAACCCGGAAGCCATCGCCCACGGCTACCCCAACCCCCGCTCCCACACCTACACTCTATTCTGCCCCTGTCCTGGATGAGCCAGCCAATGATGCCCACATTCATGACCCCAACCTCAAGCTGAAATGGCATTGGGACCGCAGCCTGGAGACCGACGAGCACTTTGACGTGCGGGTGTGGCAGGCAGAGTCTTCAGAGACCAGCATTGGTTGGGCCAATGGACCGGAATACGAATTCAAGCTATCTGACCGGCCACCAAGGCGTTACCGCTGGTGCATCGTCGTCATTCGAAGCAAATCCGGCCAGATGGAGAAGGAACTGAGCCAGAAAAGCGACGTGTGGAGCTTTACCTGGGAAGGCAAACAGCCGAGGCCGTCGCCGACGAGGCCGCCGCATTAGTGGCCTATTCTGCCCAGGTTGGATCAGGAGTTACGTACTCAAGTCAAAAGGGACACGGATAACACGGAAAAACGCGGATTTCCACCAAAAACCATGTTGGTCCGTGTCCAAAACGGGAGCAACCGCACAAGTCCTGTACCAATGTCGAGGTACCCGCATCGAAAAGAGAGGAGGGAAAGGAATGTCCTTGCAAATCAATCCGAGAAGCAGGTTCAATTTTCGTGCTCAAAGTGAACCGCGGTTCGCATCTGAGCCGCTGGACAACGGTCCCGCAGGAACAATCCTGGCTCGACCGAGTCTGAGTTTCATTGCCCTTATCGGCGGGCTGTTGGCCCTGCTGCTGCTCATCCTGCTGCCAGCAGTTAGTGCTCAGGAAAAAGGGCTGGCAGCAGAATCGCACCCGCTCTGGGCCCCACATCTGGAAAATGTTGGTACTCTCCCCCACACCGATATAATCACCATCGAGTACCACTATCCCCCGGCCGGGGGGGACACGAGCTGGTACAACGCCGATCCGGGCTCGGTGATTGACGTGGACTTTTACACCCCAGGGTTAGAGAGAGTTCAGTACCGGCTATCAGAAAGCTGGTACGACATCTTTGAGCACTCCTGTCCCAGCTCTGTGGAGGCCTATACGGCGACCTGGGCAGTGAGCTGGACGCTCCTGGCCGAGGGAGCCAACGAAGTGGACCTCCGGATGCGCGGGTGCGGTGGCTCGTGGATCACCTACACCTATACGTCAGGAGTGAGCGGCTTCCGCTTCCTCAAAGACATAGTAGCTCCAGAGTCACAGGCCTCTTCGCCGCCCCATGCCACCATCTCACCTGTCTCCGTAACCTGGACGGCCACCGATACCACCAGCGGCATAGACCAGACCTGCCTGTGGTACGCCTTTGATGTCACCAACACCTGGACCGGTACCCTGGAGTGCCAGGAAGGGATATCAGGGACCTTTTCCTTCACCCCGACGAAACCGGGCGTATACTATTTCCAGACCATTGCCAGGGACAGAGCCGGGAACGTAGAAGCCGGGCCGTCTGGCGAGGGAGATACCCGGACAGAGGTGCGCAACCGGTTCGTCTATCTGCCGCTGGTGCTGCGGGCCTATACGCCGCCCGCCCCAGATCTGAGTGCCTCTGTCAAGAGGGCGGAACCGGCAGCGGTCAATGCCGGCGAAAGACTGACCTATACCATCATCTTGACCAACAACGGCAGTGCACCAGCCAACGTCACTCTGACCGACCCCATCCCGGCTCAGACGGCATATGTACCCGATAGCGGGCAGGGCTGCACCTACGACCCTGGACAAAACCTGATCACCTGGACTGAGACTTTGCCAGTCGGCGAGTCTCACACCTGTTGCTTCTCAGTCCAGGTGGAGGCGGGGGCTGGTGGTAATCTTGTCAACATCGCCACGGCTTCCGATAGCTACCACCCTATCCCGGTGACGCGGATGATCGCTACCCCGGTGATGGTCACCAACGGCGGCTTTGAGACCGGCGATTTCTCCGGTTGGACTGAGGGCGGGGCGTTACCTCGGAGTGTGGTGAATTCTGGACCTTACGAGGGAAGCCACCATCTTCTGCTAGGAGATTCCAGCCGTTGCAACACTCCTGAGCCAGGCCAACCAGGGGACCGTGTTGCCTTCGTGAGGCAGAGCATCTATGTGCCCAACGTGGCAGGAGCGCTGAGGCTCAGGTTCCGATACCGCATCTTTACCTATGACCACCTGATCTGGACCGACGGCCGGTTGGGAGATTCTCTGGACGTGTATGTGGGGGACACTCTGGCCCTACGAGCCAATTATCAAAATCTGCCCAACCCGGCTCCGGGGTGCGATGATCTCCAGGATTCGGGCTGGCGGAAATCAGAGGACCCTGTCGATCCCACGTGGATTGGGGAGCTGTATCCGGAAGCGCTGGACGTGAGCGAATGGAAAGGGCAGGAGGTTGAGATCCGTTTTGAGGTATGGACGCGATGGGATGGTTACTACAACACCTGGGCCTATCTAGACGATGTCCGGGTGGAGATCATGCCATAAAGCCAGGAGGTTCTATCTTTGAACAACGGTTCACACACCCCAAGAAGTAGAGTTTCAGCCGGCCATGGCCACGAGGTATGGCCCGCCTGAAGGCTCCAGAATTATCAAGTTCCACTGTCAGATAAGCGACAAACCATCGGTGACCGGAGATGAGACAGAGGGTGAAAGGATGAACAATTCCTCATTGGCAGGTTCCCGGTTGGGCAAGTACCAGATCATGGCCGAGATCGGCCGCGGCGGGATGGGGGCCGTCTATA
>DAOTXL010000032.1:0-4149 GCA_034435455.1 Anaerolineae bacterium
CCTGGGAACCGTGGCGCACTGTGGGTGACAAGGCGATGAACTATCTGCTCGGACCTGACCCCAACAACTTCGAGGAAGTGGATAACGACCTGCTGCAGGTGATCCTGGATTCCTGGACGCGCAACACCGTGCGACCATCCCAATACCTGATGTCGCGTCTCTCTCTGCCCCTGATGATGAACGGGTACAACTTGCCTGCGCCGATGCCGACACCCACGAATACAACCACTCCCCCGCCCAGGACAACTTACAAGGGGGTGATAAAGCCCTTCTGACATTGGGAGGTAGGGCCATGAAACTCAAAATTTTCGTGCTTCCTTTCGTCCTTATCCTGCTGGGCATGAGCGGTGTAATCGCCACTCACTCCCTTCATCTCAATGCCCAGGCCACACCCACCCCGTTTTCCCGCTATCTGCCCCTGGTGATGGGCGGCCAGGGGACGCCCGCTTCCGGTGAATGGACCCAACACGCCCACGACGCGCAGCACACCGGCTACACGGCGCAGGTCGTCCCCCATCCCTGGCGGCTGCGCTGGATCTGGAACGGGGTGGACGCCAGCGGGGGTGTGCAAAAGGTCACGACCGGCGGCTCGCTCCCGCGCAACGTCCAGCCGGTCACCGGCGGGGGGCGGGTCTACATCGCCGCCGGCGTGGATGGCGTCTTCGCTCTCGACGAAGCCACCGGCCAGCAGCTCTGGCAGCAGGGCGGCATCGGCGACATCCGCTCCACCGTCGCCTACGACCCCGACACCCAGGCCGTCTTTGCCGTCTCGGCCAGCGGCACGCTCTACAAACTGCGCGCCGCCGACGGCGCCGTGCTGGACCAGTTCGCCTCCGGCGGGACGAGCACCCTGCCCCTGCCGCCGGCCGTCCTCAGCGACCGGGTGCTCTTCTCCATGGGCAACTCGGTCTATGCGGTCAACAAGCAGACGATGGGGCCGGTCTGGACCTATAGCGCCGGCATCACCGCCACCGTCGCCGTCCCGCCCGCCTACTCCCCCTCGCGCGATTTGGTGATCGTCGCCAGCGAGCCGGACCTCTACGTCCACGCCATCCGCAACGCCGACGGCGCCCGTCAGTGGCGCGTGCGGCCGGTCCACTCCAGCCGCAACTTCGAGGACCCCACCGAGTACCGCCTGGGCTGGCCGGTGATCGCCGAGAACGCCGGCTATGCGCTGATCAAGGTGCGGCTGGACTGGCAGGTCCTCTGGCGCGACTGGCCGCAGACCAACAGCGAGATGCGCCAGTTCCTCACCGATAACCCCGGCGAGCAGGCGCTCTTTGTGCTGGACCTGGACGACGGCAGCGTCCCCTACATCGCCAACGTGGGCCATGGCGGCTACGGCGACAGCGACTACCTGCCGATGGGGCCGCAGCCGGTGGTGAAGCGCCTGCCGAACGGCAAGGAGGTCGTCTACCTCATCATCCGCGCCCGACACGCCTACGACCCGCGCTGGGACTCGCACTTTGGCGAGATGGTGCTGGACGATTCCACCGTGAGCGGTTTGCAGGGGGGCGACGTGCGCTTTATCGCCTTTGACTGGCCGCCGGGCGACCCCAACCCCTACCTGCTCACCGACGAGCAGCCGAACGTCTCGATGGCCGGCGACTACCTGTTCGGCGGCCACTGGGAAGCGGGCTTTGCCCTCCAGATTCTGGACCGCTCCGACGGGCGCGGCAGTTTCGAAAACAAGATCACCAGCCAGCGCCTCTCCACGGTCGCCACTTCTCAAGACGACACCGGCGCCTGCGCCTTCAGCCCCTCCCACTACTGCGCCAGCGGCCTCTATAACACCCGCCCCTACGATTTCGGCTTCTACATCTACTACAACCAGGGGGCGGTCTATGACCAGTACTGGAGCGAATACGCCACCTGGGTGGTCAGCAACGACAACGTCTACTTCCGCAGTTGCGATGGCGCCATCGTCGCCCTGACCAGTGGCAATCCACAAGGGGCAGTGGCGTCCGTGCCTGCGGTTGTCCCGTTCCCAACCCCTGCCTCCGACGAGCGCCCGCCGGCGGTCATCCCGCACACCCAGGCGCGCCAGTGGGCCGGGCAGACGGTCACCGTCACCGGCACGCTGCGCTACGTCTTTAACAACGGCAGACAGGTGCTGCTGGGCTTCTCGGACCCGCACCGGGGCACGTTCAAGGCCATCATCCGCCAGGCCGACTGGGAGCGCTTCGGCGCGCCGCCGGAGCAGTTGTACCGCGTTGGCCAGCAGGTGGCAGTGGTCGGCCGGATCGCCTGGTATCAGGGCGACCCGGCGGTCTACGTCACCGCGCCGGAGCAAATCCGGGTATTGGGCCTGGCGCAAAAAGGAGGCCACCATGACCGTTGAGACTGCCTGCTCTCCCCCAGGTTTGGGCGCAACCTCCGCATTGGAGTGCGTTGCAATGAACTGCTTGCCCTCTTGCCTGCCACTTTCTAACCTGCTGGGGCTTTCGGCCACACCCTGACTGTAGTTACACGGCAACGGCAGAGACACCGATGCCGCCGGCATTATCCGTGGCGGTCACCCACAGAGAAACCACCGGCCCTGTGACCTCTTTGACCGAGAGGATGGAGGTGGGCCTTTTGAATCGGCAGGTGGTCAACTCAGGTCAATCGAAGGCAGCAGCACGGCTACCGCCACGCCGAACGCCACGGCCGCCAGAATCACCCAGGCGGGGCTGATCCGGTTGGGGAGCGCGGTGACGCGGGATAACGGTGCGTTGATCTTGAGCCAGTAGGCAGCCAGCAAGAACGCCCAGATGAACCCGGCGTACCCTCCCCAGTACTGGAATAGGGTGATCAAGAGGCCGTCGGCGCCCAGCGGATGCCAGAACGAGAGGATGGTAAAGAGCAGGTTGATGACGATGTAGGGGACCAACAGGAGCGCCTGGGCCAGCCGGACTCGTTGTGACGGGGACGGCAGCGCCTCCCCAAACTGCAGCGCCGCACGGCCCAGCCAAAAGAATCCCCACACCCAGCCCGCGGTGCCGATGGCCAGAAGCGGCAGGCGCACGCCCCAGCCGCCGCCCAGCATCGCGATCACCTGCTTCCAGTCGCCATACCGGCTGATGCCAGGCTGGTAAAAGAGCGGGTCGCTCATCAGATAACCAAAGCCCATGAACAGCGAATAGGCGCCAAAGAACATCAGAAAGAGCCGCAGCGCAGGGCGGCGCAGCGCCCAGGGCCGCGAGAACAGCACCGCGCCGAGCAGGCCACAGAGGATGTTCACGATCGCCGGATTGGCCTCGATGAGCAGTTTGCCCCACAGGGTCGTGGCATCCCCATACACAATGTCCACTGCGAACAGATTCCACACCCTCCACTGCGCCCCGACGAGCAGCGCCGCCAGGCCGTGACAGAGCTCGTGCAGATTCTGCACGGCAAGGGCGGCGACGAGCGCGATGACAAAGGCGTTGACCGCGAGCACGAGAAACGGGGTTGGTGTCTCCTTTTTCATTTCATCCTCCTTTGCCCTCCCGCAGGCTTCAGAACCTGCGGGAGGGCCTGGAAGAGAGCTTAGCGATTGCGCAGAACCAGCGGCAGATACACATACCAAAAGACGCTGTGCGGCTCGGTGTCGCTCGAGCCGTGGAAGTTGGCGTCGCCCCCGTAGGTCGCTGTCAGCGTGATGGCGCCCGCCGTGGTCGGCGTCAACACGCAGGCGCCCGCCGCGACGGGGGCCGTGCAACTGACCGTGCCGTCGGTGACCGTCACCACGCCCGTCGGCGTGCCCCAGGTCGAAGTCACGGTGAAGCTGACCGTCACGGGCTGGCCGACGACCGACGGGTCGGGCACGTCGGCGGTGATGGCCGTCGCCGTGTCGGCTTTGACGGTATGCGGCTCGGTGTCGCTTGAGCCGTGGAAGGTGGCATCGCCCCCGTAGGTCGCCGTCAGCGTGATTTCGCCCGCCGTGGTCGGCGTCAACACGCAGGCGCCCGCCGCGACAGCACCCGTGCAACTGACCGTGCCGTCGGTGACCGTCACCACGCCCGTCGGCGTGCCCCAGGTCGAAGTCACGGTGAAACTGACCGTCACGGGCTGGCCAACGACCGACGGGTCGGGCGCGTCGGCAGTGATCGTTGTCGTCGTGTCGGCCTTGTGGACGGTGTGCGGCTCGGTGTCGCTCGAACCGTGGAAGTTGGCGTCGCCCCCGTA
>DAOTXL010000033.1:0-12311 GCA_034435455.1 Anaerolineae bacterium
TCGTGAAGAGGCAGCACATGTGCTCCTCACACACTAGGGTAGCCACTTCGTCTCTCCCAGGGTGTAGTATGCCACCAAAGCTTGTTCTTGGCTATTCTTGTTGGTAAGGTACGGGTCTAATATACAAGGACACCAAGGGTTTTCAGCTATTTCCTTTGTGACCTTCGCCTGGGTGACCACCTTTTCAGACTAGCCCTCAGAGCAACCTGGTCCGCCTGTCAGACTGGCGCCATTATACCACAAATTGCCATGTTGGCAATTCTGAATGGTGAGCGTTACGCCTGCTCACCCCTCTGGGGGTGGGGCAACCGGCCTTTACAGGGTGCAGTTGCCATCGAGGCCCGCACGATTTGCGCAGGGGGAAGCGATGTGGTATAATTTTTTGTGTGCGGGTGTGACGCAGCGGTAGCGTACCTGCTTCCCAAGCAGGCTGTCGTGGGTTCGAATCCCATCACCCGCTCTGAAGCCTCAAAGGGTTCAAGAGAGCGCCCGGGGGGAAAAGGGCGCCGCCGGTGTGGGCAACCGTCAGTCCCGTCGGGCTGACGGTTTTCTATAGGGGGATGTCGGACCTGCAACCGGCGGGAAGGAGAGGTGCAGAGCCATGGCCATCAACGTTTACGATGTCTTGAAAGAACGGGGCTTTGTCGAACAGGTCTCCGATGCGGAGGGGATTCGGGCTGTCGTCGAGAGGCCCATTACCTGCTACATCGGCTTTGACCCCAGCGCCCCAAGTTTTCACGTGGGCCACCTGGTGCCGATCATGGCCCTGGCCCACATGCAGCGCCACGGCCACCGGCCCATCGCCATCATGGGCGGCGGCACCGGCATGATCGGCGATCCGACCGACAAGGACGAGATGCGCAGGCTGCTCAGTGTCGAGCAGGTTGACGCCAACGTGGCCCAGTTGAAGGAGCAGATGAGCCGGCTTTTGGACTTTTCGGAAGGGCGGGCGCTGCTCCTCAACAATGCCGACTGGCTGCGGCCGCTCAACTACCTGGAGTTCCTGCGCGACGTGGGCCGGCATTTTAGCGTCAACCGCATGTTGGCCGCGGAAGGCTACCGGCGGCGCTACGAAAGCGAGGGGGGGCTGAACTTTCTCGAATTCAACTACCAATTGCTCCAGGCTTACGATTTCCTGTACGTCTATCGCCACTATGGCTGCGTGCTCCAGGCCGGCGGCAACGACCAGTGGGGCAACATCCTGGCCGGCGTGGACCTGATCCGCCGCGCCGAGGGGGTCCAGGTCTACGCCATGACCTACCCGCTGCTCACCACCAGTTCCGGGGTCAAGATGGGCAAAACGGCCCAGGGAGCGGTCTGGCTCGACCCCGGACTGCTTTCGCCCTACGAATTCTACCAGTTCTGGATCAACACCGAGGATGCCGATGTGGAACGTTTCCTGGCCCTCTTTACCTTTCTGCCGATGGAGCAGGTGCGGGAGTTGGGCCGGCTGGAAGGCGCTCAGATCCGCCGGGCCAAAGAGGTGCTGGCCTGGGAGGTCACCCGCCTGATCCATGGCGAAGAGGCGGCGAGCCTGGCCCAGGAGGCATCGCGGGCCTTGTTCGGCGCAGGCGTCTCCACCGAGGCCGTGCCCTCCACCCCACTGGACCTCGCCGAGCTCCAGGCCGGCGTCCCGGCCCCGGAGCTTTTTCAGCGCGTCGGCCTGTGTCCCTCCCGCAGTGAGGCCCGTCGCCTGATCCAGCAGGGAGGGGCCTATATCAACAACGAGCCGGTCGCCAGCGCCGATACCCTGATCACCCCTGCCCACCTGCTGGGCGGGGCGATCCTGCTCCGGGCCGGGAAGAAGCGCTACCACCGGATTGTGATAAAGGAAGCAGGGGGCAAATAGCGTGGGGCCTGGGAGTACCCCCTCCCAGGCCCCTTTGGTTCCCAAGCCGCCCACCGGGCCGCTGTTTATCCTGCGCCGGCCCCTTCCTGGGCGACGACCCGCTTGCTCTGCCAGACGGACCAGATGACCAGCGCGGCCAGGATGACCAGGGCGATCCAGATCCCCACCTTGCCCTGGCCCTCGACCATCAACGGCGCAGCCAGCAGGCTGATCAGATTGACGACCTTGATCATCGGGTTCAGCGCCGGGCCGGCCGTATCCTTGAGCGGGTCCCCCACGGTATCCCCCTCGACGCCGGCTTTGTGGGCCGGCGAGCCCTTGCCCCCATAGTGGCCGTCCTCGACATACTTTTTGGCATTGTCCAGGGCCCCGCCGGCGATGGCCATAAAGACCGCCAGCAACTGGCCGGTGAGGATGACGCCGGCCAGGAAGGTACCCAGCGCCTCCACCTGGAAGATGATGCCGACCAGCAAGGGCAGGCTCACCGACAACGCCACCAGGCTGATCAGCTCCTTCTGGGCAGCAGCCGTGGTGATGCCCACCACCTTGCCATAATCGGGCGGCACCGTGCCCTCCAGGACGCCAGGGACCTTGAACTGGCGGCGCACCTCATGGACCACCAGGTTGGCCCCGCGGGCCACCGCCCGCAGGCAAAAGGCCGAGAAGAGGAAGGGCAACGCCCCACCCAGCAAAAAGCCGATGGTCCCGTTGAGCGTCGAAACCGGGATGCCGCGGTTCAGCAACTCGGTCACCGACATATCGGGATGAGAAAGGGTCAGCGCGTCGGCCACGAAGGAGAAAAAGAGAGAAGTGGCCGCCACGACCGCCGAAGCGATGGCCACCTGCTTGGTGATGGCTTTGGTCGTATTGCCCACCGCATCCAACTCGGCCAGCAGGTGCCAGGCCTTCTTGCTCACACCGGCCATCTCGCCGATGCCGTTGGCATTGTCGGAGATGGGGCCGTAGGAGTCCATCGCCACGTTGTTGCCGGTGTGCGACAGCATCCCGATGCCGACCATCGCCACGCCGTAGAGCATGTAGATGAGGGGTTGGTTGTGAAAGACGATAAAGCTGGCCCCCAGGGCGACGACAATAGCCACCAGGCTCCACACGCTGGCTTCCATGCCCACCGCCAGGCCCGACAGGATCGTCGTCGCCGAGCCGGTCTGGGTCGAAGCGGCGATCTCTTGCACCGGTTTCCGCTTGGCCGAAGTAAACAGCGAAGTCAGTGGGTTAAAGACCACCGCCAGCCCGACTCCGATGCCGTTCAGCAGGGCCAACTGCCACTCCCCGGCGTAGAGCAGGGAAAAGACGAGCGCCCAGAACACGGTGTTGAACGACGATACCTCGTAAGAGCGGAACATCGCCTCCTCGGCATCTTTGGCCCGCAGGAACCGGAGCGGGAAATTCTCCCAAACGGGCACGGTAAAGGTCCCCAGGATGGAGGAGATGACGCCGATAGCCCGCACGATGAGCGGATAGACGATCCAGAAGGTATTGCCTGTCGCGTGCAACAGCACCAGGCCCAGGATCAGCGTCGAGACGATGGTCACCTCATAGCTCTCGAAAATGTCGGCGGCCATGCCGGCGCAATCCCCCACATTGTCACCCACCAGGTCGGCCACCACCGCCGCATTGCGCGGGTCATCCTCCGGCAGGCCCTGCTCCACTTTGCCCACCAGGTCGGCGCCCACATCGGCCGCTTTGGTATAGATGCCGCCGCCGATGCGCATGAACAGCGCCACCAACGTGCCGCCAAAGCCAAAACCCAGCAGGGCATCGGGGGCCGCTTTGCCAAAGATCATAAAGATAATGGTCCCGCCCAGCAGGCCCAGGCCGTCGGTCAACATACCGGTAAACGTGCCGGCCCGGTAGGCCACCGTCAGCGCACCGTTGTAATCCTCCGCCTCGGCCTTGGCTGCCACCCGGATGTTGCCCTCGATGGCCACCCGCATACCCAACTGCCCGACCAGGGTGGAGAAAGAAGCCCCCACAATAAAGGCTACCATCCGGCCGATGCCGATCCAGAGCTGAGCTGCCTTCACATCATTCTGGAACATGGCCAGCGCCTCCCGGCTGGGCTTGACCACGTACACACTCAGGAACAGCACCACGGCCAGCAATCCCAGGATGGGGAGGATCGTCCGCAACTGTCGTTGCAGGTAGGCGTTAGCTCCCGTCTTGATGGCGTTCCAGACCCGTTGCATTTCCGGACCGCCCTTTTCCCGCCGCAAGGTGTCGCGCCACAGCCAGTAGGCATACAACAGGCTGATGAACGCTACGGCGATGACACCCCAGAGCATGTTCTGCTCCAGCCTGCTTAGTTCTGCCATAGATTTTCCTCCGTAATGTTCTTTTGCACCGGTCTTTAAAACGGGCCGTATTCTACTGGAGAAAGCCGGAAATGTCAAATATAACCCCTGGAAATCCCGCGGCCTGAAGCATTTTGCCCGCCAAAATTTCAAAATTGGGTAAATTGGGGGGTACACTTTTTCCATTTTCGTGGTATAATACAAGGGTCGCCAACATCCCCTGGCCGTATACGAGGGAATTCCAGGTGCGACAACGAGGAGATGATCCTGAACAGAGAGGATCGGACAACGCAGAGGATCGGCCGCGGCCCGCCGCACCAGGCCCGGCTCACCCGGCAGTGGCCCTGTCCCGCCCGGAGAGCGCCGGTGAGGGTGTGATACAAGTTACTGACCGGGCACGGCCGCCAGGTGTACAATAACCATACCTGCCGGACGGCGGCGTGATGCGGTCACGTCGAAAGGATCGCCAGGAATAACCAGCGTTCAATCATCTTTGAGAGGAAGTGCTCAGGATGACAGAAAAGGAAATGGAAAAAAGGGATCACAACATACCATCCGACAATCCCGATACGCCTGATGGGCAGACGACCGGGGAGTTGACTGCCATTGAGTACCTGCTGAACCTTGGTCGCAGCCAGGGTTACATCACCTACGACGATGTCATGCAGGCAATTCCTGAAGCTGAACTGAATATCGAACAACTGGAGGACGCCTTGGCCGCCCTTATGGAGGAAGGGATCGAAATCGGCGACGGGGAGGTAGAAGAGCCTGCTGGCAAAGAAAAGGTCAAAGAAAAGGCGGTCCCCATCGAAAGCATCGAAGAGGATCTGGACCTGTCGGCGATTGACGTGGATGATTCGATCAGCCTGTATCTCAAAGAGATCGGGCGTATCCCCCTGCTGACGGCGGAGCAAGAGGTGGAACTGGCCAAGCGGATGGAGGCCGGACGCCATGCCCGGCGTCGCATCAGCAAAGATGGCAATCTGAGCCATGAGGAACTGGAACACCTGCGCCGGCTGGTTCAGGATGGCAAGGCAGCGCAGGAGCATCTCATCAAAGCCAACTCGCGGCTGGTGGTCAGTGTAGCCAAAAAGTATGTGGGGCGTGGGGTGCCGTTCCTGGACCTCATCCAGGAAGGCAACATCGGCCTGATCCGCGCCGTCAAAAAGTTCGACTATCGGCGGGGGTACAAGTTCTCTACCTATGCCACCTGGTGGATCCGCCAGGCCGTGACGCGGGCGATCGCCGATCAGGGCCGCACCATCCGGGTGCCGGTGCATATGTACGAACAGATCAACCGCCTGGCCCGGGCCTCCCGTCAACTGGTGCAGGAACTGGGCCGCGACCCAACCGTGGAAGAGATCGCCGAGGAACTGGGGGTCAGCCCCAAGAAGGTAGAGCGCATCATCAAGGTCTCGCAGCGGCCCCTTTCTCTGGAAATGCCGGTGGGGGAGGAAGACGACAGCTTCCTGGGGGACTTTATCGAGGATAGCGACGCTCCATCGCCCACCGACCAGGCCTCGCAGCAGTTGTTGCGGGAGCAGATCGACAATATCTTTGCCTCGCTCACACCCCGCGAGGTGCGGATTCTGCAACTGCGTTTTGGCCTGGTGGACGGCTACAGTTACACTCTGGAAGAGGTGGGCAAGAAATTCGGGGTCACCCGCGAGCGGATCCGCCAGATCGAAGCCCAGGCGCTGGGCCGGCTGCGCCATCCCAGCCGCAGCCGCAAGTTGCGGGACTTTTTGCTGTAACGGCCCACCCTGGCACCCGATACGGCACCGCCGCGGGCACAAACAGGATGGTTACCCGCTGGAGCTCTCCAGATGCCAGACGCTTTTGAGCGTCTGGCATCTGTATCTGGCCGGCTTTGCGCTTTCCGACCCTGTTGGGGTATAATGGCAGCCATGCAATCTGAAAGAGGCAAGAAGAGTATGAGCAAAACTGCGGCTTCGCGCCGGCGGACACCCCAGGCTGACCGGTCGGCGTGGATTATCCCTGCCATCGTGGGGCTGATGGTCGTGGCCATCGTCGTCGGGGTCATCCTCTCTATCGAGAACCGGTCGCCGGCAGCGGCCAGTGGCCGCAACATTTCGGTGCCGGTGACCACCGTCCAGCCCCGGCCGACCAACCAGCCCCCCTACCCCCACGTGCCGCGCATCTCGCCCCAGGTGGCGAAAGAAAGGATGGACGCAGGCCAGGCGGTGTTGATCGATGTGCGCAGCAAACAGGCGTACGACAGCCAGCATGCCGCCGGAGCCCTCTCTTTCCCGGAGGAAGAGATAGAGAACCGTCTGCAAGAACTGCCCCGCGATAAGGAGCTGATCCTGTACTGCACTTGAGGCCAGGAGAACCAGAGTGCCCGTGTGGCAGACATGCTCCTGGACAAGGGATTTATCGACGTCAAGGCGTTGCTGGGCGGGTTTGGCGCCTGGGTGCAGGCCAACCTGCCCGTCGAGGCGACAACGCCGTAGGGGTATCATCCGGGCAAGGGATCGCCGGTGCGCTCTCGAACGGTTGTGCTGATCGTAGTCCTGGCCCTGCTTCTGGGGCTCCTGGGCTTTGTCCTGGTCCGCTATCTCCTGGCGGCCCGCTCGCCCGTCGAGGGGTGGGTGCCGGCCCGGACGATACCCAATACCGATGTCAACCCCTATGGCGCCAACTTTTTCCTGGCCCGTGAGGTCGAGCCGTGGAAGAGAGAGCGGACGGTCGTCATGGCCCAGCAGGCCGGGTTGGGCTGGGCCAAGCTCCAGTTCGCCTGGGCCGAGATCGAACCCCAACGGAAAGGCGAGTTCATAGACCCGGTCAACGGCGGGAGCAGTTGGGCCAAATTCGACCAGATCGTGGACCTGTGCCGCGAGCACGGCCTGCAGGTCATCGTCCGCCTGGACCGGGCCCCGGCCTGGGCCCGCCCGCCCGATACCCGCCCGGAGACCCCCCCGACCGATTTCGAGGATTTCGGCGATTTTATCTATGCCTTTGTGGACCATTTCCGGGGGCGGGTGCAGTACATCCAGATCTGGAACGAGCCGAACATCTATCCCGAATGGGGGGAGCAGGCGGTAGACCCGGCCGCCTATACCCGGATGTTGCAGATCGCTTACCGGCGGGCCAAGGAAGCCGATCCGAACGTCTATGTCCTGCCCGCGCCGCTGGCCATCACCCTGGGGGAACCCCATCCAGAACCGGGCAAGTGGCGCTCCATGCCCGACCTGGAGTTCCTGGAGGCGATGTACCAGGCCGGGGCCGGTGACTATTTCGACATCCTGTCGGCCAACGCCTTCGGCTTTGATCTGCCGCCGGAGGACCCTCCCAGCCCCGACGTGCTGAACTTTCGGCGTGTGGAACTGCAGCGGGCCATCATGGAAAAGTATGGCGACGCCGACAAAGCGGTATGGTTCAACGAGTACGGCTGGAACGCGGCCCCCGACTATTTCAGCGACGAGGCCCTTATCTGGAAGCGGGTGAGCGAGGAACAACAGGCAGAATACACCCTGCGAGGCATTGAACTGGCCCGCCGGGAGTGGCCGTGGGCAGGGGTGTTCAACATCTGGTACTTCCGCCAGACGGGCCAGCAGTACACCCCCGCCGAGGCAGCCTACTACTTTCGCATGGTGGACGTGGACTTTACGCCACGGCGGGTGTACGATGCCATCCAGGATGCGACCGATGCCCTGTTCGTCGCACCACCGGGGCATTTTGAGGAGACCAACCCCGCCATCGTCGTTCAGAGCGGCTGGCACGGGGCCATCGCCGCCGAGGCCAGCGGCAAGGGGCTGATGGAGAGCAGCGAACCGGGCGCCAGCCTGACCTTCACCTTTTACGGACGCTCGGTGGACCTGATCGCCCGCCGCGGCCCGCAGGAAGGGCGCTTGCTGGTAACCCTGGATGGTCGCAACGTCGCCGGGTTACCTGCCGACGACCAGGGCCGTTCCTACCTTGACCTCCACGCCCCGTTGACCCTGTGGCGCGCCCGACTGCCCATCGCCGGCGGGCTGACGCTGAACCAGCACGTCCTCCGCCTGACGGTGGCCGACGGTCAGCCGGTGCTGGGCAACGTGGATGCCTTTGAGGTCAATGCCGGCCAGGGCTCCCCCTTCCCAACCTTACCTGTGGCCGGTCTGGGGGCCGGGATTCTGATCGCCGCCGCAGCCCTGGCCTGGAACCTGCGCCGTCGGCCTCGCCGCGAAAGGTTCTTCTGAACAACGCAACCGCGGAGGCACACCGCGCAGCAGGGCCCAGGCCCCCGCCCGCTCTGCCTCCCCGGTTCAGATCCAAGCCGCCGGTTCAGGGCATCAGCCCGGCAACCGTCGGCGCATCGAGCTTTCTCACCACCGCCACCACCAGCCGGAAGGCCCGATCATAGTCGTCGCGGCACAGGATGGCGTTGTGGCTGTGAATGTGGCGGGTGGGTACGCCGATGACGACGGTAGGCACCCCCTCATTGTGCAGATGGATCATGCCCCCATCGGTGGCTCCCCCCGTCATCGCCGAGAACTGCAACGGAATCTGGAGCTCCTCGGCGGTGGCGATCACCAGATCGCGCAGTTTGAGGTTGGGGATCATCCGGGCATCGTAGACCAGCAGGCTCGGCCCGCCGCCCATCTTGATGGCCGACTCCTCCGGCTTGATGCCCGGCACGTCGCCGGCAATATCCACTTCCAGGATGATGGCCACATCGGGGTTGATGGCAAATGCCGAGGTCTTGGCCCCCCGCAAGCCGACCTCCTCCTGCACCGTGCCCACGGCGTACACCGTGTTGGGGTGCCCTTCCTCGGCGAGCTGGCGTAACACCTGCACCGCCAGGGCGCATCCCACCCGGTTGTCGAAAGCCTTGGATAGATAAAAGCGGGGGTTGGCCATCGTCACAAAGTTGCTGACCGGGATGATCGGGTCGCCGGGCCGCACCCCCATCTCACGAGCCTCCTCTTCGGAGCGGGCACCGATGTCAATGTACATGTCGCTCTTTTCGACGACCTTTTTCCGCTCCTCGTCGGTGAGCAGGTGGGGCGGCTTGGCCCCCAGCACCCCGATCACATCCCCTTTGGCGGTCTTGACCGTTACCCGGTGGCCCAGCAACACCTGATCCCACCAGCCACCCAACGGCACAAACTTGATAAAGCCCTCCCTGGTAATCAGCCTGACCATGAACCCGATCTCGTCCATATGGCCGGCCAGCATCACCCGCGGATACTCGCTGCTGCCTGTGTGGCGGCCGATCAGGCTCCCCAGTTTATCCTGCTCGATGACGGCCACGTCTTCCAAATAGCGGCGCATAACCGCCCGCACTTCGGACTCGTACCCGGGAATCCCACTTGCCTCGGTGATTTCTTTCAACAGTTCTCTGGTTTGATCCATCTTTTTCTCCCTGGCTGGTCTATCTGCAAACGGGTCTGCCGACCATCAGAATAATACCCCATTTATCATAATTTGTCCAATCCGACGGTACCTCTTGCCACTTGCCACTCGCAACTCGCCACTTGCAACTCACCCCCCGCCTCTTGCCCAGAGTAGCAAAGCGTGGTATACTGTAATCTGTCTTACGTCAACAGCCAGCGCCGGTGCATCGGTCAGGACTCCACCGGGTGGACGAGAATTTACGAACCTTTTCGTGAGGTCACACCTGCATATTAGGAAACTGGCGTTAGTTGTGGTATAATCAGGCGTGCTATGGCAGAATCGAGGCAGGAACAGAACGAGCAACTGATCGAGCGCCTGGCCCAACAGATCGGCCGCTGGCGACTGACCGGGCCTGCCATCGCCCTGCTGGAGATAGCCAGACCGCTCAGCTTCATCATCGGCCAGGGCCTGCTTCTCTGCCAGCCGCTGTTGGAGCCGCTCTCTACCGGGTTACATTTCGCCGATTACGCCGATCTGCTGACCGATAGAACCAACATGGATCGCCTGGTGGCCCGCCTCGAAGAGGAGCCGTCCTGGGGCTGCCAGGCCGGGAGGAACGGATGAATCAAATCGGGTTGGTCCTGCTGCTCCTGGTTCTGCCCATCCTGTTTTTTCTCAGCTCCCGCGTCAGAGCCGGCAAGGCGGGCCGGCTACGGCCCATCCCCGGCCTGGAGGCCCTCCACGGCCTGGTGGGGCGTTCGGCCGAGACCGGCCAGCCACTCCACATCTCGGTAGGGGTGGCAGGGATAGGCGGCGCTGCCACGGCCGAGACCTGGGCCGGGCTGACCCTGTTGAGCCAACTGGCCGATGAAGCGGCAGCCTGCGATACCCCCCTGATCGTCACCGTGGCCGATGCCACGGTGCTGCCCATGGCTCAGGACATTGTGCGCCGGGCCTACATCCGCCACGGCAACCCCGATGGCTACGATCCCACCCAGGTCCGCTTTATCGCCCCCGATCCCACCGCCTATGCGGCCGGGGTGATGGGCCTGCTGGAGCGGCAGCCGTTGACGGCCAACGTGATGGTTGGTTCATTTGGAGATGAATACCTGCTGATGGGTGAAACCGGGGCCCGGTGTGGCGTGTCTCAGGTGGTGGGCGCTGCCGATCCGCGCACGCTGCCCCTGGTTTATGCCTCGGCCGACCACAGCCTGATCGGCGAAGAAATGTTCGCCGGCGGCGCCTATACCCGGGCGCTCCCGATCCAGATCGGTAGCCTCCTGGCGGAGGACTGGCTGCGGTGGATCGTTGTCGCGGTCATCCTGGTTGTGGCCGTCTTCAGGATCCTGCTCTGAAAGCGAGGTGCCGCCCATGATCGTTCTAAAACGGACCCTCCCGGCTGCGATCGCCATCGCTATAGGCCTGTTCGTCCTGGCAGCGGTATTCCTGGCTAATCCGCTGCTCGATGCCATCGGTACCTACTTGATTGATACCGCCATCGTCATTGCCACTTTTGCCCTCTTTCTGGGCCTGTTCAACGTGCTGCGCGTCCACGCCCGCAAGATCCGCGAGCGCCAGCCGGGGAGCCTCTACAGCTTTGTGCTCATCGGGGCCATGCTGGCCGTTCTGCTCATCGGCCTGCCACCCATTCCCGACAAACCATCGGGGCCATCGCAGCCCATCGTCTGGTGGATCTTTCAGAATATCCAGGTCCCAATCCAGGCCTCTCTGTCGGCGCTGCTCGTCTTTTTCATCATAACGGCTGCCTACCGCCTGCTACGGGTACGCAACGGCGAATCGGCCCTGATGTTGATCGTGGCCCTGCTGGTGCTGGCCGGTCAGGTGACAGTGGGAGTGGTGCCCCTTCTGCCGGCGATTCGGGAGTGGATCCTGGACGTGCCGGCGATGGCCGGCGTGCGGGGAATCCTGCTGGGGGTCGCCTTGGGAACCCTCCTGACCAGCATCCGGCTGGCCCTGGGGGCGGAACGCCCCTACAGCGACTAGGGGCCGCGTTGAATTCAAGTGAGGCTGAGATGATCTACTGCCCGGTGTGCGGGACCGCGAACCGAGATGGGAGCAAGTTTTGCAACGAGTGCGGGGAAAGGTTCGGCTCCCAGACCCGGATCAAGTGTCCGAACTGTGAAACCTGGAACCCGGTCCAAAACGCCTTTTGCAGCGTGTGCGGCCAGCGGATTGTATCGCTGCCGCCCAAACCGAGCGCAGAGGCACCCCCACCCATCAAAGGGCTATCCCTGCCGGTGAAATCGGCCGCAGCCGGCGTTGAGGGGGAGAAAGCTCACCCGGCTGCCCCGGCCGACGAAGAGGATGTCCCTGCCTGGCTGCGAGAATTGGAAGCCTCACTATCCGCCGAAGGCGCAGCCGGCAAGGCCCCTCTGACCGAACCGACCGAGATCCCCGACTGGCTGCGCGACCTGCGCGACTCGCTGCCCCCAGAACCCCCGGCCGAGAGCCCACAACCTGCGGGGCCGGAGGAAGAGATCCCCGCCTGGCTGGCCGAACTGCGCCCCGGCGCCCCGCCCCCGGCGGAGGCCAGACCGGCGCCGCCCGCTCCTGAGCCGGAGGAGGAGGCCCCTGCCTGGCTGGCCGAACTGCGCCCCGGCGCCCCGCCCCTGGCGGAGGCCAGACCGGCGCCGCCCGCCCCCGAGCCGGAGGAGGAACTCCCCGCCTGGCTGGCCGAACTGCGCCCCGGTGCCCCGCCCCCGGCGGAGGCCAGACCGGCACCCCCTGCCCCTGAGCCGGAGGAGGAACACCCCGCCTGGCTGGCCGAACTGCGCCCCGGCGCCCCGCCC
>DAOTXL010000034.1:0-41510 GCA_034435455.1 Anaerolineae bacterium
ATCTCCTCATGGTGGGGACAGGGGTCGCGAGAGGACCGGGCGGTAGCGCGCATTCTGGAGGTAGCCGAACGGTATGGCATCAAAGTAGCCTTTCATATCGAACCTTATGTTGGACGTACAGCGGATCGACTTGTGAGGGACATCGAGTACCTGTACGCTCACTACGGTGGCCATCCGGCCTTCTACCGCACCACCGCCTCAAGCCGCTGGAGCCCAGATTCGCGCTCCAAGGGCCTGTTCTTCGTGTGGGCGATCGGGGTGCCGGACACCGATTCTCCCGCGGTTGAGGCAAGCTACTGGCAACCAGCGATAGACGCCATTCACAACCTGCCGGATGGCGGACTGGTGATCGCCAATACGACAGCAAGCGACTGGGTTGACGGTGGGCACTTTGACGGATTGTACAACTATGCCACTCTCCATCTCGACGGGAGCAACAGCTTCGCGTGGGCGCGTGGCCTTCCCCCCGATACCTGGTACGTTCCCAGCGTGATACCGGGTTTTTCCGCCCGGCGAATTGGATATCCAGCGGAGGATTTCGTTCCTCGGGAAGATGGCGCGACTTATGAGGAGCAGTGGGGGGCCGCCCTCGGTGTAGGTGTGGAGCCCGCCCTGGTCGCGATTACCTCCTTCAACGAGTGGTATGAGGGGACCCAGATCGAGCCGGCCGCGCCGGGCGCGACAAACGGTCGCGAGTACACCTATAATGACTACGGCGCGCTTTCAGCAGAGGGGTATCTGACCCTCACCAGCCAGTGGGTTGCCCGTTTCCTGGCGGCGGGCTGGCCTGAGACCAGACTGATGCGCGTTCGGCTGGCGACAACCTCCGATTGGACCAATCTTTACCTGATTTCTGGGGCGACCTGGCTGCGACCCGACCCGATATCGGCGAGTGAAGAGGCGATAGCCGCCGGGATGTATGGGGACTGCTTCGTGTTGACCCAGCCGATAACCAGGGCCGAAGGCGGGGGAATGGTAGAGGTGATCACCGACATTCTCTTCACCGGCTGGGAGAGCGGAGGGACGGTAGTTTTCAAGATTGAGCGCGGCCACCTGGGATCGACTCAGGTGGAATTATCCAGGTATATAGACGGCGAGATGGTCGTTGTCGAGACCTTTGCGTGGGGCGGGATTCGTGGTGACGAGCAGAACTCCTTCAGCATCGAGATCCCTGCCGAAGAGCTGTTCGGAGCGATGCCTTGAGATCACGCTCCGAGTGCGCCCAAACCTGCGGGAGGGCAGGCAGTTACCACAAATCAACGAAATGTATGCCTACCTGCCGCTGGTCTTGCGCGGTCCTGAAGAACACCCCGGCGCCGGGTTCTGGCCGGACGATTAGCCCGCCGCTGGCGCTGCGGTGACGGTTGGGTATGACCCGCACGCTCCCGGCGCGTGACGGTGGAGAGTGCCGGTTCATACTGCAAGAGCAAGGAGGAGGCCAGGTGAAAAAAGCAATTCTTCTTGTCGGGGGGCTACCGCAGTCATTACCATTGTGGCCTGTGTTGTCTTTGTTTTCGCCTTTTACGCGATCGGCATCCTCCCGCTCCGGTTGCATCCGGTCTACCGCACAGGGATGGAACTGCTGAAGAACGACCCGGCGGTCAGCGAACGTTTCGGCTCGCCGGTCAAAGATAGCCTCTTCGTCGTCGGGACAACAAAGGGGTTCCGGGATGGCAGCGAGGTCGTCAACCTGGAGGTCTCTATCTCAGGCCCCCGGGTGCGCGGCACGGCTCGTATCTATGGGACCAAGAACGGGGATGGCACTTGTTCTATCTCGTCCATCTGGATCGAGATCGGCCGTGAGAGGGTTCTGGAGTATAGCGGCTCTGAGCCCGAAAAGGGGTTTCAGCCGGTACGATAGACCAGAGCGCCGACAGGCTGGAAAGCCTGTCCCACGTGTTGCCCAAACGAAATGTTAGTTCAGTGGGCTGGTGTTGCGAGACCACCAACGGGCGGCAAGCAAGGGGCGTGTTCACCAGCCTGCCGCTTATCCAAACTATCAACCAGGGGCCATCGGCGGCCCCCCAATATTCATACGAGGAGGAAAAAAATGTCTACCAAGAGATTGCTTCTCACCATTCTGGCGGCCGGTGCCGTTGTGTTGGCGGTGGGCATCGGTCCACGGATTACCGGAAACGCCCGCGCCTTGCCGCCAGCCCCGGCCGGCGCGACCATCCCCTATTCCGGCCGTCTGACCGACGAGGCCGGCCAGCCGGTGTCCGACGGAGCCTACGGCTTTGCCTTTGCCCTGTACGCCGCCGAGAGCGGCGGGGAGCCGGTGTGGGCGGAAACCCAGGAGGCAGTGACGGTGCAGGGCGGCGCGTTCACCGCCCTGTTGGGCAGCGTGGCCCCGCTCCCGCAGGAGGCGCTGGACGGCGGCGCGCGCTGGCTGGAGGTGAGCGTGCGCGGGCCGGGCGAGGATGCTTTCACGCAGCTTTCCCCGCGCCAGGAACTAAGCGCATCCGCAGCCCAGGCGGGCGTGGCGGCCCTGCCAAACGGCCCGTCCTGCGAACACACCCACTGGGGGGAGATCTGGTACGGAAGCGGCAATGGTCTGGTTCTTCAAGGTGACAGTGATACCTATGCCACCCTGTACGTGCGAGACATCAGCCCGAACGGTGGATATGGCGTACATGGCCACAGCGATTACGGCGTTGGCGTGTACGGCCAGAGTGACAGTACCGGCGGCAAGGGCGTGTACGGCCAGAGTGACAGTACCGGCGGCAAGGGCGTGTACGGCTATGACTTCGCCACCAGCGGCGAAAACTACGGCGTGTATGGCCGGAGTAACAGTACTGCTGGCATGGGCGTCTTGGGACGGGCAGCCGCCACCACGGGCACCAACTACGGCGTGTACGGCCGGAGCGATAGCACCGGCGGCGTCGGCGTGGTGGGCCACGCCACCGCCATCACCGGCGTCGTCCAGGGCGTGATTGGCCGAAGCGACAGCCCCATCGGCCGCGGCGTGGCCGGCGTTGTCTACGCCAACAGCGGCATCAACTACGGCGTGTACGGCTGGACCCAAAGCCCTGCCGGCTATGCAGGGTACTTTGATGGCAATGTGCATGTCGCAGGCACACTCAGCAAATCCGCCGGCAGCTTTATGATTGACCACCCCCTCGACCCGCAGCATAAGTATCTCTACCACTCCTTCGTCGAGTCGCCCGATATGAAGAACATCTACGACGGCGTGGTCACCCTGGGTGAGGACGGCACAGCCTGGGTGCAACTGCCCGAGTGGTTTCAGGCTCTTAACCAGGACTTCCGTTACCAGTTGACCCCCATCGGCGCGGCCATGCCCAACCTCCACATCGCTGAGGAAATCCAGGGCAACCAGTTCAAGATCGCCGGCGGCGTCTCCGGCAAGAAGGTCTCCTGGCAGGTGACCGGCATCCGCCACGACCCGTATGCCGAGCAGCACCGCATCCCGGTCGAACAGGATAAGCCGGCCGACGAGCAGGGCACCTATCTCTACCCCGAAGGCTACGGCCAGCCGCAAGAGATGGGACTGGACTACCAGCGCAACAAGCACCTGTTCGAGTGGCCCGAAACCGAACCGCTCTTCAGCGGGGACGAGTGAGCGACAGGAGGCGACCATGCGCAAATCATTCTGGTATCAGATTGGGATGCTCCTGGCATTGCTCCTGCTCCTGACGGTGCCCTATCTCTATGCCCAGACCGGGGGGCCTGGCCTGGGGTACACCGTCCAGGCCGGCACCATTGCCGGCGGGGGGTATCACTTGACCAGCACAACCTGGCAGGTGCGTGGCATCGCCAGCGGCGGAGGATACCGCCTGGCAGGGCCGGCCAGCCCTACCGGGACAGGCACGCCTTGCTGCTGCAACTATCTACCCTGCGTGCTGCGGAACTATTGACCTCACCCCACCTCCGGCGGCGCAGCCACCGGGGGAGGGGTGAGGTCAACAGGGTGCCGGGCTTGACTCGTCCCCGGCGCCCCACAATGGTGAACGGCGCCCGACTTGCGCCGGAGCGGGCGCGGCGGCTGCGACGGGGACCGCACCGGCCACCTGATCGGCCACCCATGCGACGACGAGGATTTCTGGCACGAGCGCGAGGCCGCGACCTTCGCTCTACACTTCTGGGTGTCCTACCGATATAGGCGGCGACCTGCGGCCCATCGGCGCCGGTTACGGCGTTGGATTTGTTTTCGCCTTTCTCGCCATCCTCATCGTCCCACTCAAGTTGAACCCGGTCTACCGCACAGCGATGGGTCTGGTGAAGAATGATCCGGCGGTCAGCGAACGATTCGGCTCGCCGGTCAAAGATAGCCTCTTCGTCATCGGGACGACAAAGGGGTTCCGGGATGGCAGCGAGGTCGTCAACCTGAATGTTAGTTCAGTGGGCTGGTGTTGCGAGACCACCAACGGGCGGCAAGCAAGGGGCGTGTTCACCAGCCTGCCGCTTATCCGAAATATCACCAGGGGCCATCGGCGGCCCCCCAAAATTCATACGAGGAGGAACAAAATGTCTAGCAAGAGAGTGCTTCTCACCATTCTGGCGGCCGGCGCCGTGATGCTGGCGCTTGGCTCTGGCGCGGTCCAGGCGACCCCTTCTGCATCGGGCATCCAGGCCAGCGCCAGGTGGTTCACGGACTATGTGGATGACGATGGCGACGTCGGTGAGTACGCGGCGATCGCCTTTGACCCGGACACTGGCACCCCCTGGATCAGCTACTACGACGCCACCAACACGGCCCTGAAGGTAGCGCATTACGTGGGCAGCGGCGGCAACTGCGGCCCGGCCAACGACTGGACCTGCGAGACCGTGGACAATACCGGCAACGTCGGCATGTACAGCTCGATTGACGTCCGCCCCACCGGCGACCCGCCGCTCAACACCCGGCGCATCGGCGTGGCCTACTACGACGCCACCCACGGCGCGCTCAAGTTCGCCGAGTACTCCTGCTTGCCGATTCCTTGCCAATGGAGAGTCGTCACGGTGCAGGACGCCGACTACATGGGCGCGCCGAGCTATGGGCAATACGCCTCGCTGAAGTACACCGCAGCCGGAGAGCCGCAGATCGCCTTCTACCTGGAGAGCTCCATGTTCGACGACGAGTTGAACTATGCCTACCCGGTGTCCAGTGGGGGCAACTGTGGCGTGGGCAGCGCGGCCGGAAAGTGGCACTGCGAAACCGTGGACAGCGGCAATCACATGGGCCAGTACGCCTCGCTGGATTTGGGTTTGGGTCCCTATCTGGATACGCCGTACATCGCCTATTACGATGGGAGTAATGGCGATTTGAGACGCGCCTACTATATCGGTGGCTTTGCCGGCAACTGCGGCCTAGGCGATAATTGGCGGTGCGATACCGTGGATGGGACCGACGGCTGGGACGTGGGCCTGTTTGTCTCACTCCATGCACCGGACGATACGACCGATACACTGCAGCTTGCCTACTACGACTGGTCGCACGGGGTGTTGAAATACGCGGTCAACGTCGGCGGCAGCGGCAACTGCGGGCCGGGCAACTCGTTCCAGTGCGACCAAATCGACATCGTTGGCGGGGGCCCCAACAAGGCCATCTCGCTGGCCGTGGATGATGCCAATGTCCCGATCATCGCGTACCAGGCGCCGGTGGGGTTGCTGCCGCCGCAGCTCAAGGTCGCCCAGCCAGCGGCCTCCCTGGGCAACTGCGGGCCAGGCGCCACCTGGCGATGCGCCACCGTGGACCCCGGCAGCGCGGAGGAAGGCGAGGCGGCCTATGTCTCCATCGCCCTCGACCCCAACGATCTGGCAATGATCGCCTACAGCGCGATGACGACGTTGGGGGCGATCGATCTCAAGATCGCCGAACAGCGATTGGCGGTCTACCTGCCGCTGGTGCTCAAGAACAGCCCGTAGGGGCAGGGCTGGCCCCCACCCCAGGGCCAGCGCAAGGGTTGACCCTACCAGGTCCAGTCAAGGAGAAAACCATGAATCCAGATGCCGTTGGTTGGCTGGTCATCGCGATCATCGTGGCGGCCAGCATCGGCTTTGCGGTGGTGGTCCTGGCGCTGACGGCGCTGACCGTCGGGCCGATTCTCGTGCGCTCCTTCCGCCAGCGGTCCGTGAGCAAGGAACTCTTGGCCGCCGGCGAGACCGCGCCGGCCACCCTCATGGGCATGCAGCAAACCGGCCTCAAGGTGACGATCGGCGTGGACGAAAGCTGGCAGGTCAATCTCCTGCTGCAGGTCCAGCCGGCCGACGGCTTCGTCTTCCAGGCCCAGGTGCCGCACATGGTCTCGGTGTTGGAGATCCCCCAGTATCAGCCGGGCGCGACGCTGATCGTGCGGTATGACCCCGCCGACCGGAGCAAGGTGGCCGTGCTGCGCAACCTCGGCGTGCTCGCCAACCTGGTGCAGGCCCCGGGCCTGGACCCCCAGGCGGCGTACAAACTGGTGCTGGACTCGGAGATCGTGGAGACCGACCTGGATCGGGTCGGGGTATCGGCCCCGGGCCAGATCATGGCGGCAGATAAGGTGGGCATTCAAGCGTATGGCGGCACGGCGGAGCTGATGCGGCTGACGATTGACGTGTGGCCGGCGCAAGAGTCGCCCTTCCGTGCCCAGACGCACGCCATGGTGCTCCAGGCGTCCCTGCCCAAATATCAGCCCGGCGCGCGGGTGACGGTGAAGTATGACCCGCAGGATCCCAACCGGGTGGCGTTGGTGGAGGCGAGCTAGAGAGCCAAATGACACGGAATAGAACAGTAGGGGCGCGATGGAATCACGCCCCTACTGTTACGGCACAAAACTGTGGGCAAAGGCCGGGGCCGCCAGGAACGAGAGGGCCGGCGGCGGCTCCTCGCCCGGCGGGAGCGGGAAGTAATCAATCCGCACGGCCTGGCGGACCCGGCGCATGGTCTCCTCCCCCTCGGCCCGGGCGCGGCGCGTCCCCTCGGCCAGGATCTCGTCTATGCGGGCCGGGTGGGCCAGGTACGGCGCGCGCCGCTCGTGCATGGGAGCCAGCAGGTCGTTGATGGCCCGCGTCAGCCGCTCCTTGCAGGCCACGCAGCCGATGCGCCCGGCCCGGCACAGTTCCTCCAACTCCTGGGCCAACGTCGGGGTCGCAGACCCCGCCGGAGCAGCCGCAGACCCCGCCGGAGCAGCGGACCCCGCCGGAGCGGATGAATCTGTAGCCCCCTCGTTCACCGCCTGGTGATAGGCAAAGACGGTGCAGACCTCCGGGTGGCCGGGGTCGCCAGCGTGGACGCGGGCCGGGTCGGTGACGGCCTGGCGCACCTTGCGCGCCACCTCGGCCGGCGTGTCGTCCAGGTAGATGCAATTGTCCAGGCTCTTGCTCATCTTGGCCTGGCCGTCCAGCCCCACCAGCCGCCCCACGCGCCCCACCCGGCCCTCTGGCACCGGGAAGACCGCCTCCCCACCGGGCAGCCGGTACAGCTCGTTGAACCGCCGCACCACCCGGCGCGTCAGCTCGATGTGCGGCATCTGGTCGTCGCCCACCGGCACCAGGTGCGCCCGGCAGAAGGTGATGTCGGCGGCCTGGCTCACCGGGTAGCCCAGGAAACCGTAGGTCAGGTCCGTGTAGCCCCGCTGCGCCGCCTCGGTCTTGATGGTGGGGTTGTGGCGCAGGGCGTTCACCGTCACCAGCATCGAGTAGAGCACCGTCCAGGTTGTCCAGCGCCACCTGGCGCATGTCACGGGCCAGGCCCTCCGGCCGGTCAAAATTCGTGGTGAGGGCCTGCACGTCGGCCACGATGACAAAGGTGTCGTAGTCGTATTGGAGCGACACCCGGTCCCGCATGATCTGGCGCACGGCGGCCAGGCCCCGCTCGAAATCGGGGAAAAAGAGGGCGTGGAACGCTTCCTCTTCCGGCCGGGGTGAGGCGCGGACGGTGGCCTCGGTCAGGATGCCCGGCCGTCCCTCGGAACCCAGCATCACCTCTCGCAGGTCCGGCCCGGCAGCCGAAGCCGGGAAGGGAGGCAGGTCCAACGTGCCGGCCGGCGCTTCCAATCGCCCCCCGGCAAACAGCTTTTCGATGCGCCCGTAGCCCAGCGACTGCTGCCCGCTGGAGCGGGTGACGATCCAGCCGCCCAGGGACGACAGCTCAAACGATTGAGGAAAGTGACCCAACGTATAGCCCTGCGCCCGGAGTTGGGCTTCCAGATCAGGGCCGGTGATGCCCGCCTCGAAGGTGGCCAGGCCGCTCGTCTCGTCGAAGCGGATCAGGCGGTTCAGGCGGCCCAGGTCCACGGTGAGCACAGGGCGCTCTCCCGGCAACGGATTGATGTGGCCCACGACGCTCGTCCCGCCGCCGTAAGGGATGAGCCGGGCGCCCACCTGAGCCGCAAAGCCCATCAGGTCCCGGACCTGGGCCGCGGTGGTGGGGAACGCCACCCCGTCGGGAAAGGCCGGGATGCACCCACTGCGCGCCGCGATCCAGTCGGGCAGGCTTTGCCCCCGGGCATGGCGCAGCCGGTCCGCCGGCCCGGTCGAGACCAGCGGATGGGCCGGCAGCCGGGAAGGGGGCACAGCGGCGACAACCTCCTCGAACGTGGCATCCCGCGGAGGCGTACCGGGGCCGACCAACGCCTCCAAAAAGTGTCTGGCCCCCTCGTGGAGCGGATAATCAACGGTATCGTCGCCCCAACCGTTCCAGCGGCGCATGTCTCCCCTCCGGGCGTAAAACGTAAGGCTGAGGCCCTATGCCTTCCACAAGCGAATGCTCTCCTGCATCACAGAACGGGTGATCTGCTCGGCAGCCTCTGCATCCCCACGCCGGGCGGCATCGAGCACAGCAGCGTAAAAGGCCCGCGACGACGCCCGTGCTTCGGACCGGGCAAAGTAGCGGCAGGCCATCTCCTCGTAAAAGCCGGCAAAGCCGTTGAGGATCAGGGTGTAGATCGGGTTGCCGGAAGCGATGGTCAGGGTGCGGTGCAGGTGCCAGTCGAAAGAAGCGAACGCCTGGGGGTCATCGTCCAGGCCGAGGCAGCCCTGGAGGAACCCGACCACAGCCGCAGCCGAACGTTCCACGGCAGCGCGGGCATAGGCCGGGGCCAGCACCAGCCGCACCTCCAATAGATTGGGCACAAAGCTGGCCGGAAGCTGTTGGCTATAGCGCACCATAGCGCTCAGGACATTCAGCCCCCCCTCCTGCCAAAAATCGTTGACGCGGGTGGGTTTGCCCTGCTGGATGGTCAGCCAGCCCTCACAAGCCAGGCGTTGCAGCGTCTCCCGCAACGTGGGGCGGGTTACGCCCAATTGGGCGGCCAGGTCGCGTTCGCCCGGCAAGAAGGAGCCGGGGGGATAGGTCCCCTCCAGAATAGACGTGACCAGCGCCTGTTCGGCATAGGCTGCCGGGCGTTGGGGAACGGACCGGTTGACCATTGCCTCCTCTCCCTCCCATCGAACCTGCTGGTCAGAGGTCTGACCAGTGAGGCCCAGTATACCCGATCTTTTTTTGCCTGTCAACTATCGGGGCGGGTAACTGCTCAGCGTGAGCGAGGGCTCTACCGCAAAGAACGCCAGGATTCCGTGTAGTCGGGTGTATTTCAATTCTCTGGCGAGGATCTGGCCGTCCACGAATCAGACACGAACGACACGAATAATGGGGGCATTCGTGTATTCGTGACAATTCGTGGCCGGCTCCGACAACCACCAAGATGAAACGCACCCGTGTTGCCCTGGCGCCCTTGGCGGTTTGGAAAGGACCTGCCTGAGCAGGCCGGGGTATTCGGATGCGGCGGCGATCCTGGCCGTCCACGAATCAGACACGAACGACACGAATAATGGGGGCATTCGTGCATTCGTGACAATTCGTGGCCGGCTCCAGCTTACTCCCCTCGGCCCCTGTACCTATGACTATGGTCCTATAGACAGATATCCCATTTTCTGCTATAATACATATCGCAGACTGACACTGCAGGCGTTGTGATCTGTAAGGAGAGAAAATCATTAGAATGAATGAAAAAGGAGAGCCACCGGTCATTTTATATATTGAGGACAACCGCGACAACCGCATCCTGGTCAAACGGATTCTTGAGGCTGAAGGGTATCGGGTCCTGGAAGCAGCCAATGGGCCTGAGGGTATCGAGCAGGCCAGGATCACCCGCCCGGCGCTGGTCCTGGTGGACATCAACCTTCCCGACGTAGATGGATATGAAGTGACAGCCCGCTTGAAGGCCTCGGAGGAATTCAAGGATACCCCCATCGTGGCCCTGACGGCCAACGTCATGCGCGGAGATCGAGAAAAGTCGTTGGCTTGTGGCTGTTCAGGGTATATCGAAAAGCCGGTAGACGTAGACCGCCTGCCGGCTCAGGTAGCCGCCTTTTTGCGGCATGGGCAGGGTGGTTGCTGATCGGCAATCTCATGTAAAGCGAGCGACACTATGGCCGTCGATCTACAGGATGCATACGTTCTTATCGTCGAAGACAACGTCCGCAACTATGCGTTGCTGGCCCGCCTGCTCTCCTTCATGGGTGTCAAGCAGACCGAATGGAAACGGTCGGGCTGGCACGTCCTGGAATTCGCCCAGGACAACATGCCCCGGGTGGATTTGATCCTGTTGGACATCCATCTGCCTGAAGAAGATGGATACGAGGTGTTGGCCCGTCTCCGCCAGGATGAGCACTTTCGGAACACACGGGTGGTAGCGGTCACCGCCGACATCAGCAACACCAACCTGGCCCGGGCCCGAAGCGCCGGTTTCGACGGGTTTCTGGCCAAGCCGATCAACGTGGACACCTTCCCGGACCAGGTCCGGCGCATCCTTCGTGGAGAATCGGTTTGGGATCTGGGTTAAATATTCCATGGCACAGCAGGCCATAGACCTGGCAAATGCAAAACGGCCCTCTCCGTCTCCGCGAACTGTTCCTACCCTTGGCATGCGAGGAGGGTTGGGCAAGACCCTGCTGATCGCCTTTCTGCTGTTGGCCATCCTGCCGTTGAGCCTGCTGGCCCTTTTGACCTATAACCAGATCCAGCGCGAAACGCAGCAAAAAACAGTGGCGTCCCTGGAGACGACGATTGCCCTGAAAGAGGCCCATCTGGTAGACTGGGCCGAGAGTTACGAACGGGAATTGAGCCTGATAGACCGGACCTTGCCCCGTCAGCAGGTACCCCCTGCAGCCTGGCTGGCCACAGCACTGGCCACCGACCCGACCCTGCAGGAGCTCATCCTGGTGGATCGGAGCACAGGGCAGCCGATCGCGACCGGCCGGTCAGGGGAAACCGACTGGTCGCTCCTCCAGCCGCTGCTGGCCGAGGAGCGTCGCCTCCTGATCGTGTCGCCGCCGGGCGCCGGCACCCCTCCACTGCTGGCCGTCAGCCACACAGCGGGCGACCATCGGCTCATCGCCTTGCTGCCGTGGGAAGCGCTGCCCCCACTCATCGCCTCTCCCGGCCGCGCAGGAGAGGAAAGCACCACCTACCTGGTCACCGCCGACGGGGTCATGATCTCGGCCGATGGGCTGAGGAGGTGGCCGCTGGCCGGTCCCCACGCCTCCCCCGGCGACCTCCTGCAAACTCTGCAGGCCCAGACCCGTTCCGGAGCCTACACCAATTTCCAGGGCATCCCGGTATTCGGTGCCTATCGCTGGAACCCGGAATTAGAGGTGGCCCTGCTGGCCGAAAAGCCCCAGAGCCAGGCCCTGGCTGCGGGCAACACCCTGACCGCTATGGTCCTGGGCATCACCCTGACAGCGGCCCTGATCACCGCCGCCATCGCCGCCGTCGTCACGCGCCGGATCACCAGCCCGATCGTCCAGCTCACCGAGACCGCCGCCCGCATGGCCCGCGGCGACCTGGACCAGCAGGTGACCATTGACCGCCGGGATGAGATCGGGGTGCTGGCCCGCGCCTTCAACCGCATGGCCACCGAACTCAAGGGGCTCTATGCCGGCCTGGAGGCCAGGGTGGCCGAACGGACACAGCAGCTCCAGGAGGCCAACGACCGCACCCGCGAGCACGCCATGCAGTTGGCACTCAGCGCCGAAGTCGCCCGCGTGGCCACCTCTATCCGCGACCTGGACACCTTGCTGGCCACGGTGGTACAATTGATCGGCAACGCCTTCGAGTTACACCATGTGGCCATCCACCTGCTGGAGGGCAACGATGAGTGGACCACGTGGGAGGCCGATAGCACCGGTGCCCACCCAACCGGGCGGCGCAAAGGGGTGGATGCCTTTACCCTGGTAGGGCGGGTAGCCGCCGATGGCCACCGCCGGGTGGTCCGGGCCGATCAGCCCCACACCACCGTCGGCCTGGCAACCACCCTGCAGGCCCCCGTGGCCTGTGAAATGGCCATCCCCCTGCGCTCGCGGGACCGGATTCTGGGCGTGCTTGACCTGCAAAGCGTGCGCCCCGACGACTTTGACGACAACGACCAGCTGGTCTATCAGTCACTGGCCGATCAGATCAGCATCGCCATCGAGAACGCCCGGGCCTACGCTGTGGAGCGGGAAACGGTCCAAAAGCTGCAGGAACTGGACCGGATTCAATCCCAATTCCTGACCAACATGTCCCATGCGCTGCGCACCCCCCTGAACTCGATCATCGGCTTTTCGCGGCTCATGCTCAAGGAACTGGACGGCCCCCTCACCGATCTGCAGCGCAGCGACCTGACCGCCATCCATGATAGCGGCCGACAACTGCTGGGGCTGCTCAACGACATGCTGGAGCTATCGCAACTGGACCTGGGCACCGCCCCCTTTTCCCTGGCCGAGGTGGACCTGGCCGAGATCGTCGAGGGGGTGATGGCCACAGCCCGGGCCCTGGCCCGCGGCAAAGCGGTCCGGTTGTACGAAGAGATATCCGCCGACCTGCCGCCGGTCTACACCGATGGCCAGCGGGTGCGCCAGGTCATCCTGGCCCTCCTGTCCAACGCCGTCAAGTTCACCGCCGAAGGCAGCATCTGGCTGCGCGTCCGCGCCGACGACGGCCACATCATCATCAGCGTGAGCGATACCGGCGTGGGCATCCCGGCAACGGAGCGGGCCGGGCTTTTGGTCGAAACCCAGCGCAACGGCCGCAACGGGACCTCCCCGGGCTTTGGCTTGGCCATCAGCAAGCGGGTGGTCGAAAAGCTGGGCGGACAGATCTGGGTGGAAAGCACCGTCGGCGTGGGCTCGACCTTTACCCTGTCGCTGCCGCTGCGAGCCGGAAAGGTGTAGCAAGATGGATGAGACGACCCTGACCCGAGAAATGCTGCGACAGCTCCTGATCGAAGAGTTGCCGCAGGTCATCCGGGAATACCCCAACGTGCGCTATGGTCTGATCGGGGTCGTGGCCGAAACCTTTGCCCGTCAGAGCGACATTCAAAGCATCCTGCAGCACCTGGAGGCCCTGCGCGAGGATTTCAACCGCCAGATGGCCGAGTTCGCCCGGCGCCAGGATGGGCATGAAGTGGCCATGCAGGCCCTGCGCGAGGATTTCAACCGCCAGATGGCCGAGTTCGCCCGGCGCCAGGACGAGTTTGCCCGGCGGTTGGACGAGTTCGCCCGGCGGCTGGATAAGCATGAAGTGGCCATGCAGGCCTTGCGCGAGGACTTTAACCGCCAGATGGCCGAGTTCGCCCGGCGCCAGGACGAGCACGACGCAGCCATGCAGGCCTTGCGCGAGGACTTTAACCGCCAGATGGCCGAGTTCGCCCGACAGCAGAACAGGTTCATACAACGGATAGAATCTCACATTGGCGCCCTGGGGGCCCGGTGGGGCCTCATGGCCGAGGAGGCGTTCCGCACCGGGCTGGCCGGTATCCTGGATGAGCGGCTGGGCCTGCACGTGGAGCGGTTCTGGCAGATGGACACCGCCGGCCAGGTTTTCGGGCAGCCCGACCAGGTGGAAATTGATGTGGTCCTCCACAACGGGGACCATTGGCTGATGGAGCTCAAGTCTTCCATAAGCCGCGGCGAGGTCTACCTCTTTGAGCGCAAGGTCGCTTTCTATGAACAGGCCCGGGGCGTGAAGGCAAAGCGCAAGATCATCATCTCGCCCATGGTGGAGCGCGGCGCGGAAAAGGTCGCCGCCTCCCTGGGCATAGAGGTCTATACCTCGGCCTACGAGTTCGAGCCATAAATCAGAGCGGCGAACAGGCTCAACGAGAGGGTAAATCGAATCGGGAGGAGAAGACAATGCGAACCAAGATGGTTGCCCGGGTCATGTTGTTGGTCCTGATCCTGATCACCCCGATCTCCTGCGGCAAACCGGTGGAGGAACCAACGATCCGGATCGGCGTCATCGCCCCCATCACCGGCAGCATCCCCATCGTCGGCCAGTCCACCGTCAATGCCGCCCAACTGGCCGTCCAGGAGGTCAACGACGCAGGCGGATTGGAGGTCGGCGGGCAAAAGCTCAAGGTCGAACTGTTCATCGAAGACAACCAGGACAGGAAGGAAACGGCTGTCAGCGCCGCCCAGAAACTGATCAACCAGAGCGGTGTGGTGGCCCTCATCGGCCCCCAGGCCAGCCGCAATGCTATCCCGGTGGCAGCCGTGGCCGAAGGGGCTCACGTACCCATGATCAGCCCCTGGTCCACCAATCCCGAGACCACCGCCGGCAAAAGGTATGTCTTTCGCGCCGCCTTTACCGACCCGTTCCAGGGCCGGGTGATGGCCCGCTTTGCCGTCGAGGAGCTCAAGGCGGAAAAGGCGGCAGTGCTCTATGACGTGGCCAGCGAATACAACAGAGGGATCGCCGAGATCTTCAGGCAGGTCTTTAAAGAAGCAGGTGGCCAGGTGGTTGCCTTTGAGAGTTATACAACCGGCGAGGCCGACTTTCGCGCCCAGTTGACCGCCATCCGCGATTCCGGCGCCCAGGTCCTCTTCCTGCCCAACTATTACAACGAGGTCCCCACCCAGGTGCGGCAGGCCCGGGAGCTGGGCATTCAGGCAGCCATCATCGGCAGCGATAGCTGGGGCCAGATCGAAGCCGCCGACCTGGCCCAGATGGAAGGGATGTACTTTAGCACCCACTATGCCCCCGATATCGCCAGTCCGACGGCCCAAAAGTTCATCGCCGCCTACCAGGCCGCCTATGGCCAGGTCCCCGACGATGTGGCGGCCCTGACCTATGACGCCTTTGGCCTCCTCTTCCAGGCCATCCGCAGCCAGGGCAAAACCGATTCGGAATCGATCCGCAATGGGCTGGCCAGCATCAGCCGCTACGAGGGGGTTACCGGGACCATGGAATTCAAAGGGAGCGGCGACCCGATCAAGAGTGCGGTGATCCTTCAGATCAAGGGCGGCACGTTCCAATTCTACCGGCTGGCCGAGCCGTAGCGAAGGTTTGGCAAGGAAGGACCGATGATGAGGTTTTGGCGACAAAGTCTGCTGGCCCGCCTGCTGGTCTATTTTCTGCTCCTGGCAGTTCTCCCCCTGGCCACGGTCGGTGTGCTGGCCTACTACCAGGGCCAGAGGACACTCCAGGCAGATATCCTTAACCACCTGAACACAACTGCCATCCTGAAAGAGGGGGAGATCAACCGCTGGGTCGAGAGCATGAAACAGGACACCCGACTGCTGGCGCAGAACCCCCTCTTTCGCCAGAACGCTGAAAGGTTGCTGACCCAGGATGAGGGTAGCAGCGAGTTCCTCGCCGCACATCAGGCATTGCAATCGTACCTGGACGCCGTTCTGGCCAACAAACCGGATTTTCTGGAGATCCTGGTCCTCAAAGGGGTGGGGGGCAAAGTTCTATTTTCGACCAACAGCCAGCACGAGGGCAACTATGAGGTGACCAGCTCCTTCTTCATCGAAGGACGCACCAGGACCTACATCCAGAATGTGTACCTGTCGGCCAGTCTGGGCAAACTGGCCATGACGGTCGCGACTCCCATCCACAGCGAATCGGGACAGACCGTGGGGGTGCTGGCCGTGCACCTGAACCTGAGCCGACTGAACGAGATCATGTTGCAACGGACCGGGCTGGGGGCCACCGGGGAAACCTACCTGGTGGACCAGTACAACGTCTTTGTATCGGAAGCCCGGTTTGGAGGTGAGGGTTTCCCCCGCGGGGTACACACCCAGGGGATTGATACGGCCCTGCTGAAACGGGAGGACGGCACCGGCATCTATCCCAACTACCGGGGCGTGCCGGTCCTGGGTGCTTACCGCTGGATCGACGAGCGGGAGATGGCCCTGCTGGCCGAAATTGAGCGGAGCGAAGCCTTGGCGCCGGTGCGCAGGTTGGCCCTGGCTATCTTTCTGATCGGACTGACGGCTGCCGGATTGGTTGCCGCTGCAGCCTATGCCGTAGCCCGGCAGATCTCCAGGCCGATCCTGGCCCTGGCCGAGACCTCGACCCAGATGGCAGCCGGGGACCTGAACCGCACCGTAGAGATCCACCTCGAAGACGAGATCGGCACCCTGGCCCGTGCCTTTAACAGCATGGCCGCCCAGTTGCGAACCCTGATCACCGGCCTGGAACAGCGGGTGGCCGAGCGCACCGCTGCCCTGGAGCACCGGGCCGTCCAACTGACCACCGCCGCCGATGTGGGCCGGGCTGTGGTCTCGATCCTGCAACCGGAGGCCCTGGCCCGCGAAGTGGTGGACCTGGTGCGCGAGCGGTTCAACCTCTATTACGCCGGCCTGTTCCTGCTGGACGAAACCGGGGAGTATGCAGGGCTGGAAGCCGGCACCGGTGAACCGGGCCGCCTCATGAAGGAACGCGGCCACAAGCTGCAAGTGGGCGGCAAATCTATGGTCGGCGCGGCTTGTGCCCAACGCCGGGCACGCATTGCCCTGGACGTAGGCGCCGAACCGGTCCGCTTCGATAACCCGCTGCTCCCCGATACCCGCTCAGAGATGGCCTTGCCCCTGATGGTCGGCGACCGGGTGCTGGGCGCGTTGGACGTGCAATCCACCCAGGCAGCGGCCTTTTCCGACGAAGACATCGCCGTCCTGCAACTGGTGGCCGACCAGGTGGCCGTGGCCATGGACAATGCCCGCAAATTCTCCGCCGAGGCCACCCTGTTGGAAGCTACCAGCCCGCTCTTCCGCGTCAGCCGACGCCTGTCGTCGGCCATCACCACCGACGAGGTCGTCCAGGCCACCATCGCCACGGTGGCCGAAACGCAAGCCGATGGCTGCGGGGTGGCTCGCTTCGACTTGGGAGCCGATGGGGAGGTGCAGACCATCACCTTCCTGGGAAGTTGGAACCGCCACAGGACCCCTGGCTTCCCCGTCGGTCGCCCCCTGCCGGCCAGCGCCTCCATGTTCCCGGTGCCGATGCTCCAGAGACTCTGGGTGATAGAAGACCTGCTCCACGACCCCACCATGCCGGAAGACAAACGCCAGATGTTGCTCCGGTTCGGGGCACGGGCCATGATCAACATCCCTCTGCAAAGTGGTACCCGGCCCATCGGCATTGTTATTGTCGAGCGGATCGCTCCCGGCCCCTTCTCTCCGGTGGACATCCGCCTCTACGAGACCCTGGCCAGCCAGGCCGCTGTAGCCCTGGAGCGGGCCCGGCTGCTGGAAGAAGCCGAGCGCCGCGTCGAACAGGAGCGGGCCATCCGCGACCTGGCCGACCGGGTAACCGCCTCGTTCGACCTCGATGCCATCCTCCAGACGACATTGCAGGACCTGAGTGCCCTGGTAGGCGCCGAGGGGGGGTATGTCGAGCTGAGCGTGGCCGGAAGCTAAGGGGCAGCGCCCCATCTGCGGAGGAGAGAAGCTGTGTCAGAGGAACCCAAGCAGCCACAAAAGGAACAACCTCCAGCCCCCCTGAAGCCAGGCGACAAGGTTTCATCGGTCGCGTCCGCCGTCACTGCGGAATTGCAGATCTGGCGGCTCCGGGCCCTGAACGCCCTGTCCATCACGGTCTGCCTCGCTGCAACGCCGAGGATCGTCAAAAGCGTCGTCGAGGCGATCGAGGATCCGGTGTGGTGGCCGCAGACAGTCCCCTTTGTCGTCATCTACCTGGTCCTGCTGGGCGTGGCCGCCTTCCGTCGCCTCGACTTTCGTCTGCGGGTAGGAGGCCTGTTGGCCATCGGCTACGGCTTTGCCATCCTATCCCTGGCCTGGTTTGGGCTGGCAGGCAGCGGGCCGCTCACCCTGCTGGTGTTGCCCCTCCTGAGCCTGCTCCTGGCCGGTGTCCATGTCGGCATGGTCATGACCGCTCTAAGCGTGTTGACCCATGCCGCTTTCGTCATCTTTGCCTGGATGGGCTGGCTGGAGGATTGGCTGCTCACCCGGCAGAACCCGGTGACCGCCAACGAATGGCTAGGCATCGGGCTGATGTTCAGCGGGTTGCTGCTCATGATGGTGGTGCTGGAGTGGTTCTTCAGCCGCGCCCAGACGCAGGCCCTGGTACAGGCCCGCCAGACGGCGATGGAACTGGAAGCGGCGCACAACCTGTTGCAAACCCGCGCCGAGCAACTGGACCGCTATGCCCGCCTGATGGAGGCAGCGGCCCGCATCGCCCGCGATACGACCTCCCTGCTCGACCGCACCGTGTTGCCGGAGCATACGGCCAACCTGATCGCCGAACGGTTGGGCTTTGACCGGGTGGCGGTTTATCTGAGCAACAAGGAAACCGGTGAGATTGCGCTGCGCGCCGTCGGAGGCCGCCAGGCTTCCGCTCAACCCGACACCGGGCCATCGGCGGCCGTCGCCCGGCTGTTCCGGGAGTGGAAGCCGCAGACCCTTACGCTGGAAGGGGAACCGCTGCGCCACGAACTGGCCCTGCCGCTCCACGTTAGCGGAGAGGTGATCGGCGCCCTGGACATCCACCTGTCCCGACCCACTCCGTTCAGCCAGCAGGAGATAGCTGCCCTGCAGGGGATGGCCGATCAACTGGCCGTCGCGATGGAGAACGCCCGGCTGTTCACCGAAGCCCAGGAGAACCTGCACGAGCTGACCGCCCTCTATCGCCACTACACCGTCGAGGCCTGGCAACAGTTTGTCTTCGAACGGGCCAGGCCGATCCAACTCTGGCAGGGAGAGGACCAGGTGCCGCCCCTGGCGTGGCAGCCGCTCATCGAGCAGGCTCGCTCGTCGGGGGTGGCCGCCACGGCGTTCAACCCGGAGGTGGGCCGGCACCTGCTGGTCATGCCGGTCAAGCTGCGCGACCTGTCCATCGGCGTACTGGGCTTCCACCGCCCGGCCGAGGCCGGACCATGGGGCAGCGACCAGATCGCAGCCATCGAAGCCGTGGCCGACCGGCTGGCGCTGGCCGCCGACAACCTGCGCCTGCTGGACGAGACCCAGCGCCGGGCCGCCCGCGAGCGCCGGGCCCGTGAGATCGCCGACAAGATGCGCCGCGCCATGGACCTGGAGAACCTGATGGCCATCACCATCCAGGAAACAGCCGCCGCGCTGGGGGCAGCCAGAGCCTTTGTGCAACTGAGCCCGATCCCCGGACCCCCGGCTGAAGTGGCCGGCAGCCGGCAGCCCCCAGGCTCGAACGGCGATCGGGGAGCGGAGGGATGATGAACAGGATAACCGACTCCCAACCCGGCAGGCGGGCGAGACCACCACGGGCGGGGATGAACCGTAGAGGGGAGGAATAACGACATGCCTGCCAACACCACCTTCCTGGGGCGGCGGGGCTCCCTACAAAACCAGCTTCTGGCAGGTACCGGCCTGATCCTGCTCCTGGCTTTTGCCACAGCCCTCAGCGGCTATTTCAGCCTGCGCCGTCTGCAAAGCGGGGCCCAGCTCGCCCTGAACGAGGCCAGCCGCATCCGGGAACTGAGCCTCCAGGTGGAAAACGAATTCCTGTCAGCCCGGCAAAATGAGGCCGGTTTTCTGAGCAACTGGCGCTCCCTGGGCTTTGAAACCGCAGCAGCCCAATTTGTGACGGCTAACCAGGCCCACCTGGAGCAGGCGCGAGCCCAATTGGCTGCGCTGGAAAGCCTGGTGACAACGGCCCGTGACCCTGAATTGCAGGCCCTGCGCGATGAAATCGGCAACCTCAACCCCCTGCTGGATGACTATGAAAGCGGCTTCCAGACCACGGTGGACCAGATCCGGGAACGAAGCCGCCCCGGCGGCCTGGAAGACACCATGGCCCAAGAGCTGAACCGCCTGGAAGCGGACATCACTCCCCTGGCCAATCCCCAGTTCCGCCACCTGATCCTGCAGATCCGCACCCAGGAGCAAAGCTACTTTCATACCGGCCGACAAGAGGATGCGGACCAGGTGCGCCAGATGGTCAATCAGTTCACCGACCTGGTAAAGAGCAGCCCCCGCTCGGATCTGAGGGCCGGTGACATCCAGTTGGGCGCCCTGGACCTGATCGGCCGGGCTCAGTCTTACCTGGGCCTCTTTTCCGATCTGGTGGCCCTGGAGCAAACGATCCACACCAGCATCGCCTCCTTCCAGGAGATCACCGCCGATATCGACCGGATCAGCAGCCAGGTCATCCGCACGACTGAAACCGGCCTGAACCGCACCCGCCGCCAACTGCAGCAGGTGGGCCAACAGACCACGCTGGCCATGATCCTGAGCGGCCTGGCAGCCCTTGTCCTGGGCACGCTGACCGCGACCGTCTTGACCCGGCGCATCGTTCCCCCCTTGAACCGGCTGACCCAGGCCGCTGCCGAGATAGGGCGGGGGAACCTGGAACAGGCTGTGCCCCTCACCGGCGCCGCCGAGCTCGTCACCCTGGCCACCGCCTTTAACACGATGGCCGGCCAGGTACGGCAGACGCTGGACACCCTGGAACAACAGGTAGCCGAGCGCACCCAGAGCCTGCGAACAGCGGCAGAAGTAGCCCGCGCCACCACGTCGGTGTTGGACCCTGAGGCGCTCCTGAGCCAGGTGGTGGACCTGGTCCGCGAACGGTTTGACCTCTATTATGTGGGGATATTCCTCCTCGACGAGGAACGTCGCTTTGCCCTGCTGCGCGCCGGCACCGGCGACGCCGGGCAGGCGATGCTGGCCCAGGGACACAAACTGGAAGTCGGTGGCGAATCCATGATCGGCCAGTGTGTGGCCAGAAACCAGGCCCGCATTGCCCTGGACGTGGGAAAGGAACCCTTTCGTTTTGACAACCCGCTGCTGCCGCACACCCGCTCCGAACTGGCCCTTCCCCTTCGTTCCCGTGGCCGGGTGATCGGGGCCATGACCGTGCAGAGCGCCAGACCGGCCGCTTTCGATGAAGCCGACGTCGCCATCATGCAAACCATGGCCGACCAGGTGGCAGTGGCGTTGGACAACGCCCGCCTCTTTGCCCAAACCCAGGCCACCCTGGCCGAGATGGAGGCCGCCCAGCGGCGCTACCTGGGCCAGGCGTGGTCCACTTATGTAAAAACCAGGGCGGTGGACGGCTACGAGCACACCGGCACCTCCCTCACCCCCCTGACCGGCGAGCTGTTGCCCGAGGCGCAACGGGCGCTGAGCGAGGGCCGGACCCTGATCCTGAATGGCGCTTCGGACGAAAAGGAACCGGCTGCCCCCGCCACGCTGGTGGCTCCCATCCTGCTGCGCGACCAGCCGCTCGGCGCCCTGGGCTTCCAGCAACCGGAGGGGGGACGACCGTGGAGCAGCGAAGAGATCGCCCTGGTGGAGATGGTGGCCGAGCAGTTTGCCCTGGCCGCCGACAACCTGCGCCTGCTGGACGAGACCCAGCGCCGCGCCGCCCAGGACCGGCTGATGGCCGAAATCATCGGCCGCGTCCGGGCCTCTACCGAGGTGGACACCATCCTGCGTACAGCGATCCTGGAGTTGGGACGAGCCCTGCGAGCTTCAGACGGGCTGATCCGGCTCGAGTTTTCCGATGGAGAGGGCTCGCCACATTCCCGGTAAGGAGGAATGCACTTATGACCAGACCTGGAACCATAACGGCGCTTCTGGTGCTGACGCTGGGGATCGGCCTGTTGGCCGCCTGCGTCCCAGGCGTTCGCACCCCCGAACGGACCCCTGTCACAGTCCAGCTCAGTTGGCTGCACACCGTCGAGTTTGCCGGTTTCTACGCCGCCGTAGCCCAGGGGTACTATGCCAACGAGAACCTCGATGTGACCTTGCGGCCCGGCGCTTACGACATCCTGCCCTGGGTCGAGGTGAGTGAAGGTCGGGCCGACTTTGGCATCGCCGGCGGCGACAGCCTGCTGATCGCCCGCGCCACAGGCTTCCCCGTGCACGCCATCGGCACGATCTTTCGCCTCAACCCCGTCGTCTTTATGACCCTTGCCAGTTCGGGCATCACCAACCCTACAGATATGGCCGGCAAGCGGATCGGCATCATCTCCCCCCAGATGGACAACACCAACGACATCCAATTGCGGGCCATGCTCCAACGGGTGGGAGTTGACGAATCCTCTCTTCAGTTTGTCTTGATCCAGGACTACAGTTACAACTCGCTGACCTCTGGGGCTATGGATGTCTACAGCGGCTTTGTCCAGAACGAGCCGGTACAGGCGCAGATGGACGGGATAGCCGTCAACCTGATCTTCCCGGAGGACTATGGGGCACGCTTTTACGCCAACGTCCTGTTCACCCGCGACGATATGGTCGCCGAACGGGCGGATGTTGTCGAGCGGTTCATGCGCGCCACCTTGCGCGGCTACCGCTACGCGGTGGAGAATCCTGACGAGGTTAGCGCACTGGTCCTCCAGTACGACAAGACGCTCGACCTGGAGTTCCAGCGCGCCTCGATGCGGGCAGAGATCCCGATGATTGACACGGGCGATGCCCCCATCGGCTGGATGGACGACGAGGTGTGGCAGATCAGCCAGGAGATCCTCCTCCAGCAGGGGCTGCTCCCATCGTCGGTAGACCTGGCGACCTTCTATACCAACCGGTTCGTGGAGGCAGCGCAGTAGGTACCAGGGGCGGACGCGCCCCCTATCCACACTGAACAGAGGTAGCATGTCCGAACAAAAGCCTATCAGTTCCATAGAGCAACCGCCCCCTGCGACGGCCGGCCGGGATGACCAGGTCGGGAGCAACACGGCCGGCACGGTTCGACGCCTCATCGCGATCATCCTGATCTCGCTCGGGTTCAGTGCCGCGATGAGCGTGCTGTTCTACCGGCAGACGGGGACCTGGCAACTGCTGGCCACCGCCGGGAGCCATGGGACAAACCTGGTTTTGACCGGCATTGCCTACCTCCTCCTCCACCGGAAAAAGACAACGGCAGCCGGATTTCTGATCCTGCTGGTCATCCTCATGAGCTTCATCGGCAGCGAGCTGTTTGTGGGCGGCGTGACAATGTATATCGCACTGGGTGGCGCGCTGTCGTTTCTGCTGGTTGCCAACGCCGCCCTGCCGCGGCGTTGGTGGGCCTGGCTGGGGATGGCCGGCCTGTTTCTGCTCTCCTTATGGTTGATCAACCGTTCCGAACCCTGGCCCCGTCTAGACGCAGGGCAAATCCCCCAACTGCGCCCGATCATCGTCGCCATCGTCATCGGCGTGCTGCTGGCCATGGCCATCCAGGCCGGCCGCGCCTATCAGCGGATTGGTACCATCCGCATCCGGCTGATGGTCATCCTCGCGGCCACCGCAGTCCTGACCGCCTTTGCCGTCAGTGCCACCTCGATGACTATAAGCCAGCGCAGCGGGCAACAGCAGGTCACCCGACAACTCGAATCGGTGGCCACCCTGAAAGAATCCGAGATCGCTATTTGGGCGCAGAGCTTGCAGGCCGATCTCGCCGCCGTCATCGGGGAGGAGTACTTTACCGCACGTGTTGCCGCGCTGGTTGGCCAGGCTCCGTCTGATGCTGACACCCGCCGGCAGGCCCACGATCGCCTGATCGAGCGACTCCGCGCCACTGTTGAGCGCACCGGCCACTACGAAAGCATGGACCTGTTGGACACGGATGGCGTCGTCCTCCTTTCAACCGAGGAAGGCCAGGAGGGCAAGGACTATGGCACGCAATCCTACTTCCGACGAGGGCTGACCGGCCCTTACATCCAGCCCCCTGTGCACATCCCCAGGCTGGGCCGGACCGTAGTCATCGCCGCCCGCCCCGTCATGGATGGCCGGGGAAAGGTCCTGGGAGTCCTGGCCGGACGGGCCAACCTGTCGGCGCTCGACCGGATCATGGGCGAGAGGGCCGGCCTCGGCGAGACGGGCCGCACCTACCTGGTCGGCGCCAACCATGCCCTGCTGACCGGCCAGGCAGGTCAGGCCATCACGTATGCACGCAGCACGGGGATCGATCAGGCCATCGCCACAGGGGCATCCTACAGAGGCGTGTACCTCAACAACCAGGGCATCCCCGTCATCGGCGAGGCCCGCTGGCTTCCCAACCTGCAGGTGGCGCTGATAGCGGAACAAGATCGGGCCGAAGCGTTCGCCCCCATCCTGGCCGTGCGAAACATCAACATCGGCATCACCCTGCTGGCCGTGATCCTGGCGGTGATCGCCTCTGTCTTTGTCGCACAGACCATCGCGAACCCGCTGACCGACCTGGCCGACACCGCCCGACGCATTGCCGAGGGGGACCTGACCCGCGTGGCCCCTGTGGTGCGCGAGGATGAGACCGGCACCCTGGCCCATGCCTTCAACAGCATGACCGCTCAGTTACGCGAGTTGATCGCCGGCCTGGAGCAGCGCGTTGCCCAACGGACCGCCGAGCTCCAGCAACGCACAATCCAACTGCAGACCGCCACGCGGGTGGCACGGGATGCGGCAGAAATCCGCGACGTGGGCACCCTGCTCGACACCACGGTACGCCTTATCTCCGACCGCTTCGGCTTCTACCACGCCGGCATCTTTCTGCTCGATGAGGCCAGGGAACGCGCAGTCCTGCAGGCTGCCTCGTCCGAAGGCGGGCAGCGTATGCTGGCCCGGGGGCACAAACTGGCGGTGGGTGTGGGCATTGTGGGCACCGTAGCCAGCACAGGAGAGCCGCGTATCGCCTTTGATGTCGGCCAGGACGCCGCCTTTTTCAACAACCCCGACCTGCCGTTGACCCGCTCGGAGATGGCCCTGCCGCTCAAGGCAGGGGGACGGGTGATCGGCGTGCTGGATGTGCAGTCGGTGGAGCCTGTTGCCTTTACCGAAGAGGATGTAGGGATCCTGCATACCCTGGCCGATCAGGTGGCGCTGGCCATTGAAAATGCCCGCCTGCTGGAGGAAAGCCGGCGGACCCTGCGGGAACTGGAGACCCTTTATGGGAAGCAGGCGCGCGAGGCCTGGCAGGAGCAGATAGCCCGCCGGCCGGCCGCCTATCGCTATACCGGCGTGGGGGTGGAGCCTGTTCCCCCCTCCCTTGCAGCCGAGATGGAGGTCCCGTCGCCTCACCGACAGTCGGTGGTTCTGCAGGAGGGGGACCGCTACTGGCTGGCAGCCCCTGTCCGCCTGCGCGGCCAGACCATTGGCTCCATCGTCCTGCGCCGCGCCGCCGACGAGGAACCCTGGTCCACCGACGACAGCACGTTGGTGGAGGAAACCGGTGCGCAGATCGCCCTGGCCCTGGAGAACGCTCGCCTGCTGGAAGAAACGAGGCACCGGGCCGCCCAGGACCGGCTGATCCGCGAGATTACTTCTCGGATGCGCGAATCGCTGAGCATGGAGCGGGTCCTGCAAACCGCTGTGCGCGAGATCGGCCAGTCGCTGGGCCTGCACGATCTGACGATCCAGTTGGAGATGGACACCGATCAGGCAGGGTAAAATGTCTTTTCTGTCGGGAAAAGGGACGCGATGATGAACGAACGAGGGATAGTCGAACGCCAGAACACACCCGGCCGGCCACCGACCGACGGTGAAGCCCGGCCGCTCACTCAAGGGCAGATGGAGGACTGGCAGGCGGCGTTGGATGCCGAACGCATCCGCATCGCCACCCGCATCCTGCCCATCATGGTCGGCGTAGGGGTGATCGAGAGCCTGACCTTTCCTATCCTCTATCTTATGCTCGGCCGGCCCTGGCAAGCGGCCTGGATGACGACTCAGGTTATCCTTTCGACGCTGCTCTTCTTCCTCGCTTACCTGACGGCCCGAAGAGGACGCTTGATCCCATCCGTGTACCTGACCACGCTGGGCATCCTTCTCACGGCGGTCGTTGTCCCGGCCCTGTCCGAGGGTACCGCTGTGACCGGCATAGCAGCCGGCATGGTCGCGATTATCCTCGCCCGACTGCTGGCCGGTCGCACCCAGAACCGGGTGGTAGTAGCCACCTCGACCCTGGCAGCAACAGCCGGAATTCTGCTCTCCAGCTTCCGGGTAGTCGAGCCCCTGCCGCTTCCCCTTTGGAGCCAGGTGTCAATCAACATCATCGCCCTGGACCTGGCTGCCCTCATCATCGCTCTATTCCTGGATTCGCGCGACGCCCGATACGAGGCTGCCCTGGCCCAGGCCGCGGCGTACTCTGCCCAAGTGGAAGCCCAGCGGGCTGTGCTTGAGCAACGCACCCAGGAACTGCTACGCCGGACCCGCTATCAGGGAGCAACGGCCGATGTCGCCAAAGATGCGGCCTCGCTGCTGGACCTGCAGACCCTGCTATCGCGAGTCGTGACTCTGATCAGCGAGCGGTTTGGCTTTTACCATGCCGGCATCTTTTTGTTGGACCCCAGCCACGAATGGGCCGTGCTGCGGTCCGCCTCCAGCGAAGGAGGGCAACGGATGTTACAGCAGGGGTACCGCCTCCAGGTGGGGACAGGCATCGTCGGCTACGTTGTTGCCCAAGGAGAACCCCGCATTGCCATGGACGTGGGAGCGGATGCCGTGTTTTTTGACAATCCAGAGCTGCCCGAAACCCGCTCCGAGCTGGCCCTGCCGTTGCGGGCACGGGGAGAGATCATCGGCGCCCTGGACGTCCAGAGCCGGGAGCCGGCAGCATTCAGCCAGGAGGATGTGGCCATGTTGCAGACGCTGGCCGACCAGGTGGCGGTGGCCATCAGCAACGCCCGGCTTTTCCGGCAATTCCAGGAGAGCCTGGAGGCCGAGCGACGAGCCTACGGCGAACTGTCGTTCAAAGCCTGGTCGGAGATGCTCCAGAGCCGGACCGGACTGGGTTACCGCTACGCCCGGCGAGCAGTAACCCCCCACAGGGCCACAGAGGAGGTGCAGCAGCCAGAGCCAGATCTGCCGGAGATCCGGTTGCCGATCCAACATCTGGGCCAGAAACTCGGCACGCTAGTTGCCCACAAGCCGGCCGATTCGGGAGATTGGACAGCAGGGGAGGTTGAATTGCTGGAGACCCTGGCCGACCAGTTGAGTGCAGCCCTGGAAAGCGCCCGCCTGTACGAGGAAACCCAACACCGCGCCGCCCAGGACCGGCTGATCGGCCGGGTCGCCGCCCGTATCCGCGAAACGCTGGATGTCCAAAGGGTGCTCGAAACCGCAGCGGACGAACTCTATCAGGCCCTGGGCCTGGAAAAGGTCGTCGTCGGCCTGACCATAAAGGATGGGAATGGCGATTCGGCGTGAGAAAGGAAACGGCTATGCCAACCTGGATTAGATGGCTTGTGGCGTCCCCCGTTTTTGAGGATGAAGAAAAGACGCGCCAGGCAACCCTGCTCCGCGCGGCAGTCCTGACCCTGGTCATTGTTGTGGCGATCAACACGGTGGCCCTCTTGCTCATCTACGGTCCCCCCACCGATTTGCTGGGATGGACGACCCAGGCCCTGGAGATAGCAGCCATTGTCCTGGGCCTGGGAGCCCTCTTTCTCATCCACCGTGGCTTCATACAACCGGTTGGTTGGGCCATCTGCCTTTTGCTGTGGGGGGCTACGACCTTTGCCGTCTCTGCTTTCGGTGGATTACTGGATGTGATGATGGGCGGCTATTTCCTGATCGTGGTCCTGGCCGCCCTGGTTTTGGGGGGGCGGGGCCTTCTGACCTTCACCCTACTCGGCGCCATCGCCGGAACCGTGCTGTTTTATGGGGAAACCGGCGGCCTTTTGCGCTTTGGCGAACGCCGGGTGGAGATCTTTGATCTGACAGCCTACACCCTGATCCTGGTGGTGATCGCGCTGCTCCTCCGCTACGCCATAGGCAGCCTGACCCGGGCCCTGGACCGTGCTCGCCGCACCGCGCACGCCCTCGACGAAGCAAACCGCGAACTGCAAGCCGGCCGCGATGTGCTGCAAGCCCACACCACCGAACTGGAACGCCGCAGCCGCTATTTGGAGGCAACGGCGGAAGTAGCCCGCGAGGCGGCTTCCGTGCTGGACCCGGAACAGCTACTCCGCCGGATTGTGGTGTTCATCGCAAAACGTTTTGAACCGTACCAGGCGAACATTTTCCTCCTGGACCCCAGCGGCCAGTGGGCGGTCCTGCGGGCCGCATCCGGTAAGGGCGGGCAGCAGTTGATGGCGCGTGATTTCCGGCTCGAAGTGACCGGCCGGGGTATCGTGGCCCATGTCATCCGCACCGGCCAACCATACGTCGCCGCAGATGTGGAGCAGGACCCGTTATACCTCCCGATCGAGGAGGTGGCCGACACCCGCTCTGAACTGACGCTGCCCCTGCGCGCCCGGGGCGAGATCCTCGGCACCTTGACGGTGCAAAGCCCGGAACCGGACTCGTTCCACGATCAAGACATCGCGGTCCTGCAAACCCTGGCTGACCAGGTAGCCCTGGCCATCAGCAACGCCCGGCTTTTCCGGCAGGTTCAAGAGAGCCTGGAGGCCGAGCGCCAGGCCTATGGCGAGATAGGCCGGCAGGCCTGGCTGCAACTCATCCGCGCCCAACCCGAACTGGCCATCCGGCGAGATGAAACAGGCATCTCCACCACACTCACCTGGCTTGACGACGAAGTAGAACAGGCGCTGAAGACCGGTCAGGTCATCACTGGCAGCGATGGGGCCACAAGCCTGGCCGTGCCGGTGCGCGTGCGCGGGCAGGTCATCGGGGCCATAGACGCCCACAAGCCCCAGGATGCCGGCGGCTGGACCGGCGACCAGATCGCCCTGCTGGAGACCCTGGCCCAACAACTGGGCGACGCGCTGGAAGGGGCCCGCCTCTATCAGGAGGCGCGGCGCCGGGAAGCCCGCGAACGGTTGATCGGCGAGATCGCGGCCCGGATGCGCGAGACGCTGGACGTGGAGACGGTGCTCAAGATCGCCGCCCATGAGATCGGCCAGGCGATGAAACTGGCAGCACTCGACGTGTGCCTCAGCGTAGAGGAAGAGTCAACGACCCCAGCCATGCAGGAGCAGGTAGATTCCAATGCCAATTAGAAAGGAAATAACCGATGAAGATTGAGAGCAAGGCCCAAACCATCCTCTATCTTGTGACCATTGCCGCTTTATTGCTGTTCCCGGCCGGCTGTGGTGGGAACGGTACACCCAAACCTGTCGAAACGGTCAAAGTCGGCGTTCTCTTTCCCCTAAGCGGCGACATGGCCAGCGGCGGCGAAGACAACAAGAACGGCGTGGTGCTGGCAGCCGAAGAGATCAACGCTGCTGGGGGTATTGCAGCCCTTGGTGGAGCCAAAGTGGAACTGATCTTTGGCGACACTCAGGGCAACCCGGACATCGGCGCCCAGGAGGCCGAGCGGTTGATCGAGGAAGAAGGAGTGGTCGCCCTGATCGGTGCCTGGCAAAGCAGTGTCACCCAACCGGCCACGCAGGTAGCAGAGCGGTTGGAAACCCCATTCATCGTCAGCATGGCTATCGCCGATATCATCACCGAACGGGGGTTTCGCTATACCTTCCGCGTCTGTCCCAAGGCCCAGTTCTACGGCCGCGACCAGGTGCGTTTTCTGGCCGACCTGGCCGACCTGGCCGGTTACCCGGTGCAGCGCGTGGCCCTGCTCTATGAGAATACCGACTTTGGCACCTCGACCGCTTTGGCTCAGAAGAAAGCGTTGCAAGAGCACGGCCTGGAGTTGGTTGCCGAAGTCAGCTATGTGGCCGAAGGAGCGACCGATCTAAGCGCTGAGGTGGCCCAGGTCCTGGCGGCCGATCCCGATGCCATTTTGGAGGTAACCTACCTGAACGACAGCATCCTCATTGCCCAGGCCTTGGCCGATGCCGGGGCGAACCTGCCGGTGGTGGATGCGGCCGGCGGCACCATCTATGCCGAGTATATTCAAAAGCTTGGCCCGCTGGCCGAGAACACGCTGACCTTGTCCGAGTATTCCAAGTATGCTGCCGGCGGCAAAGAGCTGAACGATCGGTTCCGAGCTCGCTTTGGAGCCGACATCACCGGCAACAGCGCCCATGCTTATCAGGCCATGTTGGTGCTCAAGGATGCGCTGGAGCGCGCCGGAGCAGTGGATAGAAAAAAGCTGCGGGAGGCCCTGGCGACCACCGATCTGCCCCGCGGCCCGCAGATGATCCTGCCCGCAGAGCGATTACGCTTTGACGCCAACGGCCAGAACGAGTTTGCCAGCCTCTTTGTCGTTCAGATCCAGAATGGGGACTGGGTCCCTGTCTGGCCGGCCGAATTTGCCACCGCGAAGGTGCGCTTGAAAAAGTAGGAGTAGCGTGATGAACGCGCAAAGCCCAGGTTCTCCAGCCCACGTGCCATGGCGTCGGAGCCTTGCGGCGCGGGTGGGCAGGGCCTTCATCCTGACCGTTGTCCTGTCTCTGATCATCGTCGGCGTGGGACTGGTCTGGATCGCCCGCCAGGCCCAACAGCAGAGTATCTTTCAATTGCAGGAGCGGCACGCCGACAAGGTCGCCCTGCTCATCTCGAACCACATCGGCCAGGCCATGGAAGCCCTGACGCTCTTTGAAGGCATTGAGCCCCTGACCACCCTGCCCCCCGACCGGCAAAAAGTGGCCCTGGAGAACCTGCTCATCGAGCGCCCGACCGTGTTCAACCAGCTTGCTTTGTTGGATAAGGACGGCACCGAAGTCACCAAGGTCTCCCAAAGTTACACCTTTATGCCCGGTGAACTGGGCAGCCAGGCCGGCACCGACCCCTTTATCACGGCCATCGGGGGCAAACCTTATATCGGCCCCGTCTTTGTCTCACCCGGCAGTGGCCTCCTATCCGTACAGATTGGAGTACCTGTCAAGGCCACAGGCGAGCAGATCGTCGGCGTACTGACCGCGGAGGTGAATGTCGCCCGCCTGTGGCAAGAGATCTCACGCATTGAGATCGGCAAGACCGGTTACGCTTACCTGGTAGACACCGGCGGCCGTTTTATCGCCTATCAGGAACCGGCCGCAGTGTTGCAGCGATATGGGGAGGACATGCGCCAGATGCCGCCGGTGGCCGAGTTTGTGGCCAGTGGACCGGAAGAAAGCCGCCATGTCTACGAGTATAGGGGCCTCATCGGCGAGCCGGTTATCGGTCTGTACATGCCTATCCAGGGCACCGATTGGGCCGTCGTCGTCGAGCTGCCAACGCGAGAAGCCTACGCCAGCGTGACCCGAATGCAATGGTACCTGGCAAGCCTGACACTCTTGGGCGTGGTGGTGGCCGGTGGGCTGGGCTTTGTGATCCCCCGCCGCCTCGTCCGTCCCATCCGGGCGCTGACCGACAGTGCCACCGCCATTGCCGGCGGCGACCTGAGCCGCACCGCCCCGGTGGAGCGCGAAGACGAAGTCGGCATGCTGGCCCGCGCCTTCAACAGCATGACAGACCAGCTCCGCGCCCTCATCGTCGGCCTCGAGCAACGGGTGGCCGAGCGGACCGCCGAACTGGAGCATCGGGCTGTGCAGTTGAGGACCGCCGCCGAGGTCTCTCGCGCCGCCAGCAGCACCCTCGACCCCGACAGGCTTTTAAGCCAGACCGTGGAACTCATTGCCAGCCGTTTCAATCTCTACTACGCCGGTTTGTTCCTGGTGGACGAGACCGGCGAATGGGCCGTACTGCAAGCCGCCACCGGCGAGGTCGGACGCCAGATGCTGGCCCAGGGCCACAAGCTCAAAACAGGTGGCACCTCGATGGTCGGCTGGTGCATAGCCAATGCCCAGGCCCGCATCGCCCTGGATGTGGGGGAGGAGGCCGTCCGCTTCGACAACCCCTTGTTGCCTGACACTCGTTCCGAGATGGCCTTGCCGCTGATCTCCCGCGGCCGGGTCATCGGCGCCCTGGATGTGCAGAGCACCAAGGAGAGCGCTTTCACCGACGAGGACATTGCCGTCATGCAGACCATGGCCGACCAGTTGGCCAACGCCATCGAGAATGCGCGGCTTTTCCGCCAGGCGCAAGAAAGCTTGCAGGCAGAGCGGCGGGCTTATGGTGAGTTGAGTCGGGAAGCGTGGAGGGAGATGCTCCATGCCCGGTCTGAGCTGGGACAGCGCTATGACCCTCAGGGCATTCTACCACCCGTTGGTCAGTGGTGCGAAGAAATGAAGCTGGCGATGCAGAAAAGAGAGACGGTTGTGGGCAAAGGCAGCTCCTCAACGACGCTTGCCACTCCCTTCAAGGTGCACGGCCAAATCATCGGCGTTCTCGACGCTCACAAACCCGCCGAGGTCGGTGCCTGGACGCCGGAGGAGATTTCGCTGCTGGAGACCCTGGCCGAACAACTGGGTATAGCGTTAGAGAGTGCCCGCCTCTACCAGGAGGCGCGGCGCCGGGAAGCCCGCGAACGGCTGATCGGCGAGATCGCGGCCCGGATGCGCGAGACGCTGGACGTGGAAACGGTGCTCAAGACCGCCCTCCGCGAGCTGGGAGCCAGGCTGGACCTGGCCAGAGTAGAGGTACGGTTAGGAAGTGGGCGGGCCAGGCCGGATACCGGGCACGACAGGGCTAACGAGGGAAGTAAAGATGGTGAACCGGATTAGGCAACTGCTTGGGCTGCCGGTGCTCGAGGAAGAAGAGAAAACCCGCATTGCCAAACTGTTCCATGTCATTCTGTCGATTTTCCTGGCAATTTCAGGAGGGATGATCGCCATTACCCTGGCCCTGTCCGTCCCATCACCTACCCCCTCCCAGATGGGCACCCTGCTGGCCGAGGGGGCCATGGTCGTGGCCGGCGTGATACTCCTGTTCGTGGCCCGCCGGGGCTACATACGGCCGGCCAGCGTCTTACTGCTCTTCCTGTTGTGGCTGGTGATCACCGGCTGGACCGTGACCGTTGCCGGCATCAGCAGCGATAGCAGCTCGCTCATCTATGCCCTGATTATCGCCCTGGCCGGCCTGCTCCTGAGCGGACGCGGGGCAATGGCCTTCACCGCAGCCAGCCTGCTGGCCATAGCGGCCGGCTACTATGCCGAGAGCAGCGGCTGGCTGGTCATCAACAGGCACAGCTTTGGACCTGCGGACCTGGCTTTCACGGCTGCACCGCTGATCCTGATCGGGCTATTGCTGCGCTACGCAGTGAACAGCCTGATCCAGGCGCTGGAACGCGCCCACGCCAACGAACGTGCCCAAGAGGAGGCCAACCGCGAACTGGAGGTCATCCGCGCCACGTTGGAACAACGGGTAGCCGACCGCACAGCCGACCTGGAGCGCCGCTCGGCGCAGTTGCAGGCCGCCGCTGAGGTGAGCCGCACTGCTACGGCCACCCTCGACCCGGAACTGCTGATCTGGCAGGTTAGCGAGTTGATCCAGCAGCGGTTCAACCTGTACCACGTCGGCCTGTTCCAGATGGACGAGACCGGCCGGTGGGCCGAGTACCGGGCCGGCGCCGGCGAAGCGGGACGGTTGCTGGCCCAGGAGGGGTTCCGCCTGGAGGTGGGCGGGCCCTCGATGGTCGGCTGGTGTACACAGAACGCCCAGACCCGCGTCGCTCAGGACGTGAGCCAGGAACCGGTGCGCTTTCAACACCCTCTCACGCCTGCTACCCGCTCCGAGGTGGCGTTGCCGCTCATCGCCCGGGGGCAGGTCATCGGCGCCCTGGTCGTGCAAAGCGACCGACCCGGCGCATTCGACGAGAGCACGGTTGCCATCCTGGAAACGATGGCCGACCAGGTGGCGATCGCGTTGGACAACGCCCGCCTGTACAGCCAGGCCCAGGAAGCCCTGGAGGCCACCCGCCGCGCCTACGGCGAACTGAGCCGCCAGGCCTGGAGCGAACTGCTCCGCGGCCGCGTCGATTGGGGATATGTCTATACCCGGCAAAAGGTCTCACCGGTCGAAGGGGACTGGCGTCCGGAGATGCGCCGCGCCCTGCAGACCGGCCAGGTGGTGCGGGGCGACGGGGCCCAGGGGCCAGCCCTGGCCATCCCCCTTCGCGTGCGCGATCAGGTTATCGGTGTATTGGGCTTTTACAAAGAGCCGGCCGGTGGCCCCGACAGATGGACGGCTGAGGAAACGGCCTTGTTGGAAACGCTGGTGGCCCAGTTGGGCGTGGCCCTGGAAAGCGCCCAACTGTTCGAGGAAACGCAGCGCCGCGCCGTCCGCGAACAGATCACCGGCCAGATTACAGCCCGCATCCGCGAGACCCTGGATGTGGAAACGATGCTCAGAACCGCCGTTCAGGAGGTCCGCCAGGCACTGGGGTTGCCAGAAGTGGTAATCCGGCTGACGCCCCAGGCGCTCGCCGGAGCCGGGCCCAGCGGCCCACCGGGCCAGAATCCCAGGGGGGAGGGAGGGTAGCCTTGATGCCCGCCAACGGGAGGCAGTATGCCTGAAAATGTCACTGTGCCGACAGAGGAGCAACGCCGGTCCAGACTCACCGGGCGCCTGGCCCGTATTGGGATCGGCGTCGCCCTGGTCACTATCGGTTCCTATATTCCTTTGTATCTTCAACTCAGAGCATGGCAGTTCCTGGGCGCCATAGGGATCATCACCCTGGCCATCTTTTGCCTGATCCCGGTGCCACGACTGGGCCGACGGGGAAAGTTTGAGGTTGCCGGCTATTGGATGCTTCTGGCCACATTCGTCGGTCACGGCTGCGGCGAACTGCTGTGGGCCGGCGCGACCCTTTACATCGCCCTCGGCGGCATTCTGCTGTTCTTCCTCATAGGCATTTTCATCCGTCCCCGGCGGTGGGGCCTGTGGGTGGCTGCTGGCGCTGCCTACCTGGCTTTTGTCCTGCTGGTCAACCGGTTCCAGCCGTTGCCCCGCTATGACATCGCCCAGTCCCCTGCGCTGAACAGCTTTTTGCCCTTCATCACCGCCCTGCTGGTTTTGCTCACCCTCTGGCAGGTGGCGCGCGCTTTCCAGATCGGCACCATCCGCACCCGACTGTTGATCGCCTTCTCGACCGTGGTGGCCCTGCCGGTGCTGGTCATCGGCAGCGGTACAGTCATCAGCGGGCTGACCACCGACCAGCAGAAAACGTTGGCCCGTTTAGAGTCGGTGGCCACCCTCAAAGAAGCAGAACTTCGAGGCTGGACCGAAAGCCTCAAGCTCGAACTGGCCCTGACGCTGTCCAGCGACGACGACATATGGCGGGCAGTCACCCTCTTGCAGTCTGCGGAGCCCTCTACCTCGGTCCTCGGCTACGGAGTAAAGAACCGGCTGGAGAAGGTGCTCAAGGAGTCGGCGCATTTCGAGGAGCTGTTCCTGCTGGATCGGGAAGGAACGGTGGTCCTGTCCACCATTCCGGGGCAGGCAGGCGCGGTTTACCGCGATACGGCCTACTTTCAGAAGGGGCTTCAGGGACCCTATATCGAACCGCCGGTCTACTCCCCCTCGCTACGGAAAATGTCGGTCGTGGTCGTCCGGCCGATCGCGGACTTTGAAGGGCGGGTGGTCGGGGTTTTGGGCGGTCGGGCCACCCTGGACCGGCTGGATCGGATTATGGAGGAACGAGCCGGCCTGGAGAATACGGGCGAAACCTACCTGGTCGGTGCCAACCATCTCCTGCTGACGGCCAACCGCTTTGGAGAAAAGGGCATCCGGGCTTATACGGAAGGGATCAACCGGGCCGTCGAAGAGCAGATCGCCGGTTCCGCAACCTACACGAACTATCGAAATGTGCCGGTTTTGGGCGCCTACCGCTGGCTGCCGGAGCTCCAGGTAGGGCTGGTGGCCGAGCAGGAGCGGGGCGAAGCCTTCCGCCGCACCTATCGGACGCTGGGCATCCTCGGCGGCGCTGCCCTCCTGGCCGTCCTCCTGGCCGTGGGCACGGCCCTGTTCATCACCCGGAGCCTCTCCACTCCTCTGGCAGCCCTGGCCCAGACCGCCACCCAGATCGCGGGAGGGGATCTGACCAAGACCGCCCCGGTGGTGAGTCAGGATGAGATCGGCACACTGGCCACGGCTTTTAACAGCATGACCGCCCAACTACGCGGATTGATCGCCGGGCTGGAACAGCGGGTGGCCGATCGGACGCAAGAGCTGGCCCGGCGCTCGACCTACCTGGAGGCCTCTGCCGAGGTAGGCCGCGCCGTCTCGTCCATTCTGGATACAGAACAGTTGATCAGACAGGTGGTCGAGTTGATTAAGGACCGGTTCAGGCTGTACTATGTCGGCCTGTTCCTGGTGGATGAAAGTGGCCGGTGGGCCGTCCTGCGGGCCGGGACCGGTCCGGCCGGGCAGGCGATGCTGGCCCGGGGACACCGTCTGGAGGTTGGCGGGCAATCTATGATCGGCTGGTGCATCGCCAACGCCCAGCCACGGGTGGCCCTGGAGGCCGGCCAGGAGGCGGTGCGCCTGGCAACCGCCGAACTGCCGGATACCCGCTCCGAGGCCGCCTTGCCCCTGCGCTCCCGGGGCGGGGTGATCGGGGCCCTCACCGTGCAGCACACCCAGGCCGGCGCCTTCGACCCCGATACCCTTGCCGTGTTGCAGACGATGGCCGACCAGGTGGCGGTGGCGCTGGACAATGCGCGCCTGTTTGCCGAACGCCAGCAGGCCCTGGAGATGGCCCAGCGAGCCTACGGAGAGCTGAGCCGGGAAGCATGGACCGAGTTGCTTCAGGCCCAGCCGGTGTCGGGTTACCGCAGCACCGAGTATGGTATTGCCAGTGCCGGGGATGTATGGCGGCCGGAGATGGAGCAGGCGTTGCAACAGGGGCAGACGATCCGCGGCGACGGAGACATCTCCGACGGCAAGCGGCCTCTGGCCGTCCCGATCCGGGTACGCGGCCAAATCGTCGGCGTCCTCGATACCTACAAACCGGCCCAGGCCGGCGACTGGACGGCAGATGAGGTCGCCCTGCTGGAGGCGATCGCCGCCCAGTTGGATTCGGCGCTGGAAAGCGCCCGGTTGTACCAGGAAACCCAACGCCGTGCCCTCCGTGAGCAGGCCATCCGCCAGGTCACCGATCGGATGCGCCGGGCCGTAGACGTGGAGATGATCCTGCACAATACGGTGGCCGAGCTGGCCAGGGTGTTGGGCGCCCCACGGGCCTATGTCCGCCTGGGTACCGGGGCGACCATGCCCCCCGGAGAGGGCAACGAGCCACCGGCCCACCCGCCGGTCGAAGGGGCACCTGAGAGGGAAGGAGGCGGGCCCGATGCCTGGAAATAACAGCCTGCACGAACAGATGCGCCGTCGCGCTCTACAACTCCAGACCGCCGCCGAAGTATCCCGCGCCGCCTCCTCCATCCTGGACCTGGAGGAGCTGCTGCCCCGCGTCGTGGACCTGATCCGGGAGCGGTTTGACCTGTATTACGTGGGCCTGTTCCTGATCAAAGAGGTCCCGCGGGGAAAAGAGGCCGGCCGCTGGGCCGTCCTGCGAGCCGGCACCGGCCAGGCCGGGCAAAAGATGATCCAGGCCGGGCACAAGCTGGCGGTGGGCGGTGAATCCATGATCGGCCGTTGCGTGGCCAGCGGTCAGGCGCTCATCGCCCTCGATGTGGGCGAGGAAGCCGTCCGCTTCGATAACCCGTTGTTGCCCCTCACCCGCTCCGAAATGGCGTTGCCCCTCATAAGCCGGGGGCGGATCATCGGGGCCATGACCATCCAATCAGACCAACCCGCGGCCTTTTCCGACGAGGATATCACCGTCCTGCAAACCATGGCCGACCAACTGGCCAACGCCATCGAAAACGCGCACCTGTTTCAGGAGCGGGAGCGGCGCATCACCGAACTGGCCATCATCAACGAGATCGGCCAGGCCCTGTCCACCGCCCTGGAACTGGATGAACTGCTGGAAACGGTGCATCGGCAGGTAAGCCGCCTGTTCGACACGACCAACTTTTACATTGCCACCTACGAAGAGGGCGACGACCACTGGACCACCGCCTTTCACCTGGAACACGGCCAACGACAACCGCCGGCCCGCTACAGCATCGCCTCTGGGCTGACCGGCCACATCATCCGCACCCGTCAGCCGATCCTCTTCCATTCCGTCGCCGAAAACATCGCGTTCCACCAGGCCCTGGGGAGAGAGATGATCGGCGAAATCGCCCATTCGTGGCTGGGTGTGCCCCTCCTCACCGCCGACAAACTGGTCGGGGTGATGGCCATCCAGAACTATGAGCACGAATTCCTGTACACCGAGCAGGACCTGGCGCTCTTTTCCACCGTCGCTGCCCAGGTGGCCAATGCCCTGGACAACCATCGGCTGCTGGCCGAGACGCGCCGCCGCGCCCGTGAACTGGAGGTCATCAACGAGGTAGGACAGGCCATTACCTCGGTGCTCGACCTGGACTCTGTGCTGCTCCAGATCGTGGATGCGGTCAAGGAACGGTTTGGCTACTTTTTTGTCGGCATCCTCCTGGTGGAAGGGGATCAACTGGTCTTCCGCAGCGGCAGCTTTGTGGGCCATTCGGGCATCCGCTGGGAGCGCGGGGACATTCGCCTCAGCCTGAGCGATCAGAGCCTGAATGTAGCGGTTGTGACCGGCGGCCAGCCCATCCTGGTCAACGACATCAGCACCGATCCCCGCTATAAAGTGGCGGAAGGGTTGGAGCCGATCCACGCCGAGCTGGACGTGCCCATCATGGTCAAAGGGCAGATCATCGGCACGCTGACCGTCCAGAGCGACCACCTCAACGCCTTCGACCAGACCGATCTGCGTCTGCTGCAGGCCCTCGCCAACCAGGCCGGCGTGGCTATCGAAAATGCCCGCCTGTACCGGGAGGCCCAAAATCAGATAACCCGAACGCAGCTCCTCCTCGACGCCAGCGAGGAAACGGCCTCCACGGTAGAGAGCACAGAGATTATGCGCCGCATCGCCCGGGCCACGGCCAGGGCACTGGGGGCGGATACAACCTCCATCTACATCCTCGATGAAACAGGCGAACGGCTGCAGCCTGTGGCCGGTTACCATGTTCCCCCGAGCATGTTGGAGACCTACCGCCAGACCCCTGTCGTTCTTCGGGAGCACCCCTTTATTCAGGAGGCGATCGAGAAGCAACGGACGGTGTTCAGCCACGACCTGCCCCACGATCTGGCGGACAACCCTGTCTTGCTGCAATTCCTCCCGGCCCGCTCCCTGCTGGCCACCCCGATAGCCGTCAAGGGCAAGAGTATCGGCCTGTTGTTTGCCATATGGTGGGAAGAGGCCCACGTCTTGACCCGCGAGGAGCAGATCCTGATCGAGGGCCTGCTTCGCCAGGGAGCCATTGCCATCCAGAACGCTTATCTGCTGGAAGAAACACAGAACCACGCCAGGGAACTGGCCGTCCTCAACGAAATGGGGACTGCCCTGACGGCGATGCTGGATACAGAGGCCGTGATCGAAAACCTCTACCACTACACTGCCCGCCTGATGGACACGACCAACTTTTTTGTCGCTCTGTACGAGCCGACAACAGACACAGTCTCCTTCCCGGTAGCCCTCGAACATGGACAGCGGGTACAGTGGCGCTCTCGTCAGGCAGGACGAGGTCTGACAGAGTATGTCATCCGGACCGGAAAGCCGCTGCTCATCAGAGAAGGGATCGGTTCCTGGCTGGAACAACACGGCCTCGACGCGATCGGCCAGACGGCCCTGTCGTGGTTGGGGGTGCCGATGAAGATCGGCGAGCGTGTGCTGGGCGTCATTGCCGTCCAGAGCTACGAGACCCCCCGGCTGTTGGGCGAGCACCACCGTGACCTGTTGAGTGCGGTGGCCAGCCATGCCGCAATAGCTCTCGAAAACGCTCGTTTGTTTGCGGAAACGAACCGGCATGCTGCCCAGTTGCAATCGCTGTATGTGACCGCCGTGCGCCTGAGCACCGAACGGAGCACACCCGATCTGCTTCAACTCATCGTCGAACAGGCCACCAGCCTTCTGGAGGCCGAAGCAGGGGGCTTTTACCTGTACGATCCCACCTCCCACGAACTGGTCTTTTCCATCGGCACCGGCTACTTTACCGACTTTGTCGGCTACCGGCTCAAGCCCGGGGAGGGATTGGCCGGCCAGGTGTTCGAAAACCGCCACCTGATGACCGTCGAGGATTATCAAAGCTGGCCTGGGAGAGCAGGCCTGTACGAAGGTGAAACCCGGCTGAGGACCCTTCTGGGGGTGCCGCTGCTGGGTCGCGAAGGGGTGTTGGGGGTGCTGGAGATCGCCGCAAGCCAGCAGAAGCCTGCCTTTAGCACCCAAGATACCTGGCTGGCCGAACTTTTCGCCACGCAGGCGGCTATAGCCCTGGAGAACACCCGCCTGTTCGAGCAAACCCAGGCGGCACTGGCCCAGACCGAAGCCCTGTACTACACCAGCCGCCTCATCACCGCCGCCCAAAGCGTGGATGAAGTGCTGGTTGCCGTCCTGGGGTACGCCCATCGTTTCGATCTCGACCGCTGTCTCATCGCCCTGCTGGACGACCCCGACGCTGCCCCAGCCGACCGTCAGGTCGAGGTGCAGGCCATATGGGACCGTGCCGGCCGAGAGGCTGCCTACCTGGGCAACCGCTTCACCCCGGCCCACATCCCACCCATCGGCACCTTGGGGCCAACCGACCGGCTGATCGTGGACGATTTTACCACCAGTGACCAGGTGGACGAGCGGACGCGCGCTACCTTCCGCTACCTGGGGGTCGGGGCAGCCGCCATTATCCCCCTGGCCGTCGGCGATCGGTTGCTGGGCTGGCTGTTGGTGGAGGCAATCGGTCGGCCCTACTCCTTTACCGGGCAGATGGTAGATGCGCTGCACTCCATCGCCGGCCAGGCTGCCGTCGCCCTGCAGAACCTGAGCCGATTGCAAGAGATCCAGGCCAGGGCCGAACAGGAACGCGCCGGCCGGGCTATGCTGGCCCTGCGCGTCCGCGAGGTTAGCTGTCTGAACGACATCGGGCGCAAGATAGATGAAACCCCACCGGTGCCCGAATTCTTGCACTGGGCCGCGGAGCGCATCCCGGCAGCCATGCAGTACCCCGACCTGTGTCGGGCCGCCATCGAGTTCGAGGGCCAGGTCTACGGCGCTGCCGAAGCCATCCGGCTGCCCCGCCAGATGGTCCAGCAGATGCGCATCGGCGGGGAAGCCGTGGGCCGGGTGTACGTGGCCTACACCGAAGACTATGACTTTCTCGACGAAGAGAGCGCCCTGCTGGGCGACATCACCCGCCGGGTGAGCGGCTACATCGAGAACCGCCGCCTGATCGATCAGATCCAGGCCCGCGTCGAACGAGAAAGGCACTTACGGACCATCACCGACCGCATCCGGCAGGGCGCCAGCACCGAGGCGATCCTGCGCATCGGCCTGGAGGAACTGAGCCAGGTGCTGGGCGCTTCCCAATGCATCGTGCGCCTGGGTCCCCGGGACCAGCTCCTGGCCGGGCAACCGGCTCCCTGGTCGGAAGTTCAGCCATCCGCCGGGGCCGAACGGCGGTCCGATGGCAGACGCAGGCAGGGAGAGAAAGACGTCCTATAGTTTGTCAAGCCCCCAAAATTGATACCAGGGGCAGGTCCGGCGGCCAGTAGCCGCACGGTAGGAAGGGCACTTGAGCAGGGTGCTACACAGTGCCAAAGAAGGAAAGAAGTAATGTACC
>DAOTXL010000035.1:0-24278 GCA_034435455.1 Anaerolineae bacterium
ACCACACACAGGGCGTTGATCGAGACCATCAACTGGAAACTGTGCGGATAGACAGAGCTCAGTTTGCTGGCAAAGATGGCACCGCTCAACCCGGAAAAAGCGGCCCCGGTAGCAAAGGCCAGGAGCTAGGTCCTAACCAGGTTGATGCCCATCGCCGCCGCCACGTCCTCGTCCTCGCGCACGGCCATCCACGCCCGGCCCAGGCGCGAGTCTTTGACCCGGGTGGCGACAAAGGCGACGATCAGGCAACCAGCAATGATGAGATAGTATAGAGTCTGGGGAGTGGCCAACTCGACGGGACCGAGAATCCCTTTGGGAATCCGGGTGATCCCATTTGAGCCGCCGATGTACGGTTTGAGCCAATCGGAAAGGACCACCAGGCGGATAATCTCGCCAAAGCCCAGGGTGACGATGGCCAGATAGTCGCCGCGCATGCCCAACACCGGGATGCCCAGGATGATGCCGGCCAGGGTGGCGACCAACACGGCAAAGGGCAGCGCAGCCCAGAAGCTCAACTGGAAACCGAACAGCCGCATCGTCGCCCACTGGATTTCAGGGGAGGTCAGGATGCCCATGGTGTAGGCCCCCAGGGCGAAAAAGGCCACGTAGCCCAGGTCGAGCAACCCGGCAAAGCCGACCACGATGTTCAGCCCCAGGCCCATCAGGACATACAATCCCACCAGATACAACACCTGGCTGGGGTAGGGCCCGCTGAGGGGCAGCAGCAGGACCACGGCGGCCACCAGGGCCAGCTGGCCGATCTGGTAGAGGCGTCGTCTGGCCGGGGGCAGATCGGCGATCCGTTGCCTGACCGAGGCCCCAAATTGGCTCCACAGATAGCTTCCACCCGCCCCGACCACAAAGATGAGGGCGGCGGCGAGAGCGGAAAGCCCCCGCTGGGCAAAGAAGGCGCTGCTCAGGATGGCCAGCAACGGGATGAGGGCCAGCCCCAGCGTGATCGCTCGCCGCCACTGCTCCGGCAGCAGGTACAGGCCCCCCACCAGCGCCCCCAGGAGCAGGCCGAGCAGCAGGAGGGCGATGATCCCCGGCACAAACCCCAGGCCAAAGGTCAGCAGCTCGTAAAGCTGAGGGGAGGCCCGGATCAGCACGGCCCGCAGGTTGATCCAGTGGCCGACGAGCAGCAGCGCCACCAGGAAGGCGCTGATCAGCAGCCCGGTCAACGCGCCGCTGCCGATCAGCCACTGGCGTGGGAGTGAACCTTCTGAAGCGTCCAGCATTCTCCGCACTGCCATCGAGCAAAAGAGCACATAGGCGAGCAGCAGCAGGGTTTGGCCCAGGGAGAGGAAGGGGTAGATGACGGCCCGGCCGTGGGAGATTTCGATGATGCCGATGAGACAGAGAAGCAGGGTGACAATGCCACCGATCAGCCCCATCCGGATCGCGGGGGACAGGTCCAGGCGAGGAGTTGCTTTGGAGGCTTGCATTTTTTCTGTTCCTTTCTGCTTCTGCCTATGCCTTCTTGACGGCCAGGCGCTCGCCCAGGATGCCGGTTGGCCGGAAGATCAGGACCAGCACCAGCAGGATAAAGGCCAGGGCGTCTTTGAGCTGATAGGGGGCCGGGATACAGCCGGTTGTGCCCCAGCGGCAGGCTCCGTCCAGGACCAGGTTGGGGAAGAGCGATTCGGCGATCCCCAGGAACATGCCGCCCAACATGGCGCCGACCACATTGCCGATGCCGCCCAACACCGCGGCCGTAAAGGCCTTGATGCCGGGGAAGAAACCCATGTCGAACTTGACCTGTCTGAACAGCAGGGCGTAGAAGAAGCCGGCTGCGCCGGCCAGGACCCCTCCCACGGCAAAGGTGATGACAATGATCCGGTCCACGTCAATGCCCATCAAGGCAGCGGTATCTTTGTCTTCCGAGACCGCCTGCATCGCTTTGCCGGTCTTGGTGAGCTGCACAAAGGTGTACAGGATGGCCAGAAAGAACACGGCGGCGACGATCACCAGGGCCTGGGTTCTCAAGATTTCGACCCCCCCAAAGGTCCATGTGTCTTTCAGCAGGTCAATGTCGGGATAACCTTTGACGTTCGAGCCGAACAGGCCGAGGAAGGTGTACTGTAAAAAGTAGGAAGCGCCGATGGCGGTGATCAGCGGCACCAGGCGGGGGGCCCGACGCAGAGGCCGATAGGCGATCCGCTCCAGGAGGACGGCGATGACCAGCGGCACGATCATGGCCACCAGGAGGATGAGAGCCAGGGCCAGGATCGTGGGGCCCCAGCCGCGGTCAAAGTAGCCGGCATTGTCCAGGGCCGTGGCGACAAAGTAGCCGATGAAGGGGCCACTCATAAAGACTTCGCTATGGGCAAAGTTGATCATGCGCAGGATGCCGTAGACCAGGGTGTAGCCCAGGGCGATCAGAGCATAGATGCCCCCTTGGGCGATGCCATAGATGATCAGATTCAACCATTGCGTAAAGGAATAGTGCCCCCAGGTCAGGGTATTGGTGATGCCGTAGACCACAACGGCCAGGATGACCAGGCCGATGAGCCACATGGCCAGCATGGTCCCGGACAGGCGTCTTCTCAGGCGTTGCAGCATGGCGATTCTCCTGTCGTGCATCAGGCAGGGGCGAGCAATCCTGCCCGCCCCTGCCCTGTCAGAACCTATTCAGACATGGATGATCTGCACGGGGGTCAACACCCGGCCGCGACTAGGGCCAGATCTTCTTCGGGTTGCTGTCCGCAGCGGCGCCGGGGTTCCAGGTATTCGGATCGGCGCTCACAGCCTTGTAGACCGCGATCTTGGGATCGGCGCAGTCGCCGGTGGCTGTGCAGGTCAGGTTGCCGGTGATCCCCTTAAAGTCCTTGGTGGCGATCATGGCGTCGCGCAACGCCTTGCGCGGGATGATCAGCGTGTCGCCGCTCTGGATGGCCACCTTCTCAATGGCGGCAAAGATAATGTTGGCCGCGTCGTAGGCGTGGGCGTGGAAGGGGGCCAGCGGCTTGGAGCCGGACTTGGCCTCATACTTTTTCAAAAAGTCGGCATAACCGCCGCCGAAGGCCGAGAAATCGGGGCTGGACCAGACCATACCCAGCGCCGCATCGCCAGCCGCCTTGAGAAAGTCGGGGGAGAAGATGCCGTCCGCGCCGGCCAGCTGCACATTCTCCATGCCGGGCACCTGCTTGGCCTGGGCGGTGATCTGCCCGCCGGCGGCGATAAAGATCGGGTAGTAGAAGAACTCCGGCCCGGTGGCCGCCACACGGGTGAGCATCGGCTTCATGTCGGTGTCGGTGGGGGCCACCGCTTCCTGGGCAGTGATGGTGCCGCCCAGTTTCTTGAACTCCTCGGCGAACACCTGTTGCAGCTTGTCGGCATACAGGCTACCGTCGTGGCAGGTGGCTGCCTTCTTGTAGCCCTGCTCCCAGGCGAACTTGGCCATGGCCGCCCCCTGCACCTTGTCGTTGTGGGCGGTGCGCATGTAGCACCAGTAGTCCGCCGGCCGGTCGTCTGCCGTCAGGTCAGGGGCGGTGTTGGAGGGCGAGATCACCGGGATGCTCTGCGCGCACATGATCGGCAGGGCAGCGCGGGCGGCACTGGAGCAGTTCGTACCGACCACAGCCACCAGCTTGGGGTCAGGGGCCAGCTTGGTGGCCGCCGTCTGGCCTCCTTCGGCGCTGCACATCGAGTCTTCGCCGATCAGCTCGATCTTGTGGCCCAGGAGCGTGCCCCCCTTGTCGTCAATGGCGATCTGGACCCCATACAGGGTGTCCTGGCCCAGCGACGCGTCGGAGCCGGAGACGACCATCATGTAGCCGATCCGGATCGGCTCATCTTTGCCGACGGTCACGCACACATCCCCTTCGGGGCAGGTCGCCTTGGCCGGCCCGCAGGCTGCCAGGGCCACGGTCAAAATGGTCACAATGCTGAGAAACGCAAACAGCCTTTTCATCTTCTAAATCTCCTCCTTTGTTTGTTAAGCTTTATCCGCCGGATCGATTTCAACAGTCGCCGTTTTTCGTACAAGACCACCCCCTTTCCCTGTCTCCCTGAGAGCCGGTTGCGAACCCTCTGGCCTCTATCCCCGGCCAATTGCTGGCATTATACTCAGGAGTTGGGAATTTGTCAAATGGCCCTCTGCACCCTAGAGGGGCCTTTCTAGCCCTGAGCGCGCTTGAGCTCCTCCTCCACCAACACCCGCCGCAGGATCTTGCCGACCATGGTCTTGGGCAGTTCGCTGCGGAACTCGACGAATTTGGGCACTTTGTAGGAGGCCAGGTTCTGGCGGCAATACTCGATGATCTCCTCTTCGGTGGCCGTCTCACCCGGTTTCAGCACAATATAGGCCTTTACCCGTTCGCCCTTTTCCGTGCCGACGGGGATGCCGGCCACGGCGGCCTCCAACACTTTGGGGTGTTCGTACAGCACATCCTCCACTTCGCGCGGGTAGATGTTGTAGCCGCCGGTGCCCAGGATCATGTCCTTCTTGCGGTCCACGATCTGGAAAAAGCCATCGGTGTCCATCCGGGCGATGTCGCCGGTATGCAGCCAGGGGCCGGGGCCGAGCTCCGGGTGCTCGCGCAGGACGTTGGCCGTCTCGGTGGGCATGTTCCAGTAGCCCTTCATCACCTGGGGCCCCCGGACGCATAGCTCCCCGATCTCCCCCACCCCCAGCGCCTTCTCGCCGGTTTCCAGGTCCACAACGATCGCGTCGGTATCCGGGAAGGGGACGCCGATCCAGCTTCCCTGCTTCCGCTTGCCGTAGATCGGGTTGCAGTGAGTGACGGGCGTGGCCTCACTCAGGCCGTACCCCTCGACCAGTTTGGCTCCGGTGAGCTTCTCGAACCCTTCTTGCACCTCCGGCGGCAGCCCGGCGGCGCCGCTGATGCAGGCCCGGATGGAGGACAGGTTGTATTTGCCCACATCGGGGTGGTTGGTGATGGACACATACATGGCCGGCACACCGGGGAACAGGGTTGGTTTGTGCTTGTTGATCGATTTGAGCACGTGGTCCAGCACCCGTGGATTCGGGATCAGGATCATCGTCCCGGCCAGATAGACCGTCTGGTTCATGCACACCGTCATGGCGTAGCTGTGGAAGAGAGGCAGGGCGGTCATCATCACCTCCTGCCCTTCTTTGGAGTCAAACATCCACCACCGCACCTGGATGGCGTTGGCCACCAGGTTGCGGTGGGTCAATTGTGCCCCTTTGGAGATGCCGGTCGTGCCGCCGGTGTACATCAGCACGCCGGTGTCGGCCGGGCCGACCTGAACCGGCTGGGGTTTGGCCGGAGCCTGGGCCAACAGGTCCTGGAACCAATAGGTGTGGGCGTCGCCCGAAAGGTCCTGGAAGTGCCCCTCCTTTTTTTCTTTGGCCACGGTGAACAGAAATTTGAGCAGGCCGGGGAAATATTCTTTAATATTGGTGACGATCACATGTTCCAGGTCGGTCTCCCCCCGAATGCTTTTGACATAAGGATAGGTCAGGCTCAGGGTGACGGCGACTTTGGCCCCGGAGTCTTTGAACTGATGGCGCAGCTCGCGGGGGGTGTATTGGGGGTTGGTGGGCACGACGATGCCGCCGCACATCAAGGTGGCATAGTAGGCGATGACGAATTGGGGGCAGTTGGGCAGGTGGACGGCCACCCGGTCGCCTTTTTGGACCCCCAATTTTTGCAGGGCAGCGGCAAAGCGTTCGGTCAGCTCCAGGAGCCGGCCGTAGGTCATGGAGGCGTCCAGCAGGGCATTGCCCAGGGGTTCCACGACGTTGCCAAAGATCAGTGCCGGTTTGTTCGGGTACCGGGCAGCCGCGTCCAGCAGGAATTGATGTACAGGTACCGGGGGATAGTCAATCGTGGATGGAACGCCGGAATCGTACTCTTTTAACCAGGGTCTCTCCATTTTTCCTCCTCCTTTTTTTAGAATGCCCGATGGCTCCTGCCCTGCCTGTGCAGGAATGCCCCGGATCGCCTGCCCCCAAGTATACAAGAGAGTCTAGGATTTGTCAAGAAGCTCGTCGGAACCCTGGGACTCTGTGGTGGTTGCTTCTGGGGCCGGCTCTGAGGGCCGGGGCGCGGCCAGGTACGACCGGATCAGGTGCCGGCCGGAAAAGTGGCCCAGGGTGATGTAAGCGATGGGCAGCTCCCGCCCCAAGAGCCGGCGGCGGATGCGGCGTGGCGATAGCCCCTGGGCCTGGAGGGCGCCGATCCGCTCGCCCAGCTCTTCCAGGTAGGCGATCTTGGCCTGGATCGGCCGGATCCCTTCCGCGCGCACGCTGCCGCTGCCGGAAAAGAGGACCTGCACCGGCAACGTGGCCAGTTTTTTCAGCGAAGCGAGGATGCCGTGGATGTCATATCCGGCCCGCAGCGCCCGATCTTCGCCGCCGATGTAGGCATCGCCGGAGAAAAGCCACCCCTGTTCGGGCTCGAACAGGCAGATGTGGTCGGGGCTGTGGCCGGGGGTGTGGACCACCTGGAAGCAAAACCGCCCGGTTTCCACCCGCTCACCGACCGGTTCACCGTGGGAGGGCCTGGGCCGGCCCCAAAAGAGCAGGCGGTAGGGTTGCAGAGGCTGCAGGTGGGGGTTTTCCAGGATGGGCAGGGCGGCGGGGTGGGCCAGGATCGGGCAGCCCAAGATCGCCTGGACTCCGGCGTTGGCGCCGATGTGGTCTTCGTGGCTGTGGGTGTTGACCACCCGTTCCACCCGCCAGCCCCGCAGAGCAGAGGTCAGTGGCCGGGCGGTGTGGGCGCAGCCGGTATCGATCAGCAGGCCGTCCACCCAGTAGGCGGCGGTGAAATAGTAGGGCCGGCCCAACAGGTTTCTCGCCAGGCGGAACCTGAAGACCTGGCCTGTGGCAGTGACCGGTTCGATCTGGATCACGGTTCCTCCGCAAGCCGGAGCATTTCTGCGGGCAGGCGCTGGGCCTGCCCCTGCCGATTCATGCAGACATGCCTGGTCCAGCCGGTAACCAGCCGCTGCCGGGTGGCTGCATTGAACACCTCGTACCCCAGCGTCAGGCCGCGGCTGCGGATCTCTTCTACCCAGGTGCGCACGGTGACCAGTTCGCCAAAGTGGGCCGGAGCGTGATAGCGGGCGTGGGCTTCGGTCACAGGCAGCAGATAGCCGCGCTGTTCCCACCGGCCATAGTCCTGGCCCACGGCGCGAAAATACTCGCCCCGGCCCACCTCGAACCAGACCAGGTAGGCGGCATGGTGGACGACGCCCATGGCGTCGGTCTCGGCATACCGGACGCGGAAAGTGGTTTCCACGACCTTCTTGGGTCCCATGTTCTTCCTCAAGTAGGGCAACTGCGAGCAGTTGCCCTACATTTTCTCCATCTGCCGTTTCATGGCCCGGCCCAGGCGGCGGATCCCCTCCTCGATGATCGGCGGTGCCGAGTAGGAAAAGTTCAGTCTCATACAACAGTGGCCGTCGCTGCCGCCGGGGTAAAAGGCCCGGCCTGGCACAAAGGCGACCTTTTCCTCGATCGCCACCTTCAGCAGCTTTTCGGCATCCATGTCCTCAGGCATCCGCACCCAGAGGAACAGCCCGCCTTGGGGGCGGGTCCAGGTCACGCCGGGGGGAAAGTGTTGTTCCATGGCCCGGAGCATGGCGTCCCGGCGCTCGCGGTATACATCGCGGATCTTGCGGACGTGGGCCCGCACCAGGCCGCGCTGACAAATGTCGTAGGCCAGGTACTGGACCAGCGTGCTGGTGTGGAGGTCGGCGCCCTGCTTGGCCTGGACCAGCCTGGCGATCACCCGTTCGGGGGCCACGATCCAACCCAGCCGCAATCCAGGGGCCAGGGTCTTGGAGAAGGTGCTCAGGTAGATGGTGTTCTCCTTGTGCATGGCAAAGATGGGGGTGATATCCTCGCCCTCGAAGCGGAGTTGGCCGTAAGGATCGTCTTCGATGATGAACGCGCCATGCCTGGCGGCCAGCTCTACCAGCCGGTAGCGGCATTCCAGGGAGAGGGTGGTGCCGGCCGGGTTGTGAAAGTTGGGCAGGACGTAGATGAACTTGGTGCCGGGATTGGCCTCCAGGGCTTTCTCCAGGCTGTCCATGCACATCCCTTCGTCGTCTTCGCGCACCGTCACGTACTCCGGGCCGTACACGTTCCAGGCCTGAAGGGCGCCCAGGTAGGTGGGCAGGCCGACGACGATCTTGTCCCCCTCGTTGATAAAGATCCGGCCCAGGAGGTCCAACGCCTGCTGCGAACCGTTGGTGAACAGGAGGTTCTCCTGCCTGGCCGGCAGTTCGTAGCGGCTCATGGCCTCGATGAGGTAATCTTTCAGGGGGGGATATCCCTCGGTCGGGCCGTACTGGAGGGCGTGCTCGGCGTCGTGCTCCAGGACCCACCGGCAGGCTTCCTGAAAGTCACGGACCGGAAAGACCTCCGGGGCGGGCAGTCCCCCGGCGAAGGAAATGACGTCGGGGAGCATGGTGAACTTGAGCAACTCCCGGATGACGGAACTCTGCATCCACTGCGTTCGTCTGGCCAGTGCCCCTTCCCAGTCGGTCGTGTACTGGCCGTCAAAGCGACTCTGAATCCCCATTTGAAAACCTCCTTGTTTTCATAGCTTGTTACAGGCCCTGAAAAGATCAGGCCCGACCTTGTGGTGATTCAGGTCGAGCCTGCTGGTATGACTCGCTGGCGCCCAAGGGCCAGGCCGGCCAGGACCAGGGAAAGGGCGCGAGCAGCCCCGGCCGGCAGGGGCCCGGTTTCCGGCAAAGGAGCGGCAATCCCCTTTATCGGCACCTCCCTGTTGCTGGCCTGATGGCCGAGGCGTATCCTCGTGCCCGTAATGGTCGCCATCGGTGCGACATCCTTTCCTGGCCGGCGGTAAGCGGTTCCATTATACACCACTCTTGCCGGAAGGTGCAAATGGCCGTGAGTTCAAAGCGGCCTGGGGCCGGAGATGGGGGGGCTACAGGGGGGGAGGGGGGTATGGCTCTTCCGGTCAGTCCCTGTTGGCCGCAACGATTTGCCCGTCGAGGAGATTGACGATACGGCTGGCCCAACCGGCGGCGTGAGCGTCGTGAGTGACCATAACCACCGTTTGCCCGGCGCGGTTCAGCGCCTGGAGCAGGTTCAGAATCTGCCCGCCGGTGGCCCGGTCCAGGTTGCCCGTAGGCTCATCGGCCAGGAGCAGAGGGGGCTGATTGACCAACGCTCGGGCCACTGCCACGCGCCCCTGCTCCCCTCCAGAAAGCTGGTAAGGCAGGCGTTCTTCTTTGCCTGCCAGGCCTACCTGGGCCAGCACTTCGCGGGCCCGGGCGATTTTGGTCGCTTTGGGCAGTTTGGCGACGGCCAGCGCCAGGAGGACATTTTCTTGCGCGGTCAGGTAGGGCAGGAGTTGCAATTGCTGAAAGACAAACCCCACATACTCGTGGCGAAAGTCGGCCTGCCGTTCTGTTCCCAACGCGTAAACGTTGATGCCGTCAATGGTCACCTGGCCGGCGCTGGGTGAGTTCATCGCGCCCAGGATGGTGAGCAAGGTGCTTTTCCCCGATCCCGATGGTCCCATGATGGCCACAAATTCCCCCTCCGCCACCTGCAGGTTAACATCCCGGAGGGCATAGACCAGCGCTTCTCCGGTGTTATAGGTTTTGGTTACGTCGTGCAGTTCAATCATCCACGCCTCCACCCATTACAACGACCGCAAGGCGATGGTAGGATCGAGGCGGGCGGCATAGATCGCCGGATAGATGCTTGCCCCCAGCCCGATGACCAGGGCACTACCCGCTGCGCCGAGCGCCACCCACGGATTCCACTGCACCGGTACGGTCACATTAGCCAGGTAGGGGGTCAACAGCATGGCTGCGCCCATGCCTGCCAGCCAGCCCAATGCACCGCCGACCAGGCTCACCAACGCTGCTTCGCTGAGGATAATCTGCATCACGTGTCGCTGGCGGAAGCCCATAGCCCGGAACAACCCTATCTCTTGCCGCCGTTCGCTTACCGAGCCGAGCATGGTCGTCAGTACGACCATCCCGCCGATGGCCGTCACTACGGCAGCCACAGCCAGGGCAAAGCGTTCCAGTTGTCTTACCGTGTTCATCCGCAGCGTCACCGCCTGGCGCAGCGCCGTCACACGCGCCTGGGGCAGCACCTCGCCGATCTGCCTGACCATCTCCTCTATCGGACAGGCGGTGCAGAGCGCGGCTACCTCCACCAGGCTGATGCTGCCCGGCTTGTTCATCACCTGTTGCGCCGCTGCCAGGTCAATAAAAAGGATGTCGTCATCCTGGGTGCCATTCTCGGCCAGAATGCCCACCACGCGGAAAGTCTGGCCGTTCAAGTTCACCGTCCCGCCGGGGTGCAGGTTCAAGAGCTGCGCCAGGCGAACGCCGGCCAGGGCATCGTAGGCCCCATCGGGTTCTGCCCCATCCAGATGCCACCATTGTTTGAGCCGCAGTTCGTCCAGAAAGCGGACTCCGGCCACCAATACCGGCTGCTCTCCCACCGCGATGGCCCCCAACAGTTTGGGCGCGATGACGCTGATGTTCCGCGCGTTGGGAATGGTCTGGAGGCGATCCAGGTCGGCCAGGCTCAATTCGCCCACATCATACGCAGCGGAGGCGACGGTCACGCCACCGTAAGACAGGGACAGGTCGCCGGCCCTGGGCACGATGAGGATATTGGCCCCGTATTCGTCCATCTTGACCGCCACGTCGGTCTGCATGGTATTGGTGATGGCCACGAGCGCCACAACCGTCGCTACGCCGATGGCCAGGCCGAGCACCAGAAAGATCATGCGCCCTTTGCGCCGGCGCAGGCTGTTCAAGGCGATATCGGTTACCTGCATATGGCTCCCTTTCTCAGTGAAAAGCTGATCACAAAGGTCAAAGGAACACGAAGGAAATAGCTAAAAACCATTGGTGTCCTTCGTGTCCTTAGTGGTTTTCAGACCAGCTCTCACGCTGTTTTGCCGGAGGAGGGTTTGTGAAGGCAGGAGGGGGCAGGGGGAATTTCTGCCGGTGCGGTGCCCATGCCCCCTTGCCCTCCTGGGAGGGATGCCCTGGCGCTTTGGCAGGGGGGCGGGCAGCCGTCAACCGCTGTCGGGAGATGAGAGGACAGAGGCCGGGAAATGGACCGTGACTTCGGTGCCGGCCCCGGGGGTGGTGTGGATTTGGAACGTTCCGCCTGCCAGGAGTGCTCGTTCTCGCATACCAACCAGGCCAAAATGGCCGGCGTGCGTCAATTCATCTGGACGGGCCGGCAGGTGGAATCCAACCCCGTCATCCGTCACGGAAAGGGTCAATCCCTCCCGCCGGTGACGGACCGAGAGGAGAATGTTTTGGGCATGGGCATGTCGGACCGCGTTGTGCAGGGCTTCCTGGACAATGCGATAGGCTGCCAGTTCCACGGCCGGGGAAATCTTTCCTGCCACTTCCTCCGTCTTCAGGCGCAGCCGGGCCTCTGTCTGAGAAGCTGCGTGGGCCACCAGGGCTTCCAGGGCCGGGAGAAAGCCCAGGTCTTCCAGATACACGGGGCGCAGGGTTCCCACCAGGCGTCGTATCTCCGCAACTACTTCCCGTTCGGCAGATCGTAATTCTGCCAGGGATTGGAAGGCGCCGGAGAGATCGCCCCGTTCCAGCATCCTCTGAGCCATCTCGGCCCGTTGGCCCAGGGCGATCAGGTTCTGCACCGGCCCGTCGTGCAGGTCTCGGGCCAGCCGGGCCCGCTCTTCTTCCTGGCTTCGGGTGATTGCCCCGATGTAATCCTGCATTCCGGCCTGGTATCCCTGAATGCGTCCGGCCATCTCGTTCAGCGCGCGGTGCAGGTCCCGAATCTCCTGCACACCGCCGACCGACCGGCTGATGGCGGAGAAATCCCCCCAAGAGATCTGGTCCGCCGCACGGGCCAGGTTCTGCAAGGGTCGGATAATCGTGGTCCAGCCGGAGGCAAAGATGATGAGGGAGAGCAGCCCTGCTGCCAGGGCGACCGGAAAGGCCAGGTTGGGGAAGCGCAGGATCGGCCCGGTCAGATTTTCTACCGGCTCCTGGATGATGACGATCCAATCGCTGCCGCCAACCGGAGCAAAAGTGGCCTGCAAAAACTCCTGCCCCGGCCGGGAGAGGGTCACCGCGCCCTGGCGCCGGGCCAGCGCGGTCGCCACGATCGGGTCGTCCTCGGCCCTCTGGCCCACGCGGTTGGGGTCTGGGTGGACGAGGAACCGACCTTCCCCATCCACGACGGTCACCACCAGGCTCTCCGGCCCCACCTGCAACGGTATCCAGGCTGCAAGGTTCTTGCCATCTGTGCCCACCAGGCCGTAGGCGATGCTGTCCTCCACAATTCGGGCCAACAGAAAAGCCAGGGACCGATCCCGCTCTGCGACAAAATCTCTCATGGCTCGCTGGTGAGCATAGACGCCGGTAAAGGCCAGGGCAATGAGCGCCAGGGTAACGGGGAGAACGGCCCACAGGAAAAGTTGGGCCTGCAGGCTGCGCAGCCAGCGGGTCATTCGCCCTCTCCTTCCTCCAGGACAAGCCATCCACGACGCAGCGCCTCCGTTACCGCTTCCGTGCGGTTGGAGACGTCGAGTTTGTCGTAGATGCTGGCCAGGTACCCCTGGACGGTGCGGTGGCTGATGCCCAGGGTGTAGCCGATGGCGCGGTTGGTCAGGCCGCGAGCCGTCAGCTGCAGGACCTCCAATTCCCGTTCTGTCAGCGGCTCCACCTGGTCCAGCGCGCCCTCCGGCTTGCGGGCCGCGACCTGCCGGACCACCTTTCCGGCCACTTCAGGGCTCAACGCCGTGCCGCCTCGCCAGACCATCCTCACCGCCTGGATCAGCTCCTTGGCGCTGGCTGTTTTCAGGAGGTAGCCGTCTGCCCCGGCCTGCAAAAGGGCAAAGATGTACGGGTCGTCATCGTATGCCGTGAGGACCAGGACCCGAATCTGGGGGAAGCGTCTTTTTATCTCCCGCGTGGCTTCCACCCCCGACATGCCGGGCAGGCGGATGTCCATGATTACCACGTCGGGCCGGTGGGATTCTGCCAGCCGGACGGCTTCCTGGCCATCCCCCACCTCCACCACGACTTCGATATCCCCCGCCTCGTCCAGGAACCGCCGGATCCCCTGCCGTACCAGGGCATGGTCGTCGGCTAAAAGGACACGAATGGATGGTTGGGTCATGTTTCCTTTGCCATGTCCGGTGAAACCTGTTCGTTGTTCATGGCATCATTCTACCACAGAATCGGTTTTTAGGGTATATTCGGCGTCGGGCAAATCGGCGTCGGGCAGATCGGCGTCGTGAAAATCGGCGTCGGAGACGCCTCCTACGGCGTCGGGCAAATCGGCGGCGGGCAAATCGGCGTCGGAGACGCCTCCTACGGCGGGGGGGCGAAAAGGAGGTTAATCTCTTCGATGTGGGGCAGGATGTAATCCACGCCGTCCCCTGGTTCATGGTGGCCATCTCCGACGAGGATTGTTGTCATGCCCATTGCTTTGGCCGGGCGCAGGTTGCGTACGCTGTCTTCTACGATGGCACATTCCTCCGGTCGGACGTTTAGCAGGTGGCAGATGCGCCGATAGGCAGCCGGTTGGGGCTTGCTCTCATAGCCGATGTCGCGCACGTCCACGATCCGCTCAAAGTGGTGGCGGATGCCCAGCAGGTCCAGGACCCGCACGGCGTGTTCCCGCGAGGCGTTGGTAAAGATGACCTTGTGCTGCCGGAGGGAGGCCAGGGCCGCATCCAGGGCAGGGTTGGGCCGGAGGTATTGTTGTAAAGGGACGTTGTGCACGTAATGAAGGAACTCTTCCGGGTCTATCTGGTGGTTGATCATCAGCCCGCGCATGGTGGTGCCGTACACCTGGAAGTAATGCCGCTGCAACGCCTCAGCCTCCGGGGGCGAGAGGTGTAACCGCTCGCCCAGGTAACGCAGCATCAACAGGCGGATCTGTTCCATCACGCCGGTCTGGGGAGGATAGAGGGTTTCATCCAGGTCAAAGAGAATCGTGCGGATCATGGCTTGCTCCACTCGGTCAGGATCTCGTGCAGCACGGCTGCAGCCAGGTTGCGGCCGGTCAGCACGGCGACGACCTGACGGCCTATCGCTGCCGGTTGGCCGTCCAGCAGCGGCGCTACGGCAATCGCCCCAGAACCTTCGACCAGCAGTTGCTCGTGGGTCAGCAGCCAGCCCACGGCCCGCCGGATGGCCGTTTCTGGCATCACCAGTATTTCGTCAATCAGGTGGGCTGCAAGGGCAAAGGGGACCCGGCCAAAGCCCCCTGCCAGTCCGTCGCAGAGGGTCGGAGTGGCCGGGTAGGTCTCGTAGGGCCGTCCATCGCGCAGGGAAAGGTAGGCTGCCGGCGACGCTTCTGGCTGGACGCCGATGATGCGCACGGCGGGGTTGGCGGCCTTGACGGCGACGGCGATCCCGGCGATGAGTCCTCCTCCGCCCACCGGTACCAGAATTGCATCCACCTCCGGCAGTTCCTCCAGCACCTCCAGGCCCACGGTGCCCTGCCCGGCGATGACGAGGGGGTCGTCGTAGGCCGAGAGATACACCGCGCCCTGGGCCTGGGCGTAGGCAGCAGCGAGGGTGTGGGTGGCCTCATAGTCGGCTCCGGTGCGGTGGATTTCGCATGGGGATGCCTGCAGGCGGCGCACCTTGGCCGGCGAGGCGTTTTCCGGCACAAAGATGATGGCCGGGGGCAGGCCGAGGGCCTGGGCGGCATAGGCCACACCCAACCCGTGGTTCCCGGCCGAGGCGGTTACCACAGGCCGGGCCCGCTCTTCCGGCAGGCGTCTGGCCAGCCTGTTCAGGGCCCCCCGCACCTTGAACGAACCGGTCCGTTGCCAGCATTCCAGCTTGAGGTAGACCTGGCTGTCTGCCTGCTGCCCCAGCGCCGCCGAGGGCAGCAGGGGCGTGCGCCAGATGTAGGGCGCGAGGACCTTGCGGGCGGTCAAGATGTCGGTCAGGGAGAGGGGCGCCATACCCTCATGCCCGTTCGAGGTGGACTCGATCTGCCAGGTGTAGTTGTCCATGCCTGACAACGCCTGCGATTGTTGCAACCCTCACAGCCACATCTCCCCGACCAATCCGCGGTGCCTTCTCGGCCAATATCATAGCACATCTGCGCTGCTTTGGCAAACAAAAAGCAGGAAGCCGGGGACCCCGTTGTCCCAGGCTTCCCGCCTTTACAGCCATGCGCGCCGGTCTAGGCGGCCAGCGCCTCCAGCATGGCCGGGATGACCTGCCGGGCATCGCCGACCACGGCCATGTTGGCGATTTTCATGATCGGCGCATTCTCGTCGGGGTTGATGGCCACGATGAATTTGGCCTCTTGCAGGCCAAAATAGTGATAGATGTCGCCCGACAGGCCGCAGGCCACATACAGGTCGGGGGCAACGAACTCGCCGCCGACGCCGACGATCTGCTCTTCGGCGATCCAGCCCTCGTCGAACGCGCCCCGTGAACCGGCTACAACCCCGCCCAGCGCCTCGGCCAGTTTTGCCACCAGGGCAAAACCCGCAGCGTCGCCCATGCCCCGCCCGGCCGAGACGACGATCCGGGCTTTGGACAGGGGCACCGGCGGCAACTCGACCTGGGCATCCAGGTTGGTCCAGGTCAGCCGTCCGGCCACCTCCCCCAGCTCCACCTCCACCTGCTGCACCTCACCGCTGCGGTATGGGTCCTCGTAGGGCGCGCGGCAATGGCCGGGCTGCAGGGTGGCCATCTGGGGCCGGGCCTCCGGGCAGGCGACGGTATGGTACACCTCGCCGCCGAGGGTGGCGAAGGTGCCCAGCAACAGCCGCTCCGACATGTCCAGTTCCAGCTTGATGCAGTGGCTGATCAGCCCGGTGTTGAGCCGTTGCGCCAGCCGGGGGGCCAGGTCGTTGCCCAGAGGCGTGGCCGGCAAGAGCAGGATCTCGGGGCGGTAGCGGCCCACCAGGTCGGCCACCACCTTGACATAAACTTCTGGCTGATATGCGACCAGGGCGGGATCGTCGGCCACCAGCACCTTGTCTGCGCCGCAGGGGAACAGTTTTTGTGCCAGGGGGGCCACGCCGTTCCCCAGCAGCACCCCGTAGGCGTACACCCCGATCTGATCGGCCAGCTCGCGGGCCTGGCCCATTCCCTCCAGCGATGCCGGGAGCAGGGCCCCCTCTGCCACTTCGGCGACCACCCAGATATTGCGATAGCCGCTGCCGACCTCCTCGATCTCTTCTTTGCCAACCTCTTCTTCCAACCACTGATCGAGATAGCTAAAATCCATTTCTGCCTCCTGCAATATCTAATATCTAGTATCAATTGAGATTAGATATTAGATATTAGTTGCTGCTTGAGAGCCATGATCACATCCTGGGCCACGCGGGCCGGGTCGCCGCGGAACTTTTCGCCCACTTCCAGAGGGGGTGGGAAGCTCTCGCCGCGGAAGGCCAGCAGCGGTTTCAGGGCCCCTTCATCCAGGTCCAGATCGGATGCATTCCACACCGGCACGGTCCATTCCCGATAGGCGTTCATGATGCGTGCGCCGTGCGGGTAGCGGGGCGGAAAGGCTTCGGGCGCGACGGTGATCACGGCCGGCAGGGGGACCTTGACGGTGGCATAGCCCGATCCCCAGCGTCGGGTAGCCTCCAGGTGGCCCTCTCCGGCGACCAGGGTATACACGTCCGTCACCTGAGTGTAGCCCAGGGCCTCGGCCAGCCGGGGGCCGATCTGCCCGGCGCCGGTGTCGCCCGACTCACGCCCGCACAGGATGAGGTCCACGCTGCCCAGCTTGAGGATGGCGGCAGCCAGGATGCGCACCGTGACCGTGATGTCGGCCTCTTTGAACGCCTTGTCGCTCAGCAGGCGGGCGGCGTCGCAGCCCATGGCCAGCGCCTCGCGCAGCGCGTCTTCGGCCTGCGGCTTGCCCATGCTGAGGGCGACAATCTCGTCGCCCTCGCCCTTGAGCCGCAACGCTGCCTCGATGGCCGCCTTGCTGCCGGGGTCCAGGATGTACTCCTCCCGGTTGATAAAGACGCGCTCTTTGTCCCGCCGAACGGTAATGCCTCGTGGGTCGAGAATCTGTTTGACAGTTACTACTAGTTTCATCGCACTCTCCCTTGCTACGTCGGAATCCGCAGTCCGTAAGGCCGGAACAGGTTGGAAGCGATGACGATGCGCTGGATCTCGTTGGTACCCTCGTAAATCTCGGTGATGCGTTGGTCGCGCCAGCCCCGCTCGATCTCATAGTCCCGGCTGTAGCCCAATGCCCCGTGGATCTGCAAGGCCTTGTTGATGCAGCGGTGGGCTACCTCTGAACCAAAGAGCTTGCAGATGGCCGCCTCCATGACGTGGGGCTGGCCGGTATCGATCAGCCAGGCCGTGCGGTAGATGAGGGAGCGGAGCGCCTCGATCTCGGCGGCCATATCGGCGATCATAAAGTACACCGACTGTTTGGTGGCGATGGGCACGCCAAACTGTTCGCGGGCCCTGGCCCAGCGGATGCTGGCTTCCAGTGCGGCCTGCGCCCCACCCAGGCAGGCCGCGCCCAGGCTGGCCCGTCCGATGTCCAGCGATTTCATGAAGGTCAGAAAGCCGGCGCCGAATTGGCCGAGCACATTTCTCTTGTGCACGCGCACATCCTGGAAGACACACTCGGCGGTGGAGCTGCCCCGGATGCCCATCTTGTTTTCCAGGCTGCCGATGCTATAGCCGGGGGTATCAGTCTCGACGATAAAGGCAGTGATCCCGCCGTAGGCCCCCAGTGTCGGATCGGTCACGGCCATGACGACGATGATATCGGCAATGTCGCCGTTGGTGATGAACACCTTGGCGCCGTTGATGACAAAATAATCGCCGTCGCGGACGGCGGTGGTTTTGATGGCCGCTGCGTCGGAGCCGGCCTGGGCCTCGGTCAGGCCAAAGGCGCCGATGGCCTTGCCCTGGGCCAGGGGCACCAGGTACTTTTGTTTCTGCTCCTCGGTGCCGTCCAGGTAGATGGCCATCGCTGCGATGCCGATGTGGGCGCCGATGACTGTGGCCGTGCTGCTGCACACCCGGCCCAGTTCCTCGGCCAGGATGCAATAGCCGATCTCACCGCCACCCATGCCGCCGTATTTCTGGGGGAAAGGCACCCCCATCAATCCCAGTTCAGCGGCCTTTTTGATGGTTTCGTGGGGCACACGGTGTTCGCGGTCAATCGTCTTGGCCAGCGGTCGGACCTCATTTTCGCAAAAGTCCCGCACCATGCGCCGGAACAGGTGATACTCTTTGGGGAAGCTAAAGTCCATAATGCCCTCCGCATCCGCAAACCTGCCAATCGGCAGGTTGCTCCTTGGCCCATTCTACGGCCTGATCTCCAGCCCTTCTGCCTTGTACAGATCGCGGGCGATGAGGAACTGTTGGATCTGGCTCGTGCCTTCGATGATCTCCAGAGAGCGGCAGTCGCGGTAGTAGCGCTCAATGGCATATTCTTTCATGTAACCGTAGCCGCCGTGCACCTGGAGCATCTTGTTGGTCACCTCGTTGGCCACCCGGCTGCCGAATAGTTTGGTGATGGCTGCCTGCGGCCCAAACTCCTGTCCAGAGTCGGCCAGCCAGGCGGTGTAGGTTACCAGGCTGCGCAGCGCCTCGATGGCCGCTTTGGCGTCGGCAATATAGTTCTGGATGGCCTGCTTCTGGGCGATGGGCACGCTAAATTGGATGTGCTCGATGGAAAACCGGACCGCTTCTTCCAGGGCCCGCTCGGCACCCCCCAGGGCCAGCGCCCCGATCCCCAGGCGGCTGAGGTCCAGCGCCCTCAGGGCGATTTTGAGGCCCTGCCCCTCCTCGCCCAGCCGGTTTTCGGCCGGGACCCGGGCGTTGTCAAAGTAAAGGGTATTGCATGTCACCCCCCGCAGGCCCAACGTCTTTTCCCGGTAGCCGACCTTGAGACCGGGCGTGTCCTTTTCCACCAGAAAGGCGGTGATGCCGCCTTCGGCCCGGGCAAAGGTGAGGATCAGGCCTGCCATCGCCCCATTGCTGACCCAGACCTTGCTGCCGTTGAGGAGATAGTCGCCGTTATGGCGGACAGCCCTGGTTGCCAGCGCCGCGACGTCCGAACCGGCCCCCGGCTCGCTCAGGGCAAAAGCCCCCAGCGTCTCGCCAAAGCCCAACGCGCCCAGGTAGCGTTCTCGCTGGTCGTCGCTGCCGTGGTCCAGGAGCGGCTTGACCACCAGGCTGTTGTGGACGCTCAGGGTCAACGCCGTGGATAGGTCGGCCCGGGCCAGCTCTTCGAGCATCAGCATGTAGGTGTAGAGGTCCAGGCCGCACCCTTCCATCGCCTCCGGCACCAGCGCCGCCCAGAACCCCTGATCCACCGCTTTCTGCAGCAGTTCCATCGGCAGCTCTTCGGCCTGGTCAATCTGTTCGCCTTTGGGTCGGATCTCTTTGGTGCAAAAGTCGGCGAACATCTTTTTGAACATCATCTGATCTTCGCTCAATCGAAAGTCCATGCAGTCCCCCCTCCTTCGTAAATAAACGGCGGACGGTATGGTATCCCCTGGGCAGCCGCGAGGGCTGCCCCTACCCTATTTCGTCCCTGGTGGACGGTATCCCTTGGCCAGCCGCCAGGGCTGCCCCTACCCTTTTCGTCCCTGACGGAGGGATAAGGGGCAAGGGGGGGGAGCTGGGCTACCTTTCGCTCCTGCCTCCTGCCCCCTGTCTCTTGCTTCCTGCCTCTTGTTACCGGTCCTTGAACGACGGCTTGCGTTTCTCCAGGAAGGCGGACACTCCCTCCCGCATATCCTCGGTGGCCGTCAGTTTGGCGAACAGGTCGGCTTCGTGCTTCAGGCCCTCTTCCAGCGACATCTCCAGGCCCTCGTTGACCGCCTGCAGGATAGCGGCCATGGCCACGCCCCCCCACATCGAGAGGACCTTGGCCCAGCGCAGCGCTTCGCGGACCACGGTGCCTACCGGCACCACCTTATTCACCAGGCCAAGGCGGTAGGCCTCCTGGGCTTTGATGTTGTTGCCGGTCAGGATCAGTTCCAGGGCGTTGCCCTTGCCGATCAACCGGGGCAGCCGTTGAGTGCCACCCCAGCCGGGCATGATGCCCAGCTTGATCTCCGGCTGGCCGAACTGGACGCTGTCTTCGGCGATACGGATGTGGCAGGCCATGGCCAGCTCGTTGCCTCCGCCCAGACAGGCCCGGCCGTTGATGGCGGCGATGACCGGCTTTTTCGAGTGCTCGATCTTGTCAAAGAGGATCTGCCCGCCACGCACCACGGCGTAGGCGTCGTCGTAGCCCTTCAGGGCATTGATCTCGTTGATGTCGGCGCCGGCGACAAAGAACTGCCCTGCCCCGGTAATGATGATCACCTTGACCTGCTCGTTGGCGGTCACTTCATCAAAGGCAGCATCCAGCTCGGTCACCGTTTGTCGGTCAAAGGCGTTGGCCGGCGGGTGGTCAATGGTCAGGATGGCCGCCCGATCCTCGATACTCACTTTGACAAATTGATAGTCTCCCATCATTGGCTCCTTTCGTTCTGTACGGATTACGTTGTGTACTCTTTGAATCCGCGCCCTGTCTTCTTGCCCAGCTCGCCGGCGCGCACTTTTTGGTACAGGATGTTCACCGGATGGAAGCGCGGCCCAAACTCCTTCTCCAGCGCCTCCAGCTTTTGCAAGACCACATCCAGGCCCAGTTCGTCCATATACTCCAGGGGTCCCATGCGCACCAACTCGCCGCCCTTGTTCACCTGCATGCCGATGCCGGCGATGCAGGCCATGTCAATGTCGTTGACGTTGGCAATGTTTTCCTGCACGCACAACGCCGCCTCGTTGAGGAACGGCATGATCAGCCGGTCCACGCTGAAGCGGGTGCCGGTCTCTACCTCGCCGCTGTCCTGAAGCCGTTTGATGATCGCCTCCAGCGGTTCGGCGTCGGTGGCGGTGTAGACGTAGAACCCCACCCCTGTTTTCTCGCCCAACCGCTTCATTTCGACCAGTTTGTCGAACAGTTTGACCGGGGCCAGGCGTTCGCTGTAGTGGGAATAGAGGTAGCGGCCGACGTGAGCGCAGACGTCAATGCCCAACATGTCCATCAGGAAGAAAGGCCCCATCGGCCAGCCAAAGCCGTCGCGGCCCAGTGCTTCGTCAATCTGCTGCGCCGTGGCCGCCCCCTGCTCCAGAGCCAGCACCGCTTCGTTGAGGTAGGGCATCAGCAGGCGGTTGACCAGGAAACCGGGACATTCCCTGACGATCACCGGGATTTTGCGCAGTTCCTGGGTGAACTGCTCCACGGTGTCTATGGTATCCTGCTCGGTTCCGGCAGCAGGGATGATCTCGACCAGCTTCATGACGTGGGCCGGGTTGAAAAAGTGCATCCCGATCATCTTATGGGGGCGGTTTGTGGCGGCGCCCATTTCGGTGATGGACAGGGCCGAGGTGTTGGAAGCAAAGATGGTGTCGGGTGGGCAGACCTGGTCCAGTTCCCGGAAGACCTGCTGCTTGATCTTCATCACCTCCGGCACTGCTTCGATGACAATGTCTACGTCGGAGAAGCTATCGTAGGTCAGGGTGTATTCGATGAGGTCCAGCTTTTCCTGCATCTGGGCCGGCGTCATCTTGCCCTGATCCACCCGCTTCTGGTAGATGCTTTCTACGTGCCGACGCGCCATGTCCAGTTGCCCCTGGTCAATGTCCTTCACCACCACCGGCAGGCCGGAGTAGGTGATCACCTGGGCGATGCCGCCGCCCATGGCCCCTGCGCCGACCACGCCTGCCTTGAAAATCCACATCGTTCCCTCCTTTCGTTCAATCAGGGATCAGGGATAAGGAGGAAAGAGGGGAGGAAGTTGCGTCCGGATCGACTCGTACCCCTCGTCCCTTATCCCTTGCCCCTCAATTTCCTACCATGTCGGCAGGGCAATCGCGGCGTCCGGGTCATCCAGTCGGACGAAGTAAAGCCAGCGGTCGGGGTATCGGGCATAGGCGGCCGCGTTGGCCTTGCCCAGCGTTGCCCCGATGAAATAGTCGCCGCTTTCCGGTTCGATAGCGACCACACCTTCCTGCCCTGCCAGCGCCGTTTGCAACCCGGCCAGGCGTGCCCTGGCCCTGGCCTCAAAGTCGGCCCGCACCGTTTTGTCCTGCCACATTGCTACATCTGCCATCTTTCCTCCTTTTACTCCCGTTCCACCACGATGGTGCCCCCCATCCCCCCCCCCACACAGGCGGTGATCAGCCCCAACGACAGATCGCGCTTGATCATCTCGTGCAGCAGGGTGACCATGAGGCGCGTGCCGGTGCAGCCCACCGGATGCCCCAGGGCGATGGCTCCGCCGTTGACGTTGACCTTGTTCCAGTCCCAGCCCTGATCCTCCAGTTCGATGCCCACGGCCAGCGATTGGGCGGCAAAGGCTTCGTTCAGCTCGATCAGGTCAATGTCGGTCAACTTGAGGCCGGCTTTCTGGAGCGCCTTGGGGGTCGAATAGGCCGGGCCCAGGCCCATGATCTCGGGTGGGATGGCGGCATAGGCGTAGCTGCGGATGGTGGCCCAGGGCTGGAGTCCCAGCTCTTTGGCCTTGTCCGCCGTCATGACAATGACCGCGGCTGCCCCGTCGCTGATGGGGCAGGCGTTGGCCGGGGTGACCGTGCCGCCCTTTTTGAACACGGTGGGGTACAGGGCGGCCTTTTGTACGGTCAGCGTGGGGTTGATGCACTCGTCCTGGACGATCTCCTCGTAGGCGACCTCCTGACCGGCCACCTTCTTGCTGACCCGCACCGGCACGATCTCATCGCGGAAGCGACCGCTGCGGGTGGCCCGGAACGCCTTTTTGTGGCTTTCGACGGCGAACCGGTCCTGCTCCTCCTGGCTGAGATGGTACATCATGGCCAGGTTTTCGGCGGTGTAGCCCATGATCTGACCACACACCGGGTCGGTCAGGCCCTCCCACAGCGTGTCTACAAAGGTGTCGTGGCGCAGCTTCAGCCCCCAGCGGGCGCCGCGCACCACATAGGGCGAGGTGCTCATGCTCTCCACGCCGCCGCACAGGAACACCTGGCCGTCGCCGGCCTGGATGGCCTGATAGGCGGAGGTGATGGACACCATGCCCGATACGCAGTTGCGCTGCACCGTATAGCCCGGCACGTGCACCGGCACCCCGGCCAGCAGGGCTGCCACCCGGCCGATGTTGGGGGCATCGCTCTGCTGGCCGATACAGCCCAGGATTACGTCGTCGAACAGGTTGGGGTCAATCCCCACCCGCTGGATGACCTCTCTGAACACCAGGGCGGCCAGGTGTTGAGCGGTCAGCGTGCGGAATGCCCCGCCGTGGCTGCCGATGGGAGTCCGTACTCCCCCAACGATCACAACCTCCTTCATGCGCTTTCCTCCCTTCTATTGTTCTTTCTTCTTCAAGCCGGCTATCACCAGATCCAACGTGGCCTGGAACATGGTCTCCAGGTCGGCCTTGAGCATCTGTCGGCGCAGGGGGTGGGCCATGAGCACCAGGACGCCGTTCAGGGCCGCCCATACCGATCCGGCTGCTCGCCGGGGGTCCTGGATCTGGAACAGGCCGGCCTTTTTCCCGATCTCGATGGCCTGGGTCAGCAGGTCCAGCCCCCGCAGGCTCCGATGGAGCACCTGCTGATACAGTTCGGCCGGGATCTGTTCCTCGAACCGGCCCCGGTCGAAGGCCATGATCAGGCGGAAGTAGTGGGGGTGGGCCTGGCTGAAGGCCAGGTAACGGTTGGCCAGGGCGCGGAGGGTGGATTCGGGTTGGGAGGGCTGGGGGTCAAAGGCCGCCTCCATGTCGGCCAGGAGCAGGTCCAGCCCCTCCAAAAGCAAATGAGCAAGGATCTCCTCCTTGCTCGCAAAGTACAGGTAGATGGTGCCCTTGCTGACCTCGGCGCGGGCGGCTACGTCATCCACGGTGGGCTGGTGGAACCCGCGCTCAAAAAAGACCTGCCGGGCAGCGTCCAGGATCTCCTGGCGGCGCTGGGCCTTTTCGCGCTCGCGGCGCTCTGACGTGCTCACGTCCTGTCTCCTCCTGTGGAGAAACCAAACTCCCGGTCACTCACTGACCGAGAGTCATTATACACCAGATGCCGCCGGGTGTCAAATCGAAAGGTGCGATCAGCGAAGCGGCGAGTCGGCGAATGGGCGAAGCGGCGAGTGAATAGGGGGATGGTTCACAACCGGTTGACCCCTGATGGGACACGGAGAGCCCGGATGGGACGGATGGACACGGATTTTGCCTTCGATAACAGCGATGCGGTGATTTGTCAAATCCGACATGAAGCTCCATAGAATTGCGGCGGGCCGGTCTGGAGACGCATCGAATCAAGCCTGCTGCTGGTGCACTTTGCCAACTGCAGAACGGGAGAAAGTCTATGGC
>DAOTXL010000036.1:0-4078 GCA_034435455.1 Anaerolineae bacterium
TCCATAGGATACTCCTCCCTGTCGTGACCGGATGGTGCAGGTGCATTTTACTCCAATTCGGCGCGCGAGGCAACCCGCCCGGCGCATCGTCACGACCGGGCCGCTGAGGACGATTTTTTCAAGACTCTCTATATCTGGCCCCCATGGCTTGGACCGATTTGCTTCGAAAACCCCTTCAAACCTGTTCTTGACAAAGTGATGGTTATGGTGTATAATTGGTGTATCGCTTGGGGATGGTTCAAAATTGATTGACACTTTTTGTACCCGAAGGCTTTCATCCCCCCGAGAGGGGAGGGGAAAGGGGGTGGGGTGAGGGTCCCGGGCGGCAATCTTAACGCCTGTAAAAAGTGTAAACCAATTTCCCCAGAAAATTGAACCATCGCCCGTTTGGCATGGATAAACCTGGGGCCCTGGCAGCAGGTGAGGCGAAGTGACATTCGCTCTCTATGGTACCTGACTCGGCTGACCAATTGTAATCACTGTCTGCTGGAGTGATTATCTTTCTGTTGGAAGAGGCAGGTACGCCCAGCAGCCTTCAGATGGATACTTTCGTCGTCCTTTGCCCCCTGCCCCATCCCGACGTCGGTCAGAGGCAGGCAAAGGGGAATTCTCAGCCAGTCCACAGAAAAAGATGAAATGAATACAGATATCATTATTGGCATCATAGCTGTCCTGATCATCACAATAGGCCTGTATTTCATCCTTCTGCGCCGTTTCAGGCACAAACGACTTTGCCCCGGTTGTGGCCGTGTTCAGGTTTCCGGCAGGGAGAAATGCCCGTTTTGTGGGGCCGCCTACCAGCCCAATGTAGCCCTCACCCGCTTCGACCGCGGTGCCAGCCCTCCACCACTACAGGCACCGGTTTTGCTATGCCTGCATGGATCGTGTAGTGGCCAAAGTTTTCCAATCATTTCCAGTGAATTCAGCATCGGGCGTAGCCCAGATAACAGATTGTGCCTGGAGGGGATGCTGGTTTCCCGGCACCATGCGTTGATCATGTTGAAAGATAACCAGTACCTACTGTATGATCGGGAGAGCACTAATGGAACTTATGTAAATGAACGACGCATTGCTCAGCACTCCCTGCAGCCAGGTGACCAGATTCGGATCGGCCCATTTGTCTTTGTTTTCCAGATACCAGGCGTTCATGTGCCGCCGAGGCCGGAGGTGCCACCCGTCGAACGCGCACCAACCCCTGCCCCCGCAGTCAAACGTGCGGTGAACCTGGATGATTACGAGATCGGGGAGCCCATCGGCGGCGGCGGGATGGCTACCGTGTACAAGGGGCTCTCCCGGCGAGATGGCTCGGTGGTAGCCATCAAAGTGTTCCACCAGACCGATCCATATTTGCAGGACAAATTCGAGCAGGAGATTCGCATTGGTATCAATATGCCGCCTCACCCTCACATTGCCCGGGTGTACAATGGTGGAAGCTCAGATGGTATCTACTACATGCTCATGGAATATGTGGACAGCGGCTCTTTGCGCGAACGATTGCGGAGCGGCCATCCCATGCCTCTTGACGAGATCGTGCCCATTATCGGCCAGACATGTGATGCACTCCAACATGCCCATCGTTATGGGATTTATCACCGGGACATCAAGCCGGAAAACATTCTGTTCTCGTCGCGGGATGGGGTCAAACTGGTGGACTTTGGCATCGCCAAGCTGGCCACGGCCGTCACTCGCACGATGGATGGCATGATCGTCGGCACGCCGTTCTATATGTCCTACGAGCAGGCCCAGGGGGCGAGAGTGGATGGCCGGAGTGACCTCTACTCACTGGGCACGGTGTTGTACGAGATGCTCACCGGCCGGCCCCCATTCACCGGCGAACCTCTGACGGTCCTGCACAAACACCTTACCGAGGAACCACCCAAACCCCGGCACTTTAATACTTCTATCCCACCCCACGTCGAAAAGGTGGTGATGCGTGCTCTGGAGAAAGATATCGGCAAACGATTCCAATCGGCCGAGGAGATGGCCAGGGCCCTGGGCTACACGACTCCTTTCTCGGTCCCGGCAGCTCGAAGTCCAGAGGGCCCCCATGCACCGGCAGGCCCTCTTCTCCCCGTCGAACCATATCACCCCCGACCATCCCCGGCACGCCTGGTAGTCGTCCATAGTGGTCAGGAGATCTCACTTACGGCTCCGACTACTTTCCTTCGACGCCGTGATGTGAATCCGACCGATACGCTGATTTCCCGCGAAAGACATGCCCGTATCCTCTGCCAGGGAGGGCAGTTCTGGCTGGAAGACATGGGCTCTACGAATGGCACCTACCTGAACGAGAAGCGCATTTTTGACGCCAAACTGCTCCAGCACGGGGACCTCATTCGCCTGGGGCAGACGCAGATGCAGTTCCAACGGATGGGGTAGTAGAAACCTGTGCCGAATCACGGTTATTCATGGCTTTAATAACAAGAATCATGAAAGGAGGTTTGAGAAATGGGAGTGTTATACTGGTGGTATAACTGGGGGATATGGCTGGCTCTGCTCCTAGTAGCCGTTGTCATCCTGGGGATTCTCTATGATTCTCGAAGAAGGATGCTATCCGCAACGACCTGGTTGAGATTGGCTATCCTGGGAGGGGTTTTGATCTTGCCTTCTCTGTACCTGGTGCTTTTCTATAGTCCCGTTGACATGATCCTCGATCTCTTCACCGGTACCTCTATTGAACTCAGGCTATTACAACCCTTTGGCTACCTGGGCATTGTTGGGTTTTTGATCGGTCTTGGCAGCGCCGTTGGCTACGCTCTTTGGCTTTCCGGTGGAGGTGTGCAACTGCGTCATCCCCTTCCGTCGCCGGGCCCATCTTATCCACCCCCCCTACCCCCCACCGAAGTGGCGGCGCCGCCACCGGCGACGGAAGCTCCAGCCCGTCCGCCATCCCGCGCTGCTGCTCCGCCCCTTGACCGGACCCGGCTGGCAGGCCAACAGCCACCGGCCCAGGGTTGGCTGGTGGTACGCAGTGGACCGCATACCGGCAAGCAACTGGGCCTGAGCACCTCGGCCCGGAGCAGCATCGGCCGCGATGCCACCCGCTGCGATCTGGTCCTGGATGACCCCGCCATCTCAAGAGAGCATGCCCGCATCCAGTGGGAACGCGGTCAGTTCGTTCTCTACGATCTGGCCAGTGCCAATGGCACCTGGGTCAACAACCGGCGGATCCAGCGCCAACCGCTGGCGGATGGCGATATCATCCGTATCGGAGACACAACCCTGGTGTTCAAGTCGGTACGATGATCTTTTGGAAGTCGATCCTTCAGGCGGGGCATATCTTGTGCTGCGATCGGCTGAAGCCTCTACTTCTTGTGGTATGCGAACCGTTGTTCAGAACCCAAATCCTTTGAAGGAGGAGAAAAATGCCGTATGAAGAGACAATGCAAATGGGAAGACAGCCTCTCCAGCGCCAGGCTGGCGACGATGATCGCCGGACGGAAGTGATGGGTTCCGGTTCCTCTTTGCCTCCCACCGAAGCACCCCGGCCGTCGTACCCGCCTTCCTTTTCCCCACCGCTGGAGAGCTATGGACCTTCACCGTCGAGTGCAGCCCGGACAGAAATCCTGTACAAACCCCCTACGGTTATGGCCTGGCTGGCTATCAAAAATGGTCCTCGAGCCGGACGGCTGAACCGGCTCTCCGCAGAGGTCACGGCGATTGGCCGGGATTCGCACAACGACATCGTCCTGGACGACACAGCGGTATCACGGCAGCATGCCAAGGTCAGGCTGGAAAAGGGGGCCGAGGGTCAAGCGCAGTTCTACATCTACGATCTGGCAACGGCCAACGGCACCAAAGTTAATGGCGAAGAGATCGTCAAAGCGGCACTCTACGATGGGGACGAAATCGAAATCGGCCACACGATCCTGGTCTTTAAGCAGCTCGACGGCCCCAAACGCCCGATCGAAGAGACGGCGGCGACAGAACAAACATCTGAAGAGGAAGACGTCCTATAGTTTGTCAAGCCCCCAAAATTGATACCAGGGGCAGGTCCGGCGGCCAGTAGCCGCACGGTAGGAAGGGCACTTGAGCAGGGTGCTACACAGTGCCAAAGAAGGAAAGAAGTAATGTACCT
>DAOTXL010000037.1:0-1897 GCA_034435455.1 Anaerolineae bacterium
CCAACTCTGTGGGTTCCCGATAGTAATTCTCTCTCAACATAGCTGCTTGACTTCCAGGAAGGATGACTTATTATACCATGACCGCCATACCTTGCCTACTTCTTAAGCACCCTCCATAGGGGGGACGGGGGGTAGGGGGGAGGTCAAATCGAACAGGGCTGAAGCCCCGGCTCCGCAGTCGGGTGGCGGACCGGGGTCTGCCGTGCGCAACTTTTCTGCGTCTGTTGGACGTAGGGCAATCGTCGAGCGGCCGTCCAGCAGGCCGGGGCCCTCTGTGGTATAATCAGGTTGCTTCCAATGGCATGGCCCATGGCGGGCGAGCAACCTCAGGCGAGGGACTGCATTCGGGTAGAACCATCCGTCGAGGGGTCATCATGGGCCATGCTGTCCATATCGGTATCTCTTCTCCTCCTTTTCATAGAGAGCCAGGGGATTGGGGCCGCCCCTGGCTCTCTTGAATTTGCCAGGGGGGGAGGTGTGTGTTAGAATATCAGGTAGCCCAGGCTTCAGCCTGGGCCATACAGGGAGCAGGGGCAGGTAGACGGGCGTGGGACGGCAGGTCAAACGCACCACTCAAAGAGCAGACCGGGCACCGGCAGGAGAGGTTTCTCCCGCCCGGTGCCCTTTTTTTCAGGGGCCCGGTGCCAGGCATTTTTCAAGTGCCTGGCACCTTTTTTGAATGGGAGAATCGGTGGCAATCCTGCGCCTTCCGGGGCTGATAGACGCGCATGTCCATCTCCGCGAACCGGGCGGGGAGGCAAAGGAGGATATGACCAGCGGCAGCGCCGCCGCTCTGGCCGGGGGGGTGACTCTGGTCCTGGATATGCCCAACACCACCCCGCCGGTGGTGGATGGGGTCATGCTGGCCCGCAAACAGCGCCTGGCCAGGCAGAAGGCGCTGTGCGACATCGGCTTTTACCTGGGCGCAACCGGGAGCAACGCCGATGAAGCGGCCTCTCTGGCCGGGCAGGCTGTGGGGCTCAAGATCTACCTGGACCAGACCTACGGCCCGCTGCGGATCCAGGACCTGGCTGCCCTGCTGGCCCATTTTCGGGCCTGGCCGGCCACGCGGCCCATCGCCGTCCACGCCGAAGGGCTGATGATGGCCGTAGCCATCGGCCTGGCGCGGAGTTTTGGCCGGCGGCTGCACCTGTGCCATGTCAGCCGCGCGGCTGAAATCGCCCTGATCCGCGCTGCCAAAGAGTCGGGCGCGGCGCTGACCTGCGAGGTCACACCCCACCACCTCTTTCTCAGCCAGGCGGACGCCCGGCGGTTGGGTCCATACGGGACCATGAGGCCACCTCTGGCCCCCGCAGCCGATGTGGCGGCGCTGTGGGCCAATCTGGAGGTGGTGGATTGCATCGCCACCGACCACGCCCCCCACACCCGCGCCGAGAAGGAAGGGGACTCCCCACCGCCCGGCGTGCCGGGGCTGGAGACGATGCTGCCCCTGCTGCTGACCGCCGTGGCCGAGGGGCGGCTGACGCTGGAGCGGCTGGTGGAGCTGACCTGCACCGCCCCCCGGCGCATGTTCGGCCTGCCGGATCAACCCGATACCTGGGTTGAGGTGGACCCCGACGCCCGCTATACTCTGAGCGATGAGGGCCTCCATACCCGCTGCGGCTGGACCCCCTTTGCGGGGATGAGGGTGCAGGGGCGGGTGCGGCGGGTCATATTGCGCGGCCAGACCGCTTTCGAGGACGGGCAGGTTCGGGTCCAGCCGGGGTTTGGGCAGGTGGTCGGGGTGTGTAGGGCATAGTGCGTAAGACGTCCTATAGTTTGTCAAGCCCCCAAAATTGATACCAGGGGCAGGTCCGGCGGCCAGTAGCCGCACGGTAGGAAGGGCACTTGAGCAGGGTGCTACACAGTGCCAAAGAAGGAAAGAAGTAATGTACCT
>DAOTXL010000038.1:0-26614 GCA_034435455.1 Anaerolineae bacterium
GCCAGGATTGGCAGATAATTCATTGTAACTGACCATTGCAACTTGCTCCCTGCATCAATTGATTAGGCAGGGTCGCAAGTATAGGTATCAATGACAAATTTGTCAAAACTAAATCTCTATAATGTCTAATAAACTCCTTGCAGCGCACCCGCAAAACAAGCACCAGCTTCCGGTCCTCGTCTATACTGTAAACAATGCGCCATTTTTTGACCAGCCACAGGCGGTAGATGTTTGGCTTGTCCCGCAGTTCTTTGGCACGCGGAGGGCGGGGGTTTTCCGTCAGGCTATGAAGCAGTTTGAGGGCCGGAGCATGCACGTAGCCGGGCAGTGCGGCGATCTCTTTTTGGGCATCCGGCGAGATCTCAACCCGGTAATTCATGTGAGGCACCAGCCTGGGTGAGTTCGGCTTCGAATTCCTCCAACGTCTTCCAACCCTGTGAATTCTTTTCGTACTGCTCTATACTCACAAGGGCTTCAGCCAGCAGTTTTTCATCGCCAGCGGGGTCCTCCGGCCCTTCATGCTCCCAATAGTCGAGGATGGCCCGGTCTGGCGTGCGGAGCAGGCGCGTGAGCTCTTCGCGGACCGCTTTTTGTATTGCGTGCTGGATAATACTCTCCAAATCGGCCAGACTGATTGTAATGGTAGCCTGGGCTGTAGTTGTGCTCATGGTGCATCCCCCTTCTGCGGTACAGTTTAGCATATATCCGCACGCAGGGCAAGTGTGGTTTGCCCGTGTCTCCGGCTCCGTCCCCCTATCCCCCCGGCCGGGTGACGGCGATCCAGCGCCGGACGAGGTCGATCTTGAAGCGGTACAGGCTGCTCTGCGGGCCGGAACGGGTGACGATGTCCCGGGCCTGGAGGTGGGCCAGGGCCCGGGTCAGGGCCTCTTCCGTCAGATCATAGCCTTTGCGCCCCAACTCTTCGGCGATCTGGGCCGGGGTGACCGCCGCGTCGGCGTCGGGCAGCCGGTCGGTGAGGGCCAGCATGACCCGCTGCTCGTCGGGGGTGGCACCGGCCCACAGATATTTAAAGTGAGCCTCGCCCCGCTCGACAATCCGCTCCAATACCTGGTCCACGCAGGTGACGGTCAGGTAGTTATGCCGGGTCTCGTTGTGATAGGCCACCATCTCGTGGCACACCACCTGGGTGAAATAAGGGTGCCCGGCCGCCACCTGGATAATGCGCTCTACGGCCAGGGGGTCATATTCCAGGCCGTAAGGCGCAACCGGTTCGGTCACCAGGCGGCGCACCTCATCGGGAGCCAGGAAGGTGATGCGCTTGTAGGCAGCAATGTTGAACAGAATAGACCAGTAATCGGCGCACAGCTCCTCCAGCTTGTGGGTGCCAGAAAAGACAAAGTCCACGCGCGGTTCGTGCTGCATCAGGTTGCGCAGGAAGGCAAAGATTTCCGGCTCCAGCCGGCCGTCCTCCACCCGCTTTTGCAGCTCCTCGAACTCGTCGAACATCAGGAGCAGGTTGCGGCTATCCAACCGGTCCACCACCGCCCGCAGAAAGCGGGAACGGAAGGTGAACTCGGGGGCCTCTTCATATTCGGCCCGGGCGGGCAGTTCCACCAGGATGCCGTGGCTCTCCAGGGTATAGGCGATGTCGTCGCTGAGGGCATGCAGGAAATCGGCCGTGCCCCGCGCCGCCTTGCCCTGCATGTCTACCAGGACGGCGATGTGGGTGTCGGACAGCAGTTCCTGCAGGCGGTAGAGGATGGAGGTCTTGCCGGTGCGCCGCTGGCCGTGCAGGACGATGACGTTGTTCTGATACGCGCCCAGCAGGTGTTCCCGCACAAAGTCGAACACATCCTGCCGCCCGACAAACATCTCGCCGGAACGGAGCGGCGTGCCGGTGACATAGGGGATGGGAAAGATGCGCTGGAAAGGCCGGTCGGTCCTGTCTTCCTCCAACTCCAGCAGGTCGGCAAATTCCACCCGCCGCCCGTGGTCCACGGCATCGTCGAAGGTCAGTTCCCAGGCCAGACGCAGGCGACGCGGGCCGGCAGGGGCCAGCCAGAATTCCAGCTCACGGCTCTCTTGCGGGCCGAGGATCTCCACCTGTTGTTCGGCGCCCTCGGTCACCTGATAGCCCTCCCCATCCAGGACGTGCAGCCGGATGTTCTGGGCCACGTTCAACCCCATGTTGGTGAGGAGGATGCTCTGGCGCACCCTGGGGGCCAGGCCGGTGCGGGGGACCTGGAGCCGGGCCTGGAGATCGGCCCGGCCCTGGAGTTCCTGGGTGGCCCTCAGCACAAACCCCTGCCAGTGGTCCAGCAGGCGGTGCACCAGCCCGATCTCAGGGTAAGGGGTCTGGCACGCCCGGCCTGCCTCACTGTCCGGTGCCGTGCTGCGCCGCAGGTCGAGGATGGCCGCCTGGGCGCTGTTGAGAAAGATCAGCCGGGTGTTCAGGTCATCCACCCGCTCCACCTTTTGCAATTCACCCAGCACCCGCCCGATCCCATCGCAACTGCGGGCCAGCAACACCGGCAGCGAGGAGGTGATCTCGCGGGGCGGCGGCTGGATGGCCGTCACCTGGGCCAGCGTCCTGGCGGCCAGCCCCTCGCTCAGGACGCGGTACAGTTCGCCGACCTCGGCCCGCCAGCGCCAGCCCTCCTGGCCGGCCACCGTCTCCCGGATGGCCGAAACCGCCCGGTCGGCCTGGTCGGGCACGCTGCTGAGGGTGTGATACGCGGCCACCACGCCCGCGGCGGCCGGCTCCCGGAGCAGAAAGGCCAGGTGGGGCAGGACCCGCACCGCCCTGGCATCGGTGGTGTATAACCCATAGAGGCGGGGCAACAGGCTGGCCGGCTGGGCGTTGACCGTGCGGGCAATGCGGGCAGCCCGATCCACCGGCCGGCGGAAGAGGAGGGGCAGGGTCAGCCCGTATAACACCGCCTGCGGAGCGAGCCAGGCCAGGACCCCCAGCAAAACAGCGCCGAACAGCGGCAACGGCAGGGCGTAGAACAGGGGGATTGCCCGCTGAGGGGTATGGATGAACTCAATGAGCCAGTCCAACAGCTCCGGCTCCATATAAAATTCTTCCTCAGGGTCCACCGTCTGGGCCATCTGGGCCACCTCAAAGGCCGCATAGCGCGAGACGCTGAGGACGGTGAAGGCTATCGGCAGCACCGCCAGGAGGGTGAACAGCGCAGCGACCACCCCGGCGATCATCACCGCCTGAAAGCGGGACAGGTGGCGGCGGGGCGGGTCCTTCAAGAGAAGCACGGCCAGGGCACCGATGCCCAGCACGGTCAGGACAAACAGCGGAGCCAGGCAGCTTAGCAGCGTTTCGCTGGACAGGAGCTGCACGAGCGGGCCGGCGTTTCCCCGCAGGGCGGTTTGCAGGGCCGGCCAGTCTACCTGCAGGTTGCTGAAAAAGGCGACGGTGATGCTCAGCCAAAACACGCTGCCGCCGATGAGCCCGGCCACGATGCCCGCCTGCCACACGTCGTCATGATTGGCGAACCAGCGACGGCGGGGCTGAGGCCCGTGGATCGTGTCCAGTAGAGAGGGAGACGGCACCCGTTTTCGACGCCGTAACCCGCCGACGATCGCCCCCTCTATGCCGCCCAACAGCCCGCCGGCCAGCAGGCACAGGTCCATCCTGGCATGGGTGGTAATCGTCATCTGGCGCAGAAACTCGAGGAGCATCCGGTCCGGCGGATAGGGGTCCTGGGGCACAGGTTGGTGGCCCCACAGGCGCAGGGCGGCGACCACGGCGGCGGTGGGGGCCAGCAGCAGGGCGTAGAACAGCACGCTGACCACCAGGCCGCCGATGGCCCCGGCCTTGAAACCACGGCCCACGTTGTCGGCACCGCTCCACCGGGCGGCCAGGCTGCCGATCAACGCCAGGGCGGCCAGGCCCAGCACCCCATGCCCGATCCACAACAGCGGGTGTGCCGGCGGCTGCAACCTCGGCGGTAGCCCCTGCAACCTGGCATAGATCCACAGGGTAGGATAGATGGCCACCAGGACAAAGACCACCCCCACCAGCAGCCCGGCGATCACACTGCGCCTGATCATCCCCCACCTCCCCGTCCCACCGGCCAGGCCTGCTCCACCGCCTGGACCAGGGCCGCCCCGTTGGGATAGCGGTCCTCCGGCTTTTTGGCCAGGGCGCGTTGCAGCACCTGATCGAGGGCCGGCGGCAGGTCGGGCACCCGCAGGTGCAGGGGAGGCGGCGTATCGGAGAGGTGTTTGAGCAGCACGGCCACCGGGGTATCGGCGGTGAAGGGCAGCTCCCCGGCCAGCATCTCGTACAGGATGACCGCCAGGGAATAGAGGTCGGCGCGGGCCGTCACCTGGCCGCCGCTGCCCTGCTCCGGGGCCATGTAGTCGGGTGTGCCGATGGTCATGCCGGTGCCGGTGAACTGCACCCCCTCCAGGATTTTCGCCACGCCGAAATCGGTCAGCACCGGGGTGAAGGTCCCCCTCGCATCCCCCTCCTCGATGCGCAGCATGATATTGGCCGGCTTGACGTCACGATGGATGATGTCGTGGCTGTGGGCGTAATCCAGGGCCGAGGCGATGCCCCGCAACACGGTCAGCACCTCCCAGGATGGGATCCGCTCGCCGGCCGCCTGCGCCGAGCGGATGCGCATCTTGAGCGTATCGCCGGCGATATATTCCATGACCATGTAGTGGATCGGCCCCTCCACGCCAAAGTCATAGACCTGGACGATGTTGGGGTGCCGGAGGCGGGCGATGGCCGCTGCTTCGCGCTGGAAGCGGGCGCGGAACTCTTCATCGGTGGCAAAGTGGGGGGCCAGCACCTTGATGGCGACAGCACGGTCGAGCAGCGGCTGGTAGCCTTTGTACACCTTGGCCATGCCCCCCTGTCCCAACGCAGCGATCACCCGGTAGTTGCCCAGTTGCTTGCCGGTCAGGTCGGTGGCCGACTTGGGGGCGACGAGGGTGGGCTTGGTGGGCTCGCCCGGCCCGGCCCGGCGCTGTTCCTCCACAAAGACGGCAAAGGCGTGGCCAAAGGGCACGTAGCGCCGCCCCTCCGGTCGGATGAGGGCCCTGGCCAGCAGTGTTTTGCGCAGCGATTCGCCGGCCTGGTTGGGCGACAGGAGCGCCGCCTGCTCCTCCGGGCTGAGCTGCGACCAGAGGTAGCGGTAGTGGTCCTCGGCCTCGGCGGTGAAACGGCGGGCAGCCCGGTCGTAGGCGTCGGGAGAGCGGGGCCGGCCCCGGCCCGGCAGCTCGTAGAGGTGAAAGCCGGCGATCTGGAGGAAAAAGGGGTGTGGCCCGGCCAGCTCCAGCGCCAGATCAATCTCCTCGTCGCAAAACCCCGGCCCCTCGCCCTGCCCGGAGAGGGTCGCCAGCAGGCCCCGGGCCTCCTCGTCGGGCATCAGCCCCAAAGGCAGTTCGGAAAAGATATTGAAAAAGGGAGAGGACAGGGTATCCCGGTGGTGATAGGTCAGCTCGTACAGGCTCCGCTTGGAGGCGGTCAGGTAGACGAACCCCAGTTCACCGGCCAGGCTGCGCAGTTCGCTGTAAAAGTCGGACTCAAAGTTGGGGTTACGGGCCAGCCCCTCGAACTCATCCAGGGCCAGCACCAGGTCCAGGCCGGCGTCGCGCAGTTGGCGCAGCAGGCGACGGACGGTGGTGAAGCGCAGTTCCCCGGCCTCCAGCAGCCGGCCGGCTCCGGCCCGCAGGCCGGGCGCCGCGGGATGTGCGCCCGAAGGGGCGCCCGGCGACAAGGCGGCGATCAGGCGGTCCAGCAACTCAATCCAGAACTCCTCCCGCCGCGCCGAGGCCATGCCCTCCAGGTCGAAATAGAGAAACAGGGTCCGCTCCGGGTCCAGGCCGAAGCGCTGCATCTGCTCCGGACGGGCAATGGCCGTCAGCAACGAGCTTTTGCCCAACTTGCGCTCGCCGACGATGGAGCGGCACTGGTGGGTAACGACGGCGCTGTATAGCGCCTCCAGCTCTCGCCGGCGGCCGTAAAAATAGGCCGGATCGGTGATCCGCTGGCGGCTGAAGAATGGATTGCGCAGCCGTTTGAGGTCCATTCTTGTTCTCCTGCGACGTAGCTGACCGCTATTATACCCGGAAACGCGGTGAATGACAATTCCCGTCCGATCGCAGTCTGCAATGGCCGGAAGAACCACGCTCCCTGTTCTATACGCAAGAAGCCGCAAAGGGGCTTTCCTGTCGCCCCCCCGCGCCGGTTTGATCCGTCAACGGCTTCAGCCTCACCACCTTCAGCCCCCCGGCGTTTGACATTTCCTCCTTCTATTGGTACAATAGCGGTGCTGTTGCGGGCAGGGCGGATTCGTCTAGAGGCCCAGGATACTGCCCTCTCAAGGCAGAGACACGGGTTCGAATCCCGTATCCGCTACCCAAAAACCTCCGGGATCTGCCGGGACCCCGGAGGTCTTTTTTTAGAGCAGTTCGATCTGGTAATCCACCAGTTCGACGTCAGGGCGGGTGGCCTCGATCCAATGCACCACCCGCTCTAACTGGCCGTGGGCATAGTCGGCGCTGGCCGATACGCAGGCGACCCCCAGCACGGCCCGCTGCCACAGGTTTTGAGCATCCACCTCGGCGATGGAGACGTTGAACTCGCGGCTCACGCGGCTGACGATCGATTTCACGACGCTGCGCTTGCCCTTGAGCGAGCCGTTGCCCGGCAACCGCAGTTCAATCGTGCAGACCCCGATGTGCATGGTCGGTGCTCCCGGTAGGATGGTACCATTCTACCACAAGGGGGGACGGCCGGCAAGCCGGCGTGTTTGCTCAGACACGGGCCGTCCAGGTAGAAGCCGCATAGCGGCTGCGGCGCAGTTCGGCAGCCAGAGCGCGCTCGCGGGCGGTTAGCCGGCCGGGAACCAGGGTCAGGTTGAGCGCCTGGGCAAAGCCCTGGGCCAGGGCTTCGGCGGCCTGGGCAAAGGGGATGGGACGGCCCACTGCCTCTTCCAGGGTGACGGCCCGCGCCCGCAGGTGGTGTCGCTGCGCTTCCCGCCCGGCTTCAGGCAGGAAAAGATAGGCGACGATACGGGCCAGGTCGCCCCTCAGCGGCAGGCTGCCATGTTGCAACACGCCCCCCCGCGCCCGCCACTGGGCGCTGCCCACCAGTTTGCGCCCGCCGACCATGATCTCATAGTCGGAGGGGGTCTGGAAGCAGATGGCGGTGGGATCGGCGACCGGCCCTCGGACCCCGGCCTGGACTGCCTCGGCGCCCAGGAGATGCAGCCCGGCCAGCAGCCCTTCACTCAGGCGGCGGTAGCTTGTCAACACGTCGCCTGTGGCGCGTGGATCGCCCTGCGGCAGGGCCACCGAGTAGGTCAGTTCATCGGTGTGGAGGATGGCCCGCCCGCCGGTGGGCCGGCGCACCACATCCACCCCGGCGGCGCGGCAGGCTGCCAGGTCGGCATCGGCCAGCGGCTGATTGCGGCCCAGGCTCAGGCAGGGCGGCGACCAGGCGTAGAGGCGCAGGGTAGGGGGGCTGGAACCCTCGACCACAGCGGTCAGGATGGCCTCGTCCACCGCCATGTTGGTCGCCCCATCGGCTTCCCCGTCCACCAGCAACCGCCAGGTGGCAGGGGGATAAGGAGAGCCAAGATCCACCTCCATCTACCCTTACTCCTTACGTTCTACGCTCCCCATCGGGACCGTTACCCATGAAGGACACCCTCTGGCGGGGCAGTAACAGGCCAGGCTAAGACCCAGCCGCTGCATACCTGCGCCACTGGCAGACAGACTCTCCCACTCCCAGCCCGCCCGGAGGCTGACCCCCTGCCATAGCCGCAACCGGGCCGGGGTGCGCCGGCCCCCGATATCCGGCTGCCCAAGGCTCTGCGGCGGACAGGCCACCCAGCCCAGAGGGCTCGCCAGCCGTTGTCCCAGCACCGCCCCCAGGATCAGGTTCATCAGCGTCGGGGAGTGGGACCGAGTTCTCAACCACCATCCAATGAGGGTCATTTCTTGTTCAGGTACCAGGCACTTGGGGCACGAGAGGCTCTCCGGAAGTGCCTGGCACCTCTGGCGGCGAGAATGAAAAGACCCTGCCATCCGATTGGCCCCCGTGTCCAGCTTGCCAGCCTCCGTGTTTTTGATTTGCCAGGGTACAATGTACCTCCAATCACGGCGGCTGGCAACTTTCATTATGCCCAAGGCCAAATGGCCTTTTGACCACTTTTCCCGACGAAATCCTTTCCGAATCCCACCTGTCTGTCCCCGGTGCGGAATGCTCACCCTCCCGCCTGCCCCCGCAGCAAGTCGGCCGATCCCCTGGCCCTCCACACCTTCCTCCGCTCGCCGAAGGGGATGGGGGAGGTCAGATCTCCTCTGCGTTTTCTGCGGTCCCGGCGGCGAGAACGGCGTCGCTGTTTGACGCCGGGGTGCTCCTATGTTACAATCTGCCCACCCCCGCGAAAAAGCCTGCCGGCCTATGGGAGGGGGAAAGTCGAACCGGATAGCATGATGAGCCTGCACGATTTCATCCGCGAAATGCCCAAAGTCGAGCTGCATGTCCACCTGGAGGGGAGCATCCGCCCCGCCACGTTGCTGACCCTGGCCGAGCGCAACGGCATAGCTTTGCCGGCCCATGACCTGGAGGGCCTGCGCCGCTTCTATCGTTTTACCGATTTTGACCATTTCATCCAGGTCTACTTTACCATCTCCGGCTGTCTGCGGACCGTCGCCGACTTTGACCTCATCGCCTACGAGTTCGGAGCGAGCATGGCCCGCCAGCACATCCGCTACGCCGAGGTGACCTTTACCCCGTACACCAACGTCCACAACACCGGCCTGCCCTTTGCCGAGATCCTGGCCGGCCTGAACGACGGACGGGCCCGTGCCCAGGCCGAGTTCGGCGTCGAGTTCCGGTGGGTGCTGGACATCGTCCGCAACAACCCGGAGACCCGCTTGCAGGTAGCGCAGTGGGCCGCCGGCGCTGTGGACCAGGGGGTGATCGGCCTGGGGCTGGGCGGCACCGAGCCAGGCCACCCGCCGGAATGGTTCGCCGACGCCTACGCCCTGGCGCGGGAAGCAGGATTGCACAGCCTGCCCCACGCCGGGGAACTTGCCGGGCCGGAAAGTGTGTGGGGAGCCCTCCGGGCCCTGCAGGCCGAGCGGATTGGCCACGGCGTGCAGTGCATCCAGGACCCGGCCCTGGTTGATTACCTGCGGGAGCATCAGGTCCCTCTGGAGGTCTGCCCGACCAGCAACCTGTGCCTGGGTGTCTATCCCTCCTACGCCGCGCACCCGATCCGCCGCCTGTGGGAGCAGGGGGTCTATGTCACCGTCAACTCGGACGACCCGCCCATGTTCAACACCGACCTGGTGGGGGAATATCAGGCCCTGGCCGACCACCTGGGCTTCTCCGCGGACCAGTTGGAGCAGCTCAGCCTCAACGCCCTGCGGGCCAGCTTTTTGCCCGACGAGCAAAAGGCTGCCCTGGAGCAGGAATTCCTCGGCAAATTTGCCCGGTTGCGGGCCAGATACCTGGCGTGATCCAGGCCAGGTCCGGGAGCCGGCCCCTTCCAACAAGCTGCCAGACCCTCGCCTGTCAGACACAGGCCGGGTCCAAGTTTGACAAAAAAACAGAGTTGCATTAAAATTGGGCTTGTAGGCTGCCGCGGTAGCTCAGTTGGTAGAGCATTTGACTGAAAATCAAAGGGTCCCCAGTTCAAGTCTGGGCTGCGGCACCAAGAGGATATCCGAAAACCGGCCGGGCCAGGCTCTGCCGGACGGCAGGGAAAGGTTGTCCGGGGCCGGTTTTCGGCAAGTATGCGGGCGTGGCTCAGCGGTAGAGCATCTCCTTGCCAAGGAGAGGGCCGTGGGTTCGAATCCCATCGCCCGCTCTCTTTACGATTCATGGAGGAGTAGGGGCAGCCCTCGCGGCGGCCCAATGGATACCATCCGCCATTTATTTTTAAGGTAGGGGCGACGCATGCGTCGCCCCTACGGAAACTATTTTCCAATCGTTCCGGCGACGTAGCCAAGTGGCAAGGCAGCGGTCTGCAAAACCGCGATCACGGGTTCAAATCCCGTCGTCGCCTCTGGCAATCGGGCTGATAGCGTCAGGCTATCAGCCGTTTGCTATCAGTGGGGCGGTGGCGGAACGGCAGACGCTGCGGACTTAAAATCCGCTGGGGGAATACCCCGTGTGGGTTCAAATCCCACCCGCCCTACCTGTCCGACCTTCTCCGGCCAGGAGAGGGCCTTTTTATTCCTGAAAGTTATGCCTATAGGTTGACCTGGTTAGGGAAAAGGTGTATGATGGGGGCACAAGGCGAGGTGGTGAGATGACAACCATAGTGGATGCCCGTGGCCTGGCCTGTCCGCAGCCGGTGATCCAGACGCGAAAGGCGATGCAGCAGGCCGATCAGATCGTGACCCTGGTGGACAACGAGACCGCCGTGACCAACGTGTCGCGTATGGCCGAGAGGGCCGGCTGGCAGGTCAACGTGGCCCCGCAAGGGGAGGAGTTTCGCATCGAATTGACCCGGGGAGCCCCCCTGCCCCAGGCAGGTCCGCCCGCCGGGGGCGCAGGCAGACCGCTCCTCCTCGTGGTCCCGGCCGATATCATGGGGCGGGGGGAAGCCGAACTGGGCGCCATTCTGATCCGGGGCTTTTTCCACGCCCTGGGCGAGGCCCAACCCCGGCCAGACACGATCATCCTGTTCAACACCGGCGTCAGACTGGCCTGCGAAGGTTCGCCGCTGCTGGGCGACCTGCGCGCTCTGGAGGACGATGGGGTTGAGGTCCTGGCCTGCGGCACCTGCCTGAACCATTTCGGGTTGACCGACCAATTGGCGGTGGGTCAGGTATCCAACATGTACACCATCGCCGAGACCCTGGTGAATGCCGGCAGGGTGATAACTCTGTAATATGCCTGCGTACAGTGTGGTTCTCTTTTACTCCACAGCCCACGCCATCCGCGCCGAGAAGGTGTTGCAACAGGCCGGGCTTGAGGTCAAGATGATCCCAACCCCACGCCATCTCAGTTCCAACTGCGGCGTGGCGCTGCGCTTTGACCGGGCCCAAGAGGAACAGGTTGTGAGCATTCTGACCGGGAACGGGGTGCCGACCGACGGCCTCTACCCGCTTTAGGCTCCCCAAACCCGTTTGTGAGGTGCAGAGTGTCCATTGACTGGGACCATGTGCGGTTGACAGCCTTGACTTCGGCAGCCGGCTGAGCGTCCAAGCGGTCGCCCGACGACCTGGCGCAGGTGCTGCGCCCCTTGCGCGCCGTCTTTGACGAAGGGAGCTTCCCCCGCCTCCTGGTGGGGCTGAGTTCGCCCGATGATGCCGCCGTCTATCAGGTGAGCGAGGAACTGGCGCTCATCTTTACCGTTGATTTTTTCACGCCGGTGGTAGATGACCCCTACCTCTACGGAGCGGTAGCCGCGGCCAACGCCATGAGCGATGTGTACGCCATGGGCGGGCAGGTGGTGCTGGCCTTGAGCATCGCCGCCTTCCCTCCCCGGCTGCCAACAGAGATTCTCGGCGAGATCCTGCGCGGTGCGGCCGAAAAGGTGGCCGAGGCGGGGGGGGTGATCGCCGGCGGGCACACCATTGACGACAACGAACCCAAGTTCGGCCTGGCGGTGATGGGCACGGTGCATCCCGGCCGGGTGGGCAAAAAGGGCGGCGCCCGACCGGGTGACCGGCTCCTGCTGACCAAGCCGTTGGGGGTGGGCCTCATCACCACGGCGGCCAAAGGCGACGTGGCCGACCCGGCCCACCTGGAGGGGGCGATCCGCAGCATGGTCCAGCTCAACCGCCGGGCGGCGGAGCTGGCCCAGCAGGTAGAGTTCCACGCCATGACCGACGTGACCGGCTTTTCCCTGCTGGGCCACGGCTACGAGATGGCCAGCCTCAGCGGCGCCCGGCTGCGCTTCTTTTTCGACCGCCTGCCCTTCCTGCCCGGCGCGATGGACTATGCCGGGCAGTGGCTGTTCCCCGGCGGGGCGTGCAACAACCAGCGTACCTACGGCCCACACGTCACCTTTCACGGAGTGGCGGAAGAGCAGCAGATGCTGCTGTTCACGCCGGAGACCAGTGGCGGCCTGCTCATCGCCCTGCCGCCCGGCGAAGCGGACCGCCTGGAAGCACTGGGCCGGGCGGCAGGCCAGCCGGTGTGGAAGATCGGCGAGGTGGTAGAGGGCGACGGGGTCGAGGTGGTTTCATGAAAAATCAGGGGCAACACACCTCAGAGGTGCGTTGCCCCTGTCTGGGCCTGGATTACCACTCGTAGCGCACGGTGTAGGTCACGGTCGCCTCGCCGCCGGCCTTGACCGGCACCCGGAACTCGATGGTTTGCGCGTCCAGCTTGTCAAAATCCTGGCTGGCATCCAGGATCTTCCACTCGCTCCAGCGGAACAGGTGCTCTACCACCCGCACTTCGACATCCTCGGCCTTGTGGTTGCGCAGGGTGATCTGGTAGGACTCTTCCATCCAGTCCTCGTCATAGTCCACCTTAAAGTTGGTCTGAACTCGCTCGCCGACGATGTCAAAGGCGTCGCCCACGTATAGCCGGATCCGCTCATCTTTGGGGGTGTGGTCTATGGCATCCTCGCCGACCAGCAGCGTCGAGCCATCCACATCCTTCTTGAACACCCGCAGCGTGCCCTTGGGCAGAGGGACCCCCAGGCCCTCTTCCTTCCCGTTCTTGAACTCCAGCATGACCATGACCTTCTTGTTGGAAGTGGTGCCATAGCCGGGGTCCTGGATCGGCTGATAATAGCCCCAGAATTGCATCTGCGACCCATCGTAGACGAAAAACTTGTCCGCCGGCACGCCACCGGCGGTCACGAATTCGATCTGCTTGGTCTGCTGGTCCTTGATCGTCACCGGGCGCTGCACCTCGTAGAGGTGGTACTCGAAGAAGGGGCGCTCCTCCACCTGGGGGGCCGGTGCCGCCGTCGGCAGGGCGTAGGCTTTTTCTTCCATCACGTACCCCTCGGTTGGCGCGCGGTGGATGTCGCCGGCGATCAGCTTGAGCCTGGCATCCTGGTAGCTGGCCCCGCTGCGGTTGTCCAGCGTCACCCAGCCGTTCAGGTCCAGGCTCTTTTCATCGTCGGCCAGGATGACGGTATAGTTGGCGTACCAGTTGACGCCGCCGGTCAGGTAGGTCACCTCCACCTCCTGCCCGCCCCCCTGGGCCGATTCCACCTGCCAGACCAGGGTCGGCCTGGTGATCAGCCCTTCGGGCAGGGCCGGGAAGGTGAACTCTTTGATCTGGTCCAGCCTGACCACCGTCACCTGCCCGTCGGCGGCCTGCAGGATCACATCCTGGTCACCGCTGAGGAGCCTGCCGGCATACTCCTGCCCATCCTCTGTCACCAGGCCGATCTCCTGATCCACATACTTGTACAGCAGCCTGGCCGAGCCGACGATGTCATATTCATAGTTCTGCTCCAACACCACCGTGCCGACAGGGTCGGTCAGGGAGCGAAAGTGGACGCTGGTGGGGTCGATCTGCGCCGCCACGTCGGTAAAGCGCACCTCGTTCAACCCCTGGACCAGATCCAGGCTGCGGCGCTCCTTCACCAGGGCCAGGTCCTGGTTATAGACCGCCAGTTCAACCCCCTTATTGGGGGCGGCGGCTGCCGCCGGCCGGGGCCCAGCCTCCCCCACGGTGACACCTACCAGCGCCAGCAGGGCCACCACACTCCAGATCAACCATCGTTTTTGGGGCATAGCATCCTCCTTTTGTTTTTTGTAGGACAACTGCTGAGCAGTTGTCCTACAACCTTATACCAGACGCAGGCCCAAACCGAAAAGTTCCGGCCGGTGCCATCGGCCCGGGGATCGTACCCACCCCAGGTGCCTGGCATTCATACATGTTGGCAGTCTGGCCCTTCCGTGGTATAATGATCCCATCGCCGACCTCCTCATCCTGGCCATCTCTCGGCACCCGGCTGACGGCGCAGGAGAGGAGGACACCGGCAAGAGGAATGCCGGCCGGAAGGAGTATCCGATGGGACAGATAGGCGACGAAAGCATGGTTTCGATCCCCCGTGTGGAATGGGAGGCGCTGCGCGCCCACAGCGCGGAACTGGAAGCGGCCCGCCTCGAGCAGGAGAAAAGGGCCGAAGCGATACGTGAAAGTGAGGCGAAATACCGCACCCTCTTTGAGGCAACGACCGAAGCCGTTTTCCTGGAGACGCTGGAGGGATGCATCCTCGACTGCAACGCTACCGCCTGCCAGATGTTCGGCTATACCAAAGAAGAGTTTCTTGGCCTCACCGTGGCCGACCTGATGCCGCCGGAGATGGCAGCCGCCCTTCCCGACGTCGTCACCGGGCTGGTGAGGGCCGGTGGCTTTTTGATGGAAGCAGCCAACCGAAGGAAAAACGGCGAAACCTTTCCGGTCCAGGTCAGCGCCCGGCTGGTCACGCTGGGGGGAGAAGCAAAGGCCATCGTCTGTGTTCGAGACATCTCGGCCCATAAACGGGCCGAGAAGATGCAGGCGGCCCTCTATCGCATCTCCGAGGCAGCTCATGCCACCCAAGATCTGGAGACCCTCTTTTATGCCATCCACACCATCATCGGCGAGTTGATGCCTGCCCACAACTTTTACATCGCCCTCTACGATGCCGAGACGGATCTGCTGAGCTTTCCCTATTTTGTGGATGAACTTGAGACGATACCCCAGCCCAAGAAGCCAGGACGGGGATTGACCGAATATGTGCTGCGCAGTGGCGAACCGCTGCTGGCTTCGCCCGAACGGTTCGAGCAGCTGGTCGCCGGCGGCCAGGTAGAACTGGTCGGCCCGCCGTCTGTTGACTGGCTGGGGGTGCCGCTCAAGACGGAGGGCCGGGCGATCGGGGTGCTGGCGGTGCAGAGCTACAACCCTGGGGTCCGCTTCACAGAGCAGGACCTGGAGATCCTGTCCTTTGTATCCGACCAGGTGACCATGGCGATCGAACGCAAAAAGGCCGAGGAGACGTTGCGCGAGTCGGAAAAGCTGTACCGGACCCTGGTCCAGACCTTCCCCGATGCGGTGATGACCACCGACCTGGAAGGGTGGATCACCTTTGCCTCCCCGCGGGCCCCGGAGTTGTACGGCTTTGAGCGGGCCGAGGAACTGCTGGGCCGAAGCATCCTGGAGTTGATCGCCCCAGAGGACCGCGACAGAGCCTCTGCCAATCTGCGCCAGACCCTGACGGCGGGGGGGATCAGGAACGCCGGATACACATTCCTCAGAAAAGATGGGACCGGATTTGCTGGTGAACTCAACGCCGCCCCGATCGCCGATGCGCAAGGCCAGCCCAGAGCGTTCCTCCTGGTCAGCCGTGACATCACGGCGCAGAAACAGGCGGAAAAGCAGATGGAAGAACGCCGCGTCTACCTGGAAAGCGTCCTGGCCTGCGCCCCTGATGCCATTGTCACGACAGACGCCCAACACCGCGTCCTGGAATGGAATCAGGGGGCAGAGAAGCTGTTCGGCTACACGCCGGAAGAGGCCAGGGGCCGGAACCTGGACGACCTGATTGCCGCGCCCGATGCCGCCATGTTCGACCAGGCCAGCCGCTTCACCCGCCAGGTCCTCGGCCAGACCCCCCTCCCGCCCACCGAAACCGTCCGCTATTGCAAGGACGGTACGCCCAAGGAGGTGGTGGTGGCCGGGGCCCCGATCCTCGTCCACGGCAACCTGATCGGGGTGGTGGCCGCCTACACCGACATCACCGAGCGCAAACAGGCCGAAAGGGCGCTCCGCCGCCGCGACGCCATCCTGGAGGCGGTGGCCTTTGTTGCCGAACGGTTTCTCCGGGCAACCTCCTGGGAGGAGGAGATTCAGGAGGCGCTGGAACAGTTGGGGCAGGCGACCCAGGCCAGCCGGGCCTATCTCTTTGAGAACCACACCGCTGCCGATGGCACGCTGTTGACCTCGCAACGGTACGAATGGATGGCGCCCGGCGTGCGGCCGCAGATTGACAACCCGGAACTACAAGGATTTCCCTATGTGGCAGGGGGCTTTGAGCGATGGGTGACAATGTTGGGGCGCGGCCGGCCGATCTACGGCCAGGTGCGCGATTTTCCGGCCGGCGAGCAGCCGATACTGGCCGCCCAAGAGATCCGGTCCATCGCCATCATGCCCATCTTTGTCGGCCAGGAGTGGTGGGGGTTCATCGGCTTTGACGAATGCCAGACCGAACGGGAATGGTCGGTGGCCGAACTGGATGCCCTCAAGGCGGCGGCCGATACCCTGGGCGCAGCCATTCAACGCCGGCGGGCCGAAGAGGAACTCCGCCGCCTCAAAGAGTTCAACGAAAGCATTGTGCAGCACATGGCCGAGGGCATTGCCGTTCAGGATGCCGACCTCAACTTTACCTTCCTCAACCCGGCGGCGGTGGCTTTGCTGGGCTACGCGCCGGATGAATTGATCGGCCGGCATTGGACCCTGATCGTCCCTGCCGACCAGCAACCCATCATCCAGGCGGCCGACCAACGGCGGGTGCAGGGCACAGCCGACCGGTATCAGGTAGAGTTGTTGTGCAAGGATGGCTCGCGGGTTCCCGTCTTGATCAGCGGCAGCCCGCGCTTTGACCCCGAAACCGGCCGCTTTGCCGGAACACTGGCCGTTTTTACCGACGTCCGGGAGCAGGTGCAGGCCGAAGAGCGGCTGGCACGCTATGCCCGCCAGATGAGAGCGTTGTATGAAACCTCGTTGGAGATTATCTCCCAGCTGGACCTCTCGTCCCTGTTGCGTGCCATCGTGCAGCGCGCGGCCGATCTGGTGGGGGTACGGATGGGCGGGCTCTACCTGGTCCGGCCCGGCGGCCGGGAATTGGAGCTGGTCGTCAGCCACAACCTGCCGCGCGACTACACCGGCACCCGGCTCCAGATCGGAGAGGGGCTATCCGGCCACATCCTCCAGACAGGAGAGCCGATCACGGTGCCCGACTACCAGGCGTGGGAAGGGCGGGCGGCCGCCTATGCCGATGCTCCCTTCCGCCGTGTCCTGGGCGTGCCCCTCAAGGTCAAGGACCGGGTGATCGGGGCGATCAACGTCGCCGACGGGGTGAAAACCGGCGAGTTCAGCCCGGACGAGGTGCAGTTGGTCCACATGTTTGCCGACCAGGCGGCCATTGCCATCGAGAACGCCCGCCTGTTGGAAGCCGAAGCCCGCCGCTGCCGTGAAGCCGAGACCCTGTGGGCGGCAACCCAGGCCCTTACCTCAACCCTGGACCTGCCCCAGGTGTTCGAGTTGATCCTGCGCGAGCTGCGCCAGGTGGTGCCCCATGACAGCGCCTCGGTCCAACAGATCAAAGGGGACCGGTTGGAGATCATCGGCGGCAGCGGCTTCCCCAACCTGGACGATCTCCTGGGCACGAGCTTTGACCTGACGGCTGCCGACAACCCCAACCGGGAGGTGATCCGCACCCGCGCCCCCGTCATCCTGGAGGATGCCCCGGCGGCCTATGACGAATTCAAACGCTCCCCCCACGCCCAGGCCCACATCCGCTCCTGGCTGGGCGTCCCCCTGCTGTTCGGCGACCGCCTCATCGGCATGATCGCCCTGGACAAGCGGGAACCCGGCTTTTTCACCGAAGAACATGCCCGGGTGGCAATGGCCTTTGCGGCCCAGGCGGCGGTCGCCATCGAGAACGCCCGCCTGTTCGACGAAATCAGGCGCCGCGCCGAGTATATGGCCACCCTCAACCGCATCGGGTTGGCGATCACCTCCGGCCTGGACCTGCAGGAGGTGCTCAACGCCCTCTATGAACAGCTCGACCGCATCATGGATGTCGGCGCCTTCTATGTGGCCCTGTACGACGAGGAGACCGGGATCATTGACTTTCCGTTGTTGACGGGGAAAAACGGCCAGATCCAGATCGGGCCGCAGCACGTGGACCGCCGGCCCGGCCTCACCGGCTATATCATCCGCTCCCGGCAACCTTTGTACTTGCCCGACGTCTGGGCGATTCCGCCGGAGGCACCCTATCAGGCCATCAAACTGATCGAATTTTCTACCCGTTCCTACATCGGCGTCCCGCTTCAATCCCGCGAGCGGGTGATCGGCGTGCTGTCGGTGCAAAGCTACAGACCGAATGCCTATACCGAGGCCGATGTGCAGTTGGTGACGACCATCGCCAGCCAGGCAGCCATCGCCATCGAGAATGCCCGCCTGTTCCAGGCCGAGCACGAGCAACGCGAACTGGCCGAGGCGCTGCGCCAGGCCGCCGCCGCCATGAGCAGCACCCTGGACCGGGATGAAATCCTGGACCAGATTCTGGAGCAGGCCGGGCGGGTGATCCCCAACGATGCGGTCAATGTGGGCCTGATCGAGGAGGGGGAGGTCTATATCGTCCGCTGGCGGGGCTATGAACGTTTCGGGCAGGACATCCGGTCGGTACGTCTCCCCCTGGCCGACACCCCCAGCTTGCAGGAGATGTACCGGACCGGCCGGCCCCAGGTGGTGCCCGATACCGAAAACTATCCCGGTTGGGTCCAGGTGCCGGAGGTGGGCTGGGTGCGCTCCTATGCCGGGGCCCCCATCTGCGTCCGGGACCGGGTGATCGGCTTTCTCAACGCCGATAGCGCCACGCCCAACTTTTATCGGCAGGAACACGCCGACCGGCTGCGGGCCTTTGCCGACCAGGTCAGCCTGGCCCTGGCCAACGCCGAGCTGTTCCGCATGGTGGCCCAGGACAGGCGCGATTGGGAGGTGACCTTTGACGCCATGCAGGATGCTGTGGCCGTGGTGGACCCCCCTCAGCGCATCGTGCGGGCCAACCAGGCTTTTGCCGCCCTTGTCCGCCGCCCTCTCCCCCAGATCGTGGGGCAACAGGTTCACACCATCCTGGCCGGCATGAGCTGTGCCCGGCCCCCCTGCCCGCTGGAACCGGCCAGGGAGGGCGGACGGGTGGCAACCTGCCTCCACGAGTACCACAACCAGACCCTCGAAGTCCAGGTCACGCCGGTTGCAGGCGAAGGGACAGGCGAGCCGCACCAGGCGGCACGGGCGATCTATGTGCTGCGCGACATCACCGGGCGCATCCAGGCCGAAGAGAGCCAGCGGCGGCTGAGCACGGCTGTGGAACAGGCGGCCGAGGCGGTGATGATCACCGGCACCGATGGCACCATCGTCTATGTCAATCCGGCTTTCGAGCGGATTATCGGCTACAGGCGCGCCGACGTGGTCGGACATCATCTCACTGCTGACACCGCCGGCAGGCTGGATACCGCCTTTCACCCGCAACTGCGGGCAGCTATGGCAGCCGGTCAGGAGTGGCAGGGACGGGTTCGGAATGTGCGGCCGGATGGCCGCCCGTATATCCTGGACATCACGGTGACCCCGGTGCGTAACCCGGCCGGGGAGATTGTCAACTATGTCGCCACCATGCGCGACGTGACCCGCGAGGTAGAACTGGAGCAGCAGTTCTATCAGGCGCAAAAGATGGAGGCGCTGGGCCAGATGGCCGGGGGCGTCGCCCACGACTTTAACAACCTGCTGACCGTCATCCACCTCAGCACCCGGCTGCTGCGCCGCCAGTTGCATCCCGAAGACCCGCTGTGGGAACATGTCGTCCGCATCGAAGAGGCCGGCGAACGGGCTGCCCGCCTGACCCGTCAACTGCTTAGCTTCAGCCGGCGCGAAGTCGTTGAGCCCCGGGTGATCAACCTCAACCAGATCGTCGGCGATCTGAGCCGGATGCTACAGCGCATCATCGGCGAAAATATCGAGCTCAAAACCATCCTGGCCGAAGATCTGTACCCGGTCAAAGCGGACCCCTCCCAGATCGATCAGGTGATCCTCAACCTGGCCGTCAATGCCCGGGATGCCATGCCTCAAGGCGGGACGTTGACCATCGAAACCTCCAACGTATTCCTCGACCAGACCTATGTGGCAAACCATGTGGATGCCCGGCCGGGGCCGCACGTGTTGTTGTCCATCAGCGACACCGGCGTGGGCATGAGCGAGGAGGTCAAAGCCCACCTGTTCGAACCGTTCTTCACCACCAAAGAGCAGGGCCACGGCACCGGGCTGGGGCTGGCCACCGTCTTTGGCATCGTCAAACAGAACGGCGGGCATATCCGCGCCTACAGTGAGGTAGGGCAGGGGACGACCTTCAAGATCTACCTGCCCCGGAGTCAGGAGGGCGAGGGGCAGACCCCTGCCGACATCCGTCCCTCTGTCGCCGATAGCCTGGTGCGGGGCACAGAAACGGTGCTGGTGGTCGAGGACAAAGATGAGGTCCGGGACCTGGCCGTGCAGGTATTGCGTTCCTGTGGCTACCAGGTGCTGGCCGCCTCCAACGGTCCGGAAGCGCTCCAGATCGGCGACCAACACCCCGGCCCCATCCACCTGCTGCTGACCGATGTGGTGATGCCCCACATGAACGGCAAGGAACTGGCCGACCGGCTCCGGGCGCAACGGCCCCAGGTGCGGGTGTTGTACATGTCCGGCTATGCCGACAACGCCATCATAGAGAACGGCGCCCTGGCCCCAGGCGCAGCCTTTTTGTCCAAGCCGTTCACCATAGAAAGCCTGACGCAAAAGGTGCGGGCCGTCCTGGATGCTCGGGGGTGATCGCCCTCCCTCCGGCCTGGAAGCCGGCCGGCGGGAGGGCGCCAAGGCGGGGCCCCCTACAGGTCTACCCGGGGCAAGTGTTGCAGGGCCTCGCGGATCCGCTCCTGCGGGTGCTCATAGTTCTCCAGCTTCCCCCCCAGATAGGCATCGTAGGCGGCCATGTCAAAGTAACCGTGGCCGCTGAGGTTGAACAGGATCACCCGTTTCTGGCCGGCCTCTTTGGCAGCCAACGCTTCGTCTATCGCGGCCCGCACGGCGTGGGCCGATTCGGGGGCGACGATCAGCCCCTCGGCGGCTGCGAACTGGAGCGCCGCTTCGAACACGGGGAGCTGCGGGTAGGCTACCGCCTCGATCTGCCCGGCGTTGTACAGGGCACACAGGCTGGGAGCCATGCCGTGGTAGCGCAAACCGCCGGCATGGATGCCGGAGGGGACAAAGGTGTGCCCCAGGGTGTGCATCTTGACCAGTGGCGTCAGCCGGGCCGTATCGCCATAGTCGTAGGCGTACAGCCCCTGTGTCAGCGACGGGCAGGCAGCCGGTTCCACCGCCACGAAGCGGGCCTCCCGCCCGTGGACGAACTTTTCGCGGAGGAAGGGGTAGGCCAGCCCGGAAAAGTTCGAGCCGCCCCCCACGCAGCCGATGATCACGTCCGGATACTCCCCCGCCAGCTCCATCTGCTCCAGAGCTTCCAGGCCGATGACCGTCTGGTGCAGCAGCACGTGATTCAGCACGCTCCCCAGCGAATATTTGGTGTCGTCGTGGGTGGCGGCCACCTCCACCGCCTCGCTGATGGCGATGCCCAGGCTGCCCGGCGAGTCGGGGGCATCGGCCAGGATGCGCCGGCCTGCCTCGGTCATCGGGCTGGGGCTGGGGATCACGGCCGCCCCCCAGGTGTTCATCATCGAACGGCGGTAGGGTTTCTGCTCATAGCTGACCCGGACCATAAAGACCTGACATTCCAGGCCGAACAGTTGGCAGCCGAACGACAGCGCCGATCCCCATTGGCCGGCCCCGGTCTCGGTGGTGATCCGCCTGACCCCCTCCTCTTTGTTGTAAAAGGCCTGGGCCACGGCGGTGTTGGGCTTGTGGCTGCCGGGGGGGCTGACCCCCTCGTGCTTGTAGTAGATGTGGGCCGGGGTATCCAGCATCTTTTCCAGGCGGCGGGCGCGCTGAAGCGGCGTGGGCCGCCACAGCCGATAGACCTCGCGCACCGGCTCTGGGATCTCGATGAACGGCTCGGTGCTCACCTCCTGGCCGATGAGGGCCTGGGGGAACAGCGGGGCCAGGTCATCGGGGCCGACAGGTTGATGGGTGACGGGGTGCAACACTGGCGGGAAGGGCACCGGCGAATCGGCGGCGATGTTGTACCACGCCCTGGGGATCCGATCCTCCGACAGAAGAATGCGGTTGTTTCCATCCAAATTCATCTTGATTGTCTCCTTTCTATCTATCGTTTGCTATTTGCCATTCGCTATCAGCAATAGGCCAGCGCCGGCAAGGCATGCCTGACCGTTGGCCGGGGGCAAGCCCGCAACAGCCGGGGGCCATACAGCCCCATCGCCTGGTAGACCCTCTCCATCGTCTCCTGGGCCAGGGCCTGCATGCGGTGCGTGCCCTCGACAAGGATGTCGTCCACCAGCCCCGGCCGGGCCTCATACTCCCGACGCCGGGCGCGCAGGGGAGCCAAAAAGTTGTTGATCGCCCGCGCCAACCTGCGTTTGACCTCCACGTCGCCCACCCGACCCTGGCGGTAGCGCTCTTTCAGGTCGTTCACCTCATCCAGGTCGGGGTTGAAGAGATCGTGGTAGATGAATACGGGGTTGTTCTCCACCTGTCCTGGGATGTCGGCCCGCACTCGCCGGGGATCGGTGTACATGACCATCACTTTGCCCGTCACCGTGTTCTCGTCGTCCGACAGATAGATGGCGTTGTCCAGGCTTTTGCTCATCTTGGCCTGGCCGTCGGTCCCCACCAGTGTCGAGTCGTTGCCCACAAGCGCCTCAGGCACGGGAAACACCTGGCCGTAAAGCCGGTTGAAGCGCCGGGCGATCTCGCGGGTTACCTCGACGTGGGCCTCGTTGTCCTTGCCCACCGGCACCAGGTGGGCCCGTGGCAGCAGGATGTCGGCCGCCTGCAGCACCGGGTAGCCGAGCAGCCCCAGGGGCATCACCTCTAATTCTGCGTCGCGGGCCATCTCCTTCAAGCTGGGCAGCCGTTCCAGGCGGGGCACGCTGACCAGCATCCCCAGCAGCAGGTTCAGTTCGGCGGTTTGGGGCACCGCCGACTGGACAAAGATGGTGCTCTGGGCCGGATCGATGCCTGCTGCCAGGTAGTCGAGGACGATCTGTCGGGTATTGTGGGCCACCTGGGCGATCTTGTCTTTGTCCGGCTGAGTGGTCAGCATATGCAGGTCGGCAATGATAAAATAGCAGTCATACTCCCCCTGCAGCCGCACCCGGTTGCGCAGGCTGCCTACATAGTGGCCCAGGTGCAGTTTGCCCGTGGGCCGGTCGCCGGTCAAAACCCTTTTCTTTTCCATCTTTCCCCCTCCAAAAACAAGGTTTTCCTCCAGAAGGTGCCAGGCGCTTAAAAAAAGCGCCCGCCCTCTCTTCGAGGACGAGCGCTCTGTTCCAGGCTGCCCGTGGTGCCACCTCCCTTAGGCCGGCTCTCGAAACAAAAAATCCGCCGGTGATGGCGGATTTACAATCGGCGAGCCAGCCTCACTCGTTGCAGGTACGGCCTTTCCCCCCAGAAAGGCGATACCCTCGGCCCTGATAACGGTGGCGTCTCCGGCTCCGACTACTGGCTTGGCAAGCGTTCGGCGGGCAACTCCCAGGCCCATTCATTGCCGGCGCTGGTATCGGGCTTCCACCTTTCCCCGACTCTCTGGACCCCGCTTCGACAACTACTCTTCCTGATCGTCGTCTTTGGGCTATTCTCTTGGCAAGCCAGTATAGCACGCCTTGCCCCGATTGTCAAATTTGGGCAGGGGGCTATCACTCTTGCCGGGCAGGCTGGAAAGCCTGCCCCCCAGGTTTTCGGACAGGCCTTTAGAACGCCGGCCAGGAGAACACCTGCCCGCCGGCCATAACCTCCCAGCGGGGCAGCCAGGCCAGGGCAAACAGGTTGATCTGGATGTCGGCACGGCGGGGGCGCACCTGGGTCTCTTCTACCTGGTCGATCCGCTCGCTCCATTGGGCATTGAGTTCTTCCAGTTGTTGCTTCAGTTGGTCCTCAAGCTCCTGGATCTGATCCTTCAGGTCCCGGATGGCCTCCTCCGATTCCCGGACGTCAGCCCTGGCCTGTTGGCTCAGCCGGCGCTTGCGGCTGGCGCCGGACAGGCCCCGCGTCACCCGGCGGCCGGTCAGCACGCTGAGCACCGTCTCGGCCCCGGACAACAGCTCCTCTTGCTTGCGGGCGTCGTACTCCTGCCTGTCCTGTTCCAGCTCCCGCTCTTCACGCTGCAGTTTCTCCTTCAGGCGGTCGATCTGGGTTCGGAACCGTGCCCGGATCTTTTCGGCTTCGGCGTCGCGGGCCTTTTCGACAGCCTCGCGGCACCGGCGCTGGAAAGCCTTGTCGGTCTCGTCGGGGGCCGAGTAGAGCTTCAGGAAGGGGTTGTAGCGGAGGGTGAGGGACGAGTTGTAGAACAGATAGTCGCCGAACTCTTTTTCCAGGGCGCTGAAGCGGCCGGCCGAGCCCAGGTCCACGGGCAGCCCGGCAAAGAGGGCGTGGGGTTCGGCCTCGCGTTTCAGGTCGCGGGCCTCCACCTGGGCCTGGCCCTCCGACCAATCGATCTTGTCGGCGCCCTCCACCGGCAGCAGACGGGCCACCTCCTGGGTGTGGGTCTGGCGGCTGGCAGCATGGGCAAAATGGAGCGTCGCCAGACCCAGCAGGGCCGGTCCATAGACCAGGAACCCCTGGGCTTCGGCAAAAGCCCGCGCCGGCGCACTGCGCTGGCCGGCCAGTTGCCGCAGGGCCTCCGGCAACGACACGCGCACCGGCAAAAAAACCTGCCGGACCGATGAGGGCAACTGGGGCGGCACCGGGCTGTAGGGCCCGGTGGGCTCGGCCGGGGTCGGTTGCGGGCCGCGTGGGGCGGGGGTCCCGGCCCCGGCGGGTTCCGCCGCCCCTCGGCCACCGACCAGTTCCCGCACCTGCAAACGGGTCAGCGGGCCGCGCAGGTAGCTCATCGCCCAACGGGTCTGAAACACGACCGGCTTGTCTTCATGAACGTTGTGCAACAAAAAGACACGCGGCTGGATGGATGAGATCATCCGGTCGAATTCGGTGCGGCTAAAGCCACCGCCGCTCTGGACACCCTCCAACCCGTCCAGCAGGCGCTGCTTATCCCGATCGGCCTGCATCCGACCGATGAACCAGGTCCCGGCATTGGACAGCGCCTTGTAGTCCAGGTCCACCGGGTTCTGGGTGGCCAGGACCAGGCCCAGGCCAAAGGCTCGCGCCTGCTTGAGCAGGGTGAGCATCGGCTTTTTGGTGGGCGGGTTGGCTGGATGGGGGGGCAGGTACCCAAAGACCTCGTCCATGTAGAGCAGCGCCCGCAGGCTGGTGGTGCCGCTCTGCGCCCGCACCCAACTCACCACCTGTTCCAGTAACAGCGTGACAAAGAACTGGCGCTCCGCCTCCGACAGGTGGGCGATGTACAGGATGCTGACCTGGGGCCTGCCTGAGGGGCCGTGGAGCAGGGCTTCCACGTCGAGCGGTTGCCCTTTGATCCAGTCGGCAAAGGCGGGCGAAGCCACCAGCCCGTTGAGGCGCATGGCCAGCTCCAGGCGATCCTTATCGGGGAAAAAGGTGTCCACCGGAAAGACGCCAAGCTGGGTGAAAGGCGGCTTTTGCACGCGGAGGATCAACTGGGCCAGGTCCAGGTCCTGGCCGGCGCGCCAGGCGTTCTCCAGAATGTTGGACAACAGGATATGCTCGCGGCTGCGCACCGGGTCGGCCTCGATGCCCACCAGCGCCAGCAGGGCCGAGACGACGCTCTCGATCTTGTCGTGGAGCAGTTCGCTATCGGTATCCCAGGACAGGGAGGGAGCTTCGAGGGCATGCAGGATGCTCATCGGCTGGCCGGCGCTGCTGCCCGGCGTATAGATGACAAAGTCGGCCGCCTCCTTCAACCGGCGGATGCGGTCCGGCCCCTGGCCGCTGTCGGCCAACCCTTTGCGCCATTGGTCGGCCGTCCGGACGGCATAGGCATCCAGTTCCATATCCTTGCGGCGGGCGTCATCGGGGTTGACCCAGGGCTGAAAGTCTTGCGGGCGCAGTTCCGGGAAGGTGAGGAGCAGGTTGGTCATATCCCCCTTGGGGTCAATGACCAGCGAGGGGATGCCATCCAGCGTCGCTTCTTCCAGCAGGATGACCCCCAGGCCGGTTTTGCCGCTGCCGGTCATGCCCACGATGACGCCGTGGGTGGTCAGATCGCGGGCGTCATAGTACACCGGCCGGCCAAGGGATCGGCCCCCGGCCAGGTCGTACTCGCTGCCCAGGTAAAAGCCGGCCAGTTGTTCCTGAATCTCCATAGACCCCTCCTTTTATCCCCTGGCACCTCTGCGTTGAACTTTCCCTCTGCCAGGAATTCCATCGGCACGGTCCCATTGTAGCAAAGAGCGGGGCGAAAGGCAAATAAAAGGGGTGACACCGGGCGGCATCACCCCTATCCAACGGTGCAAGATGAACCTACTGCCGGCCAAAGGGCCCCCCCAACCCTTACGGCCATGTCATCCTGTCCGTCTGGACCGATAGAATATGGAAAACCGTCCTCCAACCAATGGGGGTCATTGCCCATCGGGCACCCACCCTGCCGGCAGGCCGACGGCGCCCCCCCGATCAGAGCGAATCGTCTCTCAGGGTCCGGTTTTTCACCAGCTATTATACACCACCTTGCGCCGCCTGTCAAACGGTCGGTCCCCGCTATGCGGGAAAGCCCCTTTCGCCGCCAGAGGTGCCAGGCACTTCCGGTGGGCCTTTTGCTCCACGGTGTCCCAAGTGCCTGGCACCTGCGAATTTCTTGCCCCTCATCCCCCTTTGTCCCCCTCTCCCCCTGGCCCGGCCAGGGGAGAGGGGGAATGGAGGAGGGGTTTTGCGGCGGCCGGAGGC
>DAOTXL010000039.1:0-10339 GCA_034435455.1 Anaerolineae bacterium
CTTGTCCCCCCAGTTCGGCGAATTGCCGAAATCACAGGATAGCCCCGGCGAGTTAGAGGCCGTCCTGCGCATCGTGGGCTAATCAAGCCAATGATCGCTATTTATTGTCAACCCTCCTCCATCCTTGTGGAGGCAGGCTCTTCGGCGCTATGTCAAAAAGTGCGAAAGTACAGTACTATGTTCATTCCCCATTCTGGTATATAGGATGCGGCGGGTTGTTTTTCGGCCTGATGTTTCTGTTCTGCCTGCTTCGTTGGAGCCTTGGCTGGCCATGCTGGTGGGGAACACCCGGGCATGCCCGGCGCCGATACAGTTGGTGGGGATCTCCCCCGTGGTGGTTTTCCGAAACAGAACATTCCGAACGGGAGAAAACCGAAGGCCGTTGATGTTCACACGTAAGCGGCTCCAGCAGGCGGAGAGGGTGGGGATGGAATTGGACCGGCGCCGGCCCCTCCACCGCCAGGTCAATATCGGAGCGTTCATACCAGGGCCCCCTGGCCGGTGAGAAGCCGAAGATGATTACCTGCTTTGCGCCGAAGCGGGTCTTGAGCACCTCGGCGCAGGCCTGAGCGGCCGCCGGTGCTTCTGCCTTTCTGAACATTGACACGTCGAATGGAACGGGTATGCAGCCGGAAACGTTCCCGATGCTGGCGCAGGCATTGTCGCTCTTCGGCCAATTGGTCGGTTGGGACTTGGCGCAAGGCCAGCAGACAGCGGGCCTCGGTCGGAGGTCTGGGCAATAGTTCCCAAGCGCCGATGCGCTGCAAGGCGCGGCGGGTTTGCCCCTTCTGGCCGGTAGTGCGTAGCAAGCAGCGCTGGGTATCGCGGAAATGGCTTTCCAGATCATTGCTCGTCCGAGGGAGCCCTTCGACGTCGTAGCAGTGGAACAGGCCGGGCCAATAGGCGGTGCTGACCTTGTCCAGGTGGTGGCGAAAAGCATCCAGGCGCGGCGAGAGGTCCGGCAAAGCCAACAACTCGTCCAGGTAGGTGCGGAGTTGTTGCGCCACTTGCTCACCGCTGACCGGCCTATCGTCCGGGGGTGTCAGGATACCGGCGATGTCGCACACCCAGGTGGCGCCCTGCTGTAACTCCTGGTATTCTGGGACGAGGGGGAGCAAGGCCGCCTGCAGGCCGGTGTGCAAACAGGCCAGGCGGGCCTCGGGACGATGGGCCAGCAGTTCTTCAGCCAGGGTCACGACCCCCTGTAGGCGCTGATAGCTCTCGATGCCGGCCAGATGGAAGGGCGTGCACCATTTCACGGCCCAAACAGCTCCACGCCGGGCCGCTCCTCGTGGCAGTGGCCGCAGCCCACTGGCGGTTCCGGCACCTCGACCAGGTATCTGGAGCAGACGGCCCCCACCGCCACCCGGCGGACCAGGCCCAGGAACCGCCTCTCGACGCGGCCCTCCAGCACCAGGTTGGGGCAGGCGTTGGCCCGCAGGATGCCGGGTACCGGGCAGGAACTGCACAGCTCCGGCCGCCACGGCTCCGACCGGCGGTTTTGGGCGATGAGCCGGCATTCCTGCTGCTCCCGCCCACGATAATAGTCGGCGTAGTAGTAACGGCATTCCACACCGGCGGGGGTGATCATCGTCTCCTCGCTTTCAGAGCTTGTCTGAAAACCACCAAGGACACGAAGGACACCAAGGGTTTTCAGCTATCTCCTTTGTGTTCCTTTGTGACCTTCACCTGTATGACCACCTTTTTCAGGCTGGCCCTCAGGGGTGCACAACTACCAGGGTACCCTTGGGCGCCCAGTCGAAAAGCCACCGGGCTTCGGCAGTCTTCATGTTGATACAGCCGTGGCTCATCGGGTGGCCAAAGTTGTTGTGCCAGTAGGTGCCGTGAATGGCATACCCGCCGTAGAAATACATGGTCCAGGGCACGTTGGTCAGATAGTAGCCGGGACCGCTCATCGTCGTGGAACGGTATTTGGCATAGATGCGGAAACGGCCCGTAACCGTGGGATGGTAACGGGTACCGGTGGAAACGACGGCGGTGAGCACCGTGTTCTGCCCCTCGTGAGCGTAGAGCCGCTGCTGCGAAAGGTCCACTTCGATCCACTTGCCCGACCGGCTGCGATCCTCCGGAATCGCGGTAGGGGAAGGGGTCGAGGTTGGCGTTGGCGTGGGAGTGGGTGTGGGCGTGAAGGTAGGGGTAGGGGTGAAGGTCGGCCTGGGCGTGGCGGTTGCCTGCACCACCTGCGGCTGCGCCCGCGGCGCAGGCACAGGGGGCGTCGGGGTGAGGGTGGGTGTGGGGGTATGGGTGGGCAGCAGAGCAGCGACGACGGTGCGCGGCGCGTCGGTCCACAGGATCGCCACCAGGAGCAAAATCAGGAGCAGCACGCCAAAGGCCATCCACCCCCCGGTCAGAGGGTGTGTCTGCCGGGGTTCGGCCAGCGGCACCAGGGGGCGGGGGACCGGCGCGCATGAGGAGGTAACCGCCGGCAGGCTGGGTCCCCGGTAGGGTGGCAGGTTGGCGGTGGCGCGACACACCGCCCGCAACGCCTGACGGGCGTGCCGATTGCCGGGATCGAGGCTCAACACCCGGGCCAGGTGGGCCGCTGCCTCCTGGGGATCACCCACCACAGCCGCCCGTTCCAGCCAGGCGTCGGTGTAGGTCGGATCGATCTCCAGCACCACAGCGAAATAGTGCCGCGCCTGGGCCCGTTGCCCGGCCCGAGCCGCCGCCGTGCCCCGTTGCATGAGGGCAGCGATCCGTTGTTGTGCCGTCACCGGCACAGCCCGCCCGCTCGTCAAAGCCCCCCCTCGAGCAGCCAATCTCCCCCGGCCTGCCGGGTTCCATTATACCTGAAAAACCGGCCGGCGACAAGTGGGGCAGGTTGGTTACCCGCCGCTATCCCTGGCCAGAACGACATAGGGCCCGCCCATAGACAACTCAGGGCAACCCCTGATCCGTTGTTGCCAACCGATCAAAAATCTGCTATACTATGGGCATCCAGGCTGTCGCAAGAGGCAAGGGCTTCACAGGAGAGCAAAATGGCTGGTGAAAAGATCCTGATCGCGGACGATCGGCGGGAAAACCTGATCTTCCTGGCCAACAGCATCCTGCGCCCGGAAGGGTACGAGGTGATCACGGCCATGGATGGCAAGCAGGCGCTGGACAAGGCCCTGGCCGAAAAGCCCGATCTCATCATCACCGATTTGAAAATGCCCCGCATGTCGGGATTGGAGGTTATTGCTGCACTGCGCAAAGCAGGATCCGACATCCCGGTCATCCTGACCACCTTCTACGGATCTGAGCAGGCTGCCATTCAGGCCTTCCGCCTGGGAGCCAGGGACTATATCATCAAGCCCTACGAAGCCAAAGAGATGCTCGAGTCGGTGGAGCGGGCGTTGGTGGAACGACGGCTGCGCCGCGAGACGATGAGCCTCAAGGAAGGAGCGGAAGTCACCCAACACCTGGAAGAGCGGGTGCGTCAATTGCACAGCCTGTGCGGGATTGGCAAAGCCCTGTTCCTCAGCCATAACCCTGAGGATGTGATGCGGGTCGTGGTGGAAGCCGCCATCTACCTGACCGGCGCCGAAAGCGGCCAGTGCTTTCTGCACAACCCTGAAACCGAACAGTTGGAGCTGCGCGCCGTGCGGGGCCCCTCGGAGGCGCGGGCCAGAAGTGTGCGGTTGCCCGGCGCCGATCCGGTCACCACCGACGTCTTTCAGACCGGCAGGGCTATGATCGGCGAGCGGAGTGATGGCGGCGAGGGCAAGATCCCGCGCTTGGCTGCCCCCTTGCGGGCCCGCGAAAAGGTCTTGGGCGTATTGGGAGTGGATGCCCAGCCCAATCACCTGTTCAGCGAAAACGACCGCTATCAGATCGGCATCCTGGCCGATTTTGCCGCGGTGGCCCTGACAAACGCCCAGACGATTGAAGACCTGAAAAGGCAGTTGAGCGAACTGCCCGGTCAGAGACAGGAAACACCGCCGCCCATCCTGAACGAGACCATCGCCGAGATCGAACGGCTGTCGCGCGAGTTGCGCAACCTGGCCGCCGCCGCCCAGGTGCTGGCGGCCAGGCTCCAGGTGCAGAGCGGTTCGGGCTGAGAGGCATCAAGGGAGGCCCTGACATAGCGGATGCAATCGAGCATAGCAGGCACCTACCTGGTGGCCTTGTGGTTGGACAGCCCGCAGGAGATCGCCGTGGGGCGGCTGGGCGAGATCCGGTTCCCGCCGGGCTGGTACCTGTACGCCGGCAGCGCCCGGGGGCCCGGCGGCTTGCAGGCCCGGCTGGCCCGGCACCTGCGACGGCTGGCCGGTGGCAAGCGCACCCACTGGCACCTGGACTATCTGCGGGAACGGGCGGTCTGGGCAGGAGGCTGGGGACGCGCTTCCAACCGGCGCCTGGAGTGCGCCTGGGCCACGGCGCTGCTCCACCTGCCCGGTGCCGGGGTGGTGGCTCCAGGGTTTGGCGCATCCGATTGCCGCTGCCCAACCCATCTGGTGCATGTGCCCCTGCTGCCGGAAGAGGATTGGCTGGCCGCCAGGCTGGGCGCGGAACGGATCAGGGTGAGGGATAACGAGCCGGATGAACTGCTCGATCTCCTGACCACCGGCAGCGACGAAAGCCGCGAAGCAGCGGCGCTGGCACTGGGACGGTTTGGCGCCGATGCGGTGGAGCCCTTGCAGGCCCTGCTGTCGCGGGACGAGCCCGACGCCCGCTGGTGGGCAGCCCGGGCGCTGGCCCAAGTCGGCAGCGAGGGGGCGGTGGAGCCATTGGCCCGCGCCTTGGCCGACCCCGATCCCGACGTGCGGGCTTGCGCGGCCCTGGCCCTGGGCCAGATCGGAGGGGGGACGGCAGCCCCGGCGTTGGCCGACCGCCTGGCCGACGAGAGCACGTTCGTCGCCGGCGTGGCCGCCGACGCTCTGAGCATGATCGGCGAACCGGCTCTCAAAGCCCTGACCGAGAAACTGAAGGACGAACAGCCCCACACGCGCCTGCTGGCGGCGCGGGCCTTGGGCCGCATCGGGTCGCAGCGGGCCATCGGCCCTTTGTGCGAGGCGCTGGAAGACTCTAGCTACCTGGTGCGCCACTGCGCCTCCGAGGCGCTGGAAGCGCTGGGGGTAGGCATGGTGTTTGTAATGCCGTGAATTAGAGAGAGATTGAAAAAGGGGGGCAAATGAGTGGCATGATGGTCAGGTGGATAGGGGGGCAGCAGTTCCTGGCCGCCGACGAGGCCGGGCATGAGGTGGTGACCGATCCGCACGGGCAGGGCTTCAAACCGCCCGACCTGTTGCTGGCATCGCTGGTGGGCTGCGCCGGCGTGGATGTGGTCAGAATCCTGGAGAAGAAACGACAGCAGTTCTCCAGCATCGAAGTGCGGGTCGGCAAACAGAACGCCCCTGAACCGCCGTGGCCCATCGAAACAATCGAGATAGAATGGGTGATCCGCGGCCGGGGCCTTTCCGAAAAGGCGGTGCAAGACGCCGTGCGCCTGGCCGAGGAAAAGTATTGCTCTGTCTCGGCCAGCCTGAAAAGTGAACTCATCACCACCGTGCAGGTGGTAAACCAAGGCAGCTAAAGGAGAAAAGCATGGATATTCGAGTGGCTACCGGTGCTATCCAGGACGCCAAAGACGAACTGATCGTCGTCAATCTGTTTGAAGGGGTGCAGACGCCGGGTGGTGCGACCGCCGCCGTGGATCGGGCATTGGGGGGAGCCATCGGCGAGGCCATCGCCGCTGGCGATCTGCGGGGCAAAAAGGGCGAGATGGCCGTCTTTTACTCCCGCGGCGCGATCCCTGCCCGACGGGTGCTGGTGGTGGGCCTGGGGCCCCAGGACAGGTTCTCGGCCGAGGCGGTGTGTTGGGCAGCGGCCGCCGCCGCCCGGAAGGCCCGCGACCTGGGGGTCCGCTCCTTCAGCAGCATCGTCCACGGGGCCGGCGCCGGCGGCTTGGCGCTGGAGGCCGCTGCTCAGGCGGTGGTCGAGGGCTCGCTCCTGGGCCTGTATCGCTACCACGAACTAAAGAACGAACCGCCCGACCGGCCCGATCCGGAGCAGCTTACCCTGGTGCAGTTCGACGCAGCCAGGGTGTCGGCTGTGGAGGCCGGAGCGCGGGCAGGCCAGATCGTCGCCGAGGCGACCTGCCTGGCCCGTGACCTGGTTAACCGCCCGGCCAACTATGCCACCCCCTCGGACCTGGCCGATGTGGCGGTGGAGATTGCCGGCCAGTTCGACCAGATGCGCTGCCAGGTGCTCGACGAAGAAGATGCCGCAGAGCTCAAGATGGGCGCCTTTCTGGGGGTGGCCCAGGGGAGCGAAGAACCGGCCGTTTTCATCGTCCTGGAGTACAACCCGGACCGGCCCGATCTGGATACTGTGGTGTTGGTGGGCAAAGGCATTACCTTTGATTCAGGGGGCATCTCGCTCAAGCAGGCCGACAACCTGGACCGGATGCGGGGCGACATGGCCGGCGGCGCAGCGGTGCTGGCGGCCATGCAGGCCATCGGCCGGCTCGGACTGCCGCTGCACGTGGTGGGCCTGGTACCGGCCACCGAGAACATGCCGGGAGGATATGCCTACAAGCCGGGCGACGTGCTGACGGCCATGAACGGCAAGACGATCGAGATTATCAGCACCGACGCCGAGGGACGGCTGATCCTGGCCGATGCCCTGGCCTATGCCCGCCGTTTTGAACCCAAGGCGGTGGTAGATATCGCCACCCTGACCGGGGCCTGCGTCGTGGCCCTGGGGCAGGGAGTGGCAGCTGGCCTCTTTAGCAATGACGAGGGCCTGCTGACCCGGCTGCAAGCCGCCGGCAACGCCGGCGGTGAGCGGGTCTGGCCCCTGCCCCTCTATGACGAATATCTGGAGAAACTGGAAAGCCTGACCGCCGATGTGGTCAACAGCGCCGGGCGCAACAGCGGGGTGGGCTCCTCGGCTATGTTCCTCAAGCAGTTTGCCGAGGGGTACCCCTGGGCTCACCTGGACATCGCCGGCATGTCGTTCGAGGAGCGGCCCGATACCCCCAAGCGCCCCCCCTACCTGCGTAAGGGGGGCACCGGGTTCGGCGTGCGGCTGCTGATCCAGTTCCTGCGCGATTGGGCAGCGGCGGGCTGATGCCCCTCAAACTGGCCATCTTTGACCTGGACGGGACGCTGAAACAGGCCCGCGACCCCTACGTCCTTCTGCACAAGCACCTGGGGACCTGGGAGGCATCTCAGTCATTTTTTCAGAAAGGACTGGCCGGTGAACTGGCCTATGAGGAATGGCTGCGCCTCGACGCCGCGCTGTGGAAGGGGGTCCGCCGGGCGGCCATAGAGGAGATATTCCGCCACAACCCCTACCTGCCCGGCGCCCGGGAGACGGTCCTGGCCCTGAAGCGGGCCGGGGTGCGTGTCGCCGTGGTCAGCACCGGCATTCAAATCCACGCTCAGCAGGTACAAGCTGACCTGGGGTCGGACTATGTCTTTTCCAACGAGATTCTATTCGAGGACGGCGTCGCTACCGGCCTGGCCCGCTGCCATGTGCCGGAGGGGGGAAAGGGGACGGTTGTCGTCCAACTCCAGGCAGAATTGGGCATTGGACCGGGCGACTGCCTGGCCGTGGGCGATAGCTCCTCCGATGCCGACATGTTCGCCCACGTGCGGATAGGGGTTGCCATCGCCCCCTCGTCCGGCCAGGCGCGCGCGGCCGCCCATCTGGTGCTCGAAGAGCCGGACTTGCGGCCCCTGCTGCCCAGACTGCGGGCGATGGTGCCGGGCTGGCTGCCGGCAGAGATCGACCGCCCTTTGCCATAAGAGGCGCCTCAGGCACCGGCCTGTCGGCGCCGGGAAAGGGCTCGACCCCACTCACCCCGCCGTCCCCTGCCCCTCTCCACAGCAGGAAGGGAAGGAGGTTGGGGGATGGGGTGAGGTCAAAGCGAACAACATCCAAGAATTTGACCTTGTCCAGGTAGATATTGGATAGTAGAGATGGCGCTCCTGGAGGTGCGGGATCTGTCGGTGGATTATGTGCTGGAGGAGGGTACGGCCCTGCACGCCGTAGAGGGGGTGAGCCTGGGGCTGGAGCAAGGGCGGTCGCTGGGGGTGGTGGGCGAAAGCGGCTGTGGCAAGACGACGGTGATGATGGCCTTGCTGCGCCTGCTGCCCCAGGAGGGGCGTATCGTCCACGGCCAGGTGCTGTTCGACGGGCAAGACCTGCTGCGGCTCAGTGAGGCACAGATGCGCCGCGTGCGCTGGCACCGGATGGCCATGGTTTTCCAGGGGGCGATGAATGCCCTCAACCCGGTGCGCACGGTGGAGAGCCAGATCGTTGAGGCGCTGCTGCTGCACGGCGTGGCCGATTCACCGCGCGCAGCCCGGCAGCGCGCCGGCGAACTGCTGGAGCTGGTGGGCATCCCGGCGCACCGGGGCAGGCAGTATCCCCACCAGTACAGTGGCGGGATGCGCCAGCGGGCGGTCATCGCCATGGCCCTGGCCTGCCAGCCGCGCCTGCTCATCGCCGATGAGCCGACGACGGCGCTCGATGTGATGAGCCAGGCCCAGATCCTGGAGCTGCTGGAGAGCCTGCAGCGCGAGCTGAACCTGGCCCTGGTGCTCGTCACCCACGACCTGGGTATCGTGGCCGAGGCCTGTGACGACGTGCTGGTGATGTACGGCGGCATGGCCGTCGAATACGCCAGCAGCGACGCGATCTTTAACGCCCCTCGCCACCCCTACACGCAACGCCTGCTGGAAGCCTTTCCCGATGTGGAAAAACCGGGCGCAACGCTGGCCTCTATCCCGGGCAACCCGCCACGTCTGGATGAACTGCCACCCGGTTGCCGCTTTGAACCACGCTGCCACCGCCGGAGTGAAATCTGCGTGGCAGCGCCGCCGCCGATGGTTCAGATCGCGCCCGGCCACCGGGCCGCCTGCTACCTCCTCGATGAGGCCCAACCATGACCGACCCACCGCCGCTGCTCCAGGTCGAGAACCTGCACAAATATTTCCCCCTGTCGCGGGGCATCGTGGGGACGCTGGGCCGCCGGCCGCGCCGCACCGTGCGCGCCGTGGACGGGGTGAGCTTTTCTCTGCACAAAGGCGACATCCTGGCCCTGGTGGGAGAGTCGGGGTCAGGCAAGACAACGGTGGGCATGAATGTCCTGGGGCTGCAACTGCCCACCCGAGGCCGCGTCCTCTTCGACGGCCTGGACGTGGCCGAGTGGGCACGGGGTTACGGCCCATGGCTGGAGGCGAGCAGTTCGCTGGCCCACCTGAGCCGCCGGCGGCGCATTATGCGCCTGCGCGAGCGGGCCCAGATGATCTTCCAGGACCCCTACGAAGCGCTGAATCCCCGCCAAACGATTTTTGATATCGTGGCCGAGCCGCTGGCCATCCACCGGCTGACCCGCAACCGCCAGGAGACCGAGGCGCGGGTCCACTCCGCCCTGGAGACCTGCGGCCTGGTCCCGGCCGACCACTTTTGGGAGCGTTACCCGGCCGAGTTGTCGGGTGGGCAGCGACAGCGGGCGGTCATCGCCGGGGCGCTGGTGTTGGAGCCGGATCTGCTGGTAGCCGACGAACCGGTCTCGATGCTCGATGTCTCCATCCGGGCCGAGATCCTCAACCTGCTGCACGACCTGCGCCGCCGGCGAGGCATCACCATCCTGTACACCACCCACGACCTGGCCACCGCCGGCTTTTTCACCGACCGCATGGCGGTCATGTACCTGGGCCGCATCGTCGAACTGGGGCCGACGGCCCAGGTGCTCGCCGCACCACGCCACCCCTACACCCGGGCGCTCCTCTCCGTCGTGCCTGTCCCCAACCCGCGCCGCCGCCGCAAGCGGACGATCCTGCAGGGTGAAATCCCTAACCCCATTGACCTCCCGCCCGGCTGCCGCTTCCACCCCCGCTGCCCGGCTGCCGTGTCCGAGTGTCGGGAGACCGACCCTCCCCTGCGGTCGGTAGCAGCCGGCCACCAGGTGGCCTGTCTTCTGGCCTGAACAGCCGGCCGGCCCGATGCCACCCCGGGGTGGGGGCGGGGTGACCCCGCCCCATACGCATCAAGTTAAGGATGACAAGGGTACAGCGGTCTATACCCCCACAGGGCAGCGTCTGGACTTGGCAAACTGGCTGAAGGCACAAGGAGAAGGGCCACTGGACCTGAGGGTTGTGGTTGGCGCGGAGCAGCGGCTTCCCTGTCGTCTGTTGGCCGTGCGGGTGCCGCAGGAAGTAGCCGACCAGCGGCGCCGCCGTCTGCGGGAGTACGCCCGTAAGAAACAGGTCCCCCTGAAGGCAGAGACGCTGGCGTTGGCTGAGTGGACCCTGGTGATCACCAAGGTGCCGGAGGATAGGTTGTCGTTGAGGGAAGCGCTGATCCTCCTGCGGGTCCGTTGGCA
>DAOTXL010000040.1:0-52115 GCA_034435455.1 Anaerolineae bacterium
GTTCATCAAGGTGCAGCAGCAGAATAGCAGCGGGTTATTTGAGTATGGCGCTTGCTATACCGGCAATAATGGCCCCGCGTTTGGATTGGGCTTTTTCCCTTTGACATCGTCATTTTCCACCGCCCACATGACCGTGACCCGCGTGGGCAATGACGTCACCATCGAGTTCACCAACATCGACGGCGGCGCCCAGCCGCCGCAGACCTACGTGTGCAGCGGGGCGCCCGCCCCTGAAGGCGCCGGCATCGGCATCCTGGGCTATGCCGGCATCGCCCGGCTGGACAACTTTGGGGTACCGGGGAGTGGCCCGGTGCAGGTGGCCATCACCTTCGACGTGACGGTGACGGCCGGCTGTGGCGAGGTCATCCACAACCAGGGTTGGGCGACCGACGGCACCACCGTGGTGACCTTTGCCGCCGATACCCTGGTCACGGCCCCGCCCGACATCGCCGTTGAACCGCCGGCGCTGTGGGACACGCTCTGCCCCGTCACCACCGACACCATGACGATGACCATCTGCAACGAGGGCTGCGACCCGCTGGTCTGGGAACTGCACGAGTACACGCCCACCCTGCTGGCCGGCTCCATGCCCTTTGTGCCGGTGCAGGTGGAGGGTGCCGGGGTCAACCCCGGCCTGACCGCCGCCTCGCCGCAGGTCCGGCCCGTGGCCGTCCCGGCGGCCAATCCCGAAGCGGTGCTGTGGGACCAGCCGCTCAGCAGCGTCAACCAGAACGCCTACGTGGACCAGGAGTTCACCGACTATCCCGACTACTCCTCCTTCCTGGCCGATGATTTCGTCAACGCCGACTCCTGGGCCATCTCGGCCATCTTTATCCCCGGCAACGGCTGGAACGGCTTCACCACCCTGATGAACGCCGACTCCCTCACCTGGCAGATCTATGCCGACGACGGCACCGGCTTCCCCGACGGCGACCCCTCCGGCGGCGGAAACCCGCCGGTCTGGACGCTGACCCTGCCGCCGAGCGACCCGGCCGTGGTCATCAGCAACGGTTCGGGCGGCATGCCCTCGAACACGACGCTGAACCTGGCGACGCCGCTCGTCCTGCCGCCCGGCCACTGGTGGCTGGTCTTCTACCCGACCATGGCCTTTGGCACCGGCGGGCAGTACGGCCGCCAGCCGGCCGACACGACCAACGGCTACGTCGGCAAGTTCATCAACCCGGGCGGCGGCTTCGGGATGGGGACCGATTGGCAGGACTGGACCGTGCTCGGCGTGACCCAGCCGGACATCGCCTTCCGCCTGGAGGGGGAGATCGTCACCGTCACCTACCCCGACTACCCCTGGCTGAGCGAGTCTCCCATCACCGGCACGGTGCCGCCGGGCGAGTGCGCCGTGGTGGATGTCACCTTTGACTCGACCGGCCTGGCCCCCGGCGACTACTTTGCCGACCTGCTCATCCTGAGCAACGACCCCGACGAGCCCGAGGTGACCGTGCCGGTGACCATGACCGTGCTGGAACCGGCCGCCATCGCGGATGTCGTCTACAGCGTCAATGGCCTGACCGTGGCCTTTACCTCCACGGTGAGCGGCTCCGCCCCGATCGACTACCTGTGGGACTTTGGCGATGGGGTCGGCAGTTCCACCGGGCCCAACCCGACCTACACCTACGCCGAGGGCGGTTGCTACACGGTGACCCTCACCGTCAGCAACGAGTGCAGCCAGGACACCTGGAGCGAGCAGGTCTGCGTCTGCGAGCCGGTCCACGATGTGGACTTTACCTGGCTGCCGGCCAATCCGGTGGTGGGAGAGGTGGTGACCTTTACCGGCACGGCGCAGGGCACGGAGCCGATCGGCTTTGACTGGGACCTCGGCGATGGGACGCTGATGTCGGGCATGGTCGTGACCCATGTCTACACCGCCACCGGCGACTATGTGGTGACGGTGATGGCCACCAACTGCGATGGCGACTATGACGTCGTGACCCACACGGTGACGGTGGTCGAGTTTGTGCCGCCACGCCACTACTACTACCTGCCGATCATCACCAAGAACTTCTAACCCGGCGCAAACCCTGTGGGGGCGGGGTTACCCCGCCCCCTTTTTCATTTCCCCGCCCATACACCCCGCCGTACGGGCGGGGTTACCCCGCCCGTACAGATGTGCCGCGCCAATATGACAATTCTAAAGTAAGATGGTATAATGCTTTCCAGTTTGACAAGGAGCCTGGTTATCAGGATGGACTTTGAGAGCATTTTGCGTACAATTCAGCCGTTCGTCATCGCCTTTGTGGCGCTATTTGCTGCTTTCCTGACCGCCGTCTGGATCAGCGTGGTCATCTGGACCTTCCGCGACATCCGCAGCCGGTCCCGTGACATCTTTGCCCAGGTCCTGGCCACCCTGATGGCCCTGGTCTTTTTCCCCTTCTTCCCGCTGCCGGGGCTGATCCTGTACTACATCCTCCGCCCCCGCGAGACCTTGGCCGAGGTCTATGAACGGTCGTTGGAAGAGGAGGCGCTGCTGCAAGGGATCGAGGAGCGGCTGGCCTGCCCTGGCTGCAACCGGCGCATCGAAGAAGACTTTATGATCTGCCCCACCTGCCATACCCGCCTGAAGAAGGCGTGTCCCACCTGCGGGCGGTTGCTCCACCTGCGCTGGAATATCTGCCCCTACTGCGGGGCGGTGCAGACCGTAGCCAAAGTGGCCCCGCCCCTGACCCGGCCGCCGACCACGGTGGTTGAGCCGCCGCCGGAAGCATCCCAGCTCCCTTACCCCGCCGCTTCTGCCCTGCCCGAATCGGCCTCCGAGCCCGGTGGCGAGGCCGAGGCGGAGCCGGCGGAAGAGGGCCTCCCCTTCGACCTGGAATGAGCCGGGGGACCGGAGAGCGCGGCGCACACCGCATGGGGGTCCTGTCTGAGGAACCGATGGCGAACCGGGTTGCCCATCTGTTCAGCGTGGTGCTGATCGTAGCCCTGTTGGCTGGCTGCAATCCGCTTCGTTCTACATCCATCGTCTCTGCCCCTACGCCTGTCCTGAGCGAAGGTGAAGGGCCGACCGCCCCGGCTGCCCCCTCCTCACCCACTCCCCTGCCCAGCCCATCGGCTACGCCCACCCCCCCACCGACCCCTGCCCCCTTGCCCACCCCGCCTGTGCCGGAGGCGCAGCCGCAGGCGACCCCGCCCCCGGTGTTGGCGGCCACCCCTTCTGCCTCGTTGCTGGGGGTGATGGAGGCCATCGAAGAGGAGATGGAGAGCATCCGGGGTCTGGACGAGACCCTGCCTGTCACCCGCAGCCTGATGACCCGCGAACAACTGGCCGCTTACATGGCCGGGGAACTGGCCAGAGAGTACCCCCCTGAAGAGGTAGAGGCCGACGTCCGGGTGTTGGCCGCCTTTGACTTTGTGCCCCGCGATTTCGACCTGCATCAGTTACTGGTGGACCTCTATTCCGCCCAGGCCATCGGCCTGTACGATGAGGAGCGGAACACCCTGTACGTGATCACCGACGCCGCAGAGGGGTTCGACATCCTGGCCAGAACAACCTTTGCCCACGAATATGTCCACAGCCTGCAAGACCGGCACTTTGCCCTGGACGAGTTTGTGGACGAGGAGTGGTTAAACGACGATGAGATCATGGCTCGCCTGGCCCTGGTGGAGGGCGACGCTTCCCTGGCCATGATGCAGTACCTGTTTCTACACCTGAACGAGATCACCGCGGAAGATATGGAGCTGCTCCAGTCCGCCGGCGGTGAGGCCGGCCAGGAAGTCCTGGATGCAGCCCCGCCTGTCATCCGCGAGACCTTCCTGTTCCCCTACACGTATGGCCTGGCCTTTGCTATGGCTCTGCAGGAGCAGGGCTGGCAGGCGGTGGATGCCGCCTACGCCGCCCCCCCCCGTTCTACCGAGCAGATCCTCCACCCGGAAAAATACGCCTCCGGCGACGAGCCACAGATCGTCCCCCTGCCCCCCCTGACCGATACCCTGGGGGCCGGCTGGCGCCTGGTCGAGGTCGAGACCCTGGGCGAATTCCAGACCAACCTCTACCTGGCCCAGCGGGTGGACCAGAAGACGGCAGACCTGGCCAGCCAGGGGTGGGACGGCGACCGGTATGCCCTCTACATCCGGGATAGCGCGGACCTGCTGGTCTTTGCCACGGCCTGGGATAGCCCGGCAGATTGCGAAGAGTTTGCAGCCGCCTACCGGCAATACGCCGAGGGGAAATATGGCCGGCCGCCGACCCACAGCAGCGAAACCGAAGCCTGGTGGGAAACCCCGGCGCAGACAGCCGCCCTGATGTGGGAAGGCCCGGCTGCCCTGCTCATCCTCGGCCCCGACCGGGCGACGGTGGAAAAGGTGCTGGCCGCCCTCCGCTGAGCCGCCCTTCCCGCCGGTGCACTGCGCCCCGGCCAGCGTCCAAAAGCCGACGCCTTGCATTCCCATCCCCTATGCGGTATAATGGACCGGCAGCAGATAGCAACCGGCGGCTGGTGGCCGCTCCATAGGGCGGTGAAAGGAGGAAGAGATGTCTCAGCCACGAGCCATTGGCCAGGTCATCCACTATTGGACCCGCCTGGGCGTGGCGGGTGTGGAGTTGACCGACACCCTGCGGGTGGATGATTGGATCCAGTTTCGGGGGGCAACTACCGATTTTCAGCAGCGCGTGACCTCCCTCCAGATCGACCGGCACTTTGTGCCCGAAGCCCACGCCGGCCAAAAAGTAGGGATCCTGGTGGCCGACCGGGTGCGGGTGGGAGACAGGGTCTATCGGCTGGAAGACTGACATTTCAGATTGCGGAAAAAGGTTTCACCCTGGAGGTCTGGGCTGATTTTGGAGTGAACCATCTATGTGTGGCATCTTTGGCATCATCACCGCCCAGGAGCAGACCCTGGGCCCCCTTCTCACCGAAGGGGCGCGACGGCTTTCTTATCGCGGCTACGATTCGGTGGGGTGCGCCACCGTGGCCGCCGATGGCACCATTGACCTGCGCAAAGACGTGGGCCGCATCGAAGAGGTCAGCGCCCGGCTGGGCTTTGCCGAGATGTGCGGCCGGCGCGGCATCGCCCAGCTCCGTTGGGCGACCTTTGGCGCGCCATCCTACCACAACGCCCAGCCCCACCTCGATTCGGACGGGGACCTGGTCGGCGCCCACAACGGCAATGTGGTCAACAATGTCCAGATGCGGGAACTGTTCCTCCGCGAAGGGCTGACGGTGCGCGGCACCAACGACGGCGAGACCTGCGTCCATGCCGTGGAGCGCCACTTTGACCGCAACGGCGGCGACATGCTGGCGGCCATCCGCGCCGCCTATGCCGATCTGGAAGGGGATTACGCCTTTGTCATCACCCACCGCGACGAGCACCGGCTATATGCCATCAAGAAGGGCAGCGGCCTGGTGGCCGGCCTGGGCGAAGGCTTTGCCTGCGTTTCATCCGACCTGCCGAGCATCCTGCCCCTGACCCGCCGGGTCCTCTACATCCAGGACGGTGAAATCGTGGTCCTGACGCCCGACGCTGTCGAGCTGTACAGCGTCCACGATGGCGCACGGCTGGAGCGGGACCCCGAGTGGTACGACGGTGCCATCGAGGTGGCCGAGAAGGGGGGCTATCCCCACTTTATGCTCAAAGAGATCCACGAGCAGCCGGTGGTGGTCGGAGAGCTGTTGCACCTGCTGAACAGTTCGCGCCACCTGGACCGTTTCCTGGAGGCCCTGGCGAACCGGCCGGCCTATCTGGTGGGCTGCGGCACCAGCTACCATGCCTGCCTGCTGGGGGCCTATTATTTCAACCAGCTTGCCGGGCGGCCGGCCATCCCGGTCCTGGGGCCGCAGTTCATCGAGCAGTACGGCCAGAGCGTGGGCGCGGGAGATACGGCGGTCTTTGTCAGCCAGAGCGGGGAGACAAAAGATGTGCTGAACGCGGTAAAGGTGATGCGCCAGCGCGGTGGGCGGGTGTTGGGCGTGCTCAACGTGTTGGGCTCATCGTTGGCCCACGGCAGTGACATCTATTTGCCCCTGGCCTGCGGCTACGAGATCAGCGTCCCGGCCACCAAAACCTTTGTCAATCAGGCGGTGCTGTTTTTGTACCTGGCCTATCGCCTGGCCGGCCGCCCCACGGCCGAACTGGATCTCTTGCCTGACCTGCTGGCCCAGACCCTCGAAGCGACCGACGGCCTGGCACGGGAGGTGGCCGCCTACCTGCACGACCGGGACGACCTCTACTATCTGGGATATGGCCTCACCCATCCCATCGCCCTCGAAGGAGCCCTCAAGCTCAAAGAGATCACCTACGCCCACTGCGAGGGCATTTTTTCCAGCGAGTTCAAGCACGGCCCCCTATCGGCCGTCCACGATGGCTACCCAGTGGTCTTTATCGTTGCCCCCGGCGACGAGCCGATGATGATCAACCACGTCAACGAGGTGACCACCCGTGGGGGGCGGGCTATCGCCCTGGCCGTCGAGCATCCGGCGCTGCGGAGAAATGTCCACGACTACCTGGTCGTGCCCCGCTGCGACCGTTTCCTGGCCCCTATCCTGCTCACCCTGCCGGCCCAGCTCATCAGCTACCACCTGAGCGTGGCCCGTGGCATTGACCCTGACTTTCCGCGCAATCTGAGCAAGACGCTGACGGTGGACTGACGGGGGGGTGGAGGACCTGTCCTACGCCCTGTCGTTGGCAGCCCGGTCCCTCGTGGCGATGGGAAGGGTGAAGCAGAAGGTGCTGCCCTCGCCCGGCTTGCTTTCGACCATAAACTCGCCGCCGTGGAGCGCCACCAGATTGCGGGTGATGGATACCCCCAACCCGGTGCCCGGCTGGCTGCGCACCAGGTCGTGGTCGGCCCGGAAGAACTTTTCCTCCAGGCGGGCCAGGTCCTGGGGCGACATGCCGATGCCGGTATCGCTGACGCTGACCAGCAGGTGGTCCGGCGGGATGTCGGCCCGGTCGCGGCCGTCCACCGTGATGCGGATGGTGCCGCCGTCGGGGGTGTATTTGTAGGCGTTGCTCACCAGATTGGTGAGGATCTGCACCAGCCGCTCCCGGTCGCCGAGCACGGGCGGCAGGTCATCAGGCAGGTTTAGCTCCAGCCGGTGGTGTCGCGCTTCAATCTCGGTCCGGGTGTTGGTTACCGTTTCCTCCACCACATCTCGCAACTGGACCTCGGCCAGCTTGAGCTTGATGCGGCCTGCCTCCAGGCGCGAGATCTCCAGCAGGTCGTTGACCAGCTTGCCCATCCGGTCCACGTTGGCATTGATGACCTGGATGAACTCCTTGTGGGTTGGGCTTAGCTCCCCGCCGATGCCCATGGTCAACAGTTTGGCATAGCCCTGCATGGCCGTCATCGGCTGCTTCAGTTCGTGGGCGACGAAATCAATGAACTCCGACTTGGCCTCATTGGCCTGCTTGACCCCTTCGTACAGGCGGGCGTTCTCCAGGGCCACAGCCACTTCACCGGCGATGGTGGACAGGAGGCGTTCCTGTTCTTCGTCATAAGCATTGGGGGCATAATCCTGCATGGCCATGACCCCCACCATCCGCTCGCCGGCCAGGAGCGGCACGCCAAGCCAGGAGCGGGTCAGGTCGCCGATGGCGATGCCCTGCACCGGACTGGATTCGGCCTCCTGCTGCCAGTCGCGGATCAGGAGCGGCCGGCGGTGGCGCACGATCCAGGCCGAAAAACCGTGCTGTTCGGCCAGCTTTTGGCGGAAAGGCTCCAGCCGCTGACCCCGGTCCACGTAGAGGGGGAATTCTAAGGCGTCTTCGGTCTCGTCGTACAGGGCGATGAAAAAGACGGGCGGAGCCCATACGTCGCGCAGGCGCCGATAGACCGCCTCCAGCACCTCTTTCAACGTCAGGTGGGAGCTGATGGCCAGGCTGATGTCGTACAGCAGCGCCATCTCCTCGGCCCGCCGCTGGCTTTCTCGGTAAAAGTGGGCGTTTTCGATGGCAATGGCGGCATGATCGGCCAGGCGTTGGATAAAGGCCAGGTCCTCCTCGTCAAAAGCCGCCGGTTCCGGGCTTTCGACGTTGATCACGCCGATGACCTGTTCCTCCCGGTGGATAGGCATGGTGAGTTGCGAGCGGGTGGCCGGCTGGGCGGTGTGATAGTCGGGGTCCTGCGTGACATCGGTCACCAGGGCCGGCTGGCCGGTGCGGATCACCCGGCCGGCGATCCCCTTTTCCAGGGGCCACGGTTCGGTGCGATACCGCTCAAATTCGGGCGGGTAGCCCCGGATGGCCAGCAGCAGCAGCCCCTGATGCTTTTCGTCATACAGAGCGATGACCCCGATGGGAGCTCCCGTGCCGCGCAACGCCCAGTCCAGCGTCATGTCCATGACCCGGTCAAAGTCGAGGGTGGCGTTGAGCTCGCGGTCAATGCGCTGCATGGTTGAAAGCTCCTCCACCCGGCGGGCCAGGGCCTGGTCGGTCTGGGTGTAGAGCCGGGCGTTTTCGATGGCCACCGCCGCCTGGGCAGCGAACCCGGTCAGCAGTCGGGCCTCCTCGTCCCGGAAGGGAGAACCGTCCTGATGGTTGAGCACCTCGATGACGCCCATCACCCGGTCGCGGCTGATCATCGGCACGCACAGGATGCTGTGGGTGACAAAGCCGGTGGTTTGATCTGTCTCAGGGTTCCAGCGGGGGTCGGACCGCACATCGTTGACAATCTCTGCCCGGCCGGTTTGGGCCACGTACCCGGCGATCCCCCGGCCGCGGGGGTGACGGCGGCCGGCCAGGTTCTGGCTGACCGGGGTGCCCAGCGCCACCTGGAACACCAGGTCCCCTGTATCCTCGTCCACCAACAGCAACGACCCGGCCTGTACGTTGAGCAGTTCGATCACCTTGTTCATAATCAGGTCCAGGACGGCCGCCAGGTCGAGGGTGGAGTTGATGGTCCGGCTCACCTCGTTCAGGGTGAGGAGCTCTGCAGCCCGCGCTTCCGTCTCCTGGTAAAGCCGCATCCGGTCTATGGCCACGGCCGCCTGGTCGGCAATGGCCGACAGGAGCTGGACCTGGTCCGGCGTGTAACGATAGCCCGGCTTGAAGCTGGAGACGTTCAGCACCCCTAATACCTGTCCGCCGCTCAGCAGCGGCACACTCAACCACGCCCGGCCGGGCGTGCCGGAGGGAGGGATGCCCCGCCGCTGGCACTCGGCCAGATAGTCGTCGGTGACCAGCGGCCGGCGCTCCAGGACGACCTGGCTGGTCAGCCCGGTGCCCAGCGGCCAGATAGATGGCTCGGGCTGGTGGCGTTGCCCCTCCTGGATATAGTAGGCAAAGCGGAACTCCTGGCGCGCCGGATCGTAGAGGGCCACGTAAAAGTTATCGGCCTCCATCACCCGCCTGGTCTGCTCATAGATCAAAGCCAGCAGATCGTCCAGGTTCTGGCGCAGGTCCACCGCCTGGCCGATCTGGCGCAGGGCGTCCAGTTGGATCACCCGTCGTTCCAGGTCGGCAAGGAGCCGGGCGTTGTGCAGCGCGATGGCGGCCTGGCTGGCAAACAGGGAGAGCAGCCATTCGTCCTCCTGGCTGAAGGTCCGCGTTGGGTTGTCATCGATCACATCCAGCACGCCGATTACCTTGTCTTCCCATTTCAGAGGGACACCCACCACGGAGCGGAACGGGGCAGAGGCAAAGGTACTGGCCTGCCCTTGAAACTGCTGATAGTTTTCGACACGCATCGGCTGGCCCGTCAGAAGAACCCGGCCGGCCACCCCCTCCCCTTTTTGCAGCACGGTATTGGCATAGTCCTGGCCCAGGTTGTAGCTGACCACCATCCGCAGTTGCTCCTGGGGCGGATCCCCCTCCACCAGGTAGATGCCGCCCCCTGCGGCATTCAGCAGGCGCAGGGCCCGTTCGACGATCGATTGGAGCAGGACCGGAATCTCCCGGCGGGAGGAGATGTCGAGGGCCGTCTGTTGCAGGGCGACCAGTTCGTCGGCCCGCTGCCGCGCCTCGGCCAGCAGCCGGGCGTTGTCCATAGCCATAGCCGCCTGGTCTGCCAACGCCGACAGGAAAGCCAGGTCGTTGGGGCTGTAGGGTTCCCCAGAGAGCCGCTGGCTCACCGCCACCCAGCCGGCCAGCCGCTCTCCCAAGGCGCCGCCCTGGCCCTTGCTCCGCAACGGCAGAAACAGCACCATCCCCAGGGCTTGCAGCCGCTCCCATTCCCGGTCGGAAAAACGGGGATGGGGGGACCTGCTCCCCTCTTCCAGGTAGAGGGGGCGACCTTCCTCGGTCAACCGGCGGACCAGATCGTCCTCCCGGCTGAAGCTGAGGTCCATCCCCTCTGGAGCCACAAAGCGGACCGCCTTCCACAGAGTGTATCTCTCCCGCCACGGATCGTACAGGTAGACGAGCATCGGCGCGGAGTGGCAGACCGGTTCGATCTGGGCGAGAAGCCGTTGCACGATAGCCGGTACTTCGAGCGGCGAGGTCACCAGCTCCCGGCTGAACTCCTGAAGAGCCTGGCGGTAGTTCACCCGGTCCCGCCCCAGCAGCCGGTCGGCCAGGCGCTCCGAACCGGCGCGCAGCGGGGTAAAGATGAGGATCAGGAGGACGAGGAACAGGGTGAAGAGCAGAGGGTGTCCGCCGGTGATATCCAGCCCTACAGCCTGTCCCAGGATGGTCAGGATCAGGAAATAGGCCCCGGCCACGATGGCGATCAGGAGGGTATAGGCCAGGCCCCGGCTGACAACCAGGTCCATGCGCAGCAGCTGGTACCGCAGGATGGCATAGGCAATAAAGGCCGGAAAGAGGACCAGGGGGGGCAGATACAGGGTCATCCTGAAGCCGGTATGGACCGCCAGGCTGGCCAGGACCATGTAGACGGCGATGGGCAAAAAGGCCAGCAGGCTGCCGATCAGGATGAGGCGCACCTGCTGACGCACAGCCCCCAACAGAGTACGGGAGCGGGTATAGAACATCAGCCCCAGGAAAACCAGAAGGGCCACGGCCAGAAAGGTATAGTTCCAGCGCCAGGGGGTGATGTAGGCCCACGCATCGCCGGGGGTGTACAATCGCCCCTCGGCGATGAGGGCCAGGGCTATGGCGATGGGATAGGGAAAGAAGCGGATGACCGGCCAGCGCCGCGTCAGCGCTCCCTCTTCGGGAAAGACCATCGCCAGGTGGATGAGGGCGGCGCCGGCCAGGGGCAGTGCCGCCGTCCAGATGCGGGCGAACAGATGGGTGGTGTTCAGGTCAAAAAGGGTGCCGCTACCCAGGGCCAGGAAGGCGCAAAAAAGGGCAAAGCTCTGTCCGGGTCGCTCATGGCCCCGATGGTAAAAGACCCACACCCCCATAGCCAGGTAGACCAGGCTCACGGCGTAGGGCAGCCAGAACATCGTGAGCCGATCGCCGGGCGGGAACCGGCGCAGGGTAACCGGCAACGGATCGGACATCGAGCCGTCCTCGTACTGGAAGGTGAGGATGACCTGTTCCCCTATGGCCCGGTTCTGCAAAAAGAGGTTCAGCGCCCGGCTGTTGTCCACCGGCCGGCCGTTGATGGCAGCCAGCCGGGCAACCGGATTCTCCGGCGCCGGAACCCCCCAGGCCGGGTTTCGGATGCCGGCGACAACCAGGGTGTGCTCGACAAAGAAGCCGAGGAACGGCTGTTGCTGCCAGCGCCAGGCGAAGAAGGGCAGGGCCAGCTCCAGGGCGACCGTGCCGGCCAGCAGCAAGGCAATCGCCCAGCGGCTGAGGCGTTCATAGAGTGTCGCTTTGCTTACAATCGGCGTCTTGATCATGGTTCATGCCAGGGGCGCTGCGCGAGGCGGAAAGCAATGCGCCCCCCATCCTGCGTCTCAGAGCCAGTCTGAAAACCACTAAGGACACGAAGGACATAAAGAATTTCTGTCAATTTCCTATCATTTCTTTGCCCTGTGCACCTTCGTGGTAGACTTTTCAGACAAGCTCTCACTTTTCCAACACCTTGGCCATCTGGTACAGCCGCAGATCGAGGCATTTGGGCTGGCTGACCACCTCTTCCAGCGGGGTAAGGAGGATCTGATTGCCGACCAGGCCGATCATCACGCCCCTTTGCCCATCGAGCAGGGCTTCGACCGCTGCTACCCCCAGCCGGGTGGCCAGCAGCCGCTCAAAAGCGGTCGGCGAGCCGCCCCGTTGGACGTGGCCCAGCACGGTGGTCCGCACCTCGAACCCCAACTCTTCCTGCCGTTCCTTCAGGTAAGCCGCGACCGCCTCGATGCCGGGTTTGTAGCCCTCGGCGACGATGATGATGCAGTGCGCTTTGCCCCGCAGGTAGGCATCTTTCAGGGCGTCGGCCACCTCCTGCGGCGAGGTCTCGACTTCGGGCAGCAGGATCATCTCGGCCCCGCCGGCGATGCCGCTCATCAGGGCCAGATAGCCGCAGGCCCGGCCCATCACCTCGATGAGGAAGGCGCGCTGGTGCGACGAGGCGGTGTCGCGGATCTTGTCAATGGCCCCCAGCACGGTGTTGAGGGCCGTGTCTACGCCGATGGACATGTCGGTGCCGGGGATGTCGTTGTCAATTGTGCCCGGCACCCCCACCACCGGAAGGTTGAACTCCTCATGGAGCTTCAAGGCGCCGCGGAACGAGCCATCGCCGCCGATGACCACCAGCCCATCAACGCCATACTCGTTCAGCTTGCGCATGGCCGTGAGGCGGCCCCGCTCCGTCTTGAACTCTTCCGAGCGGGCCGTGCCCAGGATGGTCCCGCCCCTGCCCAGGATGCCGCCCACCGAACGGACATCCATTTCGTCGATCTCGCCCCGGATCAGGCCGGCGTAGCCATATTTGATGCCCATCACGCGCAGGCCGCGGGAGATGGCCGTGCGCACCACCGCCCGGATGCAGGGGTTGAACCCCGGTCCATCCCCGCCACTGCTCAAAACTCCGATGCATTTCATGCCTTTTCCTCCATATCCGATGGGTGCGCCGGTGGGGGGAGGGTGTCTACCCTTCCCACCTCCACCAGGTCCCCAACCTCGCCGCCGGTGAGGGCCACCAACTGCTCGTAGGCGATGGGAAAGACGGCGTTGGCGCTGCCGGCCGCGGCCCATACCATCTCGAAGCGGCCCAGGCTGCGGTCGATCAACGTGCGCAGGGGGACGCGGTGGCCCAGCGGTGGCACGCCGCCCACCTCAAAGCCGGTGTGGGCCACCACCTCGTCGGGCTGGGCGATGCGCAGGCGCCGCTTGCTGAGGCCCAACGCAGCCCGCAGCCGCTTCAGGTCGGCCCGTTGGTCGCCGGCGACCAGCACCAGCAGCGGCGTGTCGTCGGCCAGGAAGATGAGCGACTTGACAATGCTGCCCAGCGGCGCTCCCACCGCCCGGGCCGCTGCCTCGGCGGTGCTGGTGTCGGCCGGCAGCTCGCGCACCCGATCGGGGTCCAACCCGGCCGCGGCCAGCGCCTCTTTGACCCGTTCTACCGCCCCTCCCCCCGGTTGCAAATTTCCTTTCATGGGCCTGTTTTCTCCACGCGGATCGTACCGGCCCCCAGCAGGGCCCGCACCTGTTGCTCCAGCTCGACACAGTGGCCGGTGGTATCGTTCGGAAAGTCGATCTGGACCCGGCCTCGGCTGCCGTTCTCGACATACAGGCTGAACCGATCCTGGCCGGGGTAGCGCTGCAACAGGTCGTAAATCTGCCCCAGCCGCCTGATGACCTCCTCCAGATCGGCGCTGCGGGGGATGGAGATGTGCAGGTGGACCGGCTGTCGGGCTGCCGGCCGGGAGGGCGGTTCATCCACAATGTGGGCGGTGGTGATCTCGTTGGTGGCCGACTCGACCAGGATGCTGGGCTCGCGTCCGCGAAAACTGACCTGCCCCCGTACCACCAGGATGCGCTCCGGCTCCCATAGTTGTTTGGTTTGCTCCCACACCCGCGGAAAGATCACCGCCTCGATGGTGCCCTGCAGGTCCTCGAGTTGGGCAAAGGCCATCGGATCGCCCTTTTTGGTGAGGATCTGCCGCACCGAGGTGACCATGCCGGCCATGGTGACATTCTGCCCGGCCATCGTCTCGTCAATCTGACCGGTGAGGGTGGTGATGGTCCGCTCCAGGTCGATCCACACCCGCGACAGGGGATGGTCCGAGATATAGGTGCCCACCAGTTCCTTTTCCCAGGCCAGCAACTCCTTCCGCGACACTTCGCCGATGGCCGGCAGGTCGTTTGCCAGCCGGGCGGTGGCGGCAAAGGCCGGCAGGTCGAACATGGTCAACTGCCGGGCGGCGCCGTGGGCCTGCTGGCTGATGCTCAACATGCGGTCTATGACGGCCAGCAGTTGTGCCCGCGTGCCAAAGGGGCTCAGCGCCCCGGCTTTGATCAGGCACTCCAACGCCCGGCGGTTCACCTGCCGCAGGTCCACCCGATGGCAAAAATCGTCCAGGTCGGCGAACAGCCCGCCGGCCTGGCGGGCGGCCAGGATGGCCGACACCGGCCCTTCGCCCACATTTTTGATGGCCCCCAGCCCGTAGCGGATGGCCGGCCCGGCGGCGGTATCTTCGATCGTGAAATCCAGGCCGCTGCGGTTCACATCCGGCGGCAGCACTTCGATGCCCAGCCGCCGCGCCTCGGCGATAAACAGCCCGACCTTTTCGGTGTTGCCCTGTTCCACCGTCAGCAGGGCAGTCATGTATTCGACGGGGTAGTGGGCCTTCAGAAAAGCGGTCTGACAGGTGATGACGGCATAGTCGGCGCTGTGGGCCTTGTTAAAGCCGTATCGAGCGAAATACTCAAAAGCGTCGAAAATCTGGTTGGCGGCCTCCTCATCCAGGCCGCTGTGTTGTCTGGCCCCCTGGACAAAGCGCTCCCGATGGCGGACCAGTTGTTCGCGGATCTTTTTGCCCACCGCCTTGCGCACCAGGTCGGCATCGCCGGGGGTGTATCCGGCAATATCGGTCAGGATGCGGATAATTTGCTCCTGGAACACACAGATGCCGAACGTCTCCCCCAGGATCGGTTCCAGGGCCGGGTGGATGTAGGTCGGCTGTCTGGTTCCGTGCAGGCCGGCGATATAGTCGTCAATGAACTCCATAGGGCCGGGGCGATAGAGGGCCAACACGGCGACGACATGTTCGAATTGGGTCGGTTTCAGCGTGGTGAGCACCCGGCGCATGCCCGAACTTTCCACCTGAAAGATGCCCACCACCTCCCCGCTGGAGAGGAGTTTGTAAATGGCCGGATCGTCCAGGGGGATGTTTTCCCGGGTGTAGGTGATGCCGTGGCGTTCGCGCACCAGGTCGGCGGCCTTGCGCATGATGGTCAGGGTGCTCAGCCCCAGAAAATCCATCTTGAGCAGGCCGGTGTCTTCCAGGACGTCCATGGTGTACTGGATCACCGGCAGCCCTTCGTCGGCGCCGCGGGTGGGCCGGTGCAGGGGGGTGTAAAAGACCAGCGGCTTGTCGGCCACCACGATGCCGGCAGCGTGGGTGCTGGCGTGGCGGGAGACCCCTTCTACCTCGCGGGCGGTGTCAATCAGGGTGCGGACATAATCCACCCCTTCGTACATCTGGCGCAGTTCGGGCACCTGGGCCAGGGCATCGTCCAGCCGGACGCCGGGGCCGCCGGGCACCAGGCGCGCTACCCTGTCCACCTCGCCCAGGGGGATGTCCAGCGCCCGGCCCACGTCCCGGATGGCCGCCCGGGCGCCCAGGGTGCCAAAGGTGATGATCTGGGCTACCCGGTCGGCGCCGTACTTGCTCACCGCATAGTGGATCATCTCCGCGCGGCGGTCGTCGGGATAGTCCAGGTCAATGTCGGGCATGGTGACGCGGCCGGGGTTCAGAAAACGCTCAAAGATCAGACCGTGGGCCAGGGGGTCCAGGTTGGTGATGCCCAGCCCGTAGGCCACAATGCTGCCTGCCGCCGAACCGCGCACGTTCCACCAGATGTCTTGCTGCCGGGCGAACTGACACAGGTCCCAGACGATGAGGAAATAGATGTCAAAGCCCATGCGGTGGATGATCTCCAGCTCATAGTTCATCCGGTTCTGGATTCTTTCGGAAAAGAACGCATCGCCGTACAGCCGGCGCAGGCCGGTCTCGGTCAGGTGGCGCAGGTAGCTTTCCGGCGTATAGCCCGGCGGCACCTCCATCTCCGGCAGGTGGAAGCCGCTGGGGTCCAGGTTCACGGAGCACCGTTCGGCGATGGCCAGGGTGTTGCGCAGCGCCTGGGGGGTGTCGGCAAACAGCGCCGCCATCTCTTCCGGGCTACGGAGGTAGTAGCTGTCGTTGTTCATCCGCATCCGCGAGGGGTCGTTCATCGTCTTGCCGGTCTGGATGCAGAGCAGCACTTCGTGGGCGTGGGCCTGGTCGCGCCGGATGTAGTGGACGTCGTTGCTGGCCACCAGGCCGATGCCCAGTTCACGGCTCATTTCCATCAGGGCGGCGTTGACCGGCCTCATTTCGGGGAGGTCATGCTCTTGCAGTTCCAGGAAAAAGCCCTCCCGGCCAAAGAGATCGCGGTACCATTCGGCGGCCTTTCTGGCGCGCTGGGGGTGGTTTTCCAGCAGCAGGCGCGGCACCTCGCCGTGGCCACATGAGGAGAGGGCAATGAGCCCCTCGGCGTGTTCTGCCAGATACTCCCGGTCCACCCGGGGCTTGTAGTAAAAACCCTCCAGTTGGGCGGCGGTGGCGATCTGGATCAGGTTGTGGTAGCCGGTTTGATTTTCGGCCAGCAGGATGAGGTGGTACGGCCTGGCGTCGCGCTGCGCGTCCCTCTGGGTCATGCGCCGCGGCGCGAGATAGATTTCGCAACCGATGATGGGCCTGATGCCGGCCTCTCGGGCGGCATGATAGAAATGCAGGGTGCCGAACATCGCGCCATGGTCGGTCAGGGCCAGGGCGGGCATACCCATCCCGGCGGCGGCACGGGCCAGGTCCTCGACTTTGCTCAGCCCGTCAAGCAACGAATAGTCGCTGTGGACGTGCAGGTGCACAAAATCAGCCATCGCTGCTATCCTGAAGCTCCCTTTTGATTATACCACAATCTGTCGCGGTTGTGAAGGGCAGGGCGGTCCGGTGCAAGTTTTCCGCTCGGGGCCAGCCGGTTTCTGCGCCTCCGCGGTTTGCCGTGGCAGACAATCTGCGGTATGATCCGCGCCGATGGATCGGCCAGGCCGATCCCGACGGTCGGCAGATTCTTGCTCTCAAGGAGGCGCAAATTGACAGCCGTTCCAACCTTTTTGCTCAAGAAACTGTATGTCAAAGGCAGCCTGCGCAACACGCCGGAGGGCTGTGAGTTCAGGGTCAAGAACCTTGTGGGCAGCGGGACAGTGGTCCGATTTTACCCCCTGGAGATAGACGGGAAGGCCTATCCGCCGGAGCACCTGTGGGTACACCTGCCCGATGGGCCATCTCTGCGCGGTGACGAGATCGCCGCAGCGCCCCTTTCCCTCCCGGCCGGCGTGGCCGTGACGCTCCGGCTGCCGGGCGTAAGCCTTCAGCCGGGCGAACACACCCTCCGGTTGCAGTTCCACACCGCCGAGTTGGGGGTCCTGGATTTCCAGGTCCGCGACACCCTCTCTCATCCATCGTCCATGGTCTATCGGCCATCGCCGGTCGGCCATCCCAGGGTGGCGATCCTCGGCGCGGGCAGCACCGTTTTTGCCCGGCAGTTGATGACCGACCTGTTGTGCACGCCGGGGTTGGAGCGGGGGACCTTTGCCCTGGTGGACATAGACGCAGGGCGGCTGGAGCTGGCCCGGCGCATCGGTGAAAAGTTGGTGGAACGTTCCGGCCGGGAGTGGGGGGTGGAGGCGACAACCGACCGGGTGGAGGCCCTGCCCGGCTGCGACTATGTGATCAACACCATCGAGGTGGCCGGCCTGCGCAACGTGCAGCCCGATTACGAGATCCCGCTCAAATATGGGGTGGATCAATGCATCGGCGATACCATCGGCCCCGGCGGTGTGTTCAAGATGCTGCGCACCGGGCCCACGTGGCTGGACATTCTGCGCGATGTAGAACGGCTGTGCCCCGATGCGGTGGTGATGAACTACACCAACCCGATGTCGGCGCTGACGTTGCTGGCGCTGTGGGCCACCGGGCTTCAGGTGGTGGGGCTATGCCATTCGGTGCAGGGCACGTCGCGGCAACTGGCCGGGTATCTCGACCTGCCCTACGAGGAGCTGCGCTTCCGCTGCGCGGGGATCAACCACCTGGCCTGGTTTACCGAGCTGACCCACGACGGGCGGGACCTCTACCCCCGGTTGCGGGAAGCGGCCCGCAACCCGGAGATCTATGAGTGTGACCCGGTCCGTTTCGAGGTGATGCTCCACTTTGGGGCGTTCGTGACCGAGTCGAGCGGCCACTTTTCCGAATATGTGCCCTATTTCCGCAAACGGCCCGATCTGCTGGCGCGCTACACCCGCCCCGGCTATCGGGGCGAAAGCGGCTTCTATGCCCACAACTGGCCCCGCTGGCGTGCCGAGGCCGACGAGACGGTCCGGGCGCAACTGGCAGGCGAGGGGGAAATTGTGCTCCAGCGCAGCAGTGAGTATGCCTCGGTCATCGTCGAAGCGGTAGAAACCGGCCGCCCGGCGGTCATCCACGGCAATGTGCTGAACACGGGGCTGATTGACAACCTGCCGGCCAACGGCTGCGTGGAGGTGCCGGTATTGGTGGACGGCACCGGCCTGCACCCTACCCACTTTGGGCCGCTGCCGCCGCAATTGGCGGCGCTGGATGCGGCGCACATGTACGTCCATGAGCTACTGGTCCAGGCGGTGCTGGAGCGGGACCGGGGGGCGGCGCTCCACGCCCTGCTGCTGGATCCGCTGACGGCGGCGGTCTGCTCGCCGGAAGAGATCGCCGGGATGTTCGAGGAGATGTGGGCGGCGGAACGGGCGGATCTGGTGGCGTTTGATTAGGGGGAGGGCAGCAGTTCGATCTCAAAGAGTTTGGGCCACCATTTGCCGGTCACAAACAGCCGGCCCTGCCCGGCGTCGTAGGCGATGCCGTTGAGCACGTCCACCGGCTGGCCATCATCCTCCGGCCCCAGCAGCCCCGTCAGGTCGATCCAGCCGGTCACCCGGCCGGTCTGAGGGTCAATGCGGGCGATCAGGTTGGTCTGCCATACGTTGGCATAGACCTCCCCCTCGACATATTCCAGCTCGTTGAGCCAGGTGACGGGGCCCCGGTCGCCCCGCACCTCCACCCGGCCTGTCTCCACCAAGCTTTCCGGGTCCAGGAAGCGGAGCGTGGCGGTGCCATCGCTCATGATGAACTGCTGCCCGTCATAGGTCAGGCCCCAGCCCTCGGTGGGGTAGCTGAAGCTCCGCTGCACCTCAAAGCTGTCCAGGTCGTACACGAACCCCAGGTGCGACCTCCAGGTCAATTGGACGAGCCGCCTGCCGGCCAGGGCCAGCCCCTCGCCGAACAGATGGGGCGGCAGGTCGTAGCGCCGCAAGACGCGCCCGGTCTCCAGCTCTACCTGGCGCAGGGTGGATTGCCCCTCCAGACCGGTGCTTTCGTACAAAAGGCCGTCGTGGAACACCAGCCCCTGGGTGAAGGCGGCCCGGTCGTGGGGATAGCTGTTCACCACCCGGTAGCCGTAGACCGGGATAGCCTCCGCCGTGGAGGGGGCGGCCGTGGGGATTGGCGTTGGCGTGGCGGTAGGAGGGCGGGGGGGCAAGGGAGGGGCGGTGGGGGTAGGCGCGCAGGAGGCCAGGAGGAGGGCCAGGAGGATAAGCCACCCCCTCGGCGTTCGCATCTCGGACCCTGGGTGCCTGCGGGGGCCAGGCCAGGTGCCTGGCCCCTTTTCAGACTTTAGGCTCGTCGCCCCCCCTTGAGTTCGTTTTGCAGTTGTTCGAGCGCCTGCCAGGCCCCGTCGGCCGCCAGCCGGGCCTGCTCCGGCCAGGTGGTGGGGTCGGCCAGCCGCAGCAGGTTGGGGTTGACCTGCTCCAGGATCTGTTTGATCCGGTCCACGTCGGTGGCGGCCAGTTGGGCAAAGGTGTGGATGCCTGCCGCCTGGAGCACCCCGGCGATCTTGGGGCCGATCCCCTCGATGATCTGCAAATCGTCGGGCCGGGACGGTTCGGCCCTGGCAGGATGGACAGGGGCCGGCGGTTCGTGCCCGGTGGACGGGGGCGCTTCCTCCCCGGCCGGCTGGCGCCGCCACCACCAGTACACAAACAGGGCAAAGGCCAGCAGCACCAGGATGACCAGCAGCCATACCCACCACGGGATGCCCTGTCTCCCTTCGCTGCCGCTTGCGGGGCCGGAAAAGCCGGTCAGCGCCGGCCCAATGACGACGAACGACAGCAAGACACCGATGTTGCGGAACATGCTTCCCCTCCTCCCACTACTGTTCAGGTGCCAGGCACTTCCATGTCAGGGCAAACGTCCCCTCCCTTGGCCCTTTGCGCCTCTGGGGCAGGCTTTTCAGGCCGGCTCTAAGAGCTTGTCTGAAAACCACCAGGGACACAAAGGACACCAAGGGTTTTCAGCAATTTCCTTTGTGTTCCCTGGTGGCCTTCGCCTGTGTGACCACCTTTTCAGACTGGCTCTAATAGGTCACCACGCGCGGCAGTTTTTTGGCCTGTTCGATCCAGTCGCTCACCTGGGCCAGAGCCGGCAGCCGGCGGACCAGCTTCTTTTCGGCGTTGACCGATTGCAGGGCGGCGTACAGGTTCTCAGGATTGCGTTGGGCCAGTTCGGGCACCGTATCCACCCCGGCAGCCTCCAGCAGGTCCGAATATTCCTCGCCGATCCCCTTGATGCGGAACAGGTCGGCGCGGTTGATCCACTTCAGGAGCAGATCGTGGCTGATGCCGGTGGCCTCTTCGATCGCCTTGCGGCTCTGCGGGGTTGCGCCCTTTTCCAGCAGCGCTTCTGTCGTCGCAATGCCCACGGCCATGAGTTGTGGGCCATACACCTCACCGATGCCTTCGATTTCTGTAATTTTCGCCATTGTTGCTCTCCTCTCTTTTTAATGTACTCAGGTGCCTGACACTTTTGCTCGGTGCCAGGCACCTTTATGGTCGCCGGGATGCCAGGGACGACGGCGTCCGTTCATGTCCTGCCACTTCCGCTCAGCGCTGCTTCAGGATGATGGGCAGGTAGCTGTAGAACGGTGGCAATTGTACCGTCGCCGAGCGGGTCAGGGTTGTACAACCGTTTCCGATCTCGGCGCTGTTGACAATCGCCTGCGTCGGCCGACCGCCGATTATCCGGGCCGTATAGGTGATCGTCACCTCATCCCCGGTGTCCAGCGGGTTGGCCCAGTTCACCTCGTCCGCGTTGCAGGTCACCACCCCCGACGAGGCGGTGCAAAAGCCGGTGCCCTCCAACTCGTCTGGCAGGTTGTCGTGCAGCCAGGCAGCAGGGGCATAGCCACCGGTGTTGCGCAGGATGACGGTGTAGGTCAGCAGGTCGCCCACCTCCACCTCGGTGGGGCTGACCTGTTTGACCGAAGTGCTCAGGTCCGGCAACCGGACGGAGGCCGGCGCCTCCAGAGTCACCGGCCCGCCCATCTCCTCTTCGACGTAGGCGGTGTTGGTCAGGACCGGGTGCTGGGGGTCGGGCGGGCAGCCGACGGTGATGGCAAAGGTGACCGTCACCGGCACGCCGGCGCTCACGGCGCCGGTCCAGGTGATGGCCCCCCCGGCCGGGGAGTACCCCCCGACGCCGGACGAGCGCCAGAAGCTGCCGGGGACATAGGTGGCGTCGGGTGGGATCGGGTCCAGGAGCACCACCGGATTGGCGTCCAGGCTGCCGACGTTGGTCAGCACGAGGGTGTAGGTCAACCTATCCCCCATCTCCACCGTTTCGGTAGAAGCCGATTTGGACGACAGGCGCAGGTCCGGGGCAAGGATCGTAGTGGTGACCGGCGGCGAGATTGAGAACGGCAGGTTGACCCCGTCGGATAGCCAGGCGGTGTTGGTGATCAGGGTGCTTCCCGGCAGCGGTTTGGCGACGGTTACCTGGAAGGTGATGGTCACCGGTTCAAAAACGTTGACGTCGCCCTGCCAGTGGACTGCGCCGCCGGCGTAGCTGACCGTGCCTGTCGTCGCCGTCAGGTGGTCGGCCCACACCAGATTGGGCGACAAATAGTCAACCAGCGTCGTCCCTCGGGCGTTATCGGTGCCGATGTTGGTCAGGACGAGGGTGTAGGTCAGCGGGTCGCCGGGCAGCGCCGTGTTGAAGGGCAGGCCGTTGACCCACTTCCACGACGTGCTCAGATCGGGCGTGGAGACGACGGTGAAGGTGATGCACCGCTCAAAGGCCGGATGGAGGCCATCCCACAGCCAGGCGCAGTTGTCAATCACCAGGTCGTCGGTCAGGGGCAGATGGAGCTGAGCGTTGAACGTGAGGGTCACCGGCAGGTTGAAGGTGATGGATTCGGTCCAGGTGATCCGATCCGAGCCATAGCTGTAGTCGAGCTGGGGATGGCTGGCCCACGGATTGCCGACCAGCTCCAACCCGGCCGGCAGGGCGTCGGTGATCATGCCCGGCGGCCGGCCCAGGTCGGTGTTGGTAAAGACAACAGTGTAAGTCACCCACTGGCCGGGGATGACCAGGGTGGGGGTGACGGCCTTGAACGATTGCCGCCAGTCGGGATGGATGTCCACCCGGAAGAGGGAAGTCTGGCTGCCCAGGGCCGGGCGTTGGAACAGGCCGGCGTGGAGCAACTGGGGGTGCGCCAGGATGCGGAAGGCTACGTCGTCCTGGCGCGATTCCCTGTAGACCAACGGGCTGAGGTAGCCATCGCGGATCAGGTCGTGCATGGCATCCCAGACAAAGAGGTGAACCGTGCCGGTGGGGCTGGTGGTCAGGTTGGCCGTTCCGTCGCCCCCGGCGGCCGTGGCCGGGAGCCACTGGCCGCCGCCATCCCACGAAACCTGGGGCTCGATCCGCCACACCGGGTCCGACTCGTCGTCGAACAGGGTGTAGGTGATGGGGATGGTTTTGAAGACATGGAATTCCTGAGTGGAAAAGCCGGCTGCGTCCGCGGTCAGGCCCGGCCGATCAATCCACACATAGGTCGGGTCGTTGGGCAGGCCGGGCGAGGAGATCAGGCTGTTGTAGTAAAGGCGATTGAGCTGGTTGTAGTTGGCCACGGCCAGGTCCAGGTCCCCGTCGCCATCCACATCGCCCCAGGCCAGGCTGCGGCTGTCGCTGACGTCCACCGAGCTCCAGGCGGCGCCGGCCCCCAGCGTGCCCCCCACGTTCAGGTAGAGGCGGTTGGCCTGGCTTCCGGCGTTGGCCACCGCCAGGTCCAGATCGCCATCGCCATCCACATCGCCCCAGGCCAGGCAGCGGGTGTTGTCCACCTCGGTCGTGGTCATGACCAAGGTCAGGGTATCGCTGATATTTTCATAGAGCCGGTTGGGCTGGTTATAGTTGCCCACCGCCAGGTCCAGGTCGCCGTCGCCGTTCACGTCGCCCCAGGCCAGGCTCCAACTGTTGTCGGCAGCGCCGAATTCCAGGACAGAGACCAGGGTATTGCTGATGTTCTCGTAGAGGCGGTTGGGGCCGGTGGAGTTGGCCACGGCCAGGTCCAGGTCCACGTCGTTGTCCCAATCGCCCCAGGCCACAGCCTGCGAGGTGTCCGACTCGGCAGAGACCCAGACGGGATTGGAGTTCAGGGGTGGATTTCCCCCTACGTTCTCATAGAGGACGTTGGGCGCGCCGGTGCTGGCGGTGTTGGCCGCGAACAGGTCCAGGTCACCATCGCCATCCCAATCGCCCCAGGCTACGGCGGTCGTGCGCCGGCCATCCGCCGAGGTCCAGGCCAGCACCAGGTTGCCGCCGGTATTTTCGTAGACGCGGTTGGGCTGGGCCAGGCTTGAGCCATAGTTGCCCACCGCCAGGTCCAGGTCCCCATCGCCATCCCAATCGCCCCAGGCCAGGCTGCGCGTGTCGTCTGCCTCGGCCGAGGTCCAGGCCAGCCCCAACACTCCGCCGTTGTTCTGATAGACGTAATTATAGCTCGCACTGCCCACCGCCAGGTCCAGGTCCCCGTCGCCATCCCAATCGCCCCAGGCCAGGCAATAACTGGTCAGAACGGGGGAGGTATCCCAGGCGGTACCGGACCGCGTAAAGAGGCCGTTCTGATTGCCATAGAGGCGGGAGGAGTGGCCCAGGTAGGCGCTGTCGTTCCCGGCAAACAGTTCCAGGTCTCCATCGCCATCGGCGTCGGCCCAGGCGACAGCCCATGTCCATTCGTTCTGTTCGTTGTTTGCCGTCCAGCCCAGGATCAGCGCCCCGCCATCGTTGCGATAGACGCGGTTGGCGGCGTTGTCCGGCCCGTTGCCGGGGCCGTTGCCCACGGCCAGGTCCAGGTCGCCGTCGCCATCCCAATCGCCCCAGGCCAGGCCGTAGGTCACGTCGTTTTCGTTCGAGCTCCAGGAGGGGGTGGTGGGCAGGTAGGGGGCAGCGCCGTTGTTGAGATAGACATAGTTGGGCTGGCCGGCCGGCGAGCTGGCATTGCCCACCGCCAGGTCCAGGTAGCCATCGCCATTCAGGTCGCCCCAGGCCAGGCTCCAGGTGTCATCGCTCACGGCCGATTGCCAGCCCAGGACCAGATTGCCGCCGGCGTTCTCATACAGCCGGTTCTCACCCCCGTTGCCCACGGCCAGGTCCAGGTCGCCGTCGTTGTCCCAATCGCCCCAGGCCAGGCTGCGGGTGGACTGGCCGGTGGGGGCCGACCAGCAGGGCGAGCCGAAATAGCCCCCTTCGTTGCAGTAGACCAGGTTGAGATCGCCATAGTTGCCCACCGCCAGGTCCAGGTCGCCGTCGTTGTCCCAGTCGCCCCAGGCCAGGCTGGTGGTTTGATCGATTTCCCCATCGCTCCAGGTGGCGGAGGCCGGCAGCCCCAGGCAGGTCCCCCCACTCGAACTGTTGCGGTAGATGCGGTTGGCCTGGCCGTTCAGCCCATAGTTGCCCACGGCCAGGTCCAGGCAGCCGTCCCCATCCCAGTCGCCCCAGGCCAGGCTGCGGGTGTCGTCCGCTTCGGACGATTGCCAGATGCGGGTGAAGGCCCCCCCATCGTTGCGAAAGAGCCAGTTGCTCTGCCCGCTGTTGCCCACGGCCAGGTCCAGGTCACCGTCGTTGTCCACGTCACCCCAGGCGACGCTGGTCGTCGTGGCGGTATAGGGGACGGTCCATATCGGCTCCAGGATGGCTTCGATGCCGGCGTCTTTTGCAGACAGGGGAGCTGCCGTAACTGTACGGAGATACACTGCCAGAGCCAAGCCGAAAAGGACAAACAGAAGCTTTTTCATCGGATTGCTCCTTTCTCAACTCCGGCCCGCCCGGGGGCCGGGATCTGGCCGCTCTCCCTACGGGACACAGATTCCCGCAGATTATGGGGTAAAGGCGCGGCCCAAATCTGTGTGAATCCGGGAAAGGCTGTATCCCTGATCGTCGGCAGATGAAATTCGCCCAATTCCAGTCGATATTATACCAGGGGTGCCTGCCGATGTCAAGCTGTTGACCGTGGGCAGGAACTTGACAAATCGGACACTGTGCGCTACCATATCGCGAGGTGTAAGGTGTAGGGCGTAAAACGTAAAGTGTAAAGCGTAAGGGGTAGGGTGGAGCCGTTTTCGATCCGCAATTCACCGCACGGGGAGATGGTACTGAGCGTGCAGCGGGCGGCGCTGGCTGCCGTTGAGCCGGGTGCGGCGGTGCGTCGCCATGTCCAGCGCCGGGGCGAGCGGTTGATCGTTGGCGGGCGGAGCTGCGACCTGGGCGCTGTGGAGCGGGTGTGGCTCGTTGGCGGGGGGAAGGCGGCTCCGATTATGGCGGCGGCCCTGTACCCCATCCTGGGGGAGCGGCTGAGCGGGGGCCTGGTGGTCACCAAATATGGCCACGCCGACCCCCGGCTCCGCACCGGGCCGGTCGAGGTTGTGGAAGCCGGGCACCCCCTGCCCGACGAGGCGGGCGTGGCGGCTGCCCGCCGCCTGGCCGACATCCTGATCCATGCCACCGGGCGTGATCTGGTGGTGGTGGTGCTGTCTGGGGGGGGATCGGCGCTGTTGACCCTGCCGGCGGACGGCCTTTCCCTGGCCGACCTGCAGCACACGACCGACCTGCTGCTCCGTTGCGGGGCCACCATTGTGGAGTTGAACGCCGTGCGCAAGCACCTGTCGCAACTGGCCGGAGGGGGGCTGGCACGGCTGGCCGGCCAGGCTCCTGTCCTCAGCCTGATCCTGTCGGATGTGGTGGGCGACCCGCCGGATGCCATCGCTTCCGGTCCGACAGTTCCCGACCCGACGACCTTTGCCGACGCCTGGGCGGTGCTGAAGCGGTACGATCTAACCGAGCGCGTCCCGCCGGCCGTGCGGCAGCGGCTCCAGGCCGGGCTGGAGGGCCATCTGCCCGAAACACCCAAGCCGGGCAGCCGGCTGTTTCAGCACGTGCAGAACGTGATCATCGGCAGCAACCGCCTGGCCGCCGAAGCGGCTGTCGAGGCGGCCCGCGCCTGGAAGCTCAACGCGCTGCTGCTTTCCACCTTTGTCGAAGGGGAAGCCCGTCAGGTGGCCCGTGTGGCGGCTGCCCTGGCCAAAGAGCTGGTCCATCACGACCGGCCTGTGCCCAGGCCCGCCTGCCTGGTGTGGGGCGGGGAGACGACCGTCACCGTGCACGGCCGGGGGCGAGGGGGGCGCAACCAGGAACTGGCTCTGGCGGCCGCCCTGGCCATGGAAGGATTGCCGGGTGTCCTCCTGGTGGCCCTGGCCACCGACGGCAGCGACGGCCCGACCGATGCCGCCGGGGCGGTGGCTACTGGCGAGACGGCCGCCCGTGCCCGGGCCCTGGGCCTGGACGGGGTCGCCCACCTGGAGAACAACGATGCCTACCCTTTTTTCGATGCTCTGGACGACCTGATCCGCACCGGGCCGACAGGGACGAACGTCAACGACCTGCTGTTCATCTTTGCGTGGTAGATAGGTGTCTGCTGGACAGGCCCAAGGTGCCAGGCACTCAAGTTCTAAAGCCTCGGAGGTGTCTGTTGGACAAGCCCAAGGTTTTCGTCACCCGTCTCATCCCCGAAGGCGGCCTGGAGTTGATCCGCCAGGCGTGCGACGCCGAGGTGTGGCCCGGCGAGCTGCCGCCGCCCCGCGAGGTGCTGCTCGAACGGGTGCGCGGCGTGGCCGGCCTGCTCAGCCTGCTCACCGACCGGGTGGATGCCGACCTGTTGGATGCTGCCGGGCCGCAGCTCAAGGTCGTCAGCAACATGGCCGTGGGCTATGACAACGTGGATGTGGCTGCGGCCACAGCGCGGGGCATCCCGGTGGGCAACACCCCCGGCGTGCTGACCGAAACCACGGCCGACATGGCCTTTGCCTTGCTCATGGCTGCTGCCCGCCGCATCGTCGAGGGGGCCGATTATGTGCGGGCCGGCCGGTGGCACACCTGGAGCCCGACCCTGCTCCTGGGCTACGACGTATATGGCGCGACGCTGGGCATCGTCGGCATGGGGCGCATCGGCCAGGCCGTGGCCCGCCGGGCGGCCGGGTTCAACATGCAGATCGTCTACTTTGACCCCTACTGCAACGCCGGCCGGGTCCCCTTTGTAAACGCCGCGCCGCGCTGCACGCTGGACGACCTGCTGGCCGAAGCGGACTTTGTCAGCCTGCACGTGCCCCTGACCAACGAGACCTACCACCTCATCGGCGCCAAGGCGCTGGCCAAAATGAAGCCCACGGCCGTGCTGGTCAATACCTCCCGCGGGCCGGTGGTAGACAGCGACGCGCTGTACGAAGCGTTGAAAGAGGGGCGGATCGCCTACGCTGCCCTGGACGTGACCGATCCGGAACCGCTGCCGGCCGACCACAAACTGCTGACGTTGCCCAACTGTCTGGTGGTGCCTCACCTGGGCAGCGCCAGCCATGCCACCCGCACGCGCATGGCCGTGATGGCCGCCCAAAACCTGCTGGCCGGGCTGCGCGGCCGGCGGTTGCCCCATTGCGTCAACCCGGAGGTCTACGCAGCCCGGCCTTAGAGCTTGTCTGAAAACCACCAAGACACAAAAGACACCAGGGGCACCATGCGGTTTTTTTATTCGTTTCCTTCGTGTTCCTTTGTGTCTTTGTGGTAAGCTTTTCAGACTATAACTGCCTACCCTCCCGCAGGTTTGGGCGCAATCTCCGCCCAGGAGGGCGCTGCAATTTGCAACCTGCGGGAGGGTAGCGGGTGGTGGTGGATTGTCAGGCCGGCTGCCCCGGCAGCGGCCAACGCAGCCGCTCCATCAGCGTGCGGTAAAAATAAGCCTGGTCCTGGAAGCGCACAAAGCGGCCCAGGTGCGGACTGGCCTGGACCGTCACCCAATCGCCGTCGCGCAGTTCATACTCGAACTGGCCGTCCACGGTGAGGATGGCCTGATGGTCGGTATGCACCAGGACCTTGACCACCGCCCCTTGCGCCAGAACGATGGCCCGGTCCATGCTCAGATGGGGTGCGATGGGGATGAGCAGGATATTCTTGAGCTGCGGTGGCAGGACCGGCCCGCCGGCAGCAAAGGCATAGGCCGTCGAACCGGTGGCGGTGGCGACGATCAGGCCATCGGCGGCGTATGTCGTCAGAAAGCTGCCGTCAATGTGGGTTTCCAGGCGGACGATACGGGCCAGGCTCCCCCGGCTGACCACCACGTCGTTGAGAGCTTCATATTGTCCCCGACACTCCTCGCCGCGGTGGTATTCGGCATAGAGCATCATCCGCTCTTCGAGCCAGTAGTCGCCGGCCAGCAGCCGGGGCAGGGCGACGGGCCATTGGCCCGGTTCCAGCTCGGTCAGGAAGCCGAGCCGCCCCATCTTGACCCCCAACACCGGCACCCCCCAGCGCGCCGCCATGCGTGCCGCCCGCAGGATCGAGCCGTCGCCGCCCAGTGTGACCAGCAGATCCAGGTCCGCGATCTCACCGCTGACCCCTTCCTCGTCCCAGGTGGAGCCGATCCAGGCGGCCAGGCCCAACCCCTCGGCCTGGCGGGCCATCTCCTCTGCCAGCGGCTGCGTGGCGGGCAGTTTGGGGTGGTGCAGCAATCCGATCCGTTTCATGGCTGTGACCTCGGCGCCAGACCTGACAGGCCGTTGCGAACCTGTCAGGTCTGGCCTATGAGAACTATTCTTTGATGATGAGAGGCAGGTAGAGGTAGAACCTGACTGCCTCGCCGACCACGACCGGCACCGAATCGGTCACCGGCACGGTCATGGCGCAGTTCCAGACGGCGATCTCGACGGTGTAGGTGCCCGGCTCACCGGCGACCAGGGTAAAGGTCAACGGGTTGGCGGAAGAGAACTCGACGCCCCCCGGCACCCCGTTCACCGTCAGGCCGTAGCTGTAGGGCGTGGTCAGGTCGAGGGGGATGAGATCGGCGCGGAACAGCTCCCTGTCGCCGGGATAGAGGGTGCCGCTGGTGACCAAGGTCAGCTCCACCTCCGTCACGGCGGTGCAGACCGGCCTCTCTTCCACCACCAGGGTGCGGGTGGCCGTCATCCACGCCCCGTCGCAGTTGGCCGCGGTCATGACCACGGTGTAGGCAGCGGCGGTGGCGTAGGTGTGAGACACCACCTGGCCCATCCCGCTGCCCCCATCGCCAAAGTCCCAGGTGAAGGAGATGGGCAGCGTGCCGGTGGCGGTGCCGGTAAAGATCGTTTCCTGGCCGACGGTGGGTGTGATCGGTGTCCAGCTCAGGTCGGCGTCGGCCACCGGCTCACACACCAGACATTCGACCGTGACCTGGCCGCTGAAGGTGTCGGACTCGGCCCCGTCGCAGTTGGTCACGGTCAGGGTGTAGGGGTAGCTGCCCGATACGCCGAAATCCACCACCGGGGCCGGGTCGGCGCTGCTGCCAAAGGGACCCAGGTCCCAGTCGTAGACAAAGGGCGGGTCGCCGGCCAGATCGGCGGTGAAGGTCACGACACAGCCGGCTGTCGTCGTCAACACGTTGAGGATCTGCACCGGCTCGCAGGGGGCAGGCAGGACGGTCACCAGGTTGTTGACCGCGTCGGACCCACAGGCATTGGTGGCGGTCATTGTCACCGTATAGTCGCCTGCAACGGCGAAGGTATGCACCACGCTGGGGCCGGTGCCGCTGCCTCCGTCGCCAAAGTCCCAGATGAAGGAGATGGGCAGCGTGCCGGTGGCGGTGCCGCTGAAGGTCACCCCCTGGCCGGCGATGGGGGCAGGTGGCGTCCAGGTAAAGCTGGCGTCGGAGGGCGGGGTGCAGGCACAGCCGCCGAACCAGTCAATGATCCGCTGCAACACCTGCCGGCCGTTGGCCGCATTGTTGTTGTAGATGGGCACCCAGTCGGTGCCGAAAAAGACGGTCTTCCACGAGCCTCCAGCCTTGTCCACATCCAGGTTGTTGCCGCCGTTGGCCTGGCTGCGGAAAGCCACCGAGGCCCCGGCGCCGGCATTGACGATGTCGCCGTAATCGCTGAAGCCGGACGGGTAGGTCAGCGGGTAGGGGCCCAGCCCATCGCCGATCGGGTCGCCCGGCACCCCGTACTTGGTGCTGGCGTAGCCGCTGTCGTTGGTGTAGGAGCCGATCCCCAGGTAGTTCTGGCCAAAGGCCGTCAGGCCAAAGTCGTAGAGGTAGTCCTGGCTGGAGAGGAAGAGCCGCCCGCCGCCATCCAGGTAGGCGGCCAGCGCTGCCTCGTCGGTGCCGTTGGGGCCGGCGGAGTCGCCGTACTTGTCGCCGGAGAACCAGATGACAATCGAGTAGCCCTGCAGGCCGGCCAGGTCAGGGCCGTTGCCGCTGCTGCCGCCCACGTCAAAGGTGTCATAGTCGTAGCCCAGGTTGTCCAGGGCGGCGGTAAAGTAGGGGCGCACGTCAGGGGCATTGTTGTCGTCGTCCACCAGCAGGATGCAGGGCAGCGGCTCCAGGGCAAAATCCTGGGTCTGGCTGTGGTCAACCACCACCACCCGCTCTTCCGACCGGTGTTGAGCAGCGGTCACACGCAGGGTGTAGGTCCCCTCCGGCATCGTGATGGAGTAAAAGCCGGTGCTGGGGTTGGTCCACACCGGCGCGAGCGGTGTGCCCACCGCCTCTACCTGGGCCAGCAGGGGGAGACCTGTGCCCATCTCGGTGACCGTGCCGGAAACGACATACTGCGGCGATGGGGTCAGGTACAGGTCCTGGGTGGTCACCTGGTCGGTAATGACCTGGATGCCGGTCACCGTTTCGGGGATGTAGCCGAAAAAGGTGGCGGTGACGGTGTAGCCGCCGTTGGGCAGGGTCAGGGTATAGTAACCGGTGGCGTCGGTCTCGTCCTGCCACTGGCCGCCATGTTCCCATGCGGCGGTGACGGTTGCCTCCTGCAGAGGAAGCAGGGTCACCGCATCACGGACGTGACCGTCCAGGTAGCCGATGCCGGTGCACTGGGCGAGGGCCATCTGCACCGCGGCCAGGGTGTTGATGGTCCCCATGCCCCAGTCGTTGTTAGGGCCGGTGGTATAGTTGCCGCCGCAATTGGAACCGTACTGGCCGGTCAGCGGACCGGCGGTGTCCCGGATAATCTGGATGGTCTGCTCCACCTGGCCCTGCAGGCTGGGGCAGGCCGACCACATCAGGCCGACCAGGGCGGTGGCGTGCGGCCCGGCCATGGAGGTGCCGCCCCAGTAATCATACTGGTTGCCCGGCAGCGAGGAGCGGATGGTGTTGCCCGGGGCCATGATGTCGGGGAAGTAGTTGCCGTCCAGGCCTGAGGGGCCCCGGCTGGTGGACCAGGTGGGGGCGACGGTGATGATGCCGGGGAAGGTCTGGCCGATGTGGTCCACCGAGCCGGTGGTCAGTACTTCCTGATAGTCGCCTGGCGAGCGCAGGGTGGCGCAGGCTGTGCCCTCATTGCCGGCCGAGACCTCGACCAGGATGCCGGCGGCATGCAGAGCCAGGATCTCGTCACGGAACTGGTTCTGGCCGCCACCCCAATAGCCCCACGAGTTGTTGATGGCATCGGGAGCCAGGTCAGGCTGGGGGTTCTGGTGGTTCAGGTCCCAGGGAGCCAGGTCCCACTGGAAGCAGGTGGTGAAGGTGGCATCGTTGCCGCTGCCTCCGTCGGTCATGTTCTTGCAATGGATGGTCTGGGCGCCGGGGGCCACGCCGATCTGATTGGCCCCGCCGTCGTCACCGATCATGGTGCCGGTGGTATGGGTGCCGTGGCCGTGGCCGTCGTAGGGGTTGGTGGGGTAGGTGTTGGTGGCGTCCCACCAGTTGTAGTTGTGATCCCAACTGGTGCAGGAGGGTGGGTTCAGGCAACCGCGATAGTGGCGGGCAATGGCCGGGTGCGTCTCGTCCAGGCCGGTGTCGTTGCCGGCCAGCACGATGCCGGTGCCGGTCACGCCCATAGCCCACACCTGGTCGGCAAAGATGAAGGAGATGTTGGGTTCCACCGCCGTGACCTTGGGTGGCGGGTTGGGGGTGACGATCGGCTCTTCGAGCTGATATTGGTGGTTGGCCGTGATCCGCTCCACGTCGGGGCGGGCGGCGACAGCCAGCAGCAGGGCCTGGTTGCCGCCCCGGACCAGGATCTTGTTGGCGATGTAGAACGGCTCATAGCTCACCCCCTGAGCATCCAGGTAGCGGCGCAGCTCTTTTTGGGTGCGCTCGGCCGTCTCGACCAGGGCGTTAAAGACAAACCGGCCCTTTTCCTGTTTGGTTTGGAGCTGATAGGCCGGCCTGAGGTCTGCCTTCTCGACCATCCACACAAAAAAGTCGGTTTGGCCCCTGGCCGCCAGCTCCTCCAGGACCAGGGGTTCAACCTTGGCCGGCGCCTGGTCGGGACTGCTGGCCGAGGCGACAGGGGCGCCGCTGCCCGGCAGGGCCCAGCCTGCCAGGAGAAGGGCTACCATGAGCAGGCCACTCAGTAGTCTTTTGTGTTGCATTTTTCCTCCGTTTTCAATGTATTTTTGGTGTTTGTCCCCGAATTTTCGGTCAGGCCTGGGGCGTCGGCTTTACTTGACCTCGGACCTGGCGACCGCCGGCACAGGGTGCCGGCGGGAGGAGCGGCGGCGGACCCAGGCGTCCCGCAGGCCGTGCAGGCCGACATACCCGTACCCGGCTGTGTACAGCAGCAGAAAGGGAACGGCCAGGGCGTTCCCCACCAGCAGGGCCACCCCTATCGTGGCTGCGGCGTAGCCGGCCAGGGCCAGTTCGCCCACGCTGACCCAATCGAAGGGCAGGGTGTAGCGGTTGTCAATCCAGCGGTCGCCCCGGCCGACGACATGGAACTTGGGCGTGCGGCGGAAGGGCTGCTCCCGGCCCAGCAGCCCCCGGACAATGGCCAGGGTGTTGGACAGGGCCAGCCCGGTGCCCAGCAGGGCCAGCAACGGCATGCAGGCCATGCGCCGTTTCCAGTCAGGATACAGATGGCGCTGCGAGAGGCTGTAGGCCAGGACCGGCCCCAGGGCCACCAGCCAAAAGATGGTCAGGTTGAAGGTGATGCGGATCTCGCCGAGCAGCATGGGCGGGGTCAGCAGCAGCAGCAACAGCGACATGGGATGGGCCAGCCACACACTGAGGTGCAGCAGGCCCTCCAGCCGCGCCGGCCAGGGAAGCCGGAAGACCGCTCCCTCTTCTCTGGGGGAGGGTAGGGGTGAGGGGCGGAGGACTCCCTCTCCCGTGGGAGGAGAGGGTAGGGGTGAGGGGCGGTATTCCCCTCGCAGCAGCGCCCCCGCCAGTTTGACCAGGCACTGGGCCGCGCCGGTGGCCCATCGCGCCTGTTGCCGTTGAAAGGCGGCCATCTGGGGTGGCAATTCGGCCGGGCATTCGACCTCGGGCAGGTAGAGGGCCCGCCAGCCGGCCAGTTGAGCGCGGAAACTAAGGTCCACATCCTCGGTCAGGGTATCCGATTGCCATCCTCCTGCCGAGAGGATGGCTTCGCGCCGCCAGATGCCGGCCGTGCCGTTGAAATTCATCAGCAGGCCGCAGCGGTTACGGCCCAGGTGCTCCACGACAAAGTGGCCGTCGAGGGCGATGGTCTGAGCGCGGGTCAGCGGCGAGTAGTCCGGATTCAGGTAGCCCCACCGTGTCTGCACAAAACCAAGGCCTGCGTCGGCGACCAGATAGGGCACGGTCCGCTTTAAAAAGTCGGGGGGCGGGACAAAATCGGCGTCAAAGATGGCAATGAACTGGCCGCGGGCCCTCTCCAGGCCGTGGGCCAGGGCGCCGGCTTTGAAGCCGCGCCGCTCCGGTCGGTGCACGACCTCGATCTCTAACCCGTGTGCCCGATGGTAGGCCGCGCGGGCCCGGGCCAGCCGGGTCGTTTCGTCGGTGGAATCGTCCAGGACCTGCACCTGGAGCCGGTCGCGGGGGTATTCCAGGCGGGCGATGGCATCGATCAGCCGCTGGACCACGTACATTTCGTTGTAGAGGGGCAGTTGTACGGTGACCATCGGCCACTCTTCCGGTTCTGGTGGGCGGGCCGGGTGGCGGGCGCGATGGCGCAGGTAGAGGGCTGCCAGCAACAGGGCGTTGCCCCCATAAAGAGCCACCGCCAGGGCAGCGATGAGATACACGTTATTGAGAACCGACACATTGCCTCCCTGTTCGGACAAACGGCGTAAGTATACCATCGCTCCCTGCTTCTGGCAAAGCGCGGACGCGATGCGGCGCGCAGCGTTTGACACGGCCCGCGCCTTGGCGTACAATAGGCAGGGTCGTTGCCCGGTGACCCGGTCGGATCACAGGCCGGGGGACGGCGACGGACCGGATCTGTGGAGGTACGTTGGAGGACCAGGGTGAAGATCCACTTCCCTGCCAGCCTGGCCGAGGCGCTGGCCAGATTCCTGCAAGACCTGGTCCGCATCCCCAGCCTGTCCACCCAGGAAGAGGCGGTGGCCGCTCGCCTGGCTGCGGAGATGCGGCGCGTTGGCTTTGCCGAGGTGTGGACCGACCGCGTGGGCAATGTCATTGGCCGGATCGGATCGGGGCAGGGGCCCCGGCTGCTCTTCGACGGCCATATGGATACGGTGGATGTGGGCGACCTGGCCCGCTGGCCCCATCCCCCCTACGAGGGCGTGATCGAGGATGGGGTGCTCTACGGGCGCGGGGCGTGCGACATGAAGGGGGGCCTGGCGGCCATGGTCTACGCCGCCAAAGCCCTGTTGGATGCCGGGGTGGTCCTGGCCGGTGACCTGTACGTGGCCGGTGTGGTGCAGGAAGAGCCGTGTGAGGGGCTGGCGGTCCAGTTGCTGATGGAGGAGAACGGCCTCCGCCCCGACTATGTAGTGTTGGGCGAGCCCAGCGATTTGCAGGTCCGGATCGGGCATCGGGGCCGCCTGGAGATGCGGGTCCAGGTGCGGGGTAAGGCGGCCCACGCCTCGTCGCCGGCCCTGGGCAGCAACGCCATCCACAACGCAGCCCGGCTCATCTTTGGCCTGGAGCTGTTGGCCCCCCGTCTGGCCACCGATCCGTTCCTGGGGCAGGGCACGCTGGCCGTCACCGAAATCTCCAGCCAGGCTGCCAGCCGTAACGCCCTGCCCGACTGTTGTACCTTTTACATTGACCGCCGCCTGACTCTGGGGGAGACGGAACTCAAGGCCCTGGCCGAAGTACAGACCATTATCAACACCGAGGAGGTGGAGGCCCAGGTGGAAGTCACCCGGCACCAGGCGACGAGCTACACCGGGTACGACTGCCAGGCCAGGTCCTCCTTCCCGGCCTGGGCCATGCCGGAGGGCCATCCCCTGGTACAGGCCCTGGTGCGCAGCGTGCGGGCAACCCTGGGCTACCGGCCCCGCCTGGGCCGTTGGGATTTCTCCACCGATGGCGCCTACACCGCCGGCGTGGCCAACATCCCGACGGTGGGTTTTGGGCCGGGCGAGGAACGGTATGCCCACACCCCGGAAGAACAGGTCCGCCTGAACGACGTGGTGGATGCAGCGCGGGTGTACGCCCGGCTGGCGGTCGAGTTGCTGGGTGTCAGGGGCCCGTCATCCCCCAGGGGGCGGACCCTTATGGCCTTAGAATCATCAAAGGAGAAGAGGAACGATGAAAACCAATAATTTGCGAGGACGGGACTATCTTACGCTGCTGGACTATACCCGTGAGGAGGTCGAGACGATCCTGGATGTGGCCTTTGACCTGAAGCGTCGCTTTGCGCTGGGCGAGGCCCATGACCACCTGCTGCGGGGCAAGACCCTGTTCATGATCTTTTACAACCAGAGCCTGCGCACCCGCAACAGCTTTGAGGCGGGCATGACCCAGCTAGGCGGCCACGCCCACTTTCTCGATCCGGGCAAGATCTACACCCCGGCCCTGCCCGGCAAGGAGGTGGCCTACAGCACCGAACGGGTCTCGGACGTGGCCCGGACCCTCAGCCGCATGGGTCATGCCATCGCCATCCGCTGCTATGGCGACCCGGTGGACTGGGTGTATGGCGGGGCGCACGAGATGATGCGCAACTTTGCCTATTGGGCCGACATCCCGGTCATCAACATGGAGTGCGACAAGTACCATCCCTGTCAGGCTATGGCCGACATTATGACCGTCAAGGAAAAGTTCGGCACCTTCAAGGGTGTCCGCTTCACCATGAGCTGGGCCTACAGCCCCAGCATCCACAAGCCGCGCGCCGTGCCGCAGAGTGCCATCATTGCCGCCACCAAAGTAGGGATGGAGGTCACCCTGGCCCATCCCCAGGGGATGGAGCTGGACCCGGAAGTGTTGGCTGCCTGCGACCGGTATGCCGCCGAGACCGGCGGTTCGTTCCGCGTGACCCATGACTTTGAGGAGGCGTTGACCGGCGCGCACGTCGTCTACCCCAAAGCCTGGGCCGCCACCCCTATCTTCAAGCCACCGGTAGGCCAGGATGACCCCAAGGCGACGCAGGCCATCTTTGATGCCAACAAGAGCTGGATCTGCGATCGGGAGCACATGGAGCTGGCCGACAAGTATGCCATCTACATGCACTGCCTGCCCTGCGACCGGGGCTTTGAGGTGACCGACGAGGTCATTGACAAGGAGACGGGCGACGGCTGGCGCAGCGTCGTCTTTGACCAGGCGGAGAACCGCCTGCACGTGCAAAAGGCGGTCATGGCCCTGGTTATGGGGGGCAAATAGCCCCCCTGCCGGCGACGGCCACCCCCTGGCGGTCGGCGGGCATTGGCCGCGCTGGGGTGGCCGTCGCCTGGTCAGAGGTTTCGGGGAAGGGTCCCCTGGCCGGCTATTTCTTCGGTTCCAGATACCTGGACCACCCCTCCCGCACGTACCGCCGCTGAATAGCCGTAATCTCTTCCAGCGTTTCCTGAGCCTGTTTGAAGAGGCGGGCGTTCTCGATGGCGTTGGCCAATTGCCGCGCCATGGTTTGAAAAATAGAGATATCTTTGGGAGTAAACGCCGCCTTTTCTGTGGATTGGATGGTCAGGGCGCCGATCGTCTTGTTCCGGCTGATGAGGGGCAAAGCCAGCTCGGATCGGGTTTCCGGGAGCAGTGGGTTGACAAAACGCGGAACCCCCTCATCCAGATCGGACATGGAGAGGACCTGACCGGTGGCGATACACTGCCCGACCATCGAGTCCCCGCCTGCTTCTAACCGGTGACGTTGCCTTTTCAACTCCTGCCCGGCCTCACCGGTGCCGGCCTGCAGGTAGGCCCACCTGCCCGCCACAGCATCTACCGTCTCGGCTTCCTCGACGAGAAAGAGCCCGACGTAGTAGAGGTTGAACCGGTCTCGGATCAGCTCCACCGCCTGCCGGCTTAGCTCCTCTGGATCGAGGGTGCCGCTGGTCATAAGCGAGATCTCGGCGACGGCCTGAAGCTGGGCATTGCGATGTTCCAGGGCACGCCACAGCCTGGCGCGCTCCTCCTCAACCTGTTTTTGCCGGGTGATGTCCCGGGAGATGCCAAACGTGCCTGCAATCTCTCCCTTCTCATCACGCAGGGGCATTTTGGTCGTGGATACCCAGGTCTCGTGGCCGTCGGGCCAGGTTTCCTTCTCCTCAATGCCCACCAGCGGCTCACCGGTCTGGATGATCCTCTGCTCATCTTCATACGCTTGCCGGGCGTGTTCCTCAGTGAAAATGTCAAAATCGGTGCGGCCTATCGCTTCTGCCGGGTCTTTCAGGCCAATCCAGTTGGCCAACGACCGGCTGATGGCAATAAACCGGCTGTCCCGGTCCTTGAAGTAGACGTGGTCTGGAACGTTTTCCAGGAGCGCGTCGAGCAGGTAGCTCTTGACAAACGGCTTTGTTTCTTGCGAAGGGCTTTCCTGAGAACGGCTCATGGTCACACCTCCTTCAACCCGGCGAACCGGGTGCGATCTCTTCAATGCCGAGCTCGGCGACGAGTTCCTGCACCGCTGCTGCGTCGCGCCGGAAAGAAACTCCGGCATAGACCCTCCACGTCTCCCGGTGGGTAACCGACTGGCCGGGGGACAGGGTGACGCGCGGCCCCAACGTCTCCAGTTCGAGAAAACGGGGATTGCAGTAGCATTCGCTGGAGCTGCCCCGGTCGAAGTAGGTGGCCTGGGGCCGATAGGCAGCGTGTTTGACGAACAATATCTCTCCCACGGCGTAGCCCAGCCAGCCGACAGGGTTGGGGAAGCCGATCTTGAGGGCACCCTCCTGCATCGTTGCGGTGATAAACAGATAGCGGTCGCCCCAGGTGATGTACGGCGAGGCGATCTGGGTATAGGGCCACAGCACGATGTGGCGGTTGGGCAGCAGGCCATACTCGTCGGCAAGCGCCGTCTCCTGAGGCAGCACCGCCACCCCACCGGGCCGGAGTTGGGTGATGGCCCACGGCGCCAGCTCGATCGCTTCCTCCCCCTGGTTGTGCAGGGTGTGGTCCACGATGACGTGAGCGCCCGCGCCCGGCAGGAGGATGGTCAGCGACTTTTGGATGCCGGTCGGTTCCTCTGGGGGTTGAATAGCCAGCACCCCGTTTTCGACCTGGCGGATGGTCAGCGGTTTGTCGTCGGGTAGATAGGTGCGCCGCAGGTCTTCCGGGGCGTACCACAGGCGATGCCCGCCCCGGAAGGAGTAGGTCCCCCAGCCGGGGCATTCCGTGGTTTCACCGGGGAGCAGGGCGAACAGGTTGTCGCCGCCCTGTAGCGCCAGGCCGATGATGCGTGGCCCGACCGATCGGGTCACCCACAGGCTCAGCGCCTCATTCTCCAGCCGGATACAGTCGTAATCGGCAAAACGGGTCTCGGTCCATGTGACCACCTTACCACACCTCCCGCTCGGTTTGTTGCGCTCTTGGGCGTCCCGCTCCACCTTGCGGCCTCTGGATGGCCTCGAGATGGCAGGCGTGGGGCTGGGCCACCTCTTTGCCGGCCGGTCGCCTGTCTCCCATCATAATGCGGAATGGGAAAATCTGCAAACTGTGGCGGGGGTCATAACCAAAGGGGAAGGGGCCTGGCTGCAAAAGAGACCCTGCCTCGTTGACAGAGAGGCGGAAATCTGATACAATTCGGTTACCTTTTCGCCTTGGGGACGGGACACGAGGGCGCTCTGCTATCGGCCGGCTGCTGACCTGCTCCCATCGGTCTGGGGTTCTGCTGCGGTGCCCACTGCCAACCAGGGTGGTAGAGAGATGGCTTTGCAAATTCTGCTCGTCGAAAAAGATGCGACCACAGCCGACCTGCTGGTTCCCGCTCTGGAGCGTAAGGGCTATCAGGTAACCGTGGCGAACACCCGGCGTCAGGCCACGAGCCGGATCCGCTCTCTGCACCCCGACCTGGTGATCTTCGACGTGACCTCGTTCGGCAGCAACGGCCACAAGGTGAACGAGGCCCTCCGCGCCCACCTGGAAGATGTACCGGCGATCCTCCTTCTCGACCAGGACTGTGCCGACCTCAGCAGTGCTGCTGCTGCCTTTCTGATGCCACCCTTCACCTCGCGCCGGCTCCTTTATCGGGTGAAAAAGGTGGCCGAGAACCTGACCCGTCGTGAGATCCGGGCGGGACCGCTGGTACTGGACCTGGACACCCGGATCCTGCGCAAAGGGGGGGCATCCTTGTACCTGCGCCCCAAAGAAGCGAGCCTGTTGGCTTTCTTCATGGGTAACCCCGGTCGGGTGATCAGCCGTCAGGAGCTGATCAAGCAGATTTGGGAGACCGACTACATCGGGGACACCCGGACACTGAGCGTTCATATCCGCTGGCTCCGCCTCAAGATCGAGGATGATCCCGGTGCGCCGCGCTTCTTGCGCACGGTGCGCGGCCTGGGGTATCGCTTTGAAGTGCAGCTCGAGCAGGATAGGCCGGCGGGCAACAGCAGGGGAGAGGGGTAGAGGAGCGACCGATGGCCCAGCGGATTCTCGTCGTAGACGATGACCGGGGGATCGTCCGGCTGTTGCGGGCTTATTTGGAGCAGAGCGGCTATGAGGTGCTCACCGCGTACAACGGGGAGACGGCGCTGCACATCCTGCGCCGCGAGCGGCCCGACCTGGTAGTGCTGGACCTGATGCTGCCCGATCGCGATGGCTGGGATGTGACCCGCATTGTGCGCAGGGACGAAGGCCTGGCCGCTATCCCCATCATCATGCTCACCGCCCGCGTGGAGGATAGCGACAAGATCGTCGGTCTGGAATTGGGCGCCGACGACTATGTCACCAAGCCGTTTAACCCCCGCGAAGTGGTGGCCCGCGTCCGGGCGGTGCTGCGCCGCACTCACGGGGAAACGGCCCCCGCACGGCTGATCCAGGTCGGGGAGTTGGCGGTTGACATAGCGGCTCACCGGGCAGAGGTCAAAGGCCAGCCCCTGCACCTGACTCCGACCGAGTTCAGCCTGCTGCGGGCGCTGGCCGAGCACTCCGGTCACGCCCTGACCCGCCTGGAGCTGATCGAGCACGGACTGGGCTACAGCTACGAGGGTCTGGAGCGGACGGTGGACAGCCACATCAAGAACCTGCGCCGCAAGCTGGCCGAAGCCGGGGCCGCCGACCTGATCGAAACGGTGTTCGGCGTCGGCTACCGGCTGAAGGGGGAACCCTGAGCCGGGCCAACCCCCTGCCGGAGCGATAAAGAAAGAAGAGCGGGGCCCTTGCCGGGTTGCCCGCTCTTCTTCCTCACAAGGAGGAGAAAGGAGTATCTATAGTATACACCGGCCCGGCCAGAGTTCAGTAAGGATGGCTACAATCCAGACTTTTCCGGTCCTTTTTTTGCCGAGTGCCAGGCACTTTCGGCTGCACAGCCGGATGAGCTTTTCACGCCCAACTTGCCAAAATCGCCGGACTGTGCTACCATGGTGGTGCTGAACCAGGCCAAAGCATAGCAGCAACCTTGTGGCGATTTCCCTGGCAGTGGCGTGAGCAGGGCCCTCAGGCTACGCCCGGTCGGGGGGCTATTGGCCAGGCCGGTCCCTGGCATGGCCCGGCCCGGCTCGGCGGGCCGCACCGGTGAAGAAAGGAGGTGATCGTCGGCACAATCGAAGCGGCAAGAATTCGGCAAGCGACATTCTATTTCACGCAAAGGAGGAGAAAACGATGGACCGAAAAACTTTTTGCGCTTTCGGAGTAGTGCTGCTGCTGGCGGTGGTGCTCGCTGCCTGTGGCCCGACCCAGGAGTGCCCGCCCTGTACCCCCTGTCCTCAGGTCACCGCCTGCCCGGAATGCCCCAAGTGCCCGGAGGCGCCGGCTGCGGCTACGCCGACAGGGGGCCGCCTGCAAGTGGTCAAGGCCCGCGGCAAGCTGATCTGCGGCACCAACGGCAGCCTGCCCGGCTTTAGCAACCTGGACCAGGCTACCGGCCAGTTCACCGGCTTTGACGCCGACTTTTGCCGTGTCGTGGCCGCTGCCGTCCTGGGCGATGCCACCAAGGTCGAGTTCCGCCCCCTGTCCACCAAGGAACGGTCGGTCGCCCTGCAAAGCGGCGAGATTGATGTCCTGATCCGCAACACCACCTGGACCAGCAGCCGGGATGCCACCTGGGGCCTGTTTGCCCCCACCACCTTTTACGACGGCCAGGGGATGATGGTCCGCAAGTCGTTGAATGCCACCAAACTGGAGGACCTGGCCGGGGCCAGCATCTGTGTCCAGACCGGTACCACCACCGAACTGAACCTGACCGACCAGATGCGCGCCCGCAACGTCGAGTTTACTCCGGTGGTTTTTGAGGACATTGACGCCACCTATGCCGCCTATGATGAGGGCCGCTGCGATGCCGTCACCAGCGACCGTTCCCAGTTGGCCGCCCGCCGCACCGTGCTCAAGAACCCCGACGACCACCTGATCATGGACGTGGTCATGTCCAAAGAGCCGTTGGGCCCGGCCGTGCCTCTGGGCGATGACCAGTGGTTCAACGTGGTCAAGTGGGCCGTCTTTGCCACCATCCAGGCCGAGGAGTCGGGCATCAATTCCAAGAACGTGGATACCTTCAAGGACAGCCAGGACCCGGTCATCCGCCGCCTGCTGGGCATCGAAGGGGACCTGGGCACCCAGTTGGGCCTGGCCAACGACTGGGTGGTCCAGGTCATCAAGCAGGTCGGCAACTATGGGGAGATCTTTGATCGCAACCTTGGCCCTGGCACGCCCTTTAACATGGCGCGCGGCCAGAACGACCTGTGGACCAGAGGGGGGCTGCTCTACGCCCCACCCTACCGCTAGCCGATTTACCCCCCGCAGGCATGGCCCTGCGCCGTGCCTGCGGGGGTGATTCCCTTCGGAAGATACCGATGGCTGCTCGATCCTCTCGCCGGGCTATCCCTTTCTGGCGCGATGTGCGCGTGCTGCGCATCCTGTCCCAGGCCGCTTTTTTGCTGATCGTGGTCGCCGTGGCAGCCTTTCTCTACACCAACCTGACCACCGCCCTGGCCAGGCGGGGCATGGGCGGTGGCTTTGGCTTTCTCAAACTGGAGGCCGGGTTTGGCATCGGCGAAGGCATTCCCTATAAACCTTCCGATTCCTACGCCCGCGCTTTCTGGGTTGGTGTGGTCAACACCCTGACCGTATCGGCCTGGGGCATTGTGCTGGCTACGGTCCTGGGCATTGTCGTCGGCGTGGCCCGCCTGTCTTCCAACTGGCTGGTCAACCGCATCACCCAGGTCTACATCGAGGTCATGCGCAACACCCCCTTACTGGTTCAACTCTTTTTCTGGTATTTCGTCGGGATGGTCCAGGGGCCGTCCATTCAGGAGAGCCTGACCCTGCCGGGGCCGATCTATGTCAGCAACCGGGGGGTGGCGATGGGCTGGCTCTTTCCCACGGCGAGCTATCGGCCCTGGTCGTGGGTGCTTCTGGGAGGGCTGCTGCTGGCGGTCGTGGTCTATGTCGTGCTGCGCCGCCAGGAGTTCCGGTCCGGCCCGCTGAGTTACCCGTTCCTCATGGCGGTGGCGACGTTGCTGGCGATAGGGGCGGTGGGCTGGCTGGCGGTCTGGCTGACAACGGGGCAAAGCCCGTTGGTAAAAGAGGACCCGGTGTTGCAGCGGTTCAACTTTGTCGGGGGCCGCATCCTCAGCCCCGAATTTGCCGCCCTGCTGCTGGGGCTGGTGACCTACACCGGGGCCTTTATCGCCGAGGTGGTGCGCGGTGGCATCCTGGCGGTGCACAAAGGGCAACGGGAGGCGGCCCGTGCCCTGGGCCTGAGCAACATGCAGACCCTGCGGTTGGTCATCTTTCCCCAGGCGATGCGGGTCATCATCCCGCCCCTCATCAGCCAGTACCTCAACCTGACCAAAAACTCGAGCCTGGCGGTGGCTATCGGCTATCCCGACCTGTATAGCGTGGGGGGCACCATCTACAACCAGACCGGCCGGCCGTTGCCGGTGCTGGTCCTGATCATGGGCAGCTATCTGACCATGAGTCTGTTCACATCGCTGGTTATGAACCTCTATAACCGGCGCGTGCAGTTTATCCAGAGGTAGGCCACCATGACGACGACCGTGGAACCGCTCAAGCCTCCCCGTACCACGTTGGGGGTGTGGGGCTGGCTGCGCCGAAACCTGTTCGGCTCATGGACCAATGCCCTGCTGACGGTCCTCTCGCTCTGGCTGATTTTTGTCTTTCTCAAGGGGTTTATCCGCTGGGCCGTGACCGAGGCGCGGTGGGGGGTGGTGACCGAAAACCTGCGGCTGTTTATGGTCGGCCAGTTCCCGCCCGACCAGATGTGGCGGGTGGGGGCCTGCGTGCTGAGCATCTCGCTGCTATTTGGCCTGAGCTGGGGGGTGTGGGGCGGGGTGTTGCGCAGTTTCGCCATGGCCGCGGCGGCAGCCATGGCGGTGTTGGCCCTCGTCCCCTTTGACCTGTCGGTGCGGCTGTGGTTGGTCGGCAATGTGGCCCTGATCGTGGGGGGCTTTGGGGTGGGGCGCCGGCTGCCCCGCCCTCGCTGGAGCCGCTGGCTACTGGTGGGGTGGCTGTTGTCGCTGCCGGCCATCTACCTGCTGTTGCGGGGGGTGCCGGGTCTGAAGCCGCTGCCGCCGATCAATACCAACCTGTGGGGAGGGCTGCTGTTGACGCTCATCCTGTCGGTGGTGGGCATTGTCGCCTCTATGCCGCTGGGTATCCTCCTGGCGCTGGGGCGGCGCAGCGAGCTGCCGGTCGTCCGCACTTTCTCTGTGGTCTGCATCGAGGTGGTGCGCGGGGTGCCGCTGGTCACGGTCCTGTTCATGGCTTCGATTATCTTCCCGCTCTTTATGCCGGAAAATATCCACATAGACCGTTTGTGGCGGGTCATGGCCGGCATCATCCTCTTTAGCGCCGCCTATAACGCCGAAAATGTGCGCGGCGGCCTGCAGGCCATCCCGGAGGGCCAGGTAGAGGCGGCCAGGGCGCTGGGTATGAACGGCCTGCAGGTTACCTTTCTGATCGTGCTGCCGCAGGCCTTGCGGCTGGTGATCCCGGCCACGGTGGGCCAGTTCATCAGCCTGTTCAAAGATACCTCGCTGGTCGGCATCGCCGGGCTGTTCGAGTTGCTGTATATCGGCAAAGCGGTCCTGGCCCAGCCGGCGTGGCTAGGTCGCCAGCAGGAGGTCTATATCTTTGTGGCGATCATCTATTTCATCTTTAGCTATGCCATGTCCTACGCCAGTTTGCGGCTGGAGGCGGCGCTGGGCGTGGGAGAGCGGTGAGGGGGGAGGATGAGCGAAGAACGGCTTGAGGTTGGCGACGACATTATCATCTGCCGCGACGTGCACAAGTGGTTCGGCGATTTTCACGTGCTGCGTGGGATCAACCTGACCGTCAAAAGGGGGGAGGTGGTCGTGATCTGTGGGCCGTCCGGCTCCGGCAAGTCCACCTTTATCCGCACCATCAACCGCCTGGAGGAACACCAGCGCGGCGACATCATCGTGGACGGCATCGAGTTGACCAACGATGTGCGCAACATCGCCGCCATCCGCAGCGAAATCGGCATGGTCTTTCAGTCGTTCAACCTCTTCCCCCACCTGACGGTGTTGCAAAACATCACCCTGGCCCCCATCTGGGTGCGCAAGTGGCCCAGGGCCAGGGCCGAGGAGATCGCCAGCAAACTGTTGGCCCGCGTCGGCATCCCCGAACAGGCCCACAAGTATCCAGGGCAGCTCTCCGGCGGGCAACAGCAGCGGGTGGCGATTGCCCGTGCCCTGGCCATGGAGCCCAAGATCATGCTCTTTGACGAACCGACCTCGGCCCTGGACCCGGAGATGATCAAAGAGGTGCTGGATGTGATGCGCGAGCTGGCCCGTTCAGGGATGACCATGATCGTCGTCACCCACGAAATGGGCTTTGCCCGAGAGGTAAGCGATCGGATCGTCTTTTTTGACGATGGTCAGATCGTGGAGCAGGCGCCCCCCGCCGAGTTTTTTGCCCATCCCAGGGAGGAACGGACCCGGTTGTTCCTGAGCCAGATTCTGACCCACTGATCCACCGGCTCCGTCCTGCAGCGCCGGGCTGACCGGCCCGTCGGCCGCTCAGCCCGGCTTTGGAGGAAGATTGAAACTTAGCCTGTCCACAGGGACCCTCTATCTCTACCCGTTGCGAACGGTGTTCCGCTGGGCGCGAGAGGCCGGATTCGACGGGGTGGAGCTGGCCGTCAACCCGGAAGCGATCGTCCGCGGCGGGGGGGCCGTGCGGCAGATGGCCGAGGCAGAGGGGGTGCAGCTCTTTTCGGTCCACCCCACGGTGGTGCCCCTGCCCGGCTGGTCGGAGCGGCGTGGGGGCCTGGAACCCACCCTTCGGCTGGCCCAGGAGGCCGGGGCGGGCCTGTTGGTGGTGCATACGCCGCGCGCCCCAAGCCTGGACGAGGGGGAAGGCCTGGACTTTCGGCGGTGGATCGAAACCCTGAAGGGCCGGACGGCGGGAAGCGGCCTGCGGCTGGCGGTGGAGAACAAGGCCATCCGCTCGGAAGAGCAGCGGGGCTACGCCCTCTCCCCCCTGGGCCGGCTGCGCGCCTTTGCCGACCGCTACGACCTGGGCCTGGTGCTCGACACCACCCACGCGGCGACGGCCGGGGAAGACCTGGCCCGCGCCCGCCGGCTATTCGACGGCCGGCTGGCCAATGTCCATCTGAGCGATACGGGCGGGCGCCTGAACCGGCTGCCGTTGCCCATCGTTCCCACGTTGTTGGGTGAACATCGCTTCCCCGGGGCCGGGGAGTTGCCCCTGGCCGGCCTGCTGGCCGACCTGGCCGGCGACGGCTACAGCGGCCCGGTGACGTTGGAAGTGACCCCCTGGGCCCTGCGCATCTGGTGGCCGCCGGCGGTCCGCCGCCGCCTGGCCCAGGCCTTGCGCTGGATGAAACAGGTTACGCGGATCCGCTGACTTCCGAGTCCCCGGTAGGCTCTTCGACCCGTTCCGGCGGGGGCAGGCGCACCCGCTTGAGGGAAACCTTGATCGCCTGCCGGCAGTGGGGGCATTCGGCGACATAGTGTGACGGCTTGCCTTCGCTCCCCTGGGCAGCCAGGCTGTTGGCGATCTGCTGTTCGGTCAACGGAAAGGCGTTGCCACAGCGGAAACATCGAACCTTGATCATGGTGCTCTCCATTTCATCGAACGTCTGGCCCCGGAGGCCATCTCGGCCCGTGAGGCCACATAGATGCCGGCCAGGATGAACGCCCCCCCCACAGCGGTAGTCCAGGTGACCGCCTCGCCGAGCAGGAGGTAAGCCAGGAGGCCGGAGCCGAGCGGTTCGGCCAGGGTGACGATGGAGACGAAGGTGGCCGACAGGTGGCGCAAGGCCCAGTTGAGGGTCGAGTGGCCGATGAGCTGGGGCACCAGCCCCAGGGCCAACATCCAGCCATAGGCCGCCGGGCTAAAGCCGAACATCGGCTGGCGGCCCACCAGCACGATGATGACCAGGGTGAGCATGGCCACGCCGTACACCGGGGCGATGTAGGCGGTCAACGAATGATGGCCGCGCACCCGACGCCCGATCATCAGATAGCCGGCCACCATCACCGCCCCGGTCAGGGCCAGCAGGTCGCCCCGCAGGTGGTCCTGCCCCTGGCCGAAATCGCCCCAACTGATGACCACACTGCCGACCGCCGCCAGGAGGATGCCGGCGGCCAGCATCAGGCCGGGCCGCTCCCGCAAAAAGAGCCACGAGCCCAGGCCGACGAACACCGGCCCCATCGAGACCAGCACCACCGAGCTGGCGACCGAGGTGTAGCCCAGCGAGGCGATCCACGTGGCAAAGTGCGCGCCCAGAAACAGCCCGGCGGCGACAAGCAGCCCTCCCTCTCGCCGCGAGAAGGCCCGCATCTCCTGGCGGCGGGTGGCCCAGGCATAGGGCAGCAGCACCGCCGAGGCAAAGATCAGCCGCCAGGCGGCAATCGTCAGGGTGGGCACCCCCTCGGCCTGGGCCATCCGGATCAAGATCGAGGCGAACGAGATGGCGGCGATGCCCAGCCCCAGGCTGAGCAACAGGCGGGTGCGAGAGATCGGCACTTGGACAGGCCCCCAGGTCCGGCTATGGGCTGGATCGCGCTGCCAGCGGCAGATAGATGGGATAGGCCCCCGCCACGGCCGTCCCCAGGCTGATCTCGTCCAGCAGCACGGCGGCCCGTCGGTCTCGCCCGCCCTGCTGCCACGTGACCCGCAACGTCACGGTGGGTCCGTTCCAGGCGGATAGATCCCACCAGGCATGAAGCCAGCCCTCCGCCGTCAGGGGAAGGGTGTAGGTCACGGCCTCCCCCGGCTTCCACAGGGTGATGTACAGGCTGTCGCTGATAGGGTCGGCCTCCTCCACCTGAGAGAGGAGGGAGAGTGTGCTCTCCTCGGCGATGGAGGGCAGGGCCACCGTCTGTTCCAGGGTGCTGCGCCACGGGCCGGCATACGGCGTCCCCAACAGAGCAAAGAGGCCGGGATGCTCACTGGTGACAACCAGGGTGTTGCTGACCGGATTCACAGTCCGGCCGACCGGGAGCCAGTTGGTGGCCAGGGGATCGTAGCGCCATAGGGCCAGCGTCTCTTCGCCGGCGACCTGGGCCGCTTGCCAGGCCGCGTCGTCGTAGGTGACGGTCAAGGTCATGGGCTGCAGGGTGGCGGTGATGGGGTGGCCGTCGGTCAGGACCGCTGCCAGCGCAAAGTGATAGCCCACATCCTGGCTGCCGGCCGGCAGTGCGGTGACGGTCGGCACGCCGGTGAGGGTAAAGACGGAGGTATGGCTCACGGCCCCCGGCGGCACCAGGGCGATGACCCATGGTCCGGCAAGCTGCCCGCCTGTTTCGGTCAGGACGGCACCGGCGCTGAACGGCATGGTCGGCGTCACCACCGGCGGCGGTACCGGCCCGCCCAGCAGGGCAGCCCAGTCGCCGGTGTGGGCGGTGGTCGTGAGAAGGGGGACGATCTCGCCAGAGGGCGACCAGAGGGCCAGGTCGCCGGCCTCAAAGCCGCCATCGGCGACCTGATCGTCGGCCGGCGGCAGGTACAGAGTGACCGGCAGCACAGTCTGGGGTACAGAGACCCCCTTCATCGGTGGCAGGGGGCCAAAGGCCGGTTGGGAGGCTGCCAGGTCGTATATTCCGCTTTGGTTGAAGTACAGGTCAAAGTTGCCAAAGGGCTGGGAGATGGCAATGTTCAGAGCCGGTGGCGAGGTCTGGACGGTCGCCAAGGCTACCGGCTGGTCGCGGTTGCCCAGGACACGGCCCGACAGGGCATACTGTGGGGTGTGGGTGAGCGTGTCGCCATCGCCGGCGGGGTACGGCTCCAGGTTGCCCAGCCGGTCGCGGGCGCGGCAGCGAAAGTAGTAGGTGTGGCCCAGTTCACCGTGGAAAGAGGCAGAGGTAGCAGGGGTGCCCACCAGCCAGTCGGTCCAGGAACCGGCCTGGCCGTCGCGCACCTGCACGTCGAATGACTCCAGGCCGATGCCGGCATCGCTTCCGCTCCAGGTGACGGGGAAGGAGAGGGTGGAGGCGTACTCGGGCGAGGAGGCGGAGGAGGTGGGTGGGGAGGTGTCTACCGTGGTGAAGGCGTCGCCGTCGCCTTCGGGGTAGGGCTCCAGGTTGTAGGCAAAGTCGCGGGCGCGGCAGCGGAAGTAGTAGGTATGGCCATCTTGCCCGGTGAAGGTAGCGGCTATCTGCGCCGTGTCCAGGAGCCAGTCGGTCCAGGGGCCGCCGGGGCCGTCGCGCACCTGCACATCGTAGGATTTCAGGCCAGCCGGGCCATTGTCGGCTCCAGACCATTGCACCGTAAATGTGGCACCTGACCAGGCCGGCAGGCCCGTCACCTGGGAGGAAGGAGCCGCAACGTCGGTGGATTGCCAATCGGGCCACCAGTCGTAGCCCGAGTCGTTGAGTATGTAGGTTAAGCCGTTGGTCGGATCCAGCCCAAGCAGATAGGCGCCTGTCCAATACCAGATGCCGTGGCGTAGGATCCATTGAACCTGGGCAAAAGCCAGGCCCTGGCTGTGAGGTGCCCAGGCTGGCGCCAGGTAATCGTTGGAGGAAGGGGAAAAGCCCAGGGGATGGACAAGGCCGGTGCCGTCAGCACCGATAATTGCCAGGTCGAGCCAACCGTCGCCGTTGGCATCGTCGTTGAGAGCGATGCGGCTCCCATCGGGAGACCAGTCGGGATAAGCGGCGTAGCTGATCCCCGAGGTGAGTTGCCGCTGATTTGAGCCGTCAGCATCCATGACCCATAGCTCATACTGGCCGCTACGTTCCGAGACAAACGCAATCTGACTGCCGTCGGGCGACCAGGTGGGATGTCCATCCCACGCCGGATCGTAGGTCAGCCGGGTCTGGTTCGAACCATCGGCGTTCATCGTATAAATCTCGGCATTGCCGTCGCGGTAGGAGTAGAAGGCAATCTGTGCGCCATCGGGTGACCAGGTGGGCAGGTACTCATTCGCATCGGTCCAGGTCAGGCGAATCGGGTTAGTCCCATCGGCATCTATGCGGTAGATCTCGTTATTCCCATTGCGGTCGGAGCGAAAGACAATTTGCGTAGCTCCTCGGTTGAGCTCTGGAGTGGTGTCTGTAGCGGAGCCGAAAGTAAGACGGATTGGATCGGTCCCATAGCTACTACTGGCATAGATCTCCCAGTTGCCATCCCGGTAGGAGGCAAAGGTGAGCCCCACCCAGTCTGCCGGATCACTTACCCCCCTGGCAAGTTTGAGCACCCCATCATCCACATAGGCAATATAAGCCTGTCCGGCAAAATTCACAGCGATGGAGTCATCTCGCCCCACGTCCACCCTGCGAGCACGCCAGGCACCTCCATCCCAGAACACATAGTCCAGGCCACCTACTGTGTAGTAGCTTACGTGGGGGCGATTGTTGGCATCCAATACCAGAGACGGGACCTCCCGCGGATCAGGAACGTCGGCTACCGTCTCCAGATGCCAGACAATACCATCATAGTAGGCATAGCGAAATCCCTTGTGAAAGTCCTTGATATAGATGAGGTGAGGTAGATTGGCATCGTCCAGAGCGAGAGAAGAGCCCCCGCTGTCCGGTTCCAATGTAAAAACCTGCCAGGTGGTTCCATCGTGATATGCATACTTGGCCGTTCCATTACTGTAGCTCAGGTGAGGACGATCGGCCGTATCAATAAGCAAAGTAGAATGTCGGGAGAAAAGTATGTTAGCAATGGTTTCGATATGCCAGTCCAGCCCGTCATACCTGGCATATTGGATTGTGCCGCCAGTCTCGGTATATCGGTAGTAACTGATATGGGGCCTGCCGGCGGAGTCAAGGGCCAGGCAACTGTAAGAGCCTGAATAGTCTGTACTATCAACCGTTTCGGTGTACCAGCCAGTTCCATCATAGTAAGCGTAACCTAGATGCACGATCTCACCGTTGTTGGATCTCGTATAGCTGATGTGTGGTCGGTTCAGAGTGTCTAGAGCAAGCGAAGTGGTCCCGCACACCAGTCTTACATCTTCAACTGTTTCAATTTGCCAATTGGAACCATCGAATCGTGCGTATTTCAGGCTGAAGCTTTCGCCATCGATGTAGCTGATATGGGGGTAGCCCATTGTGTCAAGCTTGAGTGAAGGGCCGGCATCATACTCACCCAAGCCCTCGTCCACCACCTCAATATGCCAGAGATACTGACCTGGAGACGGATCCGTTTCCTCTGCCTCAATGGTCCTGCCCTGATGGAAGTGATCCGGCTCCCGGATGCGCTGCTCCAGGAAGCGAACCATCTCCGCATCCGGTTAGGAGTCCTGGCTGTGCACACTACCGGCCCAGGCCACTGCCAGCAAGGTCAGCAGGACAAGAATGCCTGACTCCTTCCTGAAAAAATGACTCATTCGGCACATGGGATTCCCCCTCCCCCTTTTCCATTTAGATTTTTATTATTTCAATCGTAACCTCTTCCTCTTGTACTGTGACCCGCAGGTAGTGGTGGAACGCCTGAGGGTGGCCGTTGGTGTACAGCGGCGCCCCTGCCCCGCCGGTATAGAGGTACACCACCCCCTCCCGTTCCGCCCGGGCATAGGCGTGGATGTGCCCGGCAAAGACGTAATCCACCTCCATCTCGGTCATCAAGGCCATAAACGACTCGTTGCCAAAGGCCATGATGTGGTCGCTCCCGTCGGGGTCGAAGGGCGGATGGTGCAGGAAGACCATCTTGAGTGGCCGGGCCGTGGCGCTCAGGTCGTCGCGCAGCCAGGCCAGTTCCGCGGCGGTGAGGCCGCCGTTGTGGCTATCGGCCAGGGTAAAGTGGACCGGGCCATAGTCGAAGGAGTAGTGGGCCGCCGGCGCCCCGCTGTAGCGCAGGTAGCCATCCAGCCTGCCGTCCAGGGCGTCGTGGTTGCCGGGGACGGGGTAGAACGGCAGCGGGAAGTCGGCCATGATCTGGGTGAACTCCTGCCACTGCTCCTCGGTCCCCTGGTTGACCAGGTCGCCGGTGTGGATCAGGAATCGGGGGCCCACGGGCAC
>DAOTXL010000041.1:0-28114 GCA_034435455.1 Anaerolineae bacterium
CGCGACGGCTGCCCCTACCTGCAGCCGCGACGGCTGCCCCTACCTGCAGCCGCGACGGCTGCCCCTACCTGCAGCCGCGACGGCTGCCCCTACCTGCAGCCGCGACGGCTGCCCCTACCCTCGTTTTCGGACAGGTCCTTATGAGGCCTGTATGAGCCCCTGGACCCCGGCCACATCCCCCACGCTGATCGCTTCCAAACTCCCGTCAATCCGCCCCACCAGCCTGGTCAACACATCCTTGGGGCCGACCTCGATAAAACGGGCAACCCCCTGCCCGGCCATCCACTGCACCGAGGCGGTCCAGCGCACCGGCCAGGTCAGTTGGCCGACCAGCTCGTCGCGGATCTCGTCGGTGCTGCGGAGCGGGCGGGCGCTGATGTTGGCGACGACCGGCACCTGGGGCGCCCGGAAGGGGGTCGCATCCACGGCAGCCCGGTACTCCTGCACGACGCCGGCCATCAGCGGCGAGTGGGCGGCGATGCTCACCGCCAGGGGCACGATCCGTTTGCAGCCCCGTTCCCGCAGCAACTCGCCAGCCCGCGCGATCGCCTCCCGATCGCCGGAGATGACCACCTGCCCGGGCGAGTTATAGTTGGCGATCTGGACCGGCCTGCCGATGGCGGCGCTGGCCTCCTGGCAGGCCCTTTCTACCTCAGCGTCCTCCATCTTGATCACGGCCGCCATGCCGCCCGGATTCCGTTCCCCGGCCAGTTTCATCAGCCGGCCGCGCTCGCGCACCAGGCGCAGCCCATCGGCAAAGTCCAACGCGCCGGCAGCGACGAGAGCCGTCAACTCGCCCAGGCTGTGGCCGGCCACCATTGCCGGCAGGGGCAACCGGCCCTCCGCCTCCAGCGCCCGCAGCACGGCCAGGCTGGTGCAAAAGATCGCCGGCTGGGTATTGACCGTGTCGTCCAGCGCCTCCTGGGGCCCGTCGAAGCACAGGGACGACAGGGCAAAGCCCAGGATCGCGTCGGCCTCCTCGTAGAGCCGGCGGGCCTGAGGATAGGCCTGGGCCAGGTCGCGGCCCATCCCCACCTCCTGGGATCCCTGTCCCGGAAACAACAGTGCGATTTTGCTCATCTCACTTGCTCAATTGCCTGGCGATGACCATCCGCTGGATCTGGTTCGTGCCCTCATAGATCTGCAGGATCTTGGCATCGCGCATCAGCTTTTCGACGGGGTAATCCTTCATGTAGCCGTAGCCGCCGAAAATCTGCACCGCGTTGGTCGTCACCTCCATCGCCGTATCGGAAGCAAAGCATTTGGCCATGGCCGCCTCCATAGAGGGCTGCACCCCCTGGTCCACCAGCCAGGCCGCCCGCCAGGTGAGGAGCCGGGCCGCATCCACCTTGATGGCCATGTCGGCCAACAGGAAGGAGATGCCCTGATTGTTGATGATCGGCGCGCCGAACTGCTGTCGCTGCCGGGCGTAGGCCGTGGCGTGTTCCAGCGCAGCCCGGGCCACGCCGACGCTCAGGGCGGCCACCCCCGACCGGCCAAAGTCGAGCACCTGTAAGGCGATGGCAAAGCCCCGCCCCCGTTTGCCCAGCAGGTTGGCCTGAGGCACGCGCACATTCTCAAAGGTCAGCTCGGCCGTGTCGGAGGCGCGCTGGCCCATCTTGTCCTCGATCTTGGTGACGCGGATGCCGGGGGTGTGGGCCGGGACGAGAATGGCCGACACGCCCCGGGGGCCCCGTTCCGGATCGGTCAGGGCAAAGACGGTCAACAGTTCGGCCTTGCTGCCGCTGGTCACAAAGCATTTCTGGCCGTTGATGACGAAATCGTCGCCGTCGGGCAGAGCTGTGGTCTGGATGGCGCTGGCATCCGAGCCGGCCCCGCGTTCGGTCAGGCAAAAGGCCGCCAGCCGCGCCCCCTCGGCTATCGGCCGCAGGAACTTTTCCTTTTGTTCCTCGGTCCCAAAAAGCTGGAGGGGGGTCAGGGCCAGGCCGTTGACCAGGATGGTGATGCTGATGCCAGCGCAGGCGGCGCCCAGTTCCTCGGCGATGATGGCGCTCTGGAGCGCGCTGTAGCCCATGCCGCCATACTCGCGGGGGATAGTCACATTGAGCAGCCCGGCCGCCCTGGCCTTTTCGATGATCCCCGGCGGCACCTCGGCCTTACGGTCGTACTCGGCGGCGATGGGCAGGATCTCCTCCTGGGCGAACTTGCGGGCCCGGGCCTGGATTTCCAGCAGATCGTCGGACAGGGAAAACCCGATCATGATCGTCTCCTGTTTTCCGGGTGCAACGCGCCTTCAGGACCGGTGCGCTGCGCCTTGTGGCCAGGCTATCTGGCTATTTCTTTTTGGTTTTGACTGCCAGGACTTCGATGCCCTTATAAGTGCCACAGGATGGGCAGACCTGGTGGGGCAGGCGCATTTCGTGGCACTTGGGGCAGGGCACCAGATTGGCGGCCTGGAGCGCCAGGTGGCTGCGCCGCCGACCTTTGCGGCCCTTGCCCAGTTTTCGTTTCGGTAGTGCTCCCATGGATTCAAGCTCCTTTCAAATAGCGGATCTTCTCAGCCGGGTCACGGCCGGTGTTACCGGTTCGTTATCTATGATGCCCTGCCGACGCGCGGAGAAAGGTCCGACGAGTCCGCCTCGTTGGACAGCAGTGCCTGTAGCGCCGCCCACCGCGCGTCCACAGGCTCCTGCTCACACCGGCACTCTCCCAGATTGCGGTTGCCTCCACAGCGCGGACACAGCCCGGCACAGTCGGGGCGGCACAGCGGCTTGGCCGGCATGGCCAGCCACAGCCCCTGGCGAACCACCTCGCTCAGGTCGAGGATGTGATGCTCGTCAATGCGCAACGCCTCATCGCGGTCCTCCGCCGGCGTTCTGTCCAGAGGGACATTGTCCATGCGCACCACCGGGTAGAACTCTTCCTCCAGGTTGAGTTCGACCTCGATCTGGCACGCCTCCAGGCAGCGCCAGCACTCTCCCTCCAGCCGGGTGTGCAACGTGCCGGTCACCAGCACCCCCTGGCTGGTGCGCGTCAACGTGATCGTCCCGACAAGAGGGGCAAGAATGACCAGATCGGGATCCAGGCTTTCGACCTCTTCCTCAAGATCGTACTGCCGGCGCCCTCCCGTCGGCCCCTTGAGAAGCTGGGCAACGTTATACCGCATCGTCGTTCTGTTGTTGACTCCCTGTCGTCAGGTCGCCCCATTATAGGGCAGAGTGGTTTGCATGTCAAAATAGACCCGGCACACAACCGACCGCTGTCGTAGTTCCGGCGGGGGTGCTGGGGGCAGGGGCCAGGACCCCAGGGGTAGGGTGCTCTTATCGAGGGGAGGTCTGTGGCTCCTCTCCCCCCTCCTCGGCCCGGGACAGGGCGTTCAGCCCGTTGCGCACGGTCCGGATCAGGGCAGCGATCTGTTCCTGGACCCCCCCAAGCTGCTCGTCCAGGCTGCTCAGCACCCCCAGCGCATACTGATCGGCTTCGCTCTTGAGGTTGTTCGCTTCCCGCTGCGCCCGCTCGATAATCGTCTGCCCCCGCTGATCGGCAACGCGGATGATCTCGTGCTCCTCGACCAGCCTGGCTGCCTCCTCCTGGGCCAGTTGCACAATGCGGTGGGCCTCCTCTTCGGCCTGAGCGATAATCCGATCCCGTTCCTGATGGACCCTCTCCGCCTGTTTGATCTCCTGAGGGATAGAGGTGCGCATTTGGTCAATGACATCGAGAAAATCGTCTTCGTTGATGACCAGGTAGGTGCTCAAAGGCACCCGCCAGCTCTCGTTGAGCAGCCGTTCCAGCCGGTCAATCAGGTGATAGATGTTGCTCAATGGGGTCCCTCCTTCCTTTTTCCTCCCGCTCCTGGCAGCTTCTCCCCGGCCGGCCTGCACCGGTGGCGCCGGCCAGGACGGGCCCAAATGCCCTTATTGCCTCCAATCCAGCAACCGGCACAGACATGATACACGAACATGTGCCGATTGTCAAGCAGCTTGACAGAAACTGCCCTTACCGGTATCATTAACCACAAAGGACGCAGGGGGCACGAAGGATACAAGAAAACCCTGGGTGTCCTTCGTGGTACAGAAAGAGCATGGCTGAGCAGTAACAGGCCATCAACCAACAGGAGGGAAAGGATGGGAACCGCCCACGAACCGGCCCCGGTCAAACTGGTGATCAGCCTGTTGACGGGGCAGCCAGGGCTGCTGCCCCATGTCAAAGAGGAGCTGGCCCGCCTCTTTGGGCCGATGGACTATGAGAGCGAACTGCTGCCCTTTGACCACACCGCCTATTACACCCCTGAATTCGGGCCGGGTTTGCTCCGCCAGATCGTTGCTTTCGAGGACCTGATCGACCCGGCAGACCTGCCGGCCATCAAATGCCGGACCAACGAACTGGAAGGGTCCCTCGCCGTGGAGGGGAAACGCCAGGTGAACATTGACCCCGGCTATGTCTCGCTGGGAAAACTGGTATTGGCCTCCACCAAGGACCACGGTCACCGCCTCTACCTGGGGCAGGGCATCTATGGGGAGGTCACCCTGACCTATCGGCAAGGCCGCTTCCGCCCCTGGCCGTGGACCTACCCCGATTATGCCAGCGATCGCTACTGCGCCCTGTTTGGCACGATCCGCCAGCGGTACAAAGGGACCAGAGGGCCGGGTCACTCGACGATGAGTTGAATCTCTGAGATCAGGCTGTCGTAATTCCAGCCGGAGGCATAGACCGTGATGCCGGTCAGATAGGCCGGCCGGTTTTCGCCCAGCAACTCCACCAGGTTCTCCGATTCGTAGGGGTACCATACCCCCTGCGGGATCCGCTCGCCACGGGGTTGCCCCCACCAGTCCACGGCGATAGAATAGTTAGCCTTGTTCTGATAATAAAAGCCGTGGACCCAAAAGTTGTCATTCCCCCATATATCTTTATAGTCCAGGCGGACCATGACGGGGAACTCGGAGCTTAACTGCCCCCCTCCCGACAGGCTGTGGAACACCAGCTTGAGGTCCACCGATACCGTCAGCCGATCAAAGTCCCGCACATCCCGGTCCAGTTTCTGCTGGAGGGCGACCTCGGTGTGGTTGCCCTCGTCGGCCTCGCGGCGGAAAAGGCGTACCGCCCTTCGCCCTTCCTCCTCCACCACCTCGACGGCGGGTGGCTTGACGGTGGGAGCCAGGACCACGGTGTTGGTCAACCAACCGGTGCTGAGCGGCTGCTGAAAGTTGCTGTTTTCGATCAGGTTCTGCGCGGCAGGCAGGGGAGAGGAGGGGATGCCGCTCAGATCCACCACGGCGCGGGTCCCCTGGGGGATGGTCCTCTGTCCCCAATTTCCGAGCAGGGCCGCCCGCCCCCGCACCACGGTGACCTCGGTGGCCTCGTTGACCACCCGAATGCGGTAGCTCCCCTCCTCCAACCGGATCTCCACGTGAGGGGTGTGTACCTCGAAGCGGGTAGGTCGCTCGCCGGGTAGCGCCACCCCTATCCGCACCAGGCCGCCGGTCAGGGTCAGGAGGACCTGATTGGGATGAGGGCTCAGGGCGTAGCGGGGGGCGTCGAGCCGGGTCAATTCCAGGGTGCTGTTGCTGTACAGGGTGATATGGCTCCGCTCAAAGAGGTCCAGGATGGCCCGCGAGGTGGCATCGGTGATCACCGTATCGCCCGGCGAGGCGGTGGTGGATTCGGTCACCCCGATCGGCTCGCCGCCGTTGGCCTTGTGCACCAGGACAATGCCGGCGATGCGCTGGACGCGGGTATCCTGGTCCACGGTGGCGTTGCGCAGGTGGGAGCGGACGGCCAGGGGAACGCCGGTGACCAGAAGGCAGAAGGTCAAAAAGGCAGCCCACAGGACCGTCCAGCCGACGCGCTCCGGGTTCTTACGCATCTAGTAACGCACCTCGAAGCGGTTGAATTCGCCCGTCGGGAGAGGCCAGCGGGTGTCCACGCCGGTCACATAGGCCGACCGGGGGCCGACGTGCAGGAAGGCCAGCAGCTCTTCCAGGCCGGCGCGCGGCCCTTCGGCTACGACCTCCACGCTGCCGTCCCACAGGTTGCGCACATAGCCGGTCAACCCCAGCTCTTGGGCACGATGCCGGGTGTAGTAGCGAAAGTTGACCCCCTGCACCCGCCCGTGGACGATGGCATGTAACCGGGCCTGCTTTTCCTCCATGGCTGTAGATTATAGCACGGCTGAAGCGGGATGCAAATTGAACCTCTCCTATTGGCTCCAGAAGTGGATCCGGGCGTTATCGGTATTTTCAAAATACTCGATCACAAAGATGTGAACGCCCTGGGCCAGGCCGATCTGGACGTTGTAGATCTGGTTGGGGTCGGCCGGCCAGGCATCCATCAGCAACTGGCCATCCACCCACACCCGGGCGCCGTCATCGGCCTGCAGGAAAAAGGTATAGGTCCCGGCCGAGACCTCTACATCCCTTCTCCACCGGGCCGAAAAGTAGTCGGCGGGGACGCCCTCGCCCGGTGAGCCGGTTCCCCAGTTGTGATCGAGGCTCTGCTCATCCCGGACCAGCACGGGCGGGCCGCTCAGGGAAGGATTGGCAAAATATTCGGCGCGCCACGGGGCCAGCAATGGTGGAGGGGTGAAGGTGGGCTGGGCGGTCGGCGGGGGCGTGTCGGTGGGCATGACGGTCGGCGGCGGCGTGTCGGTGGGGGGTGGGGTAAAGGTGGGGGTGGCGGTCGGTGGCGGGGTAAAGGTAGGGGTGGGTTCGACCCGCGTCCAATTCGCCTGGATCTCAGCCCCGCCCAGGTTTTCATAGTATTCGATCTGGACAAAGTGTTGCCCCCGGCTCAACTCTGTCTCGAAACTATAGGCGACCTGGCTGCTATCGTGCCATTCATCCAGAAGGAGGTGGCCATCAATCCACAGCCGCACGCCATCGTCCACGAGGACCTGGAAGCGGTACAGGCCCTGGGCAAAATCCAGCCACCGCGTCCAGCGCACCGAGAAACGGTCGGCCGGGATGCCCGCTGCCGGCGAATCGCCCCCCCAGTTAAAGGCGATGTGGGGGTCGTTGCGGACCAGCAGCGGATCGCCGGCCAGGGTCATGTTGGCAAAGTATTCGCCGCGCCAGTCGGTGATAACCACCTCAGGGGTAGGGGTGAAGGTCGGGGCCGGGGTGTCGGTGGGCAGCGGGGTATCGGTGGGCAGCGGGGTGTCGGCCGGCGGCCGGGTGGGGTGGGGAGTGGGGGGCGGGAGCGTGTCGGTGGGGGTGGGCACCTCCAGGGTGAAACGGGTGCTGGCCTCGAACCCGGAGCGGGTGCCCCGGGCGATCACATCGGCCCAGCCCTGGCCCAGCCAGCGGATCTCGTTGGGGAAGGTCAGGGCCGTGCGAAAGCGGCCACTCTCGTCGGCGACGGCCGCGGCATAGGCATAGCCCCGCCCTTCCCCCTCGGCCGGCGAGCGGAGAAAGACAAAGACCGCCTCGCCGGGCCACCACCCCTGCCCGGTGACGGTGATGAGGGTGTTGACGTAGCCCCGGCTGGGGGTGATCTCCACCTGAGCCTGGCCCGGTTGGACGGAAGGGGTGGCCGAGGCCAGCGGCTGAGGGTTCGCCTGGGGCGGCGTGTTCGATGGGGTCTGGGTGATAAAGGCCGGCAGGGTCACCGGGGCAGAACCCGGTATCAGTACCCGAACGAGAAAGTAGCCGGCTATGCACAGAGCCAATAAGGCAACCGCCATGAGAAACGCCACGGCATACCCCATGCCGCCCGGCGTGGAAGGTTCCTCCGGCCCGGCCATCGGCTGCCCCCAGTCGTCCCAGCCGCGGGGCCGACGGTCAGATTGCGTCGAACGGATCGTCACGTGCTTTCTCCTTATCAAGATGCCGGGTATTAGACGGAGAGAGGGGCCGCCAGGTTCCCGGAAGCCTGTTTGTTTTGACAAAAACCTTCCTTCTGTGATACCATCTCAGAGTAACCGGGAACAGGCAGTATCAGACTGGTGCTGGGCCAGAACCGGCATCAGTTTTTTGTCTTTTTGTCGTAAAGGGGAATAGGATGAGAAAAGCGCTGATCACCTTGATCGTCCTGGCCGGCGTAGCCACGGCCGCATTGTGGGTGTTCCAGCAGGCTGGAGCCCGGCAGGAGGCGCCGGTGGTCGAACGGGAAGAGGCTATCGTCAGGCGAGGGACGTTGCTGGCCATGGTCAACGCCACCGGCACCGTCTTGCCCAAAGAGCAGACGACGCTGAGCTTCAAGAGCGCCGGCCGGGTGGCCGAGGTGCTGGTGAAAGAGGGCCAGGTGGTCCATGCCGGTGATGTGCTGGCCCGTCTGGAGACGACCGACCTGGAATTTGCGGTTGCCCAGGCGGAGCTATCGGTGCGCCAGGCCGAGCTGTCTCTGGCCTCGGCCCAGGCCCAACTGCTCCGTGTGACGCGCGATCCGGCCAGTTATGACCTGGCCGCGGCCCAGGCCGCCGTGGAGAGCGCCAGGGCCTCCTATCAACGGCTCCTGGCCGGCCCTACCAAAGAGGAGATCCAGGTGGCCCGGGCCAACCTGGACCAGGCCGAAGCGGCCCTGAAGCAGGCACAGCGGGCCTACGACCAGGTAGCCGATCGGCCTGACGTCGCCATGTTGCCCCAGGCGTTGCAACTGGAACAGGCAACTATCACCTATGAGGCCGCCAAAGCCAATTTTGAGCTGACGCAGCGCAGGCCTTCAGCCGCCGAACTGACGGCGGCCCGCTCGGCCATTGCCCAGGCCGAAGCCACACTGGCCCGCCTGCAAGAAGGGGCCTCGGACGAAGACCTCCTTGTCGCTCAGGTGGGGGTCGAGCAGGCCCAACTGGCCGTCGAGCAGGCGCGTCTGTCGCTCGATCAGGCCCGGCATCAACTGGCGGGCACGGTGCTGACCGCCCCTCACGATGGCACGATCACCCTGGTGAGCATCAGGCCGGGCGAACTGAGCGGCGGGCAGCCGGCCTTTATCCTGACCGACCTGTCCGAGCTCCACATTGACGTCACTGTGGACGAGATCGACATCGGCCGCATCGCCGAGGGGCAGGCGGTGACCGTCACCCTCGATGCCCTGCCGGGCCAGGTGCTGAGGGGATGGGTGGAGCGGATTGCCGATACGGCCCAGCTCGATTCCGGGGTGGTGACCTACAGGGTGACAGTTCGCCTGGAACCGACAGAGGCTCCCCTGCGGGCGGGCATGACGGCCACGGTGGATATTGTGACCGAGCGGCGGGAAAATGTTTTGTTGATACCCAACCGCTTTATCCGGGTGGACCGCACCACCGGCCAGGCCTTTGTGGACCGGCCGGCTGGCGACGGGGTGCAGCCTGTCGAGATCCAAATCGGCCTGCGCGATGAACTGTCCAGCGAGGTGCTGGCCGGCCTGAACGAGGGGGATGTCATTGTCCTGGTCAAAGGGTCGAGCCGGGAGCAACTGCAAAGCATCTTTATGGGATCGCCCTAGCGGAAAACGGAAAGCGAAAACAGAAAGCGGAAGGCGTGAGGCGTGAACGACGCGTTGATTTGCATCCAAGAGATCACCAAGGTGTACCGCATGGGCGACATCGAGGTCCACGCCTTGCGCGGCGTGTCGCTCCAGGTCCAGCAGGGCGAATTCATGGCGATCATGGGGCCTTCTGGATCGGGCAAGTCTACGCTGATGAACATCGTCGGCTGCCTGGACAAGCCCACCTCCGGCCGGTACTGGTTGGACGGCACCGATGTGGGCCGGCTCAACGACAACCGACTGGCCGACATCCGGAACCGCAAGATCGGCTTTGTCTTCCAGACCTTTAACCTTTTGGCCCGCACCTCGGCCCTGCAAAACGTGACCCTGCCGCTCATCTACGCCGGGGTGGGGGCCCGGGAGCGGCGCACCCGCGCCAGGGCCGCCCTGGAGGCGGTGGGTCTGGGCGACCGGCTCGACCATCGGCCCAATGAGCTGTCGGGCGGCCAGCAACAGCGGGTGGCCATCGCTCGCGCCCTGGTGACAGAACCGGCCATTATCCTGGCCGACGAACCCACCGGCAACCTGGATACCCGCTCCGGCGAGGAGATCCTGGCCATCTTCCGCCAGTTGAACCAGGAACGGGGCATTACCGTCGTCTTTGTAACCCATGACCCCGATATTGCCCAACAGACGCGGCGCATCGTGCGCATCCGGGATGGGATGATCGAGAGTGACGAAGGCGTGAAGGTCTGATGTCGCTGACAGAAAGCATACGAATCGCGCTGCGGGCGCTGTTGTCGAACAAGCTGCGGGCGCTGCTGACCATGCTGGGCATTATCATCGGCGTGGGGGCGGTCATTACCCTGATGTCGGTCGGCAAAGGGGTGGAAAAGTTTGTCCAGGATTCGTTCCAATCCCTCGGCTCTAACCTGTTGTTCATTTTCCCCGGCACTCTGGAGGGAAGCTCTACCGGGCGCACCGAGTTGACCCTGGCGGACTACCAGGCCATCGCCGATCCGTTCCAGGTGGCCGATACCCTCGCCGTCGCCCCCGAGTTGTCATCCAGGGCGACGGTGATCGCCGGGCGACGGGACATCTACACCGATATCGCCGGCGTGACCCCTGTGTACCCGGCGCTGCGCAACCTCAAGATCGCCGACGGCAACTTTATCTCCGAGGCGGATGTCAACGCCCGCTCGCGGGTGGCAGTGCTGGGCAGCCGGGCGTACGAAAAGCTGTTCGAGGAAGGGGCCTATCCCATCGGCCAGACTATCAAGATCAACCGCATCCCCTTCCGGGTCATCGGCGTTATGGAGGAAAAGGGCGGTTCGGCGTTCGACACCACCGACAGCACCATCTATGTTCCCCTGACCACCGCTCAGTCCCGGCTCTATCCCTGGTGGCGCAGCCGCACAGGCCAGCCACTCCTGTCCACCATCTATGTGCAGGTGGCCGACGAGTCGGTGATGGACCGGGTTTCGGACCAGATCGCCGGGTTGCTGCGCCAGCGCCACGGCATCACTTTCCGCGACGAGGATGACTTTACCATTATCAAACAGACCGATATCCTCTCTATCTTTGGCGACATTACCGGGGTGTTGACCATCTTCCTCGGCTCGATCGCTGCGATCTCGCTGCTGGTGGGGGGCATCGGCATTATGAATATCATGCTGGTCTCGGTCACCGAACGCACCCGCGAGATCGGCATCCGCAAGGCGGTGGGGGCCAAACGGCGCGATATTCTCCTCCAGTTCCTGGTGGAAGCCGTTGTGTTGTCCCTCATCGGCGGAGGGCTGGGCATCGCTCTGGGGATCGCCGGCGCCCACGTGGTCACCAGCCTGACCGAACGGTTGACTACGGTGGTGACAGCCGATGTCATCCTGCTCTCCACCGGTGTTTCAGCCGCGGTGGGGCTGCTGTTCGGCATCTATCCCGCCTTCCGGGCGGCCAGGCTGAATCCGATTGATGCACTGCGCTATGAGTAGGGACCGGATATCAGCGATTTGCCTCGTGGCAGCCGTGGTGCTGCTTTCGCTGGTGGCATGTGGCAGCGGGATGCCCACACCTACCCCCACGGCCATCCCCCTGGCAGCGACGGCCACCCCCTCTCCCCGCCCCAGCAAGCCGCCGGCCACGGCGACGGCTGTACCCCTGCCCTTCCCGCCTGTGCCTGCAACCCCGGCGCAGGCGACCCCCGCCGCTGCGCCGACCCAACCCGCTGCCGGAAGGCCGCCCGACCCTTTCGGGCTGGACGAGCGGCTGGCCCGGCGGACGGCTGAAGGGTTCCTGGCCCGCCTGGCAGCCGGGGAGACGGACAGCGCCTTTGGGCTTTTCCTGACCGATGGGGCACAACAGGGCGAGGCCGGCCGGTGGGTCTCTCACCTGGCGGAAGCCGACCCCCGCCTGGCCGGGGCGGCGCTGCTGGAGTTCCGGCGGGCGACGTTGGCCAGCTACGAGGCGCGGGGGCTGCTCCGCTGGGCCGATGGCAGTACCCAGACGGTGACGCTGACCCTCCTTCAACAACGGGCCCTGTGGCTGGTGGAGGCCATCACCCTGGGCGATCGGCACGCCTCCACACCCACCCCGACCCCCCGGCCCAGGGCCGGCCGCCCGGCCCCTCGCCTCGCAGGCCGGCTGGTCTTCCAGGTGAGCAGTGGCGGCGACCTGTATGTGGTCAACGCCGACGGCAGCGGGCTGCGCCGCCTGACCGACGGCCTGGACCCGGCCTGGTCCCCTGACGGGAAGCGGATCGCTTTCACCCGCTGGCGTACCCCGTGGGGGGTCTACCTTATCCACCCTGACGGCAGTGGCGAAGAGCGGGTGGTGGACGGTGTGCAGCTCAAAGAAGTGGCCTGGTCGCCGGACGGGAAAAAGCTGGCCTTCACCGTCAATCGTGGCTCTACCGGGCCGGTTACCCTCTGCTTTTTCGGCTTCTGTTTCACCCTGCCGCCCTTTTCCACCGGGCAGATGTGGCTGGCCGACCTGGAAAGCGGCGAGTTCCTCAGCCTGCCCCTGGATGACAGGGCGGTCCATTCCCCAACCTGGAGCCCCGATGGCTGCCGCATCGTTTACGCCGGCGATCAGGGCCTGGCCTGGATCGATCTGAAGACGATGGAAAAAGGCAAGTTTGCCGGCGGCAGCGCCTGGGATAGTTCACCGACCTTTTCCCCCGATGGGCGGAAAATCGCCTTTATGGGCCGGATGCACAACCGTTGGGAGGTGTTCACCATGAATGCCGACGGCTCCGGGCGCACGCGGTTGACCGCCAGCGATCCCCGGCTGACCGATCCGCCGGACAATGTCGCCCCGGCCTGGTCCCCTGACGGCCGGTCTCTGGCTTTTCTCTCCAACCGCGACGGCCGATGGCGCATTTACGTCATGGAGGCCGACGGCTCTGACCAGCGGCCCCTGTTCGGCGACCGGCTGGACGGCCTGGGCCTGCGCTACGAGTGGGCCGCGGAGCGGGTTATCTCGTGGACGCAGTAGGCCGCTCTCCCTGTTTGACGCTTTCTCTATTTCGTGATAGAATGCCCGGCGAGGGGAAGCAGGAGGGGGGTGGAGTTCGCAACGGACAGGTTGGCTGCAGTTTTCCAGGACGATGGGGTCCGGTTGGCAACCCTCTTTGGCTCGGCGATGTCCTCTCCCACACCCAGGGACGTGGATGTGGCCGTGCTGTTCGATTCGTACCACATGGATCGCTACCTGGCTTTGCAAGTGTTGATTGGCAGTTGGATTATCAGGCTATCTACCGGGCCGTGGCCGATGAGTTGGCCGATTTTGACGAGTTTGCCCGCCAGGTGCAAAGGTATCTGAAAAGTCACTGCTCAGATGGGTAACTTGTTCACCACAAACAAAGAATCCAGGAGAAAACCTGGGTGTCCTTGGTGTCTCTGGTGTCCTTCGTGGTAAAAAAAGCATGGCTGAGCAGTTGCTTCGGAAATTTTAGTCAGAAGAGATGCTGATGGCCAAACAGGTTTATATTGAGCACATTGCCGACCAGATCGGCGAACAGGTAACGGTCAAAGGCTGGCTCTATGCCAAGACGGGCAAGGGCAAGCTCCAGTTTCTGCAGGTGCGCGACGGCACGGGCATCCTCCAGTGCATTGTCCTGAAAAAGGATGTGACGCCGGAGGTGTTCGAGGCAGCGCAACGGGTGACCCAGGAGTCGTCGCTCATCGTCACCGGCACGGTCCGCGCCGACGAGCGGGCTCCCGGTTTTCCCGGCGGCATCGAGATGGACGTCCACGACCTGGAGATCGTGCAGCTTGTCACCGACGAGTATCCCATTGCCCCCAAGGAACATGGGGTGGATTTCCTGATGCAGAACCGCCACCTGTGGATCCGCTCTTCGCGGCAGTGGGCCATTTTGCGCGTGCGGGCGACTATTATCAAAGCCATCCGCGACTGGTTGGACGGCCACGGTTTCATCCTGATGGACACCCCCATCCTGACTCCGTCCGCATGTGAGGGGACGACCACCCTCTTTCAGACAGACTATCACGGCACCCCGGCCTACCTGACCCAAAGCGGCCAGCTCTACAACGAGGCCAACATCATGGCTTTTGGCCGGGTCTATTGTTTCGGGCCGACCTTCCGCGCCGAAAAGAGCAAGACACGGCGGCACATTCAGGAGTTCTGGATGGTGGAGCCGGAGGCAGCCTATGTAGACCTGTGGCAGAACATGGAGATCCAGGAGCAGTTTGTCAGCTACATCGTCCAGACGACGCTGCGCGAACGGCGCCGGGAGCTGGAGTTGCTGGGCCGCGACCTGAGCCACCTGGAGAGGATCGAGCCGCCTTTCCCTCGCCTGCACTACGACGAAGCGGTAGAGATGATCAACCGGGCGGCCGCGGCAGGGGTGCTCGTCCCGCCCAACGACGAACCGGTGCCGGCCATCGTCTGGGGTGACGATTTCGGCGCGCCGCACGAGACCTATGTGGCCGCCCAGTTCGACCGGCCGGTCTTTGTGCACCACTATCCTACAGCGGCCAAGGCGTTTTACATGGCCCAGGAACCGGACCGGCCTGAGACCTGCCGCTCCTCAGACCTGCTGGCCCCGGAAGGGTATGGTGAGATCATCGGGGGGGGGGAACGCTCTGGCGACCTGGCCTTCCTGGAGGCGCAGATCCAGCGCCACAACCTGCCGCGGGAGGCCTACGAGTGGTATCTGGACCTGCGGCGCTACGGTTCGGTGCCCCACAGCGGCTTTGGCCTGGGGTTAGAACGGACGGTCATGTGGATCTGTGGCCTGAACCACATCCGCGAGACGATCCCTTTCCCCCGGCTGCTGGGGCGGATCTACCCCTGACCGGGATGGAGCGGAACCCAAAACCAGCCACAGCCCCGGGGATAGGCCGTTTTCGTTGAGGATTATCTGCCAAAAGCGCAACGTTTCCATGTCCGCCGCCGCGCCTTGACCCTGGCGAAGGGCGCCGTATATACCCATGCCGACCGGAAACGGCCTGGGGTCCAACGGAAAGGAACAGATTGATGCTCTATCGGGAACGGGCCAGCGTGGTGGCCACCCTGGTGGTGCTGGGCCTGATCCTGGCCACCTATCTACAGTTGCCCACCTGGTCCTACAGCCTGACGGCGCTGGGCTCCCCCTTGACGATCAGCCTGTCGCAGACGGCGCTGATAGCCGCCCTGCTGGTGGGCATCACCTGCGCCGGCACCGACGCCCTCGTCCGCTCCCATCCCACAGCGCGGCGGATCGAGGCGCGCTACAGCTTTGTCACCTGGACGCTGCCGGGGCTCACGGCGCTGCTGGCAGTGGTGCTGCTGCCCCGGACACCCACCCAACTCTACCGGCTGGCCGGCTATGTGCTCACCGGCCTGGTGCTAATCCTGATCCTCAGTGCCGAATACTATACCGTAGACCCGGCCGACAGCCGCTACCTGGCCGCCCGGCTGGGATTGAACGCCTGGGCCTACCTGCTGGCACTGGTGCTCTTTGTGCTCATCTATTCGGCCAAGGCCCGCAGCCTCCTTTCGGCCACAGGAATCACCCTGGTCGGCTCGCTGTTGGCGCTGGAGTTCCTGCGCAGCGCCGGGCGGGGTTTTGGCCGCACAGCCCTCTATGCCTTCATCGCCGGGCTGAGCACCGGCGAGATCGTGTGGGCCATGAACTACTGGCGCATCTCCGGGGTGACCGGCGGGCTGATCCTGCTGCTGGGCTTTTACGTCTTTACCGGGCTGGCCAATCAGCAGCTCCAGGGGCGGCTCACCCGGCGGGTGCTGGTCGAGTACGGGATCGTGGCCCTGATCGGGCTGGCGGTGTTGCTGCGCCTGGGGCCGTAAGGGGGACCCCTTTTTGCACCTGGCTGCTGCCGATTTGACATTTGTGCCGGGATGGGTTAAAATGTGGTCAATCTTACGAAAGGAGGCAGATCGGATGCTCTACGACATGTTCCAGCCGATCATGGTTCGTATCGAACCGTCCGGCAGCGATGCCGGTTCTTGCTGTCGTAGTGCGCCCAGACGCCATTAGTTATTGTTAACTATGGCCGTGGGGCACTACCGACCCCACGGCTTTTTTGTTTTGTCAGAGACCGGTACAGCCGTGGGGAATCCCGCGGCTTTTTTTGTGCGGGCGCGTTGCGCCCGAAGGAGGAGGATGATATGACCCAATTGGTCACCCAGATGCGGGCATCGTATGGATTCATCGAGCGGAACTTTAACCTGGTCCGGCGCTACTGGGGCTGGGAGGTGGTATGGCTGGCCTACAGCATTGCCAACGCCCTGGCCATCACCTTTATCGGCGCCGGCATGGAGGCCATCAGTGGCCAGGCGATGGACACCGGCTACCTGATCCTGTTTCTGCTGGCCGGGACCCTCATCTGGCACTTTTTGTCCATCGTCTTTGACGCCATCAGCGAGGTGATCGCCTGGGAGCGGTGGGAGGGGACCATCGAGTACACCTTCATGGCCCCGGTGCCGCGCCTCACCCACATGCTGGGGCAGACGGCCTTCTCGCTGGTCTATGGTCTGTTGCATACGGCGGTGATCCTGGCCGTCGTCGTCCTGTTCTTCGACCTGGACCTGAAGGGGGCCAACCTGGGGGGCAGCCTGCTGGTGCTGCTGGCCGGTAGCCTGTCGTTCATCGGGTTGGGGATTGTGGCATCGATCATGCCCCTGCTCTTCCCGGAGCGGGGTGCGCAGATGACCCACGTCATCCAGGCCACCCTGCTGCTGGTGTCGGGGGTGTACTACCCGGTCAGCGTGTTGCCCCCCTGGATGCAGGCCGTGGCCCGGCTTTCGCCGGCCACCTACGCGCTGGAAGGGGTCCGTGCCGGGCTGTTGCAAGGCAGGTCCACCCCGGAACTGTGGCCCTACATCTGGCCGCTGTTGGGGATGGGTGCAGCGCTCATCCCGGCCGGCGTGTTTATCTTTGGCCGGGCCGAGCGGTACGCCAAGCGCACCGGCAAACTGAAACGAAACGGCTAGGGGAGGGGTCGTAGCGGCTCCTGCCCCTGGCCAGACCGGTCTGAAAGGAAGGAGGCCGCCATGTTTATCCTGGATATTCAAGCGACGACCGAGACGCTCCCTCTGGATCGGGTCTTGCGGGGATGGTGGGCCAGAATGTGGGCCTGGCTCCGGCGGTTACCGCCGGCGGAGCCACCGGTCGGCGAGGATCATCAAGACGGGAGACCGTCGGAGAGCCTGATCTTGTAGAGGGCAAATGGGGTTGCTCTGGTCCGGTTACCGATCGGACCAGGGCGACCCCCAGCCCTTACGGGGAGCGTAAGCGTTCAGGGGCCAGGCACCTTATCCGAGAATGTGACATTGTCAAGAGGGTAACCCGGGGAGAAACATACCCTGTGCAGAGGAGAAGAACAGAACCATGATCATCAAAGCAGTGAGCCGTTACTGGCACCAACTCCGGAGCTTTAGCCCCAATGCTCGCCTCTATCTGCTGAGCATGATCATCAGCGGGCTGAGTTTCAGCATCTATTCACTCATTTTCAACCTGTATATCGTCAGCCGGGGGTATCCGCGCAGCTTTCTGGGAGAACTGCAGTCCATGCCCAACCTGATCTCCCTCCTGGGGGCATTGCCGGCCGGTGTGTTGGTGGACCGGATCGGACGCAAGCGGGCGATGATCCTGGCCGGCGCCGGGCAGACTCTGGCTACGCTGGGCATCGTCCTGGTCAGCGGGGCATGGTGGCTGCGGTTTTCGATGATCGCTTTTGGCCTTTCCCAATCGTTGTGGATGGTCAGCGGCTCGCCGTTCATGGTGGAGAATTCGACCGAAGAGGAGCGCAATGCGCTGTTCAGCGCCAGCTTTGGCCTGCAAACCCTGGTGGGGTTCCTGGGTACGTTGGTGGGAGGTTACCTGCCGACCCTGTTCGGCGGCCTGCTGGAGGTGGGGGTGGAAAGTGCCCCGGCCTATGCGGCGACCCTGGCCGTTACCGTGGCGCTGGCGGTCGCGGCACTGCTGCCGATCTTTTTGATCAGGGAACAGCCGCGCCCGACGGCGGGCCGGGTGCATCTGGCCCGACCCTGGCGCAACATCAGCAAGCCGGGGTTGGTTGCGCGCATCTTTATCCCCAACATCGTGATCTCGATGGGGGCGGCGATCTTGATCCCGTACATGAACCTGTTCTTCAAAGAGACCTTCCCCATCTCCGACAGGGTGCTGGGGACCCTCTTTGCCATATCCTCGGTGATCACCGGCGTGGCGACCCTGGCCTCGCCGCTGCTGGCCGACCGCTGGGGCCGCATCCGGGCACTGGTCATTACCCAACTGGCTTCGATCCCCTTCCTGTTGCTCATCGGCTTCTCCGGCCGGCTATGGATAGCCGCCCTGGCCTTCTGGGTGCGGGCGGCGCTGATGAACATGGGCAATCCGCTCTACAACGCTTTTGCTATGGAGCAGGTGACCGAACGGGAGCGGGCCACGGTCAGCGGTTTGATGGGCATGAGCTGGAACATCGGCTGGACGGTGGGACCCTACCTGAGCGGCTACATGCAGGCCGATCCCCGCATCGGCTTTCAGCCGATCTTTCTCATCACCTGCACCCTCTACGTGCTGGCAGCCATCCTGGAGAAGGCGTTCTTCCAGCGCCTGGATGATCGGCAACGGCGGGCAGCCCTCTTGCGGCGGATGGGCATTGCCGACCTGACGATAAGCGGACGACAATGATGGACAGGGTGGGGAAATTACGGTACTGGCGGAATTTAGGTTGTTTTTCACTGGCCGCGATCGCTCTCGCCGCCGTGGGCCTGGTGATGGGGGTGTCGTGGAGGCAGGCCGATGCCTTCCTGCACCCTCCCCGTCAACTCCCGGCAGAGACACCCGCCGATCGGGGCCTGGCCTATCGCGACGTAGCCTTTTCTGCTTCTGACGGGCTGACCCTGCGCGGCTGGTACCTGCCGACGCAGAATGGAGCGGCGATTATCGTTGGGCACGGCTACGGCGCCTACCGCCGGCTGGACCAGGCCGAACTGCTGGCCCGCCATGGCTATGGCGTCCTGACCTTCGACTGGCGGGCCCACGGCGAGAGCGACGGTGATCTGTGCAGCCTGGGCTACTATGAGGTGCGCGACGTGGAGGGGGCGCTGGCCTGGCTACAGCAACAGCCGGACGTGGACCCGCAGCGCATCGGCCTGTTGGGCGAATCCATGGGCGCGGTGGCGGCCATCCGGGCGGCGGCGCAAATGCCCGAAATTCGGGCCGTGATCGTCGTCAGCCCTTATCCGACCATCGAGGAAGGGATCAAGAACGTGTGGCGCGGGACAGGGCTGCCCGAATTCCCCTTTGTGCCCCTCCAGGTGCTGTTTGGCCGCTGGCAGACCGGCCTCGACCTGGACGACCTGCGCCCGCTGGACGATGTGGCGGCCATCAGCCCCCGTCCGATCCTGATCCTGGCCGGCGGACAGGACCCGATCACCGGTCCGGACGCCGGGCCACGCTATTACGCCGCAGCCGGCGAGCCAAAGGAGCTTTGGTTCGAGCCGGATCTGGGCCACCTCGACTTTTTGCAGGTGTACCCGGCCGAATATGAGCGGCGGGTGGCAGGCTTTTTTGACACAGCCCTGCTGAACAAGTGACGAGGAGAAGAAAAAGATGTCATCAATAAAAGATAGGATTTTGGTGCCCGATGCGCCGGCCCTCCCCGGCTTGAGCTTCCATGCCGAGCCGGTGAGCCGTATCAACGGGGTGATGTGGGGGGAAGAGAACAACGGATCGAGAGAAGGAACGGACTAGGGGTTGCCGAGGACATCGTCATGAGGGCCGACGTTGCGCATGATGAGCAGGTCACCCTGGCGCTGGTAGGTCATGCGGTGGTGATCGTCCACGCGGGCCTCAAAGATGTCGGCGGTACCCTTCACCCGCTTGGCCTGAAGGCCGGGATGACGAAAATCGGCATCGAGCAGGCGCAGAGCTTTCTGAACTCTGGCGCGGATGTGCCTGGGAAGCCGCTCGTACGCTCTGGTGAAGCGTTCCGAGAGTTCGATGGGCATCAGGCCGGCGCTTCCTCGGTTTGCCGGGCATCGTACTGCTCGGCCCGCTCGTTCAGAAAGGCAATCGCTTCGTCAATGTTGGCAAAACGGTGGACGCGCCCGGCCTCGATCTCCTCATCGGCTTCGCGCTCGGCAGCCTGCCACTCGGGGGTCCAGTACCAGGCCTGGTCGCGATCGATCAACCGCTGGGGGCGCAGGACCAGCTCGCCGTCGCGAACCTGGACGGCCAGCAGGTCGCCCTCGTCGAGGCACAGATCGTCACGGACCGACTTGGGGAGCGTGATTTGAAACTTGTTGCGAACTCGAACCCATTCCATGCTGCCGTCCTTTCTAACTGTCGGAAAGTCCGACAACATTATAACACAAGCAGAGTCGCCTGTCAAACAGGCGATTGAGGAGAAGGATTGTGGCAAACAACATTACCATTCAGGCCTATCGCCCCGGTGACCTGGAGGCGTTGGTGGCGTTGATCAACGAAGCCGAATATGAGCGGCGGGTGGCAGGCTTTTTTGACACAGCCCTGCTGAACAAGTGACGAGGAGAAGAAAAAGATGTCATCAATAAAAGATAGGATTTTGGTGCCCGATGCGCCGGCCCTCCCCGGCCTGAGCTTTCGCCTCTTTCGCGGCGAGGCCGACTACCCGGCCATGGCGGCTGTGATCAACGGCAGCCGGGAGGCCGATGGGCTGGACTGGACCCGTTCGGTGGAGGATATAGCCCGCGACTATCGCCACCTGGTGAACAGCGACCCCTGGCGGGATATGTTGTTCGCCGAGGTGGACGGCCGGGTGATTGGCTACGGCCGGGTCTCGTGGGTCCGGGAGAATTCAGGGGCGTGGCTCTACCGGCACTTTGTCCACCTGCTGCCCGAATGGCGCAAGGGTGGCCTGCGCCGGGCGATGCTGCGCTACAACGAGCGCCGCCTGCGCGAGATCGCCGCCGCCGGGGGCGCAGCCACAGGCGGCGCAGGCGACCACCCTGCCGAGGGGCCCCGCCTCTTTGAAGCCTTTTCCTCCGACGGCGAAGAGGACTGGACTGCACTGCTGGAGGAGGAGGGTTATACCGGGGTGCGCTACGGCTTTACCATGGTCCGCCCCAACCTGGAAAATATCCCCGACCTGCCCCTGCCCGCAGGGCTAGAGGTCCGGCCGGTCGAGCCGGAGCAGATTCCCCTGATCTGGGCCGCCTCGAAAGAGGCCTTCCGCGACCACTGGGGGTTCTCGGAAGAGGAGTGGGACCAGGAGATCGCCTCGTGGCAGGAATCACCCACCTTTCAACCTCACCTGTGGCAGGTGGCCTGGGCCGGCGATCAGGTGGCCGGCATGGTCCAGAACTTTGTAGACGAGGCGGAAAATGCCAGGTATGGCCGCAAGCGCGGCTACACCGAAGGGATCTGCGTGCGGCGCCCCTGGCGGCGGCGGGGCCTGGCCAGGGCGCTCATCGCCCGCAGCTTCCGGGTGCTCAAAGATCTGGGCATGGAAGAGGCCGCGCTGGGCGTGGATGCCGACAACCCCAACGGGGCTTTGCAGCTCTACACCAGCATGGGGTTCCAGGTGGTCAAGCGCCACACCACCTACCGCAAGCCGATGGGCGGGTAGATCGGGCGGGCAGCCGACCCCGCCCTACCTATTTTTCCTCCCGCTTCCAAAAGAGGTGGCGCAGCGTCAGGGCGATCGAGCCGCCAACCACGCAGCCGATGGCGATCCACTGGGCGGTGGCCAGGCCACCGATGGTCCAGGCGTCGGGGCGGAACATCTCGACAAAAAAGCGGCCCAGGGGGTAGAGGATGAGGTAGCCCAGCACCACGTCGCCGTTGCGCAGCCGGTAGGGCAGCCGGGCGTGGAGGTTGTACAGGATCAGGAATACCAGCAGGCACCACAGCGATTCATACAGGAAGGTGGGGTGGAACCGCGTGGTATAATCGGTGCCGGGTGGCAGGGGCTGGTGGGGCAGGTCGGGGTTGATCCGGATGCCAAACCAAGTGGAACCGGTCGGGGGGCCGTACAGTTCCTGGTTGATAAAGTTGCCCCAGCGGCCCACGAACTGGCCGAAGGCCAGGCCCGGCGCCCCCAGGTCGAGCCATACCAGGGGGTTGAGCTTTCGCCACCAGGCATAGATCGTCACGCCGAGGATGCCGCCGACGATGGCCCCATAGATGCCCAGCCCCTGGAAGCCGCCATATTTCCACACGGCAAAAGCCTCCAGAAAATGATAGCGGTAATAGGGCCAGCCGCAGGGAAAGGTGGCGTTGGGAGGGCAGTCGGCCGGGGTGGAAAAGACATGGTACAGCCGCGCGCCGAGGATGGCCACCACCACGGCCACAATAACCCCTTCCCAGGCATAGTCGGGGTTCAGGCCGCGCCGGCGCGCCAGGCGGCCGGCCAGATAGGTGCCCCCCGCCACGCCGAGCATGATCAGCACGCCGTACCAGCGCACCTGGAAGGGGCCCAGTTGAAAGATGATGGGATGGATAGGATTCATTTATCTGCTCCACAATCGAGACTGCCTTGAATTATAGCACAGAATAGGATATAATTGGAATCAGGAAAGGCCGTTGACAGGGGAGGGAACGTGCCAGAAGAGGGGTCGGGCAAGATCGGCTATTTGCAAATGGTGGATATTTTCCGGGACCTGACCGAGGCCGAGATCGAAGAGATCGATCGGGCGACGACGATCACCACCTGCCGGCGGGGCAAGATCTTGTACATGCCCGAGGATACGAGCGAGGTGCTCTTTTTGCTCAAGCAGGGCCGGGTCCAGCTCTACCGCATCTCGCCCGATGGCAAAAAGCTGGTCATCGCCACCATTGGGCCGGGGGCGGTCTTTGGCGAGATGGCCCTGATCGGCCAGGGGATGCACAACACCTTTGCCGAGGCGGTCGAGGAGTGCGAATTGTACGTCATGAGCCGGGACGACGTGGAACGCCTGCTGCTGACCAAACCCAAGGTCGCCCTGCGCATTTTCGAGGTCCTGGGCCGCCGCCTGAAAGAGGCCGAAGCCCGCCTGGAAGAGATCGCCTTTAAAAGCATCCCGGCCCGGCTGGCCAGCCTGCTGCTGCAACTGGCCGACGAGGCGGGCAGCGAGACCATCGTTGGCCACACCCACCAGGACTTGGGGGAGCGGATCGGCACTTACCGCGAGACGACGACTCAGACGCTGAATACCTTCAAGGCGGGTGGGCTGATTGACATCGGCCGCAAGCGGATCACCATCCTCGACCGCGAGGGGTTGAGGCGCATCGCCGCGGGCTGAATCAGGCCCTCCTCTCGCCCCCATCGCATCCCGGTCCCGCCCTTCTCTTGATCCTTCTTTTCCTTGGGTTTGTGGACCACATAGAAGCGCACCTTTTCGCTCTCGGTCTTGTTGCCGGAAGCGTCAAAGGCCACCACGTGCACCAGATGCGACTCGGTGTAGCCGTGGGTGCTGGAGATGATCATCTTGCCGCTTTCCCACGTCTGGGTGATGGTCTTGCCGTCGGGGCTCACTTCCACCCAGGTGACCGTTACGACTTCGGTGCTCCATGAGCCATCGGGATTGGTGATGGTCCGCGTCTCATAGACCGGCGGCATCGCGGGATTGAGCCGGAGGTCCTCCATCTTGAGCACCCATTTCACGGCATAGGGCTCCACCACGCTAAAGTCGAGCAGTTCGTTATCCAGGTAGAACTCGACCTTGTCAATCTGGACATTGTCCCGCACGTCGGCCTTGAGGTTGGCCCATTCATCGGCCTCCAGCTGATAGACGCGGCCCGGCCAGGGGTAGCCGACGTATGCTTCCGGGGGGGTATTGTCTACCGTCACATAGATCGTCGCCCGTTTGAAAGCCTGGCTGTGCTCGACGACGGTTAATTGCAGGGTGTACAACCCATCCCGCAGCCCGCGCACATCCCAGAACTCCAGCACGTTATTGTCCACGGGACTATAGTGGTCGCCGCCGATCTGGCTCCAGGCCGAGGGGTTCAGCCCTTCGCCAAACTCCAGCCGGTAGAAGTTGAAATCGCCGGAGCGGGCGTTGCCCCGGATGGGCACAACCCCTTTGACGTGGCCGCCCAGCGTCGGGTCGAGGATGACCACCTCCCCTCCCTCCGGGCCGCAGCCATAGATCTCGTCGCGCTGGGTGGGGGGCTGGGGGATGCCCTGCTCGCGGACCCAGTCGGCTGCTTCGGGCGGATAGATTTCGTACACCCGCTCCTCCACCAGTTCGGGCGGGGTGCAGGCCGTCGCCAGCTTGCCCGTCTGGCGGTTGACCCGCTCCACGTGGTGGACGTTGCAATATTCGGTCGGTTCTGTGCCCTCGATGAATAGTTCCTTCTTGCGGTTGGGGCAGTGCTCGGTGGGCAGCAGGCCCGAAATGGCACACACCTCCACGGTGACCAGGCCAGGCGGTTTGGGAAAGTTGTCAATCACCTCGCCCAGGATCCGCTGGGCGTGGCCTTCGTTGTAGATGCGCTCCATCACGTTGTGCCAGATGGGGGCTGCCCCTCGCGTGCTGGATACCCCCTCCATCGGGGTGTTGTCGTTGTTGCCCACCCAGACGCCGGTCACGATCTGCGGCGTGTAGCCGATGGTCCACACATCCCGAAAGTCGGTGGTGGTGCCGGTTTTGGCCGCTGCCGGCCGGCTCAGGCGCAGCGGGCTGTTGGCGCCAAAGACCGGGGCGCGGGCGTTGTTATCGGAAAGGACATGGGTCAGCAGGTAGGCCTCCTGGGGCGACAGTTCGCGGCCATCGGCCAGGGTAACGGTGCGCGCTTCGGGCTGAGTGTACTGCCACAACACCTTGCCCTGGGCATCCTCGACACGCAAGATGGCCACGGGGTCCAACTGCCGATAGCCGGGCTGGGGCAGCTTGGCCGGCTGACCCATCATCACTCCGCCGTTGGCAAAGACGCTATAGGCGTAGGCCAGGTCCAGCAGCCACACCTCGCCGCCGCCCAGGGTCAGGCTCAGGCCGTAATAATCCAGGTCCTGGTTGAGGGTGTTGATGCCCAGGGCGTGGGCGTTGCGGATGACGTTGCCCACCCCCACCATGTCCAATACCTTGACGGCCGGGATGTTGCGCGACTGAGCCAAGGCGGTGCGGAAGCTGCGGGGCCCCAGGTACTTGCGGTCGTAATCCTCCGGGCAGTAGGGAGGATTGGGATAGTCATCAAAGCAGGTATGGACATCCATGACCATCTCGGCGGCAGTGTGCCCCTGGTGGAAAGCGGTCAGGTAGCTGAACGGCTTGAAGGCCGAACCCGGCTGCCGGGGGGCGACGGCCACGTTAACGTTGCCATCTATCGTTTCATCCCAGTAGTCAATGCTGCCCACCATGGCCAGAATCTCGCCGGTGCGGGCGCGCAGGACCACCACGGCTGCGTTAGAGACCTCCTCTTTCTCTTCCTGGAGCTTTTTGATGTGGGCCCGGGCTTCCTCTTCGGCAATGCGTTGGATCTCCAGGTCCACAGTGGTATAGACCTTGAGCCCGCCGCGATAGAGGAGGTCGGGGCCATATTTATCCTCCAACTGTTTGCGCACGTACATGGCAAAGTGGGGGGCCACCAGGTCGTAACGTTTGAGCATCGAGGTATGGACCTGCAGCGGTTCGGCAAAGGCGGCGTCGGCCTCGGTTTGGGTGATATAGCCCTCGGCCACCAGGCGGTCCAGGGCGATCTTTTGCCGCTTCTTGGCCTCTTCGGGATTATCAATGGGGTTCATGGCCGGGTACTGGGGGATGGGAGCCAGCATGGCACACTCGGCCAGGGTCAGTTCCTGGGCATGTTTGCCAAAGTAGACCTGGGCAGCCGCCTCGACGCCGATGGCCCAGTTGCCATAGTAGTTGGTGTTGAGGTACCATTCCAGGATCTGGTCTTTGGAGTAGAGCCGCGAGATCTCCAGGGCCAGGATCGCCTCTTTGATCTTGCGCGAGTATTTGATCTGGTAGCGCTCCTCTTCAGGGATGAGGATGTTTTTGACCAACTGGACCGTGATGGAGCTGCCGCCCTGGACCCCCTTGCCCTGCAGGTTGAGGAGGAAGGCGCGGGCGATGCCCATCGGGTCCACGCCGGGGTTGGTGTAGAAGGTCTTGTCTTCCAGGGCGATGGTGGCGTTGCGCAGGTCGCGGGGGATCTGCTCCAGGGGGAGGAGCGTCCGGTCGCCGTGCCGGGGGTCGATCACTTCCATCAGCAGCACCTTGCCGCTGCGATCGTAAATCTTGGTTGTCTGAAAGTCCTTCTGGGCGGTGACGATTTCGTTGGGGTCGGGCAGGTCTCGGGCATAATAGCCGTACACGCCGACCACCGTTGCCACCCCGGCGACGAGCAGGAGCACGGTGCTGAGGAGCAGCATCAGCACCAGGCCCGCGCCCAGGCGCAGGACAAGCCGACCGGCCCCGCCGTTGGCCCGTTGGCGGCGCTGACGGCGGCGGCGCATCAGCCATATCTGTTCCTGGCTATCCATCTATCCCTCCCCTTCCAGGCCATGCAGCCTGGGCCGACCGCTGAACGAGAAAGGGGCAGCAGACCGCCGGGCGATCTTCTCCCCCTTTCTCCAGAGCCCTATGGTAGCAGAAAACGGCCCAAAAGGCAAGCCTGGCCGGGCCAAACAACCGGCGGCTGGCCGTCGGGCAGCCCACGGCTTCCCGATGCCCGTCGCCGGGCTATATCCGCCGCCCGTGCCGCCGCAGCCGTGAACTGTGAAACGGTGCTGTCGTCCAGGGCCTGTCAGGCCTGCCCCTCTCCCCTGGGGCGCTAAAAGATCTTCCCATCCCTGGCCCGCATGAACAGGACCGGCGTGGCAAATTCGCGGTTATCTGCTCCTACTTTGACGTATATAGCGTTGCGCGCCCATTGCACGGCCCAATCCACCGGCTTGCGGGCGGCCACAGACTTGTAAAAGCTCTCCAAAAAGATCTCCGCTGTGGACACCAGCACGGGATAGCGCATGGCAACGATGGCCGGCGTCCCCCGTTGCACGAGCCGGGGGGCGATGCCCAGAAAGCTCTTGGGAGAGTCGCTCTTCGCGCTCTCGCACGTCGCCAGGCAGACCAGGCCCAGACGATTTTGCACGCCGGCAAAGATAGCGGCAAATTGCTCGTCGTTCACTATCCAGGTCTTGCCATTCTCGCCCACCAGGGCCAGGTAGCCTGTACCCTCCCGGTAGACGCCGTGGCCGACGAATTGCACGATGTCGGGCGCATGTTCCAAAAGAGCAGCCTCTATCTTTTTGAAAGTCGCTTGCCTGACGGTCTGGAGAGTGAGTTGTCCCTTTTCACCAACAGGCGGTGCAAAATGTCGGCGAGGGGCTGGTGGTCACCGCCCGCGCTGTCGACGGGGTGATCGAGGGACTGGAGTACCCACAGCATCCCTTCTGCGTGGGCGTGCAGTGGCATCCGGAGATAGAGGGCAGCCCGCAAGACGATATGTCGGGCCTGTTCAGGGCGCTGCTGGCGGCGTCAAGGTAGGCGGTTCCAAAAGCGCCGGGCTGAAGGGGCGGTTTTTCTCTGGAGGTAACGGAGAGGCTACCTCCAGGCAGGCAAAAAGAGGCTGACTACAATCCCTGCTGCGAACAGGATATAGAGGCCCATAAAGACCCCATTGCGGGCCATCTCGCGGCGGGTCACCCCCCGCAACGTCTTTGCCGCCCCGCGCAGGGACATCGCCTTGGCCGTCCTCGCCGGCTCGCAACCGCTCAAGCCGCAGGTATGCTCGCCCATCCGCAGCATCCGACGCGCCGCCGAACGGATATCCCCCGTGCCCCTCCAGCCAGCGCCAAGTCGCCTCACGGGGACGTTTCACCCCCCATCGCCCGTTCCAACTCGGCGACGCGCGCCTCGATCTGCCGTTTGTTGCGCACAAGCTGCAACGGGATGTCGGTGAACTCGACGTACTCGCTCATCCGCTCTTCGATGAGCAGCAGGTTCTCGCGGTAGTTGCGCAGCATGCGCCGCCAGGTCTCTACCTGCGCCGCGTCCAGGCCGGCAGCGACGGCGGGGGCCACGGCGGCGGCCCACGGGAGCGGATGCGGTTCCTTGACCCCGCCGGCGTAGCAGGCCAGGGCAAAGTTGTCCTCCAGGTGGCTGACCTTGACGATGGGATGCTGCCGGTCGCCGGTGCGCTCTGGCACCTTCCGTCCCAGCCAGAGGATCGCGTCCAGCACACGGGCGTAGCCATCGCGCTCGAACGCCCCGTAGCCGGCCAGCGCCTCCTGCAGCGCGGCGGTAAAGACGCTGTAGGGGCGGCCGGTGTAGGAGACCTCGTCCCGCCGCGACGAGGCGATCACCACCCGCCCGCTGCCCGCCGCCA
>DAOTXL010000042.1:0-97757 GCA_034435455.1 Anaerolineae bacterium
CGCCAACCTCCACCCCCACGCCAACCGCCACGCCAACCCCCACGGCCACCGCCACCCCCACCGCCACGCCAACCGCCACGGCCACGCCAACCGCCACGGCCACCTGGACACCGACGGCCACCTGGACACCGACGGCTACCTGGACACCGACGGCTACCTGGACCCCGACGGCCACCTGGACCCCGACGGCCACCTGGACGCCTACCTTCACCCCCACCCCGACCTTCACCGTCACCACCACGCCCACCCTCACCACCACGTTGACGATCACCCCCACCACCCCCGGACCCTGAGGGTAGTTCGACCCTGCCGATTCCCGGATACCGTTCGCTTTGACCTCCAACATGGAGGGAAGGGACCCGTGAGACGACACCGGAGCATCCAGCTCACCGAAGAACAGCAATTGGTCATCGCCCTGATGGTGGTGATCCTGCTGGCAACCTCCATGCTCTACTGCCTGGGCTTCGCCAGCCTGGCCTTGCGCCATGCCTGGGAAACAAAGGCCCTCCCGTGGAGCACCGCCCCCCTGCCCGAAGGGGGTACAGACACAACCCTCACCCCACCGCCCATCGAACCCACGCCGCTGCCCACCGGACTCCCCCCTTCCGCTCCCCCACCCACCCCCTCCCCTTGATCCAGAGCCTGACGAGAAAAGGTACGATCCGGTTTGACAGGAACCACCTTCACGGCTATAATAGATTGGTCAGATCGAGCCATTACCGAAAAGAAAGGGTTTTCTCGTGGAGATTGTCCCCTTGTTAAAACGCCTTTCCGAAGCCTGCGGGGTCTCCGGTTACGAAGACGAGGTCCGCCACATGGTGCTGGAGATATTCGGCCGGTACGCCGACGAGGTGCGGACCGATATCCTGGGCAACGTCATCGCCCTCAAACGGGGCACCGGGCCGGAGCCACGCCCGGCCCTTATGCTCGCCACGCACATGGACGAGATCGGGCTGATCGTGTCGCAACTGGAGGAGGGCTTTGTCCTCTTTCAACAGGTGGGCGGCTACGACGACCGGGTACTGTTGGGCCAGGAGGTTGTGGTCCACGGGCAACGGGACCTGCCGGGCGTCATCGGCTCGCGCCCGCCCCACGTCCTGCCGCCGGCAGAGCGCGACAAGCCGATCCCTTATGACAAATTGCGGATAGATGTAGGCCTGTCGCCGGAGGAGCTGCGCCGGCAGGTGCGGGTCGGCGATCTGATCACCCTGAACCGCCCCCTGGTCGAGCTGAGAGGCGGGTTGGTGGCGGGCAAGGCGCTGGACAACCGGGCTTCGGTGGCCGCGGCAGCCGTCTGCCTGGAGGAACTGAGCCGGGTACGGCACCTGTGGGATGTGTACGCCGTGGCCACGGTGCAGGAGGAGATAGGGGGCGTGGGGGCCATCACCAGCACCTACGGCCTGCAGCCGGATGTGGGCATTGCCGTGGACGTGACCTGGGCCAAGCAGCCCGGCGCCCCCGACGAGTATACCTTTGAACTGGGCAAAGGGCCGGCGATCAGTTGGGGGCCGAACTTTCACCCCAGGGTCCAGGAAGCCCTCATCGAGACGGCCAAAGCCCTGGAGATGAGCTACCACCTGGAGCCGCTGGCCCGCCCCGGCGGCACCGACGCCTACGCCATCCAGATCGCCCGCGAGGGGATCCCCACCGGCCAGGTCTGCCTGCCGCAGCGCAACATGCACACCCCGGTCGAGACGGTATCGGTCAGGGATGTGGAACGGGTCGGGCGGCTGCTGGCCGCCTTTATCGCCCGGCTGGATGAAAAGTTTCTGGATAGCCTGGCCTGGGACCTGGAACTGGAGAGCCCGGCAGGCTAGCCCCTGCCCAGAGCCGGGGAAACCATCGAGAGGATAGAGGTCAAATTGCTGCTAGAAGAACTATCCAATGCCTTCGGACCATCGGGCTGTGAACAGGAGGTGCGCCGCGTGCTGGCCCGGGCGCTGCGCGACAAGGTGGATGCGCTGCAAACCGATGCCCTGGGCAATCTCATCGCCTTGAAACGGGGGACCGGCCCCGAACCCCGCCTCAAGGTCATGATAGATGCCCATACCGACGAGGTAGGGCTGATGATCACCCGCATCGAAAAGAACGGCACCCTGGGCTTCCGCGCCGTGGGGGGCATAGACGACCGGCTGCTCCTGGCCAAAGGGGTGATCGTCGGCGAGAAGCGGCTGCCGGGGGTCATCCTGGCCCCCCCTGTCCACCTGACCAAAAAGGAACAGCGCGAGCAGGTCCTCAAGATCGATCAACTGGTGATTGACATCGGGGCGACGAGCGAGGAAGAGGCCAAAGAGCTGGTCCGGTTGGGCGACTATGCGGTCTTTGACACGCGCTTCCAGGTGCTCGGCGAGGAGGGGCTGCGGGTGGTCAAGGGCAAAGCCTTCGACGACCGGGCCGGCTGTGCCGTGGCCGCTGCCCTGGCCGAGGGGCAGTATGCCGTGGACCTGTACCTCTCCTTCAGCGCCCAGGAGGAGGTGGGGATGCGCGGGGCGCGGGTGGCCGCCTTCCGCATCGAGCCGGACCTGGCCTTTGCCCTGGAGGGCACCGTGTGCGACGACATGCCCAAGGACCAGGATGTCAGCCCCACCACCAGGCTGGGCCAGGGACCGGCCATCACCCTCATGGACCGTTCCTTCATCGCCGACAAGCGCTTGGTCCGCCTGCTGATCGAGACTGCCGAGGCCCACGGCCTGCCCTATCAATTCAAACAGCCGGGGATCGGCGGCACCGACGCCGGGGCGATCCACCTGTCCAAAGCCGGTGTGCCGTCGGTGGCGGTGGCGGTCCCCTGCCGCTACATCCACGCCCCGGTCAGCCTGATGAGCCGCAACGACCTGGACCACACCGTGGCGTTGATGAGGGCAGCCCTGCAGGCCTTGCCCGAGAAATGGACGAAACTGTCTTGAGGAGAAGACCCGTGAAAGACCTGATCAAGAAACTGACCGAAGCCTATGGCCCCTCCGGCCACGAAGAACAGATCCGCGAAACCATCCGGCGCGAAGTGGAGCCGTTCGCCGACGAGATCCGCGTGGATGCCCTGGGCAATCTCATCGTCCTGAAAAAGGGCAACGGCGGGGGCAAACGGGTGCTCCTGGCCGCCCATATGGACGAGATCGGCCTGATCATCAGTTATGTAGATGAACAGGGCTTTTTGCGTTTTCAACCCATCGGCGGCGTGGATGTGATGACCCTGGTCGGCGGGCGGGTGCAGTTCGCCGATGGGACGGTGGGGGTCATTGCCCCGGAAAAGCGCGGGGAGTTCAAAAAGGAACCGGAGCTGACCCGGCTGTATATTGACATCGGCGCGACCGGGCGCGACCAGGCCCAGGGGCGGCTGGGCCAGGCGGTCGGTTTTGTGCAGCCCTTCGCCGACCTGGGACAGCGGATCGTGGCCAAGGCGCTCGACGACCGGATCGGCTGCGCCGTGCTGATCCAGGTCCTGCGCCGGCTGAACGGCTCGCCCCACGACCTCTATTTCGTCTTCAGCGTCCAGGAGGAGGTCGGCCTGCGCGGCGCCCGCACCGGCGCCTATGGGCTGGAACCGGAGGTGGGCATCGCCGTGGACATCACCGTGGCCGCCGACACCCCCGAAGCCGACAAGCTGGCGATGAAACTGGGGGCCGGGCCCTGTATCAAGGTGATGGATGGAAATATGCTGGCCCATCCCGGAGTGAAAAAGCTGTTGATTGATACCGCCCAGGCCCACGGCATCCCCTACCAGCTCGAAGTGCTGGACCGGGGGACTACCGATGCCGCGGCCATCCAACTGGCGCGCAGCGGGGTGCCGGCCGGTTGCGTGTCCCTCGCCTGCCGCTACTACCACACCCCCTCGGAGATGATAGACCTGACCGATGTGGAAAACACGGTCCGCTTGCTGCTGGCCGTCCTGGAGAAGCCGATCGAGCTGTAACACCATGGCCCAACCGGACAGGCTATCCCCGCCCTCACCCCCTGATCGCCATCGGGCAGGCTGGCCCCAAGCCCGGCAGATCATAACGTCTCTGTGGGCCGAATGGCGCATAGAGGTTTTCATCGTCCTTCTGGCCGCTTTTGGCATCTTTTTGCTGGTGGAACGGATGCAGATCCGCCAGACGATTTTCGGCTGGGTGCGGCGCGCGTTGCAGGCCATGTCGCACCTGGGCAGCAACCTTTTGCAGAGAGGGGTAGATTTTGTCCAGGCCACCACCCTGTCGGACCTGCTGGGCTATGCCCTGTTGTTGCTGGTCATCGCCCTCGTGGTGGGGCGGGCCCGCTGGCGGCTGATGACCATGCCCCGCTTTACGACGCGGCAGTGCCCTCGCTGCGGCAGTGAGCTGCACCGCATCCACCGCCGCCGCCTCGACCGGGTGTTGGACCTCCTGGTGCCGGTGGCCCGCTACCGCTGCAAAAACTCCGAATGTCGGTGGAGTGGCCTGCGGGTGAAAAGGGCGCGGCGCGAGTAAAAGGGGAGGGCCGGGCATGGGGATCGTCAGACGCGCCTGGAACTGGATAGCCTCCCGCTTCTACCGCCGCCTGGCCGACACCCATCGGCACTTTGGCAACCTCCACGGCGACCTGGAGGAACACTGGGCAGCCATCGAGGACTATACCCGCGCCGCGCTCCTCGACCCGACCTACGCCCAGGTCTATTACAGCCGGGGAGTGCTCTACTGGCGGGAGATCGGCAACTATTACCGCGCCATCCAGGACCTGACCCGCGTGCTGGAGCTGGTGCCAACGTGGGCCGAGGCCTATTTCAACCGGGCCATGGCCCACAAGCTGCGCAATGAACCGGAAAAAGCCATCGCCGACCTGGAACAGTACCTGGCCCACGGCAGAGACCCCTTCTGGCTGGAAACGGCGCGCCGCCAACTGGCCGAACTGCGCGACGACACAAAAAAGCAGCCGGAGTGAGAAGATGTCCCCAGCCCGCGCCATAGCCACCCTGACCCTCATCGGCCTCCTGCTCGTCGGCTGCGGCCGGCCGGCGACCGTCCCCCGGCCGGCAGAGGGCACACGGGTGACGGTTGTCCATGTGGTGGACGGCGACACCGTGCGCTTGAGCGACGGTCGGACGGTGCGCTACATCGGCCTCAACACCCCCGAACGGGGGCAGCCGTTCTACCAGGAAGCGACGGAGGCCAACCGCCGCCTGGTAGAAGGCAAGGAGGCCTGGCTGGTGCTCGACGTCCAGACCACCGACCCGTTCGGCCGGACCCTGGCCTACCTGTGGGTCGGCGAGCAGTTTGTCAATCTGGAACTGCTGCGCCGGGGCTACGCCAACGCCTACACCGCCCCGCCCAACGTGCGGTATAGCGACCTCCTCATCGCTGCCGAAGCGGAGGCGCGAAAGGCAGGCATCGGCCTGTGGGTACCGGCCAACATCCCCCTCGAAATTCTCAAGATCTACTACGACGCGCCCGGTGCAGACGCCGACAACCCCAATGGCGAATGGGTAGAAATCGCCAATAAAGGCACGGATGTTGTGGATATGGCCGGATTCACGCTAAAGGACGAGGGCAACCACCTCTACACCTTTCCCTCTGTCCGGCTGGCAGCGGGCCAGGTGCTGAAGGTGCACAGTGGCCGCGGGACCGATAGCGGCACCACCCTGTTCTGGGGCCTGGCCGGCGATGCGGTGTGGGACAACGACGGCGACACCGCCTACCTGCGCGACAGCCAGGGCCACCTGATAGACAGTTACCGGTACTAGCCGATGATGACCGCCCTGTACGCCCTGCTCGGTTTCCTGGTGGGTGCTTTTCTCAACCTGTGCGCCGACCAGCTTCCCCGCACCCGGCGGTTGCGCTGGCCGCCGGCGTGCCCCTATTGCGGCCGACCTCGCCCGCCGTGGGCGTGGATCGGCACTGTGGCCTATCTCCGCTTCAAGCCGGACTGCCCCTACTGCGCGGCTCCCATCTCCTGGCGGCACCCTCTGGTGGAGTTGGGCACGGCGGCCCTGTTTGCCTTTGTGTGGCAACGCTACAGCGCCAGCGCCCTCCTGGTCCCTTATACGATCTACAGCGCCATCTTTGTCCTGGTTCTGGTCATTGACCTGGAACACCGGCTGATCCTCAACGTGGTGATCTATCCCGCCTGGGCTCTGGCGCTCCTGGCCAGTTTTTTCCATCCCACGCCCTACTTTTATCGCCTGGCGCTCATGGGGGGCGCGTTTGGCTTTGGGCTGCTCTTCCTGATCTACCTGGGGGGTGAGTTGTTCGTCAAGGTGCTGAGCAGGTGGCGAGGTGAGCCGATCCACGCCGTGGCGTTCGGCTTTGGCGACGTGCGCCTGGGTGGCTTTATCGGGCTGATCCTGGGCTTTCCCGACATATTCACGGCCCTCTTTCTGGCGGTGTTGCTGGGGGGATTGGCCGGCCTGCTCTACTGGTTCGCGCGGGCGATCATCCTGCGCCGCTATTCCCTGTTCACCGCTATCCCCTACGGACCCTATCTGGTCATCGGCGCCGTGGCCGTGATGTTCTGGGGTCCGGGGATCCTCTACCGGTAGGCCACAGGGTCAGGCGCGGCAGGGTCCAGGCCCCAGGGGGGATGGCCATCCTCCCTAGAGCCTAATCCCCGGTTGCATAAAGAGAGCAACTCTGGTATAATCGAAACCGAGGCAGGGCCGCGAGTTGTTCCAGGGCGCGGCCAGGCCCTGGATCGCAGTAAGCCCGAATCGGGCAGCAAATGCTGAATGAGAGAGGGCAGACATGGGCGAAATTAGCGAACTTGAAAAAACCTACCAGCAGTTACACAGCCAGTTGCTGAGCGGCGAGCTGAGCGAAGAGGAGTTCAAAACCCAGGTCGAGCGCCTGCGCTTTGAGGACGACCAGGGCCGGCAGTGGAAGATCGGCTGGTACACCGGCAAATGGTACCGCTACGAGCAAGGGCAGTGGGTCCAGGGCACGCCAGACGAAAGGCGGGCAGCAGGCCAACCCCCACCCGAAGAGGATAGACGGGAAGCCGGCGGGCGGTCGCTCACCCGCTGGCTGGCCCCGGCCCTGATCGCCCTGCTGGTGCTGGCCGGCATTGTGTTGATCATCGGCTGGAACGCCGATTGGTGGGGGGGCCGGCCCGAGGCCTCGCCCACGGTCGCCGCCCTCGTCGCCAGCCCCAGCCCCATGCCCCCTACCGACACGCCGGCCCCAACGGCCACCCCCAGTCCGACGGTTACCTCGAAGCCCAGTCCGCAGGCCACCCCCACCCGGAAGCCACAGCCCACCGCGACCCGACCGGCTCCCACCGCGACGGCCACCGGGGCAGCGGCGCCAACGGCCACACCGCTCCCCTCGCCTGGCCCTCAGGTCACCCCTGCTTCGCCTACCCAACCGGCACCATCCCCCACACCCTCCCTGACCGGCCAGATCTATTTCCCGGTCTACGATCCCAAGCGGAAGACGGTGGACCTCTACCGCTTCCAGTTGGCCAGCGGCCAGCGCGAGCGGGTCGTCCAACAGGCCAGCCAGCCGGCCGTCAGCCCCGACGGGAAACGCCTGGCCTACCGCTCCTGGGACCGGGCGCAGCGGGGGATCCTGGTGCGCGAACTGGCCGACGGCCATACCTGGGTCTGGATCAACTTTTCCGAAGCCGCCCGGCCCAGTTGGTCGCCGGATAGCCAGAATATCGTCTTTCCCTCCCAGCAGGAACCCGATCGCCAGTGGCGGGTCTATCGGACCCTGGGGGTAGAGTTCGACCGGATACGACGCCACGGCGGCGATATCCTGGGCCGCGTCCCGATCTGGCTGGCCGATGGCCGCATCGTCTACTGGGAGTGTCCGCTGAACAAATGCGGCCTGTATGTCATGCACAGCGATGGCACCGGGCCCATCCAGCTCACCACCGACGAGCACGACACGGCCCCGGCCGCCTCGCCCGACGGCAGCCAGATCGCGTTTCTGTCCGATCGGGATGGGAACTGGGAGATCTATGTCACCGGCACCCGCGCTGCCGGCCAGGAACCGCAGCGGCTGACACGGAACAATGCGCGCGACGGCCTGATAGCCTGGTCACCCGATGGGCGGTGGCTGGCTTTTGCCTCCGACCGCAGCGGCCAATGGGCCATCTGGCTCATGCGGCCCGACGGTTCCGACCAGAGGAAGCTCTTCGACCTGGGGGGGGAACCGGTGGGCCCGATCGCGTACGTCATGCCCCACGAGGAGCACGATTGGACCCTGGAGACCATCGCCTGGGGTCCATGAATTCAGAACCGTAAGGAACGGGTATGAACCTGGAACTGGCATGGGAAAAGATCGCCGACGATGGAGCCAAACGCGAGCGATGGCTGGCCGGGTTGTATGAAAAGGCCAGGCGCTACATCGCCTATCGTCAGTGGGAAGAGGCCCTGGCCTGCCTGGAACAGATCACCCTGACCGAGCCGGGCTACCGGGACACGAGCGAGCTGACAGCCCAGGCCTGGCAGGAGGTCCGGCTCTCGCAGGCTTATAACCGGGGGCTGGAATGTCTGGATAGCGGCGATCTGGAGGGGGCGCAGAACCACCTGTCGTGGGTGGTGGCCCACTCGCCGGGGTACCGGGATGCCCTGGCCAGACTGCGGGAAGTCCAACAACAATCCCGGCTGATCGAGCTATATCGGAAAGGGCTGGATTATTACACCCGCGGCCAGTGGCGGGAAGCGATCGAGGCTTTTGGCAACATCATTGCCATTGAGCCCGGCTACCGCCACGCGCTGGACATGTTGGCAGACAGCCGCCAGCGGCTGGAACTGGCCGACAAGTATGCCCAGGCCACAGCCCTGGTCCAGGAGAAAAATTGGGATGCGGCGGCCGAGCTGTTCCTCCAGATTCAGGCTCAGGCGCCGGGCTATGCCGACGTCGCCGAGCAGTTGCGCCAGGCCGAGCGGATGCGTTCCCTGCACCACCTCTACGAGCAGGGGCGTCAGGCGTACCGGGAAGGCAACTGGTCGCAGGCCATCGATTTTCTGGACCAGGTGGTCGCCGCTCAGGAGGACTTTCAGGATGCCGCTCACCTGCTGCGCGAGGCGATCCGCGAGAAGCAACTTGTCTACCTGAGCCAGGATGCCCAGGAAGCTTTTGACGCCGGCCGTTGGGCAGAAGCCATCGAGCACTACCAGGCCATCGTCGCCATGCGCCCCGACTATCCCCGCGCCCAGGCCCGCCTGATCGAGGCCCGGCGGCAGTGGCAGGTCGAAAAGGCGTACGGCGAAGGTTTGATCAAGTTCAAAGCCCGGCGCTGGCTGGAGGCCATCGTCCGCTTTGAAGAGGTGCTGGCCCTCGACCCCGGCAACCACAACGTGCGGAAACTCCTGGCCCAGGCCAGCCTGCATAAAAAACTGGAAGACCTCTACACGCAGGCCCAACAAAGCCTGCGTGTCGGGCGGTGGGCCGAAGCGATCGAATGGCTGGAGCAGATCCGGTCCCTGCAGGAGGGCTATGGCGATGTAGAGCGCCTTCTGGAGCGGGCTCGCCTGCAGTTGCAACTGAGCAACCTGTACGACCAGGGCGTGCGCGCCTGGGAGGCCGGGTTACGGTCGCAGGCGCTGGCCGCCTTTGTCCAGATTATGGATCTGGACCCCAACTACCGGGACGTGGCGCAGCGGGTCAAAGCAGCCCAGGCGGTGGCAGGGTAGTTGGATCCGGCGTGCCTGCGGCTCCTGGGGCGCGACCGATCCGGTAGAGGCGAGGTCACCCCGCCCTACGGGAGTGGAGGAGCCAGATGAAAGTACAACCGGTTCAGACCCTGCCAGACATCAGGCAGACCTACCCTTGCGCCACCGAAAGCCCAACCCCGTTTTGGGCAGATGGGCTACCCCTGTGCAGAGAATGGTTCGCAGAAAACCTGGGAAGGCACGTGGAAGGGTTCCATCTCACCGATGAAGAGGGCCATGTGATCGGCCACCTCTACTGGGCTCCAGGGGGTCAGGCATTGGCCCCCTACAAGATCGAAGAGGGAGCCGCGTATCTCTACTGTGAGTGGGTTCAACGCTCCCATCGGGGAAAGGGAGGAATGCGCCTTCTCTTCCGGGAGTTCGTGGATTTCCTGCGCTCCCAGGGATACAAGGGCATCTTGGTGGATGGGACAGAAATTGAGGGTTATATGCACTCCCGGCATTTCCTCCGACGCGGCTTTCGAGCACTCCGAGAGGGTGAAGGGGGCGGATTGTTGTATTACCCATTGGGCCAGCCCTCAGTCGCGGTGGAGCCGATCGAGGCGCAGATCGCCAGGGAGACAGAGGCCGAGGTCGAGATCCTGGTGATCGGCTCGCACTTTTGTCCGGTAGGCGCGTCGGCGGTGTTGGCAATTCGGAAGGTAGCCCAGGAGTTCGGGGGGCGCGTGGTCGTCAGGGAAATTCCGGCCGGCCGAGAGGCCATCGCCCGCTACGGGGTCGCGGACGGAATTTTCATCAACGGGAAGGCCAGGTTCTTTGGGCCCGTTCAAGAGAGCGGCGTTCGGAAGGCGATCGAGGAAGAACTGGCAGGCCCTCTGCAATCGGTCAGATGAACAGGGTGACCTGCGACTCGCGCGCTTCCTGAACGTAGGTGCCTACCGCCCCATACTCATCAATCAGGTCCTGGCGCAGGTCCTCACGGCGGACCCCCATAATCTCCATCGTCATCTCGCAGGCGATAATCCTGCCCCCCAGCTCTCTGAAATCCTGGATCAGTTTTTCCAGCGGGGCGACGTTGGCTTTCTGCATCCGCCGCCGGATCATCCACCGGCCCAGCCCCAGCAGGTGCATTTTGGAAAGGGGGCCTTTTTCCAGCCCCCCCTTCTGCAACCGCTGGAGTCCCCAGAAGGTAAAGTATAACGAGACCTCCATCCCCATCGCCAGGGCTCCGGTGCCGATGATCAGGGCGCTATAAACCTTGTCCATATCCCCACTATGCACGATAATTGTCGCTTTCTCTGCTTTCCTCTCCGCAGCCATAGGCCCTCCTCCCTCTTGCCCCTTACCGCCTGATGCGGATCTTCCAGTCGGTATCGCTGCCCTCCACACTCAGCAATTCTAACCCCAGCGCCCTCACCGCCATCGGGATCTCTTTTTTCGAGGCGGGGTGCGTCCCTACCACCTCGACCACATCACCGGGGGCAGCCTTGCGCAGCGCCTTGCGCGTCTCGACCAACGGCACGGGACAGGTTTGCCCCTTGCAGTCCACCCTGATCTCGGCCATTGCCACCTCCTATTCTGTAAACAAAACCTCGACCTGCTTCACGTCCCAGCGGTGCCCGACCTTTTCAACGATCTCTTCCCGGATGTTGTTGGCAAACTGATGGTCGGCGGGAAGGTCCACCACCACGCGCACCACGCCATCGGCGACCGTGATCTCCCGGACCAGTTTGGTGCGCACGACATCCAGACCGGTCACCGGGTTCATCACATGCTTGAGCCGCCGCTGCACAACCTCAACCGTCGTCGGTTCTTTTTCCTTGACCAGGCCATGGCGTTCCTCGTAATTCTCGATGGCCGCCCGCAGCCCATCCACCGCCAACACCGAGCAGTGCGCCTTGATCGGCGGCAGCCCACCCAACGCCTCAGAGGCCTGCTTCCAGGTGATCTGCCTGGCTTCCTCCAACGTCTTGCCCCTGGCCAGTTCCGTGATAATGGAGCCGGTGGCGATGTTGGACGCGCAACCGTAGGACTCGAACTTGATGTCGGCAATGCGCTGCGTCTCAGGGTCCACCTTCAGATAAACGGCCACCATATCACCACAGGCCGGGCTGCCCTCGATCGCTTTGGCATCCGCACCCTCAATCCGCCCCACATTACGCGGATGGCGAAAGTGTTCCATCACAAGTTCACTATAAGGTAATGGCATTCTCCACCTCCTGCTTCCTGCCTCCTGGCTCATCCCTTACCCAGGGGGCTGATCCGACGCAACTCCTCCACCACTTCGGCAACCGCCTGCGCCACCGCCTCCACGTCCGACTCCTGGTTGAAACGCCCGAAGGTGAAGCGGACCGAGCCGTGGGCCCGCTCGTGGTCGCCGCCGATGCCCAGGATGACATGGCTGGCCTCCAGCGAGCGGCTGAAACAGGCAGAGCCGGTGCTGACCGCAAAGCCGCGCATATCCAGGTGCAACAACAACGACTCCCCCTCGACAAAGCGGAAGGAAACGTTGGCGTTCTGCGGCAGCCGATGAACCGGGTGGCCGTTCAGGCGCGAGTGAGGGATCTGGAGGAGCAGCGCAATCAGCCGGTCGCGCCACCCCTGCAGGCGCGCCGTCTCCTCCGGCGTGACCAACTCGACCGCCCTGGCAAACCCCACCGCGCCGGGGATGTTCTCGATGCCCGGCCGCAGGTCAAACTCCTGAAAACCACCATCCATCCATTTGCGAAGGGGGGTCCCCTGGCGCACATACAGCCCGCCGATCCCCTTAGGGCCGTGAAGGGTGTGGGCCGAGACGGTGACCAGGTCCACAGGGACCTCCTGCACGTTCAGCGGGACGCGGGTAAAGCTGTGCGTGGCATCGGTGTGCACCAGAACGCCCCTCTCGCGGGCGATCTCCCCAATCGCCTTCAGGTCCTGCAGCGTGCCGATCTCCTGATTGGCAGCCTGGATCGAGATCAGGATCGTCTCCGGCGTGATGGCATCGCGCAGGTGATCCAGGTCCACGCGCCCCGTCTCATCCACCCGCGTATAGGTCAGGCGAAAGCCCTGCCTCTCCAGCGCCCGGGCGGTGTGCAACACGGCAAAATCCTCAAGGGGGCTGGTGATGAGGTGGCGGCCTTTCTTTTCGGCCAGCGCCAGGGCTACCCCCTTGAGCGCCAGGTTGCTCGATTCGGTATCACCGGAGGTAAAGATAAACTCCTCCGGCTTGGCGCCGAAGGCAGCGGCCACCCTGGCCCGCGCAGCATCCAACGCATCCCGCGCGTCCACGCCCAGCGAATAGCCGAACTGCGACGTGGCCACCGCATAGAGGTCGAAAAAGTAGGGGGTCATCGCCTCCAGCACCCGTTCGTCCAGGCGCGTCGCCGCTGCGTTATCCAGGTAAATGAATCTGTCCAACACAATCCCTCCGTCCACCCTCCTCTCGCCAGGCGAGAGCCTTTGATCTCATGCTCCATTCTACCACATTTCCACAATAAAGTCAATACTTATCTGTTAAATCCATGTTAGAACCTGCCGCTTCCCGATTTATTAAAATTTCGGATAAAGCCAGAAATACAAAAGATTTCACCCTTTTTCTTACCATATTCCCCATTGACAAGCCGGGCAGAATGTGATATACTCTACTAAAGTTCTGGTCAGGCTCTTGAGTTAAGGGGGTGCGATGCCGACCAATGAGCGGACCACCATGGCCGAAATCGCCGACAGGGCCGGCGTGTCCCTGTCCACCGTCTCGCTGGTCCTGCGCGACAGGCCGGGCGTCGGCACCGACACGCGACAGCGGGTCCTAGAGATAGCCCGCCAGCTCGGCTACATCCCCCCGAAACCGCCCGCCCCTGCCCTCCCCCTGACCCAGATCGGCCTGATCCTCAAGGCAGACCCCCACGGCGTTCCGCAGGCCAACAAGTTCTACTCCCACGTAGTGGCCGGCATTGAAATGGCCTGCCGACGCCGACAGTTGAACCTGCTGTATGCGACCATGACGGTGGATGAGAACAGCTACCCCCTGGAGCTGCCCCGCCTGCTGCTCGAGGAGGATTCGACCGATGGGCTGTTGTTGGTGGGTGCCTTCCTGAACGAGGCGCTGATCCGGGTCGTGGACCGCCATTCGATCCCCATCGTCCTGGTGGATGCCTATGCCACCTCCGACCTGTACGATGCCGTCGTGTCCGACAATTTCAAGGGGGCCTACCAGGCCACCGCCTACCTCATCCGACACGGCCACCGCCACATCGGCCTGGTCGGCAGCCACCCCCACGCCTATCCCAGCATCCAGGAACGGCAAAACGGCTATATGCGGGCGCTGAAAGACCACGACATTCCCGACCGATACGTGGCAGAATGCCACATCATCAACACCCAGGAGACGATCGAGGCCACGGCCGACCTGCTGCGCCGCTATCCCCAGATCACGGCGATCGTGAGCGTCAACGACGAGGGGGCCTTGCTGGTCCTGGAGGTGGCCCGCGACCTGGGGCGAAAGGTGCCCGACGACCTCTCCATCGTCGGGTTTGACAACATTGACCAGGCAAGCTGCGTCTCCCCACCGCTGACGACGATGCACGTGGACAAGATCGGGATGGGCCGGTTGGCCGTGCAGTTGCTCGTCAATCGGATCGAATATCCCGAATCCAGCCCGGTCAAAGCAGCCGTCCTGCCGCGCCTGATCGAGCGAAGTTCGGTGTGCGCGGCAGGCCCCCGCCCATGACCCGGCAACCTGTAGGAGGAAAGAACCCGATGCCCACCCTGCTCGGCCCGGCTATACCCAACCTCCCCTGGGAGGACAGACCGCCCGGTTCCCACCAGGTCGTGTGGCGCTCCACGCGCAACCCGATCATCCGCCGCGACCTGCTCCCCCACTCCAACAGCATCTTTAACAGCGCCGTCGTCCCCTTCCAGGGCGGCTTCGCCGGCATCTTTCGGGTGGACAACCGGAAACGCGAGATGCGCCTCCACAGCGGCAGGAGCCCGGATGGCATCCGGTGGACCATCGCCGAACAGCCGATCCACTTTCTCTGCGAGGTCCCTGAGCTCAGGCGGTTCGAATATCAATATGACCCCCGCGTCTGCTGGCTCGAGGACCGCTACTACCTGACCTGGTGCAACGGGTACCACGGCCCGACCATCGGCATCGGCTATACCTACGATTTCGAGACCTTCTACCAGATGGAAAACGCCTTTTTGCCCTACAACCGCAACGGCGTCCTGTTCCCTCGGCGGATCAGGGGCAAATATGCCATGCTCAGCCGTCCCAGCGACACCGGGCACACCCCCTTTGGCGATATCTTTTACAGCGAAAGCCCCGACCTGTGCCACTGGGGCTGCCACCGCCACGTGATGAGCCCTACGCGGCAGTGGGGCTGGCAGAGCACCAAGATCGGCGCCGGGCCGACCCCTATCGAAACAAGTGAGGGATGGCTGTTGTTCTACCACGGCGTCCTGACCTCATGCAACGGCTTTGTGTACAGCATGGGAGCTGCCCTGCTCGACCTGGATGAACCGTGGCGGGTCCTGTGCCGGACCGCTCCCTACCTGCTGGCTCCGTGGGAGCCCTATGAATGTGTGGGGGATACCCCCAACGTCGTCTTTCCCTGCGCCGCCCTGGCCGACGCCCCCACCGGTCGCATCGCCATCTACTATGGAGCCGCCGATACCGTCACCTGCCTGGCCTACACCCAGACCGACGAACTGATCGCCTTCGTCAAGGCCAACTCGGAGGTCTGAGCGAAAGAAATTTCCGAAAAAATCGGGGGAAAAGCAAAATTGCCTCTTGACAACGGCGCAAACTTGTGGTATACTGTTATTGGGAGCGCTCCCGAAAACAGGCCGTATACCACCCCGCGGATGGGGTTTCTTTTAGGATGATGGTGGGAACGCTCTCAAAGACGGGGGCAGGAACCGCGAATGTCGCTCACGCTTGAAAAGGTCGGCAAACTCGCCGGGGTCTCGCGCTCCACTGTCTCGCGCGTCATCAACGGCCATCCCAACGTCCGGGAGCAGGTACGCGAACGGGTGTGGCAGGTCATCCGGGAGACCGGGTATCAGCCCCACGCCGCCGCCCGCAGCCTGGTCACCCGCCGCACCCACATCATCGGCGTCATCATCCCCGAAACGGTCAACAAGCTCTTCGTGGACCCCTTCTTTGCCCTTCTCTTGCGGGGCATCACCGACACCTGCAATACCCGCGGTTATCACCTGATGCTCTCCCTCTTCAGCAACCCGGCCCACCAGGAAGAGATCTACCGCCGGCTGATCTACGGCAACCACCTGGACGGCGTCATTGTGGCCTCCGCCCGCATGGATGACCCGCTGGTCCACAAGCTGCTGGACGACGAGATACAGGCCGTGCTGGTCGGGCGGCACGCCGACAGCCGGGTGAACTATGTAGACGTGGACAATGTGGGCGCGGCCCGGATGGCCGTTGAACACCTGATCCGGCTCGGCCACAGGCGCATCGCCACCATCACCGGCCCGTTGAACATGGTGGGCGGGGCGGATCGGCTGCGGGGATACCGCCAGGCCCTGGAGGCCCACCACCTCCCCCTGGAAGAGAGGTTGATCGCTGAGGGTGATTTTACGGAGCACAGCGGCACCGTGGCCATGCAGCGCCTGCTGCCGGCGGCCCCGACGGCCGTCTTTGCCGCCAGCGACTCGATGGCCATCGGCGCCTTGAAGGCGCTGCGGGAGGCGGACCTTCGGGTGCCGGAGGATGTCGCCCTGGTCGGCTTTGACGATATCCCGGCCGTCACCGCCGTAGAACCGGCGCTGACCACCGTGCGGCAGCCCATCGAGCGCCTGGGGGCGACGGCGGCGGACCTGCTGTTGAACCTGCTGGAGGATCCGCCGGCTCCGGCGGCCCCGGCTCACAGGATCGTGCTGCCCGCCGAGCTGATCGTGCGGGATTCGTGCGGCGCCTCGCCCTGATCGCGGGCCCGCACCGGGAGGATAAGCAGAAGGGAGATGCCGGCTGACTTGGCGGAAAGCGGCATCTCCCCCTGGCAGAAGCAGTGTCCAGAGTGTACCCGCTGCCTGCGGCAGGAGGCCACTCCATCCACTGGCGCGCGCTATTATACACCAGGATCGCCTGCATGGCGAATGGAGGGGGCCTCCTCGCCAGGCACTGCTCCGACTGCCGTCGAGGAAGGAGGGGATGCCTGACATACAATCACAATCGTCTTTCGGCTTTCAACAATTTTCAATCTAAATAAAGGAGGAGGGTAAAATGCGTAAACTGATTCTGTCTATCATGAGCCTGCTGGTGGTCTTGAGCCTGCTCATCGCCTGCGGCCCAACACCCCAGCCCGCCATTCAGACGGTCGAGATCGAAAAGGTCGTGACCAAAGAGGTAGAAAAGACCGTCGTGCAAACCGTCGAGGTGGAAAAGAAGGTCGTCGAGACGGTCCAGGTCGAAAAGCCGGTCGAGGTGGTCGTGACGGCTACGCCAGGGGCGGAAAAGCCGGCCGAGACCACCTACCCACGGAACGAAACCCTGTACGTCAGTGGCGCAGCCTGGGGCCCCCCGAACGACTGGAACCCCTTCATCACCTGGAGCAAGGCCAACACCACAGGGACCAATGGGTTGGTGTACGAGACGCTGTTTGCCTTTAACCCGATGACCGGTGAGCTGACCCCCTGGCTGGCGGAAAGTGGGGAATGGAGCAACCCCACTACCTACCAGGTGACCCTCAGGAAAGGCCTCACCTGGAGCGACGGCAAGCCGTTGACCGCCGAAGATGTCAAGTTCACCTTTGAACTGGGCAAACAGTATGCAGCCATCTGGTTCAGCCCGATGTGGAAATACCTGAACGAGATCACCGTGAGCGACGACACCCACCTGCAATTCACCTTCACCGATCCCCTCTACCAGGAATGGGATAACAACCTCTACAACATCTTTATCGTCCCCAAGCATATCTGGGAGAGCCGGACGGAAGAGGAGATCACCACCGGCGCAAACGAGAACCCCATCGGCTCGGGCCCCTACCTGTACGAGACGCATTCCGAAGACCGCAATGTCTGGGTGCGGAACGAGAACTGGTGGGGCATCAAGGTATTCGGCAAGCCTGCCCCCAAGCGGATCGTGGACATCCGCTTTTCCAGCAACAACGTAGCCCTCGGCGCGGTCATCAAGGGCGAGGTGGACCTGAGCAACAACTTCCTGCCGGGCGTGGCCACGCTGGTGCAGAAGGGGTATATTCAGACCTATTTCGCCGACGCCCCCTACATGCTCTCGGCCAATACGGCGGTGCTGTTCCTGAACACAACCAAAAAGCCGATGGATGATCCCAAGTTCAGAAGAGCGCTGGCCTTCGCCATTGATGTGCCGTCCATCGTCAACGTCGCCTATGCCAACCTGGTCAAGGCAGCCAGCCCGACCGGCCTCCTGCCCACCCTGTCCAAGTTCGACGATCAGAACATGGTGGCCAGGTTGGGGTATAGCTTTGACACGGCCAAGGCCAGGCAGATGCTCGCCGAGGCCGGGTACAAGGATGTGGACAACGACGGCTTTGTCGAGACGCCCGACGGCGCCAAGATCGAATTGGAAGTCACCTGCCCCTTCGGCTGGACCGACTGGATGGCCGCCATTGACATCATCGCCAAGAGCGCCCAGGCAGCCGGCATCAACATCAAGGCGGTGACCCCCGACTATGGCGCCTGGAACACAGCCCTCACCAGCGGCACCTTCGACATGACCCTCAACAACTGGGCCTCCATGAGCAACACCCCCTGGACCCTGTACAACCTCCTGTTCCGGCACCCGATCCAGGAGACGATGGGCTCCGGCAACTTTGGCCGCTACGACAACCAGAAGATGTTCGATCTGGTGGATGCCCTGGCCAAAGTCCCGACCGATGACGTGGCGGGCATGCAGGCCGTCTGCTCGCAGATCCAGGAGCTCATGTTGACCGAAATGCCGATGATCCCGCTGTGGTACAACGGCCTCTGGGCGCAATTCAGCAACGCGGTCTGGACAAACTGGCCGACCGACGGCTCAGGTTCCTTCGCCCTTCCAACCACCTGGTCCGGCTACTGGCAATTGGGTGGCCTGCAGACCCTCCTTGAGATCAAGCCTGCCCAATAAGGAGCCTGATGGTGGCGTAAGTGGATCAACCCCGCCCCTCCTCACCGGCTTACGGGAGGGGCGGGGCCTTTCCCATCGGAGAGGGGGACAGGCAATCGTCGCACACGACCTGGGAAGGAGATGCTGTGAAACGCTATTTCGGCCGAAAACTCCTCATTTATATCCTCACCTTCTTTCTGGCAGTGACCATTGATTGGATGATCCCGCGCTTCATGCCCGGCGATCCGGTGCAGAACATGCTGGCCCGGGTCGCCCTCCATCCGGAGGCTGCGGCGGCATTGCGCAGCTATTTCGCCCGGGCCTTTGGCCTGGATGTGCCGCTCTGGCAACAATATCTCCATTTCTGGACCGCCCTCTTTCATGGCGACCTGGGCATCAGCGTCTACATGTTCCCGACGCCCGTGGTCAAGGTGCTGATGCGGGCCGTACCCTACGACATCTTTCTGCTGGTGCCCTCGATCCTGCTGGGCTGGTGGGCGGGGAACAATTTCGGCGCCATCGCCGCCCGCTCCAGATGGCTGGACAACACCGTTTCGCCCCTCGGTTACATCCTGACGGCGACCCCCTACATGTGGCTCGGCATCCTGCTCGCCTGGGTGTTCGGGATCGTCCTGGGCATTTTCCCGATTGCCGGCGCCTACAGCTTTGACCTGCGCCCTTCTCTTTCCTGGACCTTTCTGGGCAGCATCCTGAAGCACTGGTTCTTACCCTTTGCCTCCCTCTTCCTGGTAGAGTTCGGTGGCTGGGCCATCGGCATGAGGAACATGATCATCTACGAACTGGAAGCCGACTATTCCCACTACCTGGAAGCCCTCGGAGCTCCCCGCCGGCTGATCAGAAAATATGCCTTTCAGAACGGGATCCTCCCCCAGATCACCGGCCTGGCGCTCAAGCTGGGGGTCATCGTGGCCGGCGCTCTGGTCACAGAGGTCGTGTTTTCATACCCTGGGATCGGCTATCTGCTCCTGGCCGCCATTCAGAATCAAGACTACTTTCTCATCCAGGGCTGCTTTCTCTTTATCATCATCGGCGTACTGCTGGCCAATTTCATCATTGACCTCATCTACATCATCGTCGACCCCAGAACGCGAAAGGGAATGGCAGGGGAAGCAGCATGAGCAAGCAAAAGAAAAAGAACGAATTCCTCTACTTTGCCCTGCGAAACAAAAAACTGCGGGTCGGGCTGTCCATCATCCTTTTCTTTCTTGTGCTGGCCATTCTGGCGCCGCTGCTGGCGCGCAACGACCCATTTGAGTATGTGAACCCTATGGGCGCCGAGCCCCCATCCTCGAAATACTGGTTCGGGACCACCTTTTTCGGTCAGGACGTCTTGGCCCAGTTTGTCCTCGGCCTGCGCGCCACCTTCCTGGTGGGAGCCCTCGGCGGGGGGCTTGGCACCCTCATCGGGATGCTGATCGGCTTTATGGCCGGCTACCGGGGCGGCCTGGTGGATGAACTGCTCAATATGTTCACCAATATCGTCCTGGTCATCCCCACGCTGGCCGTGCTGCTTATTATTGCCGCCTATCTCGAAGTGCGGAGCGTCCTGACCGAGTGCCTCTTTATCGGGCTGACCGCCTGGCCTTGGGCGGCCAGGGCCATCCGGGCCCAGACCTTTTCCTTGCGCACGCGCGATTTTGTGGACCTGGCCAGGATGAGCGGCATGAAATCGCTCAAGATCATCGTGCGCGAAATCGCGCCCAACATGATGTCTTATCTGCTGCTGGTCTTTATCCTCCAGTTCGGCGGAGCGATCCTCAATGCGGCCACCCTGGATTTTATCGGCCTCGGCCCGACGAACGCGATCTCGTTGGGCCTCATGATGCAATATGCGGTCCTGTGGGGGGCGCTCCTGCTGGGGATGTGGTGGTGGTTCATCCCCCCTGGCCTGGCCATCACCGCCATCGTCGGCGCGCTGTATGTCATGAACGTCGGGCTGGATGAGGTCTTTAACCCCAAACTCAGGGAGATGTGACAACGTGAGCCTGAACGTGGAGAACCTGACGGTCTATTATCAAACTCTGAGAGGGGAAATCAGGGCCCTGGAGGATGCCACCTTTAGCGTGGCCGACGGCGAAATTATGGGGCTGGCCGGCGAGTCGGGCTGCGGCAAATCCACCCTCGCCAACAGCCTGATCCGCCTGGCCCCGCCCATGAAGTTCATCAGGGGCCAGGTGAGGCTCGACGACGAGGAGCTGCCGATCGCGGACATGGAGCGCATGAACAGCTTTCGCTTCGAGCGGATCTCCATCATCCCCCAATATGCCATGAACGCCCTGAATCCAACGCGCAAGATCGGCAAAATGACGGCAGAACTGCTCCGAGCGAGGCAGGTGGACTGGAAGGCGGTGCTGCCGGAGCTCAACAGACGGCTGAGCCTGGTCGAACTGTCGCCCGACGTGCTGGATATGTATCCCATCGAACTGTCGGGCGGCATGAAGCAACGGATGGTCATGGTGCTCTCGACGCTGCTGAACCCCTCCCTGCTCCTGGCCGACGAGATCACCTCGGCGCTCGACGTGTCCAGCCAAAAGGCGGTGGCGGAAATGCTCATCGAGTTCCGCCATCAGGAGTTTGTGAGAAGCATCATCGTCATCACCCACGATATTTCGATCCTGTACCAGATCGCCGACAGCATCCTGATCATGTACGCCGGACAACTGGCAGAAAAAGCCCCCACCGACGCCATCGTCCGCTCGCCCCGGCATCCCTACACGAAACTGCTGATCTCGTCGCTGCCCAAGGTCGGGGTGAAATATGCCGAGAAGCGGCTGAGCGGCATCCCCGGCACCCCGCCGCTGTTGCTCGATCCCCCCCAGGGGTGCCGCTTTCGAGAACGATGCCCGGTGGCGTTCGAGAAATGCCAAACCGTACCGCCGTTCCTCCAGATTGAAAAGGGTCACTTTGTTGCCTGTTGGAAGGAGTTCGAGACGGATGCTCAGGCTTGAGGCGGTATCCAAGGTCTACAAGATCGGTACGTTCGGTGGAAAGGAGCTTCACGCCGTCCACGACGTCAGTTTTGACGTGGGCGATGGTGAAATAGTCTCCTTGATCGGGGAGAGCGGAAGTGGAAAAAGCACCATCGGCAAGCTGATCCTGCGCCTGCTTTCGGCCACCTCAGGGACGATCTCCTTCGACGGCGTGGACATTGCCACGCTCCAGGGCCCGTCGCTCAAAGAGTACCGCCGCCACGTGCAGGGTGTGTTCCAGGACCCGTTCTCCTCTTACAACCCGATCTTTAAAGCCGACCGGATTTTCCGCATCATCCGGGAGGAGTTCTTTCCCGGGATAGCCGGCCAGGAATGGAACGACCGGGTGGCCACCGCCCTGCGGGCCGTGGGGCTGAATCCGGATCAGGTCCTGGACAAATATCCCCACCAACTCAGCGGCGGGCAACTCCAGCGGTTCCTCATCGCCCGGGCCTTGCTGCTGGATATCAAGTTTCTCGTGGCCGATGAGATCATCAGCATGCTCGACGCCTCCACCCGCATTGACGTCCTCAACCTGCTGGCAGAGCTGAAATCGCGCGGCCTGTCGGTCCTCTTTATCACCCACGACCTCTCGCTGGGGTACTATATCAGCGAGAGGGCGATCATCCTCTACCGCGGCTGTGTGGCCGAGATGGGGGCGACCGAAAAGATATACGACAACCCCCTGCATCCCTATACCCGGATGCTGATGGCCTCGGTCCCCCGCCTGGATGAAAAGTGGAAAGAGGTGGAAACCAGGCTGAGAGGGCAACAGGCAGAGCCGAAAGAGGGCTGTGTCTATTACGACCGGTGCCCCGCAGCGGACAAAGCCCTGGGGTGCGACACGTTCCGGCCCCCATTGGTCCAGGTCGCGGACGACCATGCGGTGGCCTGCTTCCGCCATGCGGAAAGATGAGCGGCCGAGGGGATATGCGGTACGGTTTCTTTGACGACGAACGCCGGGAGTATGTCATCACCCGGCCCGATACCCCGCTCCCCTGGATCAACTACCTGGGGAGCGAATCGTACTTTGGCCTGATCTCCAACACCGCCGGCGGGTACTCGTTCTACCGCGATGCCCGGCTGCGGCGCCTCACCCGCTACCGGTACAACAACGTCCCACCGGATTCGGGCGGTCGCTACCTCTATCTGCGGGATGATGGCAACGGGGAGGACCCAACCGCCTCCCGCCCCTATTGGTCACCCTCCTGGCAGCCAACCCGCCACAGCGGGGCGCTGCCCTTCCCCTATACCTGCCGGCACGGGCTGGGTTATACCCTGATCGGCTCCACCTACCGTGGGATCCAGGCCGAGACCTGCTATTTTGTGCCGCCGGGCGAAACGCTGGAGGTATGGCACCTGACCCTGACCAACCACCGCCCCACCCCGGCCCGGCTTTCGGTCTTTTCGGCCGTCGAGTTCTGCCTGTGGGACGCCTGGGATGACGCCACCAACTTTCAGCGCAACTGGAACATCGGCGAGGTAGAGGTAGAGAACGGCGTCATCTACCACAAGACCGAGTACCGCGAACGGCGGAACCACTTTGCCTTTTTCGCCTGCTCCGAGGAGCTGTCGGGGTTCGACACGCAGCGCGAGGCGTTCCTGGGGCCGTATCGCGGCTGGGATAGCCCCCTCGCCGTCGAGCGCGGCTGCTCCTTCAACTCGCTGGCCCACGGTTGGGCCCCCATCGGCTCCCACCACGTCCGGGTCACCCTGGAACCGGGAGAGTCGCGCCAGATCATCTTTTTGCTGGGCTACCACGAGAACCCCGCCGACCACAAGTTCGATCCCCCCGGCTCCCAGACGATCAACAAACAGACGGTGCGGCCGATCCTGGACCGGTATCTGCAAGCGGAGAACGGCAACGCCGCCCTGGCCGCCCTGCGCACCGGCTGGGACAACCTGCTGAGCGCCTTTCAGGTGCAGACGCCCGACGAGCATACCAACCGCATGGTCAACATCTGGAACGCTTATCAGTGCATGGTCACCTTTAACCTCTCCCGCTCTGCCTCTTTCTTCGAGTCGGGGGTCGGGCGAGGGATGGGCTTCCGCGACTCGAACCAGGACCTGTTGGGCTTTGTGCACATGGTGCCGGCCCGCGCCCGGCAGCGTCTGCTCGACCTGGCGGCCACCCAGTTGCCCAACGGCGGGGCGTACCACCAGTACCAGCCGCTTACCAAACGGGGCAACGATGCCGTGGGCAGCGGCTTTAACGACGACCCACTGTGGCTGGTGCTGAGCACCGCCGCCTACCTGAAGGAAACCGGCGACGCCAGCCTCCTGGACGAACCGGTGCCCTACGATAACCGGCCCGGCAGCGAGACGCCGCTGTACGAACACCTGCAACGCTGCCTGCGCTACACCCTCGACCGGTTAGGGCCGCACGGCCTGCCGCTCATCGGCCGTGCCGACTGGAACGACTGCCTGAACCTGAACACCTTTTCCAGCACCCCCGGCGAATCGTTCCAGACGGCAGCCATCAAGGACGGCCAGACCGCCGAGTCGGTGTTCATCGCCGGGCTGTTTGTGCTGGCGGCCAGGGAAATGGCAGAGATCAGCCGCTGGGCCCAGGGGCGAGTCAAAAGCCGCCTCGATCCGCCGGAGAGGTACCTGGAGGCAGCCGGGCGGATGGCGCAGGCCGTGCTGGAGCATGGCTGGGACGGGGAATGGTTTTTGCGCGCCTATGACGATTTGGGGCGGAAGATCGGCTCCCACGAGTGTGAGGAGGGCCGCATCTTTGTCGAGCCCCAGGGGATGTGCATCCTGGCCGGCATCGGCCTGGAGGATGGCCGGGCCGAAAAGGCGCTGGCTTCTGTGGAAAAATACCTGGCCACGCCCCATGGCATCGTCCTGCAACAGCCGGCCTACTCACGCTACTACCTCCACCTGGGCGAGATCTCCTCCTATCCGCCAGGCTACAAGGAGAACGCCGGCATCTTTTGTCACACTAACCCCTGGATCATGATCGCCGAGGCGATGGTGGGCCACGGCGACCGGGCGTATGACTACTACCGGCGCATCAACCCCTCGGCGCGGGAGGAGATCAGCGACCTGCACCGCTGCGAGCCCTATGTCTATGCCCAGATGATCGCCGGGCGCGACGCACCGACCCACGGCGAGGCCAAGAACTCGTGGCTGACCGGCACGGCGGCATGGAATTACGTGGCCATCACCCAATGGATCCTGGGCATCCGCCCCACGTTCGACGGCCTGCAGATCGCCCCGGTCCTGCCCACCGCCTGGACCGGCTTCCAGGCCAGGCGCCGCTTTCGCGGCGTGACCTATCACATTTCGGTCGAGCGCCTGGGGCCGGGGAACACCGTTTCTCTCACCGTGGACGGACAGTCGGTGGCGGGCACCCTCGTCCCCCCGCCGGTGGATGGCCAGACCGAGGTGACGGTCCAGGTCACCCTGTCTTAAAGGACAGATCGCCGTCGTCAACGAGCCACCGGTATCCCCCTTCCGAAGCCAACGCTGCTGTCTGGCCCTCGCCGGGTTGAAACCCCATGACAGGCCACCTGGGCTCCTGCCCAGAGCACCTGGTGAATTGGGCAAACAAACCAACTGTGTGGTATAATAGGCTGTGTACCAGACCAGGGGCACACCTGCACAACAGGCCCATCAAAACGACAACGAGGTGATCTATGAAAGCTCTCGAATATGCACGGACGAACCGGCATTGGTTCCTGGGGGAACTGCAAGAGTTCCTCGCCATCCCCAGCGTCAGCACCCAGCCGGAGCACAAGGCCGACATGAAACGGGCAGCCATGTGGCTGCGGGACAAATTGCTGGCCGCCGGATTTCCCCGGGCTGAGGTCGTGCCCACGCCGGGCTACCCGGTGGTCTATGCCCAGTGGCTGGCTGCCGGACCCAACGCGCCGACGATCCTGATCTACGGCCACTACGATGTCCAGCCACCCGAACCCCTGGACCAGTGGCGCACCCCACCGTTCGAGCCGACCATCGTCGGCGACGACATCTTTGCCCGGGGCGCGTCAGACGACAAAGGGCAGATGTACACCTATGTCAAGGCCGTGGAGGCGTTCAAAGAGACAGCCGGCAGCCCCCCGATCAACATCAAGTGCGTCTTTGAGGGTGAGGAAGAGGTAGGCAGCCCCAACCTGGAGCCGTTCATCCGCGAACACGCCGGGCTGCTGTCGGCCGATGTGGCGGTCGCCTCCGACACGCACATCCTGGGCAAGGACCTGCCCTCCATCGTCTATGCCGTGCGCGGGCTGGCCTTTGCCGAGGTCGAGGTGACCGGCCCTGACCATGATCTGCACTCCGGCATCTTTGGCGGTGCCGTACACAACCCCATCCACGCCCTGAGCGCCATGATCGCCAGACTGCATGATGAAAACGGCCGCATCGCCATCCCCGGCTTCTACGACAAGGTGCGAGAGCTCAGCCCCGAGGAACGGGATGAGCTGGCCAGAATCCCCTTTGACCGCAAAGCGTGGCTGCGAGAAGCCGGGGTGCGGGCCGATTGGGGCGAGCAGAAATACACCATCCTGGAGCGCAAAACCGCCCGCCCCACCCTGGACGTAAACGGCATGTGGGGCGGCTATATCGGGCCGGGGACCAAGACCGTGCTGCCCAGCAAAGCCTACGCCAAGATCTCGATGCGGTTGGTGCCCGACCAGCACCCGGCCGAGATCACCCAACTGCTGGCGGCCTACCTGACCGAGATCGCGCCGCCGACGGTCAAGGTCCAGGTGCGGAGCCTCCATGGCGGAGAGGGAGCCATCATCCGCCGCGACAGCCCGGCGATGAAGGCCGCCTTCCAGGCCTATACCCGCAGCTTTGGCCGGGAGCCGATCTTTGTCCGGGAAGGGGGCTCCATCCCGGTCATCGCCACCTTCCAAAAGGTGCTGGGCCTGGAAACGATCCTGATGGGCTTTGGCCTGCCCGACGACCGGCTGCACTCCCCCAACGAGAAACTACACCTGCCCAACTTTTACCGGGGGATCGAGACGGTCATCCATTTCATGGCCATTCTGAGCCAATAGCCGCAAAGGCATGTATGATCGAGACCTATGGCATCCTGGAGAGCCAGCCTTCCCGGCGAACCGGCACCCCACCTTCACCAGGACAAAAAGGGCGCCATCTATGACGATTTCATGGCCGGTCCCGCTCCCCATTGGCGCCGCTACGTGACCGGTAACGGGGCGCTGGAAGCCACCGGTTCGACCCTGCGCTTCCTGACGGCCAACGCCACCGCCCGCACCTACTCCAACGCGCAGATAGACGACTATCAGGGCCTGCCGCGCCGTCGCTTCCCCTGGCGGCCCCCGCTGCGCCTGACGGTCCGCGCCCGCTTTTCCCACCCCATCCGCGGCCAGGCGGACGGCCTGCGCGGCACCGCCGGCTTTGGCTTCTGGAACGACCCCTTTCTGATGACCGGAGCCCGCACGCCAACCCTGCCCCGCGCCGTCTGGTTTTTCGTCGCTTCCCCGCCTTCAGAGATGAAACTGGACCTGGATACGCCCGGGTACGGCTGGAAAGCGGCCGTCATAGACACCCTGCGGCCGGCGGCGGTGCTGCTGGCTCCCTTTGCCCTGCCGGCAGCCCTGATCATGAACCTGCGCCCCGTGTACCGCCGCCTGTGGCCGGCCATTCAACAGGCACTCCAGATCGGCGAGGCCGAAATCGGCGCCGACATGACCGTCTGGCACACCTACGTCCTGGACTGGGGCGTGGAACGGGCGAGCTTCTGGGTGGACGATCGGCCGGTGCTGTATGCCCCTGCGCCGCGCGGTCCCCTGGGCTTTGTCATGTGGCTGGACAATCAATATCTGACCGTCACCCCCTGGGGGCGGTTCGGCCGGGGCCTGTTGGACGTACCGGGCCGCCAGTGGATGGAGGTGGAGCGACTGGCTATTGAGCCTCAAAAGTAGTAACCACTCAGATGGGCTACTTGTTCACCACAAAGGACACAAAGAATCCAAGAGAAAACCTTGATGTCCTTCGTGGTAAAGAACATGGCTGAGCAGTTGCCAAAAGTAAAGAGAAAATCCTGCGAGGAGGAACATGGACGAACGACTCAAGATCATCTTTTCCCGGCGCAGCATCCGGCAGTACACCGCTGAGCCGGTGAGCGAAACCGACCTGCAAAACCTGCTGGAGGCGGGCATGGCTGCCCCCTCGGCATCAAACCGCAAGCCGTGGCATTTTGTCGTGGTCACCGACCGGGAGGTGCTCACAGCCCTGGCCGCTGCCCATCCCTTTGGCAAAATGCTCGCCCAGGCAGCGGTAGCCATCGCCGTGTGCGGCGACCCGGCCCTCTCCGACTGGTGGACACAAGACTGCGCTGCCGCCACAGAAAACATCCTGATTGCCGCGGCGGGGCTGGGCCTGGGCGGCGTATGGCTGGGTTGCCACGGACGGCCCGAACGGGAGCAGGCCATCCGCGACGTGCTGGGCATCCCCACCGAGATCGGCATCCTGAGCCTGCTGGCCATCGGCCATCCTGCCGAACAGAAACAGGCCCGCACCCAATACGACCCGGACCGGGTCCACGCCAACCGGTGGTAGCCGGCATCCACCCGGCCCCTCACCCCCTGGCGCCACCATGCAGGCCCCGACAGGATCGGCAGTGAAGGTCTCCCACCCGGCCAGACTAACGCTTTTCACCCTCTTCTGGGCGAATTTCATCAACTTTTTCGACCGTCAGATCCTGGCGGCGCTGGCTCCGGTCCTGAAGGACTACTGGCGCCTCAGCGACTACCAGGTGGGGCTGCTGGCCACCGCCTTCGAGATCACCTATGCCCTGGCCCCGGTGCCCGTCGCCATCCTGGCCGACCGCTGGCTGCGCCGCCGCGTGGTTGCCCTGGCGCTGGCTGTATGGAGCGGGGCGATGGCCCTCACCGGGGCAGCCGGCTCCTTCGCCACCCTGTTGGCAGGGCGGGCCGGCCTGGGCCTGGGCGAGGCCGGCTATGGCCCCGCGGCGCTGGCCTGGCTGAGCGACCTCTTCCCCCCCTCCTATCGCTCGCGGGTGGTGGGCATCCACGACATGGCGCTCATGGTCGGATCGGCGGCCGGCTATGCCCTGGGTGGCGTGCTGGGCAAGGCTTTGGGCTGGCGGCCGGTCTTTATCCTGGCCGCATTGCCCGGCCTGTTGCTGGCCGTGGCCATCTGGCTGCTACCGGAACCGGCCCGGGGCCAGAGCGACCGCCAGGCGCTGGGGCTGGAAGAAACCCACAGGCCCGTTCCGCCCACCCCTCTGGCAACGGCCCTGCCCGAACTGCTGGCTGTGCCCACCTTTGTCGTGGTGGTCGTCGTCGGGACCCTGATCAACCTGGCCACGGCAGGGCTGATCTACTGGCTGCCCAGCTTTGCCGTGCGGCTGCACGGCCTGGGCGTGGACCAGGCTGGCGTGATCCTCGGCGCGCTGACGGTGGTAGCCGGTGCGGCAGGGGTCCTGTCCGGCGGCTTTCTGGCCGACCGGCTGCTGGAGCGCACCCCGGCCGGGCGGCTGCTGACCTTCAGCGCCGGCTATGCCATCGGCTTCCCGCTGGCCGTGGCTGCCATCCTGACGCGCCAGACCGGCCCGTTCCTTATCCTGGCGACGCTGGCTGTTTACCTCTTTGCCTTCTACCTGCCCTGCCTGGCCCCCCTGATCCACCAGGTCATCCGGCCCGAGCGGCGGGCTACGGCCCTGGGGGTGTGCCTGTTTGTCATCCACATCCTGGGCAACGCCCCGGCCCCGGCCCTGATCGGCCACCTGTCGGATCAGACCGGCGACCTGCGGCTGGGGCTGGTCTCTGCCCTGAGCGTGGCGCTGCTGGGCGCGGCCATCGGCCTGTGGGGCACGCGCTTTGTCGAACGGGATACCCGGGCGATGCTGGCCAGGTTGTAAAAGGGCCAGACCCCCTACAGCAGCCCACCCTCGGCCAGGATCGCCTGCAATGTCTGCCGCTCCGCCTCGGTGATCGGCAGCAGCGGCGGGCGCACCGGCCCCCCGTAGTAGCCCAACATATCCAGCGCCGCCTTTAGCCCGGCGATGCCAAAGCGGGTGGTCACCGCTGCATTCACCGGGAGCATCCGCCGCTGAAGCTCCGCCGCCTCGTCCCACCGCCCGGCCTTGAACAGGCGATAGAGGTCGCTCGCCGCCTGGGGAGCGACGTTGGCCAGGGCCAGCACACCGCCTACCGCCCCCACCGCCAGCCCGGCAAAGAAAAAGCCCGCCGATCCGGCCAGCACCTGAAACGCAGGCCCCACCAGCCGCACCGTATCGGCCATTTTGGTAATATTGCCGCCGGTATCTTTGACCCCCACAATGTTGGGATGCTGCGCGGCGCGGGCGATGGTGGCCGCGTCCAGGTCCACCCCGGTGTTCGACGGCACGTTGTACAGCAAAACCGGGATGGGGGAGGCGTCGGCCACGGCGTAAAAGTGGCCGACCAGGGCCTCGGCTGTCATCCGGCCCTTGTAATAGTGCGGCGTGACGACCAGGGCAGCATCGGCGCCGACCTCGGCTGCCCGGCGGGTCAGGGCGATGGTCGCGCGGGTGGACTCGCAACCGGTGCCGGCGATCATCAGCCGGTCGGCCGGGATCGCCTGGCGGGCCGTTTCCAGCAGGCGCAGCTTTTCCCCCTCGTCGAGCAGGACCCCCTCGCCATTGGAACCCAGGACCACATAGCCGGCCAGGTCGTAGCGGTTCCACCGCGCCAGGTTCTCGGCCAGCGCCCGGCAGGCAACCTCTCCTGTCGCGTCAAAGGGGGTAGGGATGGGTGGGAACACCCCTCTGAGCGAAAAATTCGATCGTTTCATCGAGTTCACCTCCGAGTCAGGCACATTGTAGCACGGCATCAGGGGTCGAGTCAAATGCCCAAGGCCATTTGCAGAAACAACCGGAGCTGGGGTAGAATGAAAGAGCCGTCCTGTTCCCTGGCACACCCCCAGGGACGAAAATGGTAGGGGCCGCCCTCGCGGCGGCCCGGGGTACCGTCCGCCGTTTATTTTCACAGGAGGGGCGATGTCATTCCTGCAAGAGGAGATCCGGGAACAGCCGCAGGTGCTGGCCACGTTGCTCGATCAAGAGGCCGGCCATGTCGGGCAGATCGCCGACAAACTCCGTCGGCGGGAGGTCCGCTACGTCCTCATCGCCGCGCGGGGCACTTCGGACAACGCGGCCCGCTACGGCCAGTATCTGCTGGGGGCCCACAACCGCCTGCCCGTGGCCCTGGCCACCCCCTCCCTGTTCAGCGTCTACGGCCAACCGCCCTGCCTGCAAGGCGCCCTGGTGATCGGCATCTCTCAATCGGGCCGGTCGCCCGACATCGTGGCTGTGCTGGCCGAAGGGCAGCGGCAGGGTGCCCCAACGCTGGCCCTGACCAACGCCCCCGGCTCCCCGCTGGCCGCTCAGGCCGATTATGTCATCCCGCTCCACGCCGGCGAAGAGCGAGCCGTAGCCGCCACCAAGACCTACACGGCACAACTGGCTGCCCTGGCCCTGCTCTCGTGCGCCCTGGCCGGCGACGACGGCCGCCTGCGGGAACTGCGCCAGGTGCCCCAGACGGTCGAGCGGGTCCTGGCCGCCGAGGAGCGGATCGCCCAAGCGGTGGAACGCTACCGCTACATGGAGACCTGTGTGGTTCTGGGCCGGGGCTACAACTATGCCACCGCCTTCGAGATCGCCCTCAAACTCAAAGAACTGAACTACCTGATCGCCGAATCCTACTCCTCGGCCGATTTCATGCACGGCCCCATCGCCGTGGTGGGCAGCGGTTTTCCGGCGCTGGTCGTCGCCCCTGCCGGCAAGATGTTCGACACCATGCGCACCTTCAGCCTGGAGCTAAAAGCACGCGGCGCAGAACTGCTGATCATCTCCGACCGGCACGACCTGCTGGCCGAGGCGGTCACCCCGCTGCCGCTGCCGACCGGCATCCCGGAGTGGCTGTCGCCCCTGGCGGCCGTCGTGCCGGGCCAGCTTTTCGCCCTCCACCTGACGTTGGTCAGGGGCAACGACCCCGACCGGCCGGCCGGGCTGCAAAAGGTGACGATCACCCGCTGAACCTCAGGGGACCGCGTCCGGCAGGGCCAGTTCGAGCTGCCGCTGATAGAGCTGGCTATACAACCCACCCCGCCGGATTAGCTCCTGATGGTCGCCGATCTCGACGATGCGCCCCTCCTCCAGGGCGATGATCTTGTCGGCGTTGCGGATGGTGCTCAGGCGATGGGCGATAATCAAAGCCGTGCGGCCCTTCAGCACCTCGTCCAGCGCCTGCTGGATCAGATACTCCGCTTCGGCATCCACCGAGGAGGTGGCTTCGTCCAGGATCAAGATGCGCGGGTTGGCCAGGATGGCCCGGGCCAGGGCCAGCCGCTGCTTCTGCCCACCGCTGAGCTTGACCCCCCGCTCGCCGATCTCGGTATCGTAGCCGTTGGGCAGCGCCTCGATAAACTCGTGAGCATAGGCCGCCCTGGCGGCAGCCACCAACTCCTCTTCGGTGGCATCCGGTTTGCCGTAGAGCAGGTTGTCGCGCACGGTGGTATTGAACAGAAAGGTATCCTGCAATACCACAGCCACCTGCCGCCGCAGGGAAGCGAGCTTTACCCGGCGCAGGTCATAGCCATCCACCGTGATCCGGCCGTGGATCGGGTCGTAAAAACGGCACAGCAGGTTGGCGACGCTCGTCTTGCCCGCCCCGCTGGGACCCACCAACGCCACCACTTCGCCGGGAGCCATGCTGAACTCGACATCGTGCAGCACCTCGTCGCCGCTGCCATAGCGAAAATGCACATCCTGAAAGACCACCTCCCCCCGGATGGGCGGCAATTCCACCGCATCCGGGGCATCCTGGATTTCAGCCGACTCGTCCAGCAGCTCAAAGATCCGCTCACCGGCGGCAATGGCCTCCTGAAAGATATTGTCCACCTCGGTCAAGCGGTTGATCGGCTCATAGAAGGAGGTGACGTAGGACAAAAAGGCCACCAACGTGCCCAGCGTCAGATCGCCCCTCACCACCATCACCGCCCCAACCCCCAGCACGATCACGGTGCCCAACGAGGCCACAAAGCGCATGGCCGGGAAGAAGGTGGACCAATAGCGGATCCCCTCCACCCGGGCGCGGTAATAGCTTTCGCTCTCGGCAGTAAAGCGGTGCAGCGCCTGTTCCTCCTGGGCAAATGCCTGGATGACGCGGATGCCCGACAGGTTATCCTGAAGCTGAGCGTTAATATCGCCCAGCCGGCGGCGCACACGGCGATAGACAGGCCGGATCCGGGTGTTGAAATAGCGCATCGAAACCGCCAGCACCGGCACCGGCAACAGCACCAGCAACGCCAGCCGGAGATCCAGGACCACGAGGAGGAGCGCACCGCCGCACAAACGCAGCAGGTCCACGGCGGTGAGCGCCGAACCGTGCGTGACAAACTGCTCCAGAGCATTGACGTCGTTGGTCACCCGCGACATCAACTCGCCGGTAGAGGTGCGCTCAAAGAAGGACAGCGACAGCCGCTGCAACCAGGCATACAGGCGCACCCGCAGGTCAAAGATGAACCGCTCGCCCAGGGCGTGACGGATGAACATGTCCGCCGCATTGACCAACTGCTGCAAGGCGTACACCCCGACCAGCAACCCGATCAAGAAGCCCAGTCGGGTCAGGTCCCGGGCGCCGATCACCTCGTCCACGATGGCCCGTTGGAACAGGGGAGGCACCAGTTCCATGCCCGCCCGCCCCACCAACAGGAAGCCGTTGAGGGCCAGGATCTTCCAATAAGGGGTCAGAAACAAAAAGAGGCGCTTCAGAACTTGCATACCTGCTTTCCTCAGAAACTCTACCTTCCCTCATCCGCCACGCCGATGGGACATTGTCGAGCTACCTTCTCACCAGGAATACACCCAACAGGATGAGCGCCAGGCTGCCCAGCACCGTCAGATGGAGCGGCTCGCCCAGCACCAGCGCCCCCAGGATCAACCCGTTGACAGGAATGACATAGGTGACCATGCTGACAAATGTGGCGCTCGTGCGCGCAAGGAGGGTGTAGTAGATGGCATAGGCCAGCACCGTGCCCAGGATGGTCAACCCCAGCCAGCTTGCCACCGCCGGCAGCGAGGGCGACAAGTGAAAAGGGCGGTCCACGATCAGGCTGAGGGGCAGCATCAGAGCCGCGCCCGCCGTCAGTTGCCCCGCCGTAGAGACCAGCGGGGGCTGCCCACGCAGCCGGTTCCGGGCAAAGATGGCCGCCGCCGCATAGCTGATCGAAGAGGCGACCACCGCCAGTTGACCCAGCAGGCCGGCCTGGAATCCACGACGCAGCTCGGGGAACAGCACCAGCCCCACGCCCAGGAAGCCGACGATGACCCCCAGGACCCGCGGCAACGTCAGTCGCTCGTCGGCGGTCCACCGGTGAGCCAACAGGACGGTAAAGAGGGGCATGGTAGCCTGCAGCAACGCCGCCAGACCGCTGGAGATATGGATCTCGCCCCAGGTGATAAGGGAGTAAGGCAGCGCCCCGCTCAACAGGCCCATGACCAGGTAGGCCTCCCACAGCGGGCGGCTGCGGGGCATGGGATACCCCACAACCCGCACCAGGGGCCACAGGAGGGCCGCCCCCAACACCAACCGCGCCATCACAAAGGTAAGGGCCGGCACTTCGGCAACGCCCACCTTGATGAACAGGTACGAAGCCCCCCACACCGTGCCCAGGAGCAACAGCCAGAAGAGGTCCAGATACCGCCCTCTGCCCACCCCGGATCGCCCCGGCAGCATGGCCCTCAACTCCCAGGCACCTGGTCCCGGCGGAGGAGATCCTCTGTCTGCTCGCGCCGCTGGATGAGATGGGCGGTGCCCCCGGCGAGCCATAACACTGCCGGCCGGCAGGCCCCATTGTAATTGCCGGCCATGCTGAGATGATAGGCCCCGCTCACCGGCACAGCGATCAGCTCCCCAGGCTGAAGATCGGGCAGGGGCAGCGCTTCGATCAACAGGTCACCACTCTCACAATAGGGCCCGGCCAGCCAGGCCGGCCCGGCAACCGGCCTTTCCGGCTCTCGGACCGGCAGCGCCGTGTAGCGGGCGCCATAGAGGGCCGGGCGCAGGTTGTCGGCCATGCCGCCATCCAGCAGCAGCCAGCGGCGATGAGCGGCCTGTTTGACCACCCCCACCCGGTAGAGGGCCACCCCCGACCGGGCCACGATGCTGCGCCCCGGCTCCAGTTGCAGGCGGGGCAGGGGCAACCCCTGCCGGCCACAGCCCTCTGCCAGCCGGCTGGCCACAAATTCGACATAGTCGGAAATGGCCGGCTGAGGCAGGTCGTCTTCGTGATAGGCCACCCCCCACCCCCCACCAGGGCACAACACCTGGGGCAACCAACCGGTCTCCTCCCGGAGGGCCGCCACCAGGCCCAGCACCGTGTCCAGCGCCAGGCCGATGGGAGCCGGATCATGGAGGTGAGACCCCAGATGAAAGTGGAGGCCGGTCAGGGGCAGGCGATGTTGGCGGCAGAGCCGAACCGCCGCCACCGCCTCAACCGGGCTCATCCCAAACTTGCTGTCTTCCTGACCGGTCTGGTTGTAGGTGTGGGTCTCCACCGCCAGGCCAGGCCGCAGGCGCAGCCACAGGTCGGGGAACGGCCCGGAGTTTTGCCGGGCCAGGGCCACCCAACGCTCCAGCTCGGTCAGGTTGTCTACCACCACCGTGCCGGCGTGGGCCAGGGCTGCGGCCAGATCGGCCGGGCTTTTGTTCACCCCGTGGACCAGGAGCTGCTCCCGCGCCACACCGGCCGCCGTTGCGATCCGGATCTCGCCCGCACCGGTACAATCCAGCCACAGGCCCTGGCGCTGAACCCACCGGGCCATCGCCAGGCACAGAAAGGCCTTGCCGGCGTAGGTAAGCCCCGCCTCGCCGGGGTAAAAGCGATCCAACGCCTGGCAGTAGGCCTCGACCATGGCCTCCAGCGTGGCCTGATCGTACAGATACAGGGGCGTGCCGTACCGCTCCGCCAACTCGGCCAGGTCACAGCCGGCGACGGTCAGGCGCTCCTCCCCTCCAACGATCTCCACCCGGGCCGTGAGGGGGAAAAGAGCCAGGCGCAAAGAAACACAATAATCACTCACCTTGACCTGGACCTCATTCCCTGGCCAGGGCGACGATCGCCCGAAAGGTGCGATAGGCCGTCGGCACATCCTCGGCGGTGAACTCGACGCGCTTGCCCTCCAGGCGGTGCACCCCCGGGGCGATGGCAACGCGGTCGGCCATGTCCGAATGCACCAACTCGACGGCCACGGTGATCGGCGGCGGCAAGCGGAACGGCTCAGGAGCCTGGCCCTCTTGCCAGCGCCGGATCGCCCGCCTGGCCGCCTCATAGATCCGCCCCTGGGCAACCTCCGGCGGCAGGCACTCGGCTGCCATCCGCCCACTGGCCCACTTCACCACCACCGTCTCCACCGGCCCCAGCAGCGCCGACGCCTCGGCGCACACCGTCTGATCGCCGGAAATCAGGATCACCGGCACGCCAAAGTGACCACAGACCGCCGCATTCCAGCCGGTCTCACCCACCACCCGGCCATTGAGCCACACCCCTGCCACGCACGAACTGGACCAGGTGTGATCCAGGATGGCGTTCTGTGCCCCAACCCGGGCGTGATAGCCGATAAACAGCGCCGCCTCTACCCCCGAATCCACCCCCTGGACCATAGAAAAGGGTGAAGGGGTGCCACAGTTGAGCCGTGCCCGGGGGTCCAGCTCTTCGATCAGAAGGTTGCGGCCCCGCCCGTGCCCATCGGCGACGATCACCTCATCGGCTCCGGCATCCAACACCCCGCGGATGGCGGCATTCACCTCACCGGTCATCAACTTGCGAAAGCGGGCATACTCGCTGTGCGTGGAATCCACCTGGTCCCAGTGGACGACGCCGGAGACGCCCTCCATGTCGGCCGCGATCAAGATCTTCATATCCCAACCACCTCTTATGTAAAAATCGCTGGCCGGTTGGCCGGCCCAGCCCATTATACTACGCCTGCCGCCAGAGAGCAACGCCGCCAGGCTCCAATGCCGTTTGAGCACCGCGGGGCCAGCCGGGCCGGGCCACTTGCCGACAATCGGTTTTGGGGGTACAATGGCCCCGTTGCTGCTCTTTCCCCTCCACAGCGGGGAAGGAAGAGAAAGGAGCGATGTCCATGAAACCGGACAAGGTCATAGACCTGCGCAGTGACACGGTGACACTGCCTACCCCGGCCATGCGCCAGGCCATGTTCCAGGCCGAGTTGGGGGACGATGTATATGGCGAAGACCCGACGGTCAACCGCCTGGAAGCAATAGCCGCCGAGCGCCTTGGCAAAGAGGCGGCGCTTTTTGTGCCCAGCGGCACGATGGCCAACCTGGTCTGTCTGCTGGCCCACTGCGACCGGGGCGACGAGGCGATCATGGGCCACCTGGCCCACACCTTTCTGTTCGAGGCCGGCAGCTCCTCAGCCGTAGGGGGCATCCACCCCCGCACGGTGCTCAACCAACCGGACGGCACACTGGACCTGGCCGACGTAGAAGCCGCCATCCGCGATCCCTACAACGATCATTACCCCCGCAGCCGGCTGATCTGTCTGGAGAACACCCACAACCGGTGCGGCGGGGCGGTGCTCACCCCGGCCTACATGGCCCGGGTGCGCGCCCTGGCCGACCGCCACGGCCTGGCGATCCACCTGGACGGGGCCCGCATCTTTAACGCCGCCGTCGCCCTGGGGATCGAGGCCGCGGCCCTGGCCCGCGACGCCGATTCGGTGAGCTTTTGCCTGTCCAAGGGGCTGTCGGCGCCGGTCGGTTCCGTAGTATGTGGCCCGGCAGAGTTTATCCGCCGCGCCCGCCGCCGGCGCAAGATGCTCGGCGGCGGGATGCGCCAGGCCGGGGTGCTGGCCGCTGCCGGCATCGTCGCCCTGGAGACGATGGTGGACCGCCTGGCCGAGGACCACGCCAACGCCCGGCGGCTGGCCGAAGGGCTGGCCCGCCTGCCCGGTATCCTCCTCGACCCGGCGCGGGTGGTCACCAACATCGTCCTCCTGGAGCTATCCCCCACCGCTCCCTCGGCAGCCGAATTTGCCGCCAGCCTGGCCGCATGGGGCGTCAAGGTAGGCGCCGTCGGCCCACGCCAGGTCCGGGCCGTCACCCACTATGGCATCGAAGCGGAGGACATCGGGTATGCCTTGGCCGCGGCCCAGGCCGTGTTGACCTCAAATGAGGGGCAGCAGCCCGGTGATCTGCCGGCCTGCTGTTGACAAAAATGCCGATCGGCTGCTATACTGAGAACAACCTATATCAAACTCTTTCTGGAGGGGGAGACGATGGAATGCCCGATCTGCCACGGAACCGGTCAGACAGAAGAGTCGCACCGGATCATCTGTCTGGCGTGCAACGGCCAGGGCCAGATTGACGGCCGCGACTGTGGCCAATGCCAGGGGACAGGGGAAACCACAGTAGTCGAGCAGATCGTCTGTGACCTGTGCCAGGGCAGCGGCCAACTGGAGTAACCCAACTATGACAGAAAAAGCGTTTCAGGACTACTACCCCGATAGCCTGAGCCTGTGTTACGGCTGCGGCCGGCTCAATGAACATGGGCTCCAGATCAAGAGCTACTGGGACGGAGATGAGGCGGTCTGTACCTTCACGCCCCGGCCTTATCACACCGCCATACCGGGTTATGTCTACGGCGGGCTGATCGCCTCTCTGATCGATTGCCACTCCACCGGCACGGCCGCAGCCGCCGCCTACCGGGCCCAGGGACGGGCGATGGACACCGATCCACCGTTGCGCTTTGTCACCGCCTCCCTCCACGTGGATTACCTGCGCCCCACCCCGATCGAGGGGCCGCTGGAGCTACGCTCCCAGGTCCAGGAGATCAAGGGCCGCAAGGTCATCGTCAACACCACCCTATCGGTCCGGGGAGAGGTCTGCGCCCGCGGCCAGGTCGTCGCCGTCCAGCTCCCGGACCACCTGCGGACCTGAGCAGCCGCCGAAGGAGAGAGGGATGAAAACCAACACCCTGTGGAGCCATTTTCTGCCGCTCCTGGCCCTGCTGTTGCCCCTGGTAGTCACCTGCGGCCCCGCGCCTACCGCGATACCGCCCACCCCCACCCCGGTGGTGGAGGTCCAACCGACCGATACGCCGGTGCCGACCGACACCCCCCGCCCGACCGATGCGCCGGAACCTACCCCCACCCCCACCCCCGAACCGACCCCGACCCCCGTCGCCCACTTTGCAAAGGCCTCCTGCCCCTTCGACCTGCCCGCCGACCTGGTGGAAGGCAAAACCATCGAGTGCGGCTACCTGACAGTGCCCGAAAACCGCGCCCTGGCCGCCAGCCGGACCATCCGCCTGGCCGTGGCCATCCTCCATCCCCAGGGCGGGGCAAGTGAACCCGACCCCATCCTCTTCCTGGCGGGTGGGCCGGGGGGCAGTGTGCTGGAAGCCCTCCACCTGGCCTTCCCCAAGTTCGAGCCGTCGCTGGGGGCCCACCGCGACCTCATCCTCTTCGATCAACGGGGGATGGGGCGGTCGGAGCCGGCGCTCGACTGCCCCAAACTGAGCGAACTCAACCTGGAGCTCCTCGACTATGAGATGGACGGCAGGCAATACACCGACCCGGAGATCGCCGAACTCAACCGCCAGACGCTTCTGGAGTGTGAGGCAAGCCTGAGCCAGACCGCCGACCTGTCGGCCTACAACTCGGCGGCCAGCGCCGCTGATGTGAACGACCTGCGCCAGGCCCTGGGCTACGATCAGGTGAACCTGTGGGGCGTCTCTTATGGAACCCGGCTGGCCCTGGAGGTGATGCGCGACTATCCCCAGGGCATCCGCAGCGTAGTGCTCGACTCGGTCTACCCCCCCGACGTCAATCTATACCTGGCAGCGCCGGCCAACGCCAACCGGGCTTTTCAAATCTTTTTCGCCGGCTGTGCCGCCGACCAGGCGTGCAATGCCGCCTACCCGGACCTGCGCCCCCTCTTTTTCGACACAGTAGAGCGCCTGAACGACGCGCCGGCCTCCATCACCGTCACCGATCCCACCACCGGCAAAAGCTACAACGCCGTGATGAACGGCTACAACCTGTTGGGCCTGCTATTCCAATTGCTGTACGAGACCGACGTCATCCCGGCGCTGCCTCAGCTCCTCCACAACGCCAGCCAGGGCAACTACACCATGATCGAGGTGATCCTCAGCCAACTACTGGCTCAGCAGGAGATGACAAGCATCGGCATGCAGTTCTCGGTACAGTGCAACGAAGAAATCCCCTTCGACTCCCTTGCCGATCTGGAAGAGGTGCTCGCCCAATACCCCGACCTGGCCTACTTTTTTGAATACTCAGTCGTCGGCAAATTTACCTTCCAGGTGTGTGAAGAGTGGGATTCGGGCCGGGCAGCCCCCATCGAGAACGAACCGGTACGCAGCGACCTGCCGACGCTGATCATGGCCGGCGAATACGATCCCATCACCCCGCCCGACTGGGGGCGACATGCCGCAGAAACGCTCAAGAACAGCTTTTTCTTCGAGTATCCGGGGATGGGGCATGGCACCAGCCTCGGCGGCGGCTGCCCGACCGAGATGATGATCGCCTTCCTGGAAGACCCAACCAGGGCGCCCGACGACACCTGCATCGGGGAGATGGGGGGGCCGCAGTGGGCTGTGCCGGCGGAAGGAGCAGAAGCCATCGTCCTGGAACCGTTCACCAATACACAGATGGGCATCCAGGGCGTTGTGCCGGCCGGCTGGACCGAAACCAGCCTCGGCGTCTATGCCCGGCGCAGTTCGGGGCTGGACGCAGCGGTGATCATCGCCCAGGCCGCGCCGATGAGCGCCGACAGCCTTCTGGGGCTGTTGGTCGGGCAATTGGGGCTGAAGGCGCCGCCGGCCAGTGTCGGCGAGCGCCAGGCCAATGGCCTTACCTGGACCCTCTATGCCGTCGAGGTGCAGGGGCTTTCGATAGATTTCGCCCTGGCGGAAAGCGGGAAGCTGGGGCTGATCGTGCTGCTGCAAAGCACCGCCGAGGAACACGATGCCCTGTACCAGGCTGTCTTTCTGCCGGTGATTGATGCGCTAAAGCCGATCGCCGGGCCGGGATAGGGGCCCGACCTTCGGGTATATACCTGCAATTGCAAATAAATTCGACAACCGGGAAGGCAAGAGGATGGCCTGCGAACAGATCTTTCTCCAACAACTGCGCAAGCGAGGGTTCCGATTGACCCCGCAACGGGAGATCATCCTGTCGGTCTTGCACGAGATCGAGGGGTGGGCAACCGCCGACGAGATCTACAGACAGGTACAAAATGTCAGCGGTTCCGTGGATGTCTCGACCGTGTACCGCACCCTGGACCTGCTTCAGGAACTCGGCCTGGTTGCGTGTGTGGATGCCGGCGATGACCAACGGCGCTACCAACTCCTCGGCATCCACGGCCCCCACCTGCACCTGGTCTGCCAGGCCTGCGGCCAGGTCATCGGCGCCGACCTGGAGAGCGCCCAGGCCTTCGCCCAACGCCTGCAAGCCGACTATGGCTTCCGGGCAGCCCTTGAACACCTCTCTGTGCCGGGGCTGTGCCCGACCTGCGCCGCCGGCGACAGATAGCCCCTCTGCCTGTTCCTCCTAACCTTCATCCCACCACGTCACTTGATCCGGCCACCCTCCCGATTTGCCAGGACACCCTTGTTGTGCTATACTCTTATTGCAACCAGTTGCAATAAGAGGCGGCTCGGAGGGGAGTCCGACGCGACAAGGGAAGGGGGCAGATGACGAACCTGGGTTCGGGAGTGGCCTTGCGCCGGTGGCAGGAGCAGGTGATCGCCTGCCGCGAAGCACGGTGGGAAAAGGAAGAGGAGGCCTGGCAACGCGCGGCGGGATGGTACCAGGACTGGGTACAGCACAACGACTATGTGGACCTTGTCCTGCCGCGCCTGCTGTCGGTTGTTGGCCCCAAGGCGCGGGTGCTGGAGGTCGGCCCCGGCAGTGGCGCCTTCACCCTGCCGCTGGCCCGCGTCGTGCGAGAGGTCGTCGCCGTGGAGCCCTCGGCACCCATGCGCGCCGTGCTGGTCCGCAACCTGTCCCACGCCGGTATTTCCAACGTCTGCCTCATCCCCCAGCCGATAGAAGAGGCGGTGACTACCCTGGCCGGGCCGTTCGACCTGGCATTGGCCTCCTATTCCCTCTATAACGTGGAAGCGATCGATCTGGTGATCCGAAACCTGGTGCACCTTTCCGGGCATGTCGTCGCCCTGATGGGCACCGGCGAGCCGCGGGAGTGGGAGCAGGAGCTATACCGCCGCTTCCGGGGTCGGGATCGGGTCGCCCCGCCCCAGATGCAGTACTTTTACCCGCTGCTGTTGGAGATGGGCATCTATGCCGACGTGGAGGTCTTTTGGACCAGTTACAATTATGTCTACGACTCGGAAGAGGCATTGGTCGAATGGTGGCGGCGCTATTTCCACCTGTCCGAAGCCGGGTGTTCGGACCTGAGGGCGGCCCTGTTGCCTCTGATCGAACGGCGGGATGGACAGATCGGCATCTATCAACGCAGCCGCGCCGCCCTGGTGTGGATCGAGCGGGGGCGCAACATCGGATAGGGGAAATACCATGCTGAGCAGGGAGGCCGTCTTTCATCAGATCGACGCCGACCGGGTGGAACCGATCCAGCAACAGATCGAAGTAGAGTATGACAACGCCCTGCAGGTACCGGTGAGCTTCCGGCGTGCTGGCCGGCGCTACGAGATCACAGAGGTAATCGCAGCGTTCCACGAGTCGGCCGAGGACCCCTCGGCCCTCTACCTGGTGCGCACCGGGGAGGCGGTCTATGCCCTCTATCTGGATCCGATCTGGCAGGAAAGCCCCTCTGTGTGGCGCTGTCAGTGGGTGCTCCACTTCCAGGTAGAGGAGGAGGGAGAGGAGAGGGAAGCGATGCTCGTTGACTGGAAGCTCAAACAGGTGGCCGATTTCCACGGCCATCTCTGCCCGGACCTGGCCATCGGCTACCGGGCCAGCCGGTACGCCCTCGACACCCTGGCGGTGGAGAGGCTGTGGGGGGAGGAACTGCGCGCCATCGTCGAGAACACCACCTCGGCGGTGGATGCCGTGCAACAAGTGACCGGTTGCACCGTGGCCAATCGGCGGCTGCACCTGCACGACCACGGCCGGCACATCTATATCTTTGCCTGTGGGGAGGGGCCTGGCCTCCGGCTGGCCCTCAAACCGGGGGTGCTGCCCGCCGATCCCGAGTTTCTGGCCCTGGAGCAGGCCATCCAGAGCAGGCAGGCGACTCTGGCACAAACGGCCCGCTATCAGACCCTGCTGGACCGACGCATCGCCACCCTGCTCCAACTGGCGCCGGAAGCCCTCTTTGAGGTGACGCGCATAACCGTCGAGTGGCCGGAGGTCTCCTTTACCTCAGCCCTCATCCCCTGCGATGCCTGTGGCGAGCTGGTCGTCGAGACCCACCTGATAGCCGACGGGGAAAGGCGGCTCTGTCGGCCATGTAGCGAGGGGGAAAAGGGGGACCGCCCCCCTGCCTTTCTTGCAGAACCACCTTGCCCACGGTAGCAACCCATGAGACAGCGATTTCTGATCACCGGCGGCGCGGGCTTTTTGGGGATCAACCTGATCCGCTTTCTGGTCAGGCAGGGCCACGCCGTAACCTCTCTTGATATTGCCGATTTCCCTTATGCCGACGTCGTGGACAGGATCCAGGTTCTCCAGGGCGACATTCGGGACCCGAACGCCGTTGAGCGGGCGCTGGAAGAGGTAGAGATCGTGGTCCATGCTGCCGCCGCTTTGCCCCTGTACCCCCGTCAGGAGATCTATGCCACCAATATAGACGGAACGCGAACGGTGCTCGAAGCGGCCTATCGGCGTGGGGTCCGGTGGCTGATCCACATCTCCAGTACGGCCGTCTATGGCATCCCCGATCACCATCCACTTCTGGAAGACGATCCGCTGAGCGGGGTAGGCCCTTACGGCGAGAGCAAGGTCGAGGTCGAAAAGATCTGCCATGAATATCGCCGCCGGGGCCTGTGCATTCCGATCCTGCGCCCCAAGTCGTTCGTTGGGCCGGAGCGGCTTGGAGTGTTCGCCCTGTTGTACGAGTGGGCCAGCGAGGGCAGGCACTTTCCCATCCTCGGCAGTGGCCGCAACCGTTATCAACTCCTGGATGTCGAGGACCTCTGTCAGGCAGTGGTCCTGGCCGCCAATGGGCCTGAGGAAAAGGTCAACGACGTTTTCAACATTGGCGCCACCCAGTTCACCACCGTGCGCGAGGAGTTCCAGGCCGTTCTGGACGAGGCCGGGTATGGCCGGCGTGTGATCCCCCTTCCTGCCTCGCCGGCACGGGCGATGCTCCGCCTTCTGGAGCGCCTGCACCTGTCCCCTCTGTACCAATGGACCTACGACACGATCGTCACCGATTCGTTCGTGTCGGTAGAGAAGGCCAGGCGGCTGTTGGGGTTCCAGCCGCAATACTCCAACCGGGATGCGCTCCTGAGGAACTATCGCTGGTACCTGGAAAACAGGGCAACCCTGGGCGCTGGCGGCATCACCCACCGGGTGGCATGGAATCAGGGGTTGCTGCGGCTGGCCAAACTGTTCTTTTGAACCAACGGGAGTTTACCGATGTGCCAGGCAACGGTCTATCTGGACGGTGATAAGGTGATGGAAGAAGTGATCTGGCTGGAACCCACACCCGATGGGTTTCTGTTGAGGTCCCTGTTCGAGGAACCCCGCGAGATTCGGGGCAAACTGGAGGGCATTGACCTGCTCAAACATCGGGTCTTGCTCACGTCAAAAACTCACGGCCAAAAGGAGGAGCCATGAACGACATGGAGAAGCTGCGCGCCCTGCTGCCCCACTGGATCGAACACAATCAGGAGCACGCCGGGGAGTTTGACGCCTGGGCCGAAAAGGCCATCGCCGCCGGCCACGAGACGGCTGCGCATCAGATGCGCCGTGCTGCCGAGGCGATGCACCAGGCGACCGGGGCGTTGCAAGCGGCCCTGGCAGAGTTGGGCGGGGCCATCGCCCTGGACCACCCCATCCATACCCACTGACTTGTGCTCGCGGTGGCCCTCCTCGCCCTATTGATCCCGCCGGGGCCAGGCCGCCAGGAGAAAGGCCAGCCCCAGCCCGACCAGGCCGCCGGCTACAACCCCCAGCGCCGTAGTTAGCAGAGGGCGGGGAAAGGCCGGCTCGGCCGGTTCACGGGCAGCCGCCGCCATTTGCACCTCGACGCCGGTCAACTGGGAGGTGATCTGAACCTCGGCCCCCTTGCGGGCCAGGGTGAGATAGTTTTCACGGGCCAGGTCGCAGGCATCGCTCAGGTCCCGCTTGAGCGCCTGTTGCTGCTGCAGGTCGGCCTGCAAACGGCCGATCTCGGCCTGCAAGGCTGCGATCTGTGCCGAAGCTGTGTCGTCCTGCCCATAGGTCAGCAGTTCCTCCCCCCTCAACAGAGCCAGCGACCGGGTGGCGATCTCGGCCTGGGCTGCCGCCCGGTCGGCCCCCAGGCGGGCGATGAGGCCATCCAGCCTGGCAGCCGCCTGCCCGACCGTGATCTGAGGCCGGTCCGGCCAGCCCTGACCCAGTTCCAGGCTCAGCGCCGTGGTGATCCAGTGCGTGAAGGCGCCCGCTTCCAACGAAAACAGGGCAAACTGCTCGCCGGGCGTCAATGGGTCTGCATCGGGCAGGGTTGCCAGTTGAGCTTTCAGGCTTTGGGCACCAAAAAGCAGGTGATCAATGCGGTTGGTGCGGGCCAGAAAGCCATCCACCTGTCGTTGGGCTGCAACAAGCTGCCCCCTTTGCAGGTCGGCCAGGACCTGCTGCCTCTGGTCAATCTGGCGGGTTAATTCATTTTCCCGGCTCTCCCGCACAAAATCCTGGAGCGCCTTCTTGGCCGCTTCATAGGCCGTCCGGGCGTTGGCGATCTGCGCCTGGATCTGTTCGTAACCGGGTGAGGTATTGCTATACAGACGGTTGACCTGATCGCAATAGGCCGCGGCCCAGGCGTTAGCGATCGCTGCCGCTTTGCCCGGGGCATCGGCCCGGGCCTGGAGGGAGATCAGGTTTCCCTCGGTGCGAATGTCGGTTGCCCTTCGCATCCCCTCCACCGACCGTTCTTCGGGCGGCAGCGCATCGGCCAGACGCTCGAGGGCTCTGGCCAACAGGTCTGGGCTCTGTGCCAGCCCCACCAGAGTTTGGCGGCGGACCTGGTCCTCCTGAACCGATAGATTGACGACATTTTCCTCCGCCACCGTCTGGAAGCGAGGGTCGAGGGTCACCGCCGGGCGGAGCTTGGTGATGAGCACCAGGGCTTCGGCCTCATAGGCCGGCGGCCAGACCAGGCTCAAGATCAAAGCCACCCCACCGGCGATCAAAGCACCGACCAACGGCAGCCAAAACCACCGCCGCAGGGTTAGAACGATTTCCTGAAACGTCATCGTGCATCCCTATGTCAATTCGTAACGGCGCAACCCCAACGCCTGCAATGCACTCAACAAAACAAAGGGCGGAATGCTTGTCAGGTACCGCCGCCACAGACGGCGGGGTTCGGTCCACAGGCGGAAAAGCCACTCCAGGCCACTGCGCTGCATCCAGGATGGTGCCTGCTTTTTGCGCCCGGCCAGAAAGTCAAAAGCAGCCCCCACGCCGATCAACACCGGGGCCGCCACCCGCCCCACATGCGCCGCCATCCATCGCTCCTGCTTGGGCGTGCTGAGGCCGACCCAGACGATGTCCGCCCCGGCAGCATTGATCGCCGACACGATCTGCTCGTCCTGCTCCGCAGTCAGCGGCCGGAACGGGGGCGAACAGGTGCCGACAATCTGTAAGCCGGGAAACCGTTGCCGCAGGGCAGCGGCCAGTTGCTCGGGGACACCGACAGCCCCACCATAGAGGTAATGGCGGTACCCCCTGAGCACCGACCGTTGACACAGGGCCAGCATCAGGTCAGGGCCATACACCCGCTCTACCTGGCGAAATCCTTTGAGGTGGCTCAGCCATACCAGGGGCATGCCATCAGGCGTCACCAGGCCGGCCGAGTTGTGGATCTGCCGCAGTGACTCGTCGCGGTGGCTCTCCATCACCCCGTGGACACTGGTCACACACACATAATGGGCCTCGCCCCGGGAAATCCACCCCTCTATCACCTCCAGGACAGCCGCCATGTGGACAGCACTGACGCCCACCCCCAGGATATTCACCCGCAGCGGCTGTGACACCTAACGCTCCGTAAGCATCTGATCCAGGGTCCGCCGTACCTGTTCGCGGTCCCTGGTGGCAAAGTACCAGTCAATCGTGCGTTTCAGGCCTTCCCGGAACGAGACGCGAGGTTCCCAACCAAGCAGCCGCCGGGCGAGGGTATTGTCGGCCACACGGTTCAGCGGACCGGTGGGCATGTCGGGGCGAAGCCGGATCTCGGCCTTGTGCCCGGTGTACTCCAGCACCATCTTGGCCGCATCGAGCACCCGGATGCGCTCCATCGTGCCCAGGTTGACAGGAGTGGCATCCTCAATCCGCTCTGCAGCCAGCAGGGTGCCGCGCACAATGTCCTCAATGTAGGTCCAGTTGCGGACCTGGGTGCCATCGCCCCACACCTCAAAGGGGTTTTGGCCGATGAACGCCCGGGCGATCAGGGCCATGACCGCGTGATTTTCCTTTCCACGCGGGCCATAGACCGTAAAATAGCGGCAGATCGCTGCTTTCAGCCCATAATCCTGATAATAGGCCCTCAGGGCCAGCTCGGTCATCAACTTGGCCCAACCGTAGATGTTATCAGCGTCATAGGGCGGCCTGACCAGGTCCTCCGTGAGATAGAGCTCCTCATCGGGATTGCCCTGCAAGAAACTGGGGTAGACACAGCCCGACGAAGCAAAGACCACCTTTTGCACCCCAGCCCGATGGGCCTCCCACAGCACCAACCCTCCCAGGAAAAAGTCCGAGGCCGGTCCAGCCTGGTGCAGGTCCACGTACCCCCGGCCGCCATGGTCGGCCGCCAGGTGAAAGACGGTGTCCATCCCCTGCACCGCCAGCCTGGCCACGCCCGGCTCGCGCAGATCGGCATGCAGGAACTCTATCCGGCCGGCGGCCAGATGCTGCTGGAGGTTATCAAGCCGGCCGCTGGAGAGGTCATCTACAACGCAGACCCGGGCCCCACACTCGACCAGGGCATCGGTCAGGTGAGAGCCGATAAACGACGCTCCCCCTGTGATTAAAACAGGCCGATCTTGCCAATAGGGTCCGGGACTGCACTCTGCAATTTCCTGGGGATCCAGATTGTCCATAATACAGGTACCGAGCAAATTTCAAAACAATTATACCCCATGAGGGTTACCTTGTCAATCACCTGATGGCCCGTGACCGTTCACCGACCCAGAACCGCCTGGTAGCTGGCCTCGGTCTGGCGAGCCAGCCGTTCCCACGTAAAGCGAGAGAGCGCCTTCTCCCGACCCTGTCGGCCCATCTCATCGCGCAGGGTGGGATGGTCCAGGAGGTAGACAATCCGCTCGGCGATGGCGGGCGGGTCCTGGTCCACCACGTAGCCGTCCACCCCCTCGCCGATCAGTTCGCGGACAGCCGGAGCGTTGCCACCGATCACCGGTTTGCCCAACATCCATGCCTCCACCAGGACTGCGCCAAAGCTCTCCTGGGTCGAGGGCACGCACAGCAGGTCACAGGCAGCCAGGGCATCGGTCTTGGTCTCCAGGTCCACCCCCCCCAACTCCAGGATGCGTCGATCCCGGTTCCTGCCGAACAGAGCGCGGGAGTGGCGGGTGCGTGGCCCGATAAAGACGAACCGGGTTTCAGGGAACCTGGCCCACACCCGCGGGGCAGCTTTGAGCAGGGCCTCACATCCTTTGTAGGGGTATTTTTGCCCGACAAAGAGGACGAGCGGCCCTTCGAGATTGTAACGCCGTCGAAAGGCGGCGGCATCGGCGGAATCGGCCAGCTCCGGCCCCATGCCGGTGACGAAAATCCGCTCCGGCCGGACGCCCAGACCGATGAAGGTCTCTTTCTCCACCTGCGTCAGGGCGATCACTCCGTCCGCCTCCCGATAGAGATGGAGGTAGAACCGGTAGTTCCAGCCCACCCAGCGCGGGTGGTGAAAGGGTGTCAGCACGAACGGCACGTCCAGACGCCGGGCCAGCTTGAAGGAGGCAAAGCTCAGTCCCTCTCTGCCTACCCGGCCATTGTGGATCAGGTCAACGTCGTCCGCCAGCGGTTCCAGGTGAGGCAGGATCTGGTCCGAAATCCTGTCTATGGCCGGTCCTTTCAACAGATAATACCCCAGGACCCAGGGCACAACCTTGAGCCGTTGGCCAGAGGTGAGCGAAAGCCGATGCACCAGGATCCCATCGAGATCGTAAACCAGCGGCCTTGTGGGGGCACGCAAGGTGGTGCCCAGCAGCCAGTCGGTGCGCGATTCATCCCAATGGGTTGCCACCCGGAGACGATGGCGCGTGGCCAACTGACGAGCTAACTGCCGGAAACAGGTCTGAGCACCGCCGATGGAGGGCGGATAGGCGGTGATGGTGTACAACAACTTCATAGCTAAAGGCCGGCCACCGCCCAATAGAGGGCATGGGTCTTGCGCGCTGCCAGCCTGCCAGAGCAGTGTTCCCTGGCAAACTGTCGCGCCTGTCCACCCAAACGCCGACAGGCAGCCTCATCCTGCAGCAAAGAGACGAGGCGGTCGGCCAACGCCTGGATGTCACCGACGGGCACCCGATAACCGGTCACGCCCTCCTCGATCAGGTGGGCTGTGCCGCCGATATCACTCACTACCGATGGCAATCCGGCAGCCATAGCCTCAGCCAGGGCTACCGGCGAAGACTCCAGGTAGGAGGGGAACAGAAAGACCTGACTGGTGCGATAGGCCTCCAGCAGAGCGTCGTGGTCCAGTGACCCCAGAAAGTGCACATAGCCTTCCGCGCCGATCCCGGCCACGTAGCGCCGCACCCCCTCGCCGTAGGCCCGGAAGGCCGGCAGAAAAGCACCTGCCACATATAACTCGGCCTCCGGCACCCGGCGGCGGACCAGGGCCATAGCCTGGACGGCCTCCAGCGTGCCCTTGCGCTTCTGCACCGAGCCGACCAGCAGCACCTTGCCCGGCTGCGGCTCCGGCTCCAGCCGGAAGAGAGCTTCGTCCACCGGGTTTTCGACGACGTGCAGGCGCGCCCGCGTGTGGGGGGCGATCACCTGCTGTACGAACGGGCTGATGACGATGAGGTGGCGAGCACGGCGCAGGCAGGCCCGCTCGACATAGCTCCACAGCGCCACCCGCAGCCAGCCCTTCAGCGCCCCTCCCCGCAGCTCCAACCGGGCTTCCAGGGTATTGATGCCGTGGACGGTCACCACGGTGGGCCGCCCGGTGTCGAACGCGGCAAAAGGGTAGGCCGCGACCTGGCCGTGGGCGTGGACCAGGTCCGGGGCCAGCGCCTCGATCTGCCTCCGCACCGCCCGACGGTCCACCGTCAGCATCGTCAGACTGTGGGGCAGGCGCGGCGATGAAGGCAGATAATGCACCGTCCAGCGGCCCCGTTGGACCAGCCGGACAGGGGCATGCAGCTTTTCACAGCTCACCACGTGCAACTCCAGGTCCTCAAAGTCGGCCAGGCGTTGGAGCGTGTGATAGATGACCGTCTGAATCCCCCCAACCAGATTGGGAGGGTTCGGCGGATAATCTCCGGCGATGACTACACGCATAAGCCTTGAGGGTTGATGGGCCGGCCTCGCTTTTCAAGCCCTCTTCCGAGGCAGAATAGAGGCCAGGTTCAGTGATATGGCTTTGTCGCAAACGGCTTATAGTCCACGCTGTGGCACGAGACCAGGTCGCCGGTGCCTGTAGGTGGGTCGGGACAATAGGTTTGGTTGTCCCAGCCAGGCCCACTGGCCGAGCCCCAGTAGTTGTTTCTGGCAGGCACAAACCCGTCGGCATAGGAGTAGACCCCGTACTGTCCATTGTCCACGATGTCACAGTAAGAGACACTGACCTGTCCGCCATTGCCCAGGCCGTGCCTGGAGTTGTGGCCGATCACACAGTCGGTCACCGTGAGCACCCCATCGGGTAGATTGCCGATGCCGTTGCCGGCGTTATAGCCGACGTAACAGTGTTCCAGCGTCACCTGCCCGCCACTGTTGAGCAAGCCCACCTCGTCGGAGCCGGCATAGCGCAACGTGGCATACGCCAGATACACCTGACCCCCGGTGTAGACGTCAATCCCTCGCCAGTCGCCGGGTGCCGGCTGCGTGGCGTCGCCGTCGCCCAGCGTGTCGCCACCCAGAGCATCGTGATTGAGCGAGGTAAAGTGCACCAGACTGTCGGCACTGCCCTGAACCTGCAGCACGCCATCCACGGCAAACAGGCTCCCTCCGTCCGAATAGTCCTGATCCCCCTTGAATACCACGCCCGGTTCTACCGTCACTGTCTTGCCGCCGGCCACCCTCACCATTTGAATGACGTAAGGCAAGGTGGGGTTGGGGTGGACCGTCATCGTGTCCAGTATCGCATCAAGCAGGATGCCGTTGACCCCGTTGCCCGACCCGCCATTGCCCTCCAACTCAAAGCAGGCCGTCGCCGGCGCATCCGCCCGCACGACGACCGCATAGCCCCCATTGCCGTTGAAAGTGGTATCGCGGACGGCGGGGCATACCGAAGCTCCTTTCGCCAGGATGCGCAGGCCCTTATCCGCGCTATACGAGACCTGGCTGTTTGTGATCTGGAGTAAAGAGTCGGTGACCTGCAGGCCCGCCCCATTAGAGCCGCCATAGCGAACAAGGGCGTGGTCCAGGATCACCTGCGAGCCCTCTTGGGCCACGATGCCAATCCAATCCCCTGGGAAAGGCTGTGTAGCACCCCCATCCCCATTGGTATCGCCCCCTACGTTATCATCCCAGAAGGAGGTAAAGGCCACAGGGGCCTCGGCTGTGCCCCGGGCCTCCAGGGTGCCGGTGAGGATCAGGGTACCGGTGCCCCGCTGGAGGGTGGGGGCCACAAATTTGACCTCGGTGCCGGGGGCAAATACCAGCCGGCCGTCCTCGAACACGCTGACAGACCAGATGACATAGGGCGCTTCGGGGTTGGGCTGCAGGCGGCAGCTCTGGGGTGCGTAGACGCGCCCTTCTACATAGATGCCGTTCACCTGGCCATTGCCAGCAGCCAGGTTGCCCTGAATCGAAGTGGCAGAATGGCAGCCGCCGTTAAAGATCAGGTACGAAGCATAGGTGCCGTTATCGCTGAACAGGTTATCCACCAGGACCGGCGCGAGGGGCACGGTGTTGCCATAGAGCCACAGGCCCTCCGTCCCGTTATCGCCGATCGTGGAGCCTTCCAGGTAGAGCTGCACATCCTCGGCGCTAATCCCACGCCTGGCACTATGGCTGATGGTTGCATGGCGAATTTCAACCCGCCCGCCGAACATCTCCAGATCGGCCAGATCGTAGCCGGCATAGCGAATAACCACATGGTCCAGGGAGGCGGTCAACGCTGTGAGGTCGCCGGTTACCCTGGCCCGCCCGGCAGCAGCGGGCCGCACTGGAGCAGTCATAGCCAGACCACCTGCCGCTGCGCGGCTGACCACGAGGGGCAGATACACGGTATAAGCAGCCGGCGGGCGTTGAGGCGAAGCTACCAGGCTGATCCCCCGCCAGTCGCCGGGCGCCGGCTGGGTCGCGCCGCCATCGGCGTTGGTATCGCCGCCGTAGCTATCATCCTTTAACGAGGTGAACACCACCGGGTTGTCCTCCTGTCCCTCGATCCACAGATTGCCGTAAACCATGATCTTGCTGCCCGGGGCCGAATGCTCCAGATCGGCCTTGAAGATCACGCCGGCTTCGACGGTCAGCGTCGTCCCGGCAACCGTATCCAGGGAATAAACCACATAGGGCAGCCCAGGGTTTTCCTTCAGTGTGGCGTTGCCCAGCACCACGTCCAGCAAAATGCCGTTGAGGCCGTTGCCACTCCCGGTGTTGCCTTCTACCATCAGACCGATGGCTGCCGATGGCTCAGAGCGGAAATAGAGGGCATTTCCGCCGTTGCCGAGCAGGGTGTTGCCCTGGACGACGGGAGACTGGCCGGCAACCGCCGTGCTGGCGCGCAGTCCATCGCCGGCATTGTTGCCGATCTGGGACCCGGTGACCGTGAGGAGGGTATCCCTGCTGCCGATGCCACCGTTGGCGCCGTAGCGCACCTGGCTATCTTTTACCGTCAGGGTAGCGTTCTCTGCATCTATGGCATTCGCCCCGCCACGGCCGCCATAGTGGACAATCGCCTGTTCCAGGCTGGCGGTACCGCCATTGGTGACATAGATGCGCCACCAATCCCCCGGTGCCGGCTGAGTGGCGTTGCCATCGCCGTTGGTATCGCCCCCCCAGGTGTCATCCTTTAGCGAGGTGAACACGATCGGATTCCCGGACGTTCCTGACGCCTCCAATGCTCCGCCCCGGATTTCCAGAAGGCCGTTGCTCCATTTGTAGACGGCACCGGGAGCCAGCATCAGCCTGTGCCCGGCCGTGACGGTCAAGATAGAATCGGTGGTATAGTAAGCCAGTCCCTCATTGGCTCCCAGGTTAAGGTCGCTGTCCACCGTCCCCAGGAGGCGGATGCCGTTGATCCCATTGCCAGAACCCCGGTTGCCGGCGATCTGGCCCGGCTGCCCCAGGCCCTGATCCAAAAGGACAAGGGCAGCCGGCCCGCCGTTGTCTTCAAACAGGTTGTTGAGCAGCGTGGGCAGGACAAAGGCCCGCAGCCCGGAGCTCTGGCTGAAGCGGATGGTCGAGTCCTGCAAGGTCAACGACCCGGCGTCCACCTGGATGTTGCCGCAATCGGCGCTGCCGGCATACTCGACCACCACATGCCGAAGGAGCGATGAGGTGTGGCCGGCAGGGAACCACAACCGCACCCAATCGCCAGGGGCCGGGGTAGGTTGGGCAGAAGTGAACAGGATCGGCTGGTCGGCCGTGCCTGCCGCCTGGAGGCTGCCGTTGACGATCAACTGCGTGCCTCGGCTGAACTGGACAACCACACCAGGGTCAACGGTCAACATCGTACCCGTCACCACCTCGGCGTTGCAGGTGACCAGATAGGGGCTGCCTTCCAGCGTCCAGTGGGTGCCGGCATCCCCACAGATCGGGGTGCCATTCACCGGGGAGACAACCCGGCCTGGCCCCTCGGCCACCGTACCGGTAGGAAGCATCAAAACCGCAACAAGAGCTCCCGCCCAGACGAGAACAAAAACGACCATGTGAGCGGCGGGAGCCAACAGGGTTCGCCGCTCTTGCACCATATTGCCTCCTGAGGCTGATTTGGACATTCCCCGGCAACCTGCCAGGGGCATCCAACCTCATTATAGAGGCACCGCGGAAAAAGGTCAATGGTACCTTTTTCTCAGAGTAATTTTGGCGAGATAGCAATGTTTCTCGAAACATCCTGGCAAATGTCAGCCGGCACCAGCGCCACCAGGGTCCACAGGTACCACTGCACAGCAGTATAGCCCAGATAATTGTCGGCCAGACTCATGATCAGGCCGGCGATCACCACCGCCAGCAGCGCCAGGGCCCGCCAGGCGAGGGACTGCTCCTGAGCATGGCGGAATGCACGCCAGGCATGGCGCAGCAGGGCCAGCAACCAGGCTCCATAGGCCAGCCAACCCACCCAACCCAACTCAATGCCTACCTTCAAATAGTCATTGTGGGGGGGAGTATCCACTTTGGGCAAAAGCTGGTTGATATACAGGGGCGAATTGCCCAACCCACGGCCCAGCGCCGTCGGCGGCCAGGCCAGATCGGCCGAAACCTGCCACAGGTCCAGGCGCCAATCCACCGATTCCGAAGCGGTCAGCCGCTCACGCAACAGAGGCACAACCGCCAGCAACAGGGCAGCCACAGCCAGGGCCAGCAGCGCCAGCCGCCAGCGCCTGGCCAGCCCGACCACCAGGGCAGCAGCCATCATCCCCAGCCATTGAGTGCGGGCCATCGTCAACACCAGAGCGCCCCCGGCCACCCCGACCCAGGCCAACAGCGCCGCCCGCAGCCGGATTGTGTCGGCGGAGAAATAGAGGGCCGCAGCCAGGGTCAGCAGGATGACCAGGTAGGAGCCCAGCGCCGCCGGATGGCCAAAGGTCCCCTGCGGCCGGTAGGCAAACCGGGTGCCGATGAAGCCCAGGAAAAAGTAGCCGCTGCCGGTCAGCCACTGCAGCCAGGCCATCAGCAGCGGGATGAACGACGAGGCCAGGAGGACGGTCAGAAACCGCCGGGCTCCCCGCTCGTCATGGACCACATCGGCAACCATCAAATAGATGGCCAGGGCGCTCGCCAGCCGCGCCCATTCCTTGACACTGATGGCCGGGTCCACCGCACCGGGGATGGAGGCCAGGCATACCAGCAAAAAGAGGGCATAGGCCCGGCCCGGCCCGGCCACCAGGAGCGGTTGGCGGCGGATCAGCCGCCGCACCAGGGTCAGCAGCCCCAGCCCCACTGCCAGGCTGTTAACTGCCCCGGCCAGGTTCATGCTCAGCGGCGACCCGGCAAAGAGGGTAAACAGTTCCATAAAGCCGTCCACACTGCTGCGCAAGAGCAGCAGCGCCACAATGACCACCTCCGGCAACACCAGCCAGACCAGCACGGCTCCCCCAACCGCCAGCAATGCCACGAAAAGCGCAGGAGATAGCAGAAACGCAGCAACCCCCGCGCTGCCGAAAAGCAACAGGGCCACTCCCCCCCACCGCCAGGTCGAATCGGATCTTGGAAAACGGCCCGTCATAGATACCCCAACCCCCGTAACCGCGCCTGGAGTTCGGCCTCCTCCTCCGGCGTCAGCGCCCCTCCGACCGGAGGAACCTCTGGCAAAAGCAGCGCCCCTTCCTCATGGCGCACCGGATTGGCCGCCAGGGAGACCGGGTCCAGCGCGCCGGCCAACACCCTCCCATCCATCGCCGTTGGCACCGGTTGACCGGCCAGATAAAGCACCGTGGGAGCTACATCCACCAGCGAGGCCCCCTCCACCCGCCCCGGGGCCACCCCCCGTCCCCAGGCGATCAACATCCCCTCCAGGCTGTGATCGCCCGATGCCCAACCGGTGTCGGCCCATAGCCGCTGTTGCACCGGGCTGGCTGAAAAGGGAGGGCGCAGGGTAAAGACCAGATCGGGCATCTCCCCCAGGAACGGCCCGCGGTACACCTTCTCCCGCCGCCACACCCGGTCTATCACCCGCAGGCCGGTCTGTGGCTCCGTCGTCTCCAGCAAGGCCTGGCGGATCTCTTCCCGCAGGCGCTCATAGCCGGCACCCGGCGCGACAATGCCCTGCGGCTCGCGGCCCCGCACGTTGAGGCGAATGCCCTGCTGGGCATTCCACGGGCAAAAAGCGACGGTCCGCGACCAGTCGAATGCCCCTCCCGGCTGAAACGAGGCGAAATGACGTGAAATGTCCTTCACCAGTCGCCGCCGCAGATGCTGCACCCGGGGCGTATCCAGCCGTCGCACCCACTGTTCCAGGCGGGAGCGACCTGCTTGAAAGGCCAGCCAGCCGTGCCCGGCCAGCCACTCGTCGGCGCGGAACTGTCGGGCTGCTGCCTGAAAACCGTGGTCCGACAGGACCAGGACTGTCGTCTCAGGGCCGGCGTCCGCTACCAGACGGCCCACTGCCCGGTCCAGCGCCGCGTAGAATCGGTAGAGGTCATGGCGCAAGGCCCCGGCCTGGAGCGGATCATGGCCGGGATGGGCCGGATCCAGGTGCCGCCACAGGGCATGTTGCAGCCGATCCGGCCCGATAAAGGCCACGGCCAGGCAATCGGGCGCGTAGCGATTGCGCAGAAAGCAGGCGGCCTCAGCTCGCTGCCCGATCATGGCCGTCAGATCGCGCAGCAACGCCCTCTCCCGGCCCCGGTAGAGCTGCCATTCCAGGTCGAAACGGTAGTCAACGAAGCGGCTCAACAGCTCCTCTCCCAGCTCCGGCGGGTAGGTGAAGGTCCGTCCCCTGGGTGTGAGCATGCCCGACACCAGAAAGCCGTTCACCGGTTCGGGCGGATAGCTGACCGGAAAGTTGAAAGCACCGACCCGCAGACCGCCGCGCCCCAGATGGTGCCACAGGGTTGTCGCCGGGTGGGGCCTGGCGTGGCGGTAGGTGCCGTCCGGCTGGCGGACCATAAAATCGGTGATGCCGTGGCGGGCCGGATTCTGTCCGGTGAGGAACGAGGTCCACGCCGCCGCCGAGTGAGTGGGCACCACCGAGGTCAGCGGTCCCCACGCCCCCTCATCCCGCAGGCGTGCCAGACAGGGCATGATCCCCGCTGCCAGCAACGGTTCCAGGAGCGGCCAGCACAGCCCGTCCAGGCCCACGATCAAGAGGCGGGCATGGGGTATTGGAGATTGGGCAGTAGTCCTATTGGCTCCCATTCAGGCCCTCATCTGGGGACAATTCGCTCCTGGCCACCTTGAGGCGGTTCCACATCACCGAGATCACCTCCAGGCGCAAGATCGCTCCCAGCCCAAGAAAGGAAAGCAGGCCGGCCAGCCCACTCACCGCCAGGATGAACAGCAGCCTCCACAATCCGGTTCCCGCGTCCGCCGCTCCCAGCCAGCGGCTCACACCCCACATCACCACCGCCATCGCCACAGAAGCCAGCCCCAGCCGCCACGTCCAGTGGCTCAACGCCCGCCAGCCGACATCTCCTGCCCGGCGGATCATCCACACCAGCCCCACCATTGCGATCAGGCTGCTGCCCAGCACAAACCCCCATGCCAGACCGGTCACCCCCAGCGGTCCGACCAGGGCCAGGTCCAGCGCCACCGCCAGGGCGGATAGCCCGCCGTGAAGAAACACCACCGGCCAGGGCCGCTGGATGGCATAGGAAAAGGTCTGGACGGCACGATACGGCCCGATGAAAGGCAGGCTCAGGGCATAGACTCCCAGCACTGTGCCCAGCAGCAGGGCTGCCTGGTGATCCACCTGGCCGCGTTCAAAAAAAAGGCGGACCAGCGGGGTGCTCAGGGCAGCCAGGGCCAGCCCGGCCGGCAGAGCCACGGTCGCTATCAGCCTGAGGAGCCGGCTCAATCCGGCGCAGGCGGCCTCCCCCTGCCCCTCGCTCCACAGGGCCGCCAGCGAGGGCAACGCCACCGTGGTCGGGCCGTCGAACAGGATGCCGGCGGCGATCATGGTCAGACGGTTGGCATAGCTCAACGCCGTCAGGCTGCCCGCCGGCAGGTAGGAACCGAGGAGCCGCTCGGCCAGGACCACCCCCTGGCGCAGCAGCAGGCCGGCCAGCGGCGCCGGGACCAGCGCTGCCGCCTGGTGCAACACCGCTCTGGAGCAACCCAGCCCAGGGCGGTAGGGTACCCGCAGTCGGGCAAACAGCACCCCAACCAGAAGCACCGCCTGGAGCAACGACCCGACCACCAGGCTCCAGGCAACCACCCTGACCCCCTCGTCCCCAGCCTGCCGGATAACGGCCAGCAGGAGAGCGGCCACCAGACCGGGCAGGGCACTGCTGAACGCCGCCAGGGCAAACCGCTGCCGGGCGTAGAACCCGGCCCGGCACACCTCGCTCACCGCAGCCAGCAGCACCCGCAGGAAGAGAACGCGCGCCAGATGCGCTGCCAGGGAAGCCTGGTCCGGGCCAAAGCCAGGCGCAGTGACGGCGATCAGCGGCCGGGCAGCCACCATCCCCCCCACCGTCACCATCAGGGCCGCCAACCCGACCAGGTTCAACAGAGCGCCGAAAGCCGTGTCGTCGCCCCGGCACCTGCTCAGGACGGTGACCAGCACCGGCTGGATGGCCGCCAGGGTGGTGACCAGGATAAAGGGCAGGGTATAGGCGGCAAAAAAGGCATCGGTCGCGATCCCCACACCAAAGCGGGCGACGATCAACAGGTCCACCACAAAGCCGGCAACCACGCCCAGCGCAGTGAACAGCGTCACCGTCGTCGAGCGGCGCAAGAATCGTCCCAACCCTTCTTCTTCCATCCCTGCTGTAGACCCAGGCCGAGTTGGGGACAAGGTTACGACCCCGCCATCATGGTCTGGCCACGTTTACCCATAGTTCAAAGGGCGGCAAAAAGTTGCCGGTGTTGTCCACAATCACCAGCCGGAGCTGGTAGCGCCCCGGTGCCAGCCCTGATACATCCCACACCCCCAGCAGCCCGTCTACCACCGGCCGATCGTGCAGGTCCCCGATCAACTGCCACTCGCCGCCAGGGGCGCGGTATTCCAGTTTGTAATAGACAAACCCGCTGGTCAGATTGGCTGTGCCCCGCACCTCCACCCGGCCCCTGACTACCGCTTCAGCCTGGGGCGAGGTGATGACGATCTGGGTCAGACGTTGCAGCCGCTCTTCCGCCTCGAACTGCTGCGGGTTGGAGGAGGCCAGCGTCAGGTAGATATTCCACTGGTTCAGGGCCTCATTGCGGCGACTGGCCCGCTCATAGAGCAGCGCCAGCGAGTAGTGAGCATCGGCATATTCGGGCACGCGGGCCAGGATGGCCTCATACTCGCGGATGGCATCATCCACCCGGTCCAGCTTTTCGTAGGTGCGGGCCAGCAGGCCGGTGGGCCAGGGCTCGCCCGGATAGGCCCTGCGCCAGCCCTGAAACAGCGGCAGGTAGGAATCCAGCCGACCCCACCCGGCATAGATCGACAGGATGGCGTCGTAGGTCGCGGTCCGGGCCGGGTCCAGCCGCAGGGCCTGTTGATAGCTCTCGATGGCCTCGTCCATCTTGTTCAGCAGCCGGTAGCCGTAGCCCACCCGGTCCCAGGCCACCGCTGAACCGGGGAACAGTTCCAACGCCTTCTGGAACTGCTCCCTGGCCTCCTCAACCTTTTCCTCGCGGGCCAGCAGGTTGCCCAGCCAGGCGTAGCCATAGACGTTCCCCGGCTCGCGGGCCAGCGCCTCGCGGTAGGCGGCCTCGGCCGAAGCCGGGTCGTTCAGCTCCAGGTACAGGCTGCCCAGAAACAGGTATGGCCAGGCGGAACTGCGGTCCACCCCGGCGGCCTCAAGGTAACGCTCGATGGCCGCATCATACTCCTCCAGGTCGGCCAGAGTTTGGGCCAGGCCCAGGTGAGCCCACAGGTTCGACGGCTCGCGCTGCAAGGCCAGTTCATAGGTATCCTGGCTGGCCTGGAGGTTTCCTTCCAGCCGGTAGAGCAGGGCCAGGGTGATCAGGGCGCCCGCCGAGCTGCGGTTCAGGTCGGCGGCAGCCAGGTAGCGGTCAATGGAGGCCTGGCGTCGGCCCTGCGCCCGGTCGCCGCTGGCCAGCGATTTCACCACTTCGGCATTGCCCGGCTCCAGGTCGTAGGCCGCCCGGTGTTGGGCTGCCGCATTGTCCAGATCGCCCAGCACCTGGTAGGCCCAACCCAGGGCCAGCCGGGCGGTCACATTGCCCGGTTCGAGCTGGACCGCCCGCCGATAGGCATCCAGCTCCTGGTCGGGGTGGAACTGCGCTCTGTAGACATCCCCCAGCAGCAGATAGGGCCATGCCTTGCCCGGATTGTCGGCGATAGCCTGCCGGGCCAGGGCCGGCATCTCATCCAGCCGGTCGGCCTGAGCCAGGGCCAGCAGCAGGGTGCTGTACAGGGAGTAGCTATCGGGCGCGAAGCGGATGCCGCGCAGCAACACCTCTACCGCCTCCTGCAGATCGGCCCGGCGCTGGTACTGGCTTCCCAGGCTGGCCCAGCCCGCTCCTGAGGTCGGGTTGAGCATCGTGGCCTGGCGGTAGGCGTTGAGGGCCTCGGCCGGGCGGCCCTGTCGCCGATAGACATCACCGCGCCCCACCCAGGCGTCGCTGTTGAGCGGTTCGAGGGCCAGGGCAGCAGCGTAGCCGGTCAGGGCCTCATCCAGTCGGTTCTGGGCCTGGCGCAGGTTGCCGATCTGCAGGAAAGGCCAGGCCGAGTTGGGGGCCACGCGGCTGGCCTGTTCATATTGCGTCAGCGCCGCACCGGCCTGCCCTTGCAGCAGGAAAAGGTTGGCCAGCGCCATGTAGGAGGGCAAAAAGGCCGGCTCGACCGTGATGGCCTGGCGGTAATCGGCCAGGGCGGAGGGCTGATCGGCACGCAAGATGAAAGCGTTGCCCAGCGAGGTATAGGCCCAGCCGGAGGCCGGGGCGGCGGCCACGGCCTGTTTGAGCCGCTGCAACGCCTCCTGGGGATGCCCCTGGTTTTGCAGGAGTTGGGCCAGGTTGATCAGGCCGGTCGGGTTGGCCGGCGCCAGGCGGATCGCCTCCTCAAAGGCAGCCTGAGCCTGCGCCACCCGCCCCAGGTCCCACCAGGTCAATCCCAGGCCGATCTGGGCCTGGGGGTTGCCCGGTTCCCAGGTCTGAGCCGCCTGATAGGCAGCGAGTGCCCGGTCCCGCTGCCGCCAGGCACGGTACAGGTCACCCAGCGCGAGCCGCGCCCAGCCAGCCCCCGGCGCCTGCGCCAGCACCTCCTGGTATACCGCCTCGGCCTGCGTCCACTTTTGCTCCAGCCGGTACACCTGGGCCAATCCCAGGCTGGCATTGGCGTTGGTGGCGTCCAGGGCCAGCGCCTGGCGGTAGGCAGCCACGGCCTCGACCGGGCGGTCCAGGGTGCGGTAGACATCCCCCAACGCGGCATAGCCGGCAGCATATCCCGGTTCGACCGCGATAGCCTCCCGACAGGCGGACAGGGCCGCCTGCAGGTTCCCCTGGGCGCGATAGGCGTTGCACAACGCGATGCGGGAGTTGGACAGTCCGGGGAGCTCTTCCACAGCGGACCGGCAGGTGGCCACCGCCTCGTCAAAACGGACCCGGGCCAGCAGGAATTGGCCCAGCAACAATGTCCCGTTCACGTCACCCGGTTCGACTTCGACCGCACGGCGGGCGGTGGCTTCGGCCCCGGTCCGGTCGCCGTCGGCCCAGCGGATACCGGCCAGCGCCAGGTAGGGCGCCTGATAGGTCGGTTCCAGCTCCAGGGCATGGCTGTAAGCAGCCGTCGCCTGGACCAGGTCCCCCCGCTGTTGGTAGAACCCACCCAGGGCATAGGCCGCCCAACCGGAACCGGGCGCCGCTTCCTGAGCGGCCCGGTATTGGGCCTCGGCCTGGTCAAAGCGAGCACGGTTCTGGTAAAAAGCTCCCAGGTTGATGAAAGCGGCCGGGTCGGCAGGGGCAGCGGCCTGGCCGGCCTGCAAAACCGCCTCGGCAGCAGAGGCGTCGCCCTGCAATAAATGGAGGTTCGCCAGGCCGGAATAGGCCGGGGCAAAGGTCGGTTCGACCTCCAGGGCGACCTGGAGCGCGGCCAGGACCTGGTCATACCGGCCCTGCAGGCTGTAGAGACCGGCCTGGCTGACCCGCAGCCAGCCGGAAGCGGGGCTGGCCTGGAGAGCCTCCCGATAGGTGCTCGCTGCCTCGTCGAAGCGGCTCTGCGCCTGATAGAGGGCAGCCAGCCTCCCGTAGCCGGCCGGGTTGCTCCGGTCGCAGGCGAGCGCAGCATGGTAGGCCGCCTCTGCCCGGTCAACCTGCCCCAGATTGCGATACAGGTCGGCCAGGGCGACATGGGCCCGCAGGTCACCGGCGGCCATGTCAACAGCCTGCCGGCAGGCGTCGAGCGCCGCCTGGGGCCGGCCCTGGGCCAGATAAGCATCGCCCAGGCGCAGATAGCCATCGGCCAGGTTCCGGGCAAGTTGAACAGCCATCCGGCTGGCCGCCGCTGCCTGGTCAAAACGGCCCCAGGTCTGATACAGGCGGGCCAGGCTCAGCCAGGGATCGGGGCTGCTGGCATCGGCCCGGATAGCCTGCTGCAGGGCCTGTTCGGCCTCCGTGAAACGCCCCAGGGAATGATAGGTGTCGCCCAGGCGCACATAGCCGCCCACCGCCGCCGGTTCCAATTCCGTCGCCTTCCGATAAGCAGCCAGGGCCTCGTCCCAGCGGGCGCGGCTGCGGTAGAAATCGCCCACCGCCAGGGAGGGAGCGGCGGCGCCAGGTGCCAGAGCCGCCGCCGCCTGGAACCGGGCCAGCGCCTTCCCCGGCTGATTCTGCGCCGCATACATCTGACCGAGGGCGATGGGACCGTTGGGGTCGGCCGGGTTGGCGGCGATAGCCTCCTGAAGCACAGCCTCGGCTTCAGCGGGCCGGGCCTGGCTGCGCAACAGGCCGGCCAGGGCCAGAAAGGACTGGATAAAGGTCGGGTCGGCGGCCATGGCCCGGCGGTAGCTGGCCTCCGCCTGGGCCACCTGTCCACGCCGGACATAGGCCGAACCGAGGGCCAGATGGGCATAGCCGGAAGCGGGTGCGGCCTGAGCCCCGGCCTGGAACCAGGTCAACGCTTCGTCAAAACGTCCCCGGTCCTGCAAGAACTGCCCCAGCCGGACATAGCCGCCAGGGGCCGAGCGGTCGGCATCCAGGGCGGCGCGGCAGGTCGCCTCGGCCTGCTCAAACCGCCCCTGATGGGCATACAGGTCGGCCAGGCCGATCCAGCCCTGGACAAAGGTGGGATCGTTTTGAGTGGCGGCCAGCCACTCGGCCTGCGCCTGCTCGGTCCGGCCCAAGATCATCAGCAGCCGGGCCAGGGCATCGCGGGCGTAGCCGGACAGAGGGGAGGTTTGGACGGCGGCGCGCAACGCCACCAGGGCTTTGTCCGCATCGCCAAGCTGCTGATAGGCCTGGCCCAACGCCACGGCTGCATAGGGGTCAAGCGGGTTGAGGGCCACCGCTTTCTGCCAGGCAGCGATCGCCTGGCCGGTGCGACCCCGGAGCAGATAGAGCGCCCCCAGCCGTTGCCACGGTTCGCCGGAGGTGGCATCCAGGGCGGCAGCAGCCAGGAACCCGGCTTCTGCCTGGTCAAAGCGCCCCAGGCTCTGATAGACCAGCCCCAGGCCCAGGTGAGGTTGCAGGTTGCCCGGCTCCAGGGTTCGCGCCTGCTGGTAGGCGGCCTCGGCCTGGTCGAACTGGCCCCAGGCGCGGTAGGCGTCGCCCAGGTTATCCCACGGGCCGGCCAGCCCCGGCGACAGGTTGATGGCCCGGCGGTAGGCGGCCAGCGCCTCCTCGCGCTGGTCCCGGCTGCGCAGATAGCCGGCCAGGGCGATCTGCAGCTCGGCCGAGCCGGGCAGCTTTGACTCCGCCTGACGATAGGTAGCCAGAGCCGCATCGAATCTCCCCTGGCGGCGGTACAGGTTGGCCAGGGAGGTATAGGCGCCCAGGTAGGTCGGCTCAGCCTGGAGGGCACGCCGGTAGGCCGCTTCGGCCGGCACGGCCTGCCCCTGCCGGGCATAGAGATCGCCCAACAGGGTGTGAAGCTGGCCGGAGCCGGGATTGAACTCCAGGCCGGTCCGGTACTCCGCCTCGGCCGCCGCCAGGTCTCCGGTCTGGGCATAGAGGTTGCCCAGAGCCACATAGCCGGCCGCGTCGGTCGGGGCCAGGGCAATGGCCGCGCGGCAGGCCGCGATGGCCGCCGACAGGTCACCCTGGCTGGCATAAAAGTCGCCCACGGCGCGTTGGGCCAAAGCCGACCGGGGAGCGATGGCCACAGCCTGCCGGTACCAGGTCAGCGCCCGCTCAGGATCGCCCCTTCTGGTCGCCAGGCGGGCCAGGCTGACATAGGCCTGCGGGTCACCCGGCACCGTCTGCGTGGCAGTCAGGTAGGCGGCCTGGGCCAGGTCCCACTGCCCCAGAGTTTCGTAACTGCTGCCCAGCGACAGATAACCGCTGACAAAGCCGGGGTCCAGACGGATGCTGGCCTGGTACTGCTCCAGGGCGCTCTGCCGGTCGCCAGCCTGAGTCTGGACCTGCCCCAGGCCGACGCGCAGGTAGCCGTAGCCCGGCGAGAGATCCACCGCCTGGCGCAGTTTCTCGGCGGCCTCGTCCAACCGGCCCTGGAGCTGAGCCAGCCGGCCCTGGTTGAAGTAGAGGCTGGCATTGGGCTGCACCGCTTCAGCCTGCTGATACAGTTCCTGGGCGCGGGCCAGGTCTCCCCGGCGCTGATAGTAGCCTCCCAAAGCCAGCAACGGCGATCCGGAGTTCGGTTCGACCGACACAGCCAGTTGATAGTGGATCAAGGCCAGGTCGTCCTGATCCAGCGCCTCGTACAGGCCGGCCAGAGCCTGATGGGGATAGGCCTGATAGGGGGATGCCTGAACGGCGCGCAGGCTGTACCCCAGGGCCGAAGCCAGGTCGCCGTCCTGACGGGCCAGGCCGGCCAGGCCCAGCCAGGCCATCGCATCGCTGCTGGACAGGTCCAACGCCCGGCGGAAACTGGCGCCGGCTTCGTCAGTCCGGCCCACAGCCGCCTGATAGGTGCCCAGCGAGTCGTAGGCACTGCTGGCCAGGGGCCACCAGTCAATCGCCCGCTGCTGAGTCCCCACCGCCTCGTCAGGCCGGCCGGCCCGGTTTTGCAGGTCGGCCATCGCTGCCAGAGCGTCGGCCAGGCCCAGCCGAAAGCCGACCATCTCCTGGAGCTGCTCTATGGCAGCAGGAGTCCCCTGCTGGCCGACCCACAGCGACGTCAGGGCAGCATAGCCGCCGCTGGCCAGGGGGTTCAGGCGGAGGGCCAGCCGGTACTCCTCCTCTGCCTGTTGCATCCGGTTCTGCGCCGCATAGAGCTGGCCCAGGTATCGGTGCCCACTTTCCTCCCAGGGGTCCAGCTCCAGGATGCGCCGGAAGGCCGCTTCGGCCCGCTCCCACTGCCTCAGCTTCAGGTAGACGGTGCCCAATGCTCCCCAGGTCAGGTACCCTTCGTAGATCTGTTGCGACTTTTCATAGGCGGCGATGGCCTGCTCGTTGGCATTGGCGTTCTGCCACAACTGTCCCAGCCGGTTGTAAGCGGCGCTGCTTTCCGCCGGGATGCCGGCCAGCGAGGCGTTGTAGGCCGCCTGGGCGCAGGCCAGGTCGCCGGCGGCGGCACACAGGTCGCCCAGCCGGGTCTGAAAGGCCACATTACCCGGCTGGCGGGCCACAGCCTCCCGGTAGGCAGCCAATGCCTGGTCGGAACGGACCTGGAGCAGGTAAGCCTCGGCCAGCCAGGCCCACGGCAGGGCCTCCTCCGGCCAGGAGGTCGCCTGCTGCCAGGCGGCGATGGCCTGTTCCACCTGGCCGGCATATTGGCAGGCCCGCCCCAGGCCCAGCGCTGCCAGGAAACGGGTGTCGTCATCCCCTGTGTTCAGGAGCCTCTGATAGGCCGCGATGGCCGGCTCGAACCGGCCTTCAGCCAGGAGGGTATTGGCCTCCACCACCGCTGACGGCGACAGGGGACGCTCCACCCGGTAGATGGTGCGCCCCACCGCCGAAGCGACCGGCTGGAACAGGCCGGGCAGGTGGCGCAACTGCGGCTCTAACGGCGAACTCTGGCGCACAATCAGATAGCCGATAGCCCACCGGTCCAGGAGGTCAAGGAAGCGCCGGTCCACAAACTCGGCGTTGCTGTAGTACAGGGCATCGAACAGCCGTTGCCAGGCCACCTCCTCCTTGTCAGGTGGATAGTAGCGGATCAGGTTGGTGGTGCGGAACTCCATGATGTTGGCATAGGGTGCATAGGAGGTCAGGCAGCCGTTCATGTCATCTTCAGCCAGGACGGTCACGCCGCTCCGCCACCGGCCTGCCTGGGTTTGCGGGTCGGGCGGGGGCAGGTCAGGCGGCGGTTCCGCGCCGGGCACCAGCTCCTGGAAAGGCCGCAGGATCGGGCCGGCCTGGAAGCAGGCGTTGGCGCTAAAGGTGTCGCGCCGTTCGCGCAGCCAGGTCACAGATGCCTGATAGGCCGGGATGGCTGCCAGGGCCACGGCCAGCAACAGAGCGATCAGCGCCACGGTGCTGAGCCGCCGCCACACCCGCCGCTGGAACAGCAGAGACAGGCCCCAGCCGATGGCCACCGCTGCCGCCAGGGTCACCGGCCAGACCAGCCGGTAGAGCAGCCACGGCGTGGTGAACCGCCCCAGCAGTCCGGCGGTCAGTGGGTTGAAGGTCAAAATCGGGATGGCGATGGCCATGCCCAGCAGCAGGCGGACGCCCCGCTCACGCCGCAGCAAAGGCAGGAGGATGAGCAGGGCCACCAGGGCCACCAGATGGATCGGCTGGAGCAACATCTGCGGATGGACGATATAGCGGCCGCTATCCAGGATCCAGAGCCGCTTCTGGGCCAGGGCATAGCCCAGGTTGCGAGCCAGGCTGGGGTCGCGTGTATCCTGCAGGCCACTGGAGACCACAGTGCCGGTGGGCGTGGCCGCGCCGGCCTGCAGCCCGACAAGCGACGGGATCAACGCCAGACCGAGGATCGAGGCCGTCAGGGCCAGGCGGAGGAACAACCGCCGCCGGTCGGCCAGGGTCATCGTTTTCCAGGGGGGCAGGATCAGGTGCAACAGCTCGACGCCCGCCAGCCCCAGCAGCGACAGGCCGACCAGCCCCACAGCCAGGGGGTGCATCAGGGCGGCAGCGAGCGAACCCAGCGCCAGCCAGGCCCACTCGCGCCAGGTGCCGCGTTGCAGGGCAGCCAGGGCCAGGTCCAGGATGACCGGCAACAGGGTGAAACTGGCCAGAATCTTGTCCAGGTCGGAGCGGACGACCAGGTCGTAGCCGGGATAGGAGCCCTGGTTCCAGACCAGCAGATAAAAGCCCCAGGCCAGCGTCGCCAGGCCGGCGGCTTTGCGCTGCCGGGTGATGGCGCGGGCCAAACGGTAGACGGCACCGATGGACAGGAAGATCAGGGGCAGCCGCAACGGGATGAGCAGGTCTACCGGGTCCAGGCCGAACAGCCAGGAGAGCATGGCCTGGTGGGTCAGCCACGGCACGAACATGTAGCGCGGCGAGATGGGGATGCCCAGGCCATAGAGCGGTTCCTCGGCCATCATCCGGGCATCATGGCGCAGGTTTTGCACCCAGGCCAGGGCGTTCCACTGGTCGGAATCCATGGGGGCGTTGGCCCAGTAAACCGCCAGACCGGCCAGCAGCGCAGCCAGAAAAAGAACCAGCCAGAAAGGGGTGCGCCCTTCATCAGGGCGGATCGCCTCCCCGGCCGGAGGGCCAAAGATCTGGCGCAGCAGGGCAGCCAGCAGCAGGACGCCGGTCAGCGCCAGGAAACCCCAGGTGCAGGTCTGGATGTTGGTGTGGAGCAGCATGGCCGCCTGGGCCAGCAGGCTGGGCAGCGACAGGCTGCCGACGAAGGCCAGGCTCAGCCGCTCCCACCAGTTGCCACTGTCGCCCAGCAGCACCAGCAAAGAGGCGCCGGGCAACAGGAACAGGCCCAGTGCTCCCCAGGCCACCACCCAATGCCATTCCCTCCCCACCAGCCAGGGACGCACCGCCCAAAAGATCGCCTGGCCCAGAAGGAGCAGCCACCACTCCGGCCAGGTGCGCCATGACGCCAGAAGCGTCGCCTTCCTGTCACCCCTCATTCGTCATTCAAAGTAACTGCTTACCCTCCCGCAGGTTTTCCTAACCTGCGGGAGGGTAGCGGGCAGGTAGTTACCATTCAAGCCACATAGCCCAGGCCACGCAGATGTTCACGCAGCCGCTCCTCTTCCACCCTCTCAAAGTCGGTGGGCGGGCCAACCGGCCGAGGCTCCTCAGCCGGAGCCAGATACGTGATGTCGAGAGAGGCGCGCAGTTCGTCGGTCATGGCCTTTTCCAGGACCTGACCATCCATCGTCGCCGGGATGGGCACGCCCAGCAGCGCCAGGACAGTGGGGGCAATGTCCAGGATGGATGACTCGTCCAGATGCACCCCCTGGCGGATGCCCGGCCCGGTGAGGAACAGGACCCCTTCCATGCGGTGGGTACCGGTCCGGTCGGCGGCCGGCGTCAGCCAGCGGTTGGAGCCAAAGGCCATCAGGCCAAAGGTGCCGTCCCTCATATCGCGGGGCAGGAACACCAGATCGGGGGCCTCGTCGGCGCGTTCGCCCTGGTACAGTTCCTGGCGGCGATAGATGGGACCGATGAGCGGCTCACCACTCGCCGGGTCGCGCAACGCCCGCAGGTCGGCAGTCACCTGCGCCAGCAACGCTTCATACTCGCCCCCCGGCGCAACGATCCCCTGTGGCTCCCGGCCCTTCAGGTTGACATAGAGCGGCCCGGCAAAGCCGATGGAAAAGAGCCGGGTGCGCGACCAATCCACATCGGCAAACGACAGGAAGCTGCGCTTGAGCAGCTTCTGGACCAGCGTGGAACGTTGCCGGCCGGCCCGGCGTATCTGCTCCCCCAACCCCAGGCGGCGCAGCGCCCGGTAGACGGCCAGCGGGGTAAGGCCCAGCCGGTAGAAGGCTCGCTTGAGCCAGGTGACGGGGGTCCGCTTCAGTTTCAGGTAGCCCCGCTCCCGCAGCCAGGCGTTGATGTGCAGGTAACGTTCCAGTGAACCAAAGCCATGGTCGGACATGACGATCAGGTACACATCCGGCCCGGCAGCCTCGATCAACCCGGCCAGGGCCGCATCCACCTGCCGGTAACAATCCTGGATGGCGCCGGCTAACTCCGGCGGCTGGCCGTCGGTCATCGCCTTCCACGAGAAATGCCCGGCAATGTCGGTGCCCATGAACACGGCCATATAGAAATCCCACGGCTGGCGCGTCAACAGATAGCGGGCTACCTGCCGTGTCGTCTCGTTCAGATCGGCGATGGCCTGCACGAACCTGGCCTCTTCACCCGGCGAGAAGGCACCGGGCGGGGAAAAGTTGAACTCCGGCACGGCATGGCGGATGTCGTCCAGCAGCTCCGGCGGCCAGGTGGCGTCGGTCGCATCAGCCGGGGTCATCAGCCCGCTGACGAACAGCCCGTTCACCGGCTCGACCGGGTAGGTCAGGGGCACGTTAAAGACCGTCACCCGCCGCCCGGCCTGGCTCAGCAGCCCCCACAGCGAGGCACCGCTGCGATAACTGGCGTTGGCCAGCCAGTTGTCGTAACTGCCCCGCCGCCGCCCGACAAAGTCGTACAGGCCATGCCGACCGGGGTTGCTGCCAGTGAGAAAGGAGCTCCAGGCGGTGGGGGTGACCGGCGGCACGACACTGCGCAGCACCCCCCAACTGCCCTGGCGCATCAGGCGGGCAAAGGTGGGCAGCAGGCCGGCCTCGGCCCAGGGGAGGATCAGGTCCAGCGTCGCCCCATCCACCCCCAGCACCATCACTTTATGGCGGATTGCGGATTGCGTATCTTGCATCTTGCCTCTTGCCTCATGCCACATACCCCAGGCCCCGCAGCCGTTCGCGCAACAAGGCTTCTTCCTCATCATCGAAAGCGACAGATCGGCCGGGAACCCAGGATTCCTCCACCGCTGTGCGGGTGATCTCCAGGGAGTCGCGCAGCTCGTCGGTCATGGCCTTCTCCAGGACCTGACCGTCCATCGTCGTGGGAATCGGCTGGCCCAGCAGCGCCAGGACGGTGGGGGCGACATCCACGATGGATGAGTCGTCGAGGTGGACGCCGGGGCGGATGCCCGGCCCGGCCAGGAACAGGATGCCATCCATCCGGTGGGTGCCGGTCCGTTCCGGCACCGGCGTCAGCCAGCGGCGCGAGGCAAATTCCAGCATGCCGGTCAGTGCATTTTTTTCGTCACGCGGCATCAAGATCAGGTCGGGAGCCTCGTCGGCGCGCGGCCCGTGGTACAACTCCTGGCGGCGGTAGATGGGGCCGATGAGCGGCTCGCCGCTTTGTGGGTCACGCAGCGCCCTCAGGTCGGCGGTTACCTGCGCCAGCAGCGCCTCATACTCGGCCCCCGGCGCGACGATGCCGTGCGGGTCGCGCCCTTTCAGGTTGACATAGAGCGGCCCGGCAAAGCCGATGGAAAAGAGCCGGGTGCGCGACCAGTCCACGTCGGACATGGTCAGAAAGACCCGCCTGACCAGCTCTCGGAGCAGGCCGCTCCTTTGCTGCCGCACCCCCAGCCCGGCGCGACGCAGCTCCTCATACCGCCCGGCGCGACGCAGCCGCTCCCCCAGCCCCAGGCGGCGCAACAGCTCCGACAGGGCCATGCGGGTGATGCCCAGGCGGTAGAGGAGGGAACGGAGCCGGGTTGCCGGTTCCGACTTGAGGGCCAGATAGCCCCGCTCCAGCAGCCAGGAGTTGAGATGGATCTGCCGTTCCAACGGGCCGAAGCCGTGATCCGACATGACGATCAGGTGCGTCTCCGGACCGGCGATCTCGATCAACTCGCCCAGGGCGGCGTCAATCTGACGATAGCAGTTCTGGACAGCATCGGCCAGGTGGGCCGGCCGGGCCTCGGCCATCTGTTTCCACAGAAAATGGCAGATTATATCAGCGCCCATAAAGACGGCCATGAAAAAATCCCACGGCTGGCGCGTCAACAGATGGCGGGCTACCTGCCGTGTCGTCTCGTTCAGGTCGGCAACGGCCTGCACAAACCCGGTCTCCTGGCCGGGCAGCATCAGGCTGGGCGGCGAAAAGTTAAAGGCCGGCACCTCCCGCCGGATGTCGTCCAGCAGCTCCGGCGGCCAGGTGGCGTCGGCCGCATCGGCGGGGGTCATCAGCCCGCTGACAAACAGCCCGTTCACCGGCTCGACCGGGTAGGTCAGGGGCACGTTAAAGACCGTCACCCGCCGCCCGGCCTGGCTCAGCAGCCCCCACAGCGATGCACCGCTGCGATAACTGGCATTGGCCAGTTGATTTTCGTAGGTGCGCGGGCGGCGGCCGATAAAGTCGTACACGCCATGCCGGCCGGGATTCGTGCCGGTCAGAAAGGAACTCCAGGCGGTGGGGCTGACCGGCGGCACGACACTGCGCAGCCCCCCCCAACTGCCCTGGCGCATCAGGCGGGCAAAGGTGGGCAACAGGCCGGCTTCGGCCCAGGGGAGGATCAGGTCCAGCGTCGCCCCATCCACCCCCAACACCATCACTTTATTGCGGATTGCGGATTGCGGATCCTGCATCTTCCCTCCTGCCTCCTGCCTCATGCCACATACCCCAGGCCGCGCAGATGGTGCCGCAGCAGCTCTTCATCCTCCTGGCTCATGTCCGGCGGCGGGCGATGGGCAGAGAGTCCCTCCTGTGCCTGGTCATATCTTATGTCGAGAGCTGCCAGCAAACTGTCCTCCAGGGCCGCCGACAACACCCGGCCATCCATCCCGGTTGGGATCGGCACGCCCAGCAAGGCCAACACGGTAGGCGCCACATCCACAATGGCCGCCCTTTCGACCTGGACGCCACGCCGGATGCCCGGCCCCCATAGCAGCAACAGGCCGTCCAGGCGGTGGGTCCCGCTGCGGTCACGGCATGGTTCCAGCCAGCGGTGGGAGGCGAACTCGTGGGTGCCAAAGGGCTGGCGACTCCAGTCGCGGGGGACAAAGATCAGGTCCGGGGCACGGCCGGCGTGCGGGCCGGTGTATAGCTCCTGGCGGCGATAGATCTGCCCCACGAAAGGCCGGCCGGTCACCGGGTCCACCACCTGCCGCAGGTCAGCCTCGATCTGGGCCAGCAACGCCTCATACCCGGCACCCGGGGCGACGATCCCCTGCGGTTCGCGGCCCTGCAGGTTGACAAAGATCGGCCCGCCAAAGCCCAGGGAATAGGCCCGCGTGCGGCTCCAGTCCACATCGGGCAGGGAGAGGAACAGCTTTTGCACCATCGCCTTCAGCCACTCGTTCCGTCGGCTGGCCGTCTCCTGCATCCGACCGCCCAGGCCCAGCGCCCGCAGCCTCTCATACACCCCCAGCGGCGTAAAGCCCAGGCGGTAGGCCGCCGCTTTGAGCGCCGACAGCGGATTGCGCCTGAACTTGAGGTAGCCGTGCCCGGCCAGCCAGGCATTGACATGGACATAGTGGCTCAATGGCCCAAAACCATGGTCCGACATCACGACCAGATAATCGTCCGGCCCCAGGCCGGCAACCAGCTCCTCCAGGGCCGTGTCCATCTGCCGGTAGCAGTCCAGGATCGCCCCGGCCAGCTCCCCCTCCCCCCGCGCCATAGGGCCCCACAGGAAATGCTGGATCACGTCGGTGCCCATAAAGACGGCGACAAACAGGTCCCACGGCTGGCGACGCAGCAGGTAGCGCACCGCCTCCAGGGTGGCCCGGTTGAGGTCCGAGACGGCCCGGATGAATTCGGCCTCATGGCCGGGGGAGTAGATGTTGGGCGGATAGAAGGTAAATTGAGGCACAGCCCGGGCCAGTTCGGCCTGAAGCTCAGGAGGCCAGGCGGCATCGGTGGCGTGGGCCGGCGTCAGGAAGCCGCTGACCATCAGCCCGTTCACCCGATCGGGCGGATAGGTGGCCGGCACGTTGAACACGGTGACACGCCGGCCAGCCTGGCCGGCCAGTTGCCACAGAGGTAGGCCATCGCGGCAGGCCGCATTGGCCACATAGGTCTCGTAGGAGCCATCCCGCCGCCCCACAAAGTCGAACAGGCCATGCCCGCCAGGGTTCAGGCCGGTGGCAAAGCTGCTCCAGGCAGCAGGAGTCACCGGGGGCAGGACGCTTTGCAGCGTCCCCCAGGCCCCTTCGGCCATCAGACGGCGGAAGGTGGGCAGGTGACCGGCTTCGGCCCAGGGGCGGGCCAGTTGCCAGGTGGCGCCATCCAGGCCGATGATCATCACCCGCCGTGACGCAGAGGGGAAAACAGGAGAGGTCATGGGCTGACAAACACCGGGCTGGGGCCGATCTCCAACGGCGATGGGTCAGCCGTCACCGTCTGCCCTTCGATGTCGGTGACATTCACGGCCCCCTCTGTCAGGGGCAGGCTCACGCTCGCCTGGCCGCCATCGGTCCACAATACATACAGGTCGCCCTGGGGTCGGGTGAAACGGTAAGCCCACACCCCTGCACCCAGGTCCAGCCGTTCCACTGCCAGGAAGCCGTTCAGGCTATGGGCGACGACGCGGAAGGCCACAGCAGCCGGGCGTGGCCCCTGCCGGGTTGCCAGGCCGGGCAGCCCCTTCTGCGGCCATTCCAGGAAGCGGACAAAGAGCCCGAAGCGCGACCCCTCACCGGCGGCCGTCACCAGCAGCCGGGCGGTCTCCTGAGCATGTGCGGCCTCGTCAAAGGCAACCTGGCCCTGGTAGCGCCGGCCTAACTCCCACGCCTCCAGTGGTTTGTTGAGACCCTGCTGGCGCAGCCAGCGCAGCAGATCGGGCAACGGCGACGCCGGCCCGTAGTAGTGGAACTGCAAGGCATCGTAGCTGCCCTGGTGCTGGATCAGCAGGGGCAACCAGGCAACGGCCCGCGCCGCCATCGGGTCCTGAAAGAGAAGGTCCAGGTCCTCTTCGCTCTGCGGAATGTGCCAGGCCAGTCCCCCGGCCGACTCGGCCAGAGTTTGCTGCACCAGATGGAGGGCCTGGGTGCGCTGTCCCGCCTGATACAGGTCATGCGCCCGGGCAATGCCCAGGGCCGCGCTCGAGAGGCCGCTGTTGAGCACAATGGCCTCCGGGTCGGCGGCTTTGATGGCCGGGTAGGCGGCGTCCAGAAGCCGGAAATAGTCGTCCGCCGAATCGCCCCACGACGCCGGCGACACAGCCTCGTTTTCGAGGGAATAGCGGCGCACCCGTCCCTTCAGGTGGGTGGCCAGGGCGGCAAGGAAACGGACATACTCCTCCAGGTCCGGCGGCAGGGCCGAGAGTTCACCCTGGCGGCGGGCCTGGACGTGAAGCGCCACTTCCAGGCCGCAGGCGCGCAACCCCTCCACCTGGCGGTCCAGTTCGTCCCAGGTGTAGCGCCCGTTGCCCGGGTCCACATCGCCCCAACGCAACCACAGGGCTGTCGCAGCCACTCCGTTCCGTTGCAACCCGGCACACACCATCTCCACCTGTTCCGGCCCCACCTGGGCGCCGATCACCCCCCCTTCTGTCGGGGCTACAGGCGTTTCGGTCGGATGGGGTGTGGGTGAGGGAGCCGGTTGGGTCGGCGTCGGACCTGGCGGAAGGGCCGTCGGGCCTGCCGGAACAGTGGGTGAGCCGGGCTGCGGCTCACAGGCCGCAACCATCATCGCCATCGCCAGCCACCCACCCAGCAGCAGCAGATGGAGGTTTGTGCTCCCCGGCGGCCTGTGACCGCCGCCAGGCGCGGGTCGCAGACCCACCGGGAGCAACCTTTTCCATCTCATCGGCCTGCATCCTCCTCGTGGTACTCCCCATCAACGTTGACCAGCCACGGATCGAACGGCCCCTGGCCCAGCAGGTTGCGCACCGCCAGCAACGCCGTCATCATCGAGTGATCCGAATTGTTGTAGTGATGCATCCCGGCCCGGCCCACAGCCTGGAGGTGGTACGGTAACAGATTGTTGAAGCGGGCCAGGTAGTTGCGGATGGTCATCACCCGCTCTTTGTAGTCCAGGGTATAGACCGGGTATACGTCCAGGGAACGGATCACCGCACCGTCTATAACCTCCTCCCGCCGGGCAAATCCGGTGCGCAGCAGGTCCAACGTGGCCTGCTCGATCAACTCCGCGTCGCTCATCTGCCACAACTCGTCGCCCCGGGTGCAGACGTACTCAAAGCCCAGGCAGGTGGTCTCCGGGTCGGGCACCAGGTAGGGACTCCAGTTGTTGAAATTCTGCATCCGGATCGGTTTCATACCGGGATCGTGCAGATAGATCCACTGGTCGGGAAACAGGTTGCGTCGGGCAACGATGAGCGCCACAGTAATGAAATCGCGTAATCGCAGGCCACGGGCAGCCAGCAACACCTCCATTTCGGGCGGCGGGTCCAGGGCCAGGATCAACTGGCGCAGGGGCATGGTGGAAAGAAAATACTCACCCTGGTACTCAAACCGCTCCCCCGATCCACTCTCGGCCACCAGGGAAAGGATGCGCTGCCCGTCGTGACGCATCTGCACCACCCGCCGGTCCATGTGCAGCGCACAGCCGGCGGCCACCACCCGGTCGCGGAAGGCCTCCCACATCATCCCCGGCCCATAGCGGGGATACTGGAATTCGGAGACAAAACTTTTGACGACATCTCTGCTCTTCAATCCAAATTTTTGTCGGATGGGAACCAGGAGAGCATTGGTGAAGGAGAGGCCCATCACCCGTTGGCGGGCAAAGTCGGGGCTGAGTTGCTGGCAGGACAGGCCCCACAGCTTGTCGTTGTACTCGATGAAAAAGGGCCGGGCCAGGAAGCGCCCGAAGCGATTGATGTAATAGTCGGCCAGGGTGACCTCCGGCCGGATCGGAAACAGGCGGCTGCGCAGGTAGGAACCAAGCATCCGCAGAGATTGCCAGGGTCCGAACACCCTCAAGATCTCAAGGGGACGGATCGGATAGTCAAAGAATTTGCCCCTGTACAGCCAGCGGGACAGGCGGGGGCGGGTGATAAAGTCATCGCCGAGCACCTCGTACCACAGGTCCCTCACCTCCTGGCTCTTGGTGAAGAAGCGATGGCCGCCAATGTCAAAGCGATAGCCCTTGTATTCCACCGTCCGCGAGATGCCGCCGACATAGACCGGATCGGCCTCCAGGATAGTCGCCGTCTGGCCGTGTCGGGTCAACTCGTAGGCAGCCGTCAACCCGGCCGGCCCGGCGCCGATGATCACCACCCGATCCTGCGTATCCATAAAGAATCTCCCTCTCCTCTCCAGGGAACAAACGCTTTGCACGGCTCAGGGAGCGTGGCGCAGCCGGGGCACCAGCAGCCCCAGGGCAGCGGTGCCGAGCAGGCAGGCCCCTGCCACCAACAGCAGGGGCGGGGTCACGCCGGCGTGAGAAGCCAGAAAACCGACGGCCAGCTCGCCCACCCGCACGGCGCCGACCGACAGCAGAATCACAATGCTGAGTGTCCGACCCCGCAACTCATCCGGCACATAGACCTGGACCAGGGTAAAGGCCAGGCTGCGCACGGCGACCACCCCCGCGCCGACCAGCATGACCATCAGGCCCGACAGCCAGGCAGAGCGGGCAAGGGCAAACAGGGCCAGCAGCGGCCCGACCAGCAACGCCAACCCCCACGCCAGTTTGCCACGCCGACCCGGCCAGCGGCTCACCACGCCGGCCAGGGCAATGGCACCCAACACCGCACCCAACCCGGCCAGGGCGTTCAGAACCCCCAACCCCACCTCTCCCACGTCCAGGATGTCCAGAGCAAAGACCGGTAGAAACCGTTGATAGGGCATGACGAACAGGCTGACCAGCAGCGACAACCCCAGAGCGGCAGCCAGGAATCGTTCACGCGCCAGATAGCGCACCCCGCCCAGCATCCCGCCCGCCGGCGACCGGCCACGGGCTGCTGCCTCTGAGGAGGGCAAACGCAGCAACCGCAACGCGATCCCCGAAGCCAGAAAACTGACCGCGTTCAGGGCAAAGCAGACCCCTTCGCCGGCCCAGGCGACCAGCAACCCACCCAGAGCCGGGCCGATCACCCGCGACAGGTTGAACACCGAGGCGCTGAGCGCCACACCTGCATCCAGGTCCTGCATCTCCACCGTGTCTACGATCAGCGCCTGGCGGGCCGGTTTGTCCAGGGTGGCCAGACTCTGGATCAGCATCTCGACCAGGATCACGTGCCACACCTGCACCCGGCCGGTCCAGGTGAGGGTGGCCAGCCACAAGGGCGGCAACACGGCGGCCATCTGCACCCAGATCAGATATTTCTGCCGGGACAACCGGTCGGCCAGGGCACCGCCGAGGAACATGAGGGGCACCAGAGGCAGCAGCGGCAAAAAGCCCAGCAACCCCAATGCCAGAGGGGCCTGGGTCAGCCGGTAGATGAGCAACCCTTCGGCCAGGTATTGCATCCAGGTGCCGATCTGCGACACGACGGTGCTGAACAGGTACAGGCGATAATTGGCGTGCCGAAACACCCCAAAGGTGCGCACCGGCCGAACTACAGCCGACGAGAGTTCAGATTCCACCGTCAATCCCCACCGCACTCCTGTTCTTCCTGCCACTCCTCACGCAAAAGGCCCAGGATCACTTTGTCGTGAAACCGGCCGCCGGTAAAGGCCGCCTGGCGCAACACCCCCTCTTGCTGGAAGCCGAGTAGCTTGCTCATGGCCACGACGCCGTGGTTGAAATCATAGACCACCGCATACAGGCGGTGCAGGTTCAGCTCGTTGAAGGCATACTCGATCATCAGCAGGCCCGCCTCCTCGGCATAGCCCTGGCCCCGCTCCTCCGGGTCGAGCAAAAAGATGCCGCTCTCCGCCTCTTGATTGCGCCAGTCAATCTTGTCCAGGCCGATCATGCCCACCGTCTTGCCTTCCACGGTATCAATCATCAGGATAAGGCGGTTGCGGTCGGCCAGCAGTTCCTCGTACCACTTTTTCTGCCCCCCCAGGTTGATGAGGAACGGGGAGAAAAAGAAACGCCGGTTTTCCGGGTCGTTGCGCCAGCGGGCCAGCAGCGGCAGGTCACGCTCCTCCACCGGCCTGAGAATCACCCGTTTGCCTTTGATCATCCCTCCTCCTCTCTAGATTCAGCACCTCACCGTTCACGAATGAAGCCTCTGCCGAGGCCAGAAACAGCACCGTCTCGGCGACGGCCTGGGCCGGCTCATCCGGCACGAGTACGGCGTTGCAGGCGATCCCCCGCCGTCCATACTCCTTGGCCACGCTGCGCACCAGGGAACGCAACGCCGGGCGGGCCACGGCCTGGCCCAGGCCCTCAGTCCGGGCCGGGATGAGGTACACAATCCGCCCTCCCTCGCCGCCGGCCAGGAACTCCTGCAACGCCCGCTGCACGACCAGGAACGGCCCGCGCAGGTGGACGGCCAGGTTTTGATTCCACTCCGCCAGCGAGGTTTCAGCCAGGGGCCTGTCGGCCAGGATCGGTCCGTCTGCGCCGTTGAACACCAGCACATGCAGGGCAAAGAACTGCTCCCCGGCCCGGTCGAACAGCCGCTCCACCTCCTCCGGCGACCCCGGATCGGCGGTGACGAACAGGAGCCGCTCCGCCACCCCCGCCTGGCGGGCAGCCGCCAGGAGGTCAGCCGCCGCCGCCTCGCTCCCCGGCCGTCCGCTACAGAGGACCGTTGCGCCGCACCGGGCCGCCAGCAGGACCACCTCCCGCCCGATCCCCTCGGTGCCGCCGACCACCACCCAGCCCTGGCCGTCAAACCGCACAGGCATCCTGGACCGCCTCCTCAAAGGTCAGGAGTTTTGCCTTGCGGCTGACCCGTCTGGCAAAAGCCAGCAGGCTATCCCCCGGACCACACTGCACAAAGCGATCTATTCCGACATCCATCAGATAGCGCAGGCTCTCCTCAAAGCGGACCGGGGCTGTAATCTGCTCGATCAACGATCGTCGGGCGGCGGCTGCATCGGACAGGGGGCGCGCCGTGACATTGTCAATCACCGGCAGGCGCGGATCGGCAAAAGGCACAGAGGCCGCCAGCGCGGCAAAGGCCGGCACCATCGGCCGCAGCAGATCACAGTGAAACGGCGCGCTCACGGCCAGGGGGACCGCCGCCGCTCCCTCCTCCTCGCAAAGCCCGGCTGCCGCCTCGACCGCCGCGCGAGCCCCTGAGATCACCGTCTGCCGGGGGGCATTGTAACCGGCGACCGACACCGATCCCAGGGACTGCGCCGCCTGGCAGGCTGCCTCGACCCTCTCCCCTTCCAGCCCGACAATGGCCATCATCGCCCCTTCCCCCTCCGGCACCGTCTCTTGCATCAGCCGGCCCCGTTCAGCCACAAGCCACACTGCCACCTCAAAATCCAGCACCCCGGCGATCACCAGGGCCGAGCTCTGGCCCAGACTATGCCCGGCCAGCATATCGGGCACGACGCCCAGGGCCATCAGGTGGCGCGCCTGGGCAACGCTGACGGTCAACACGGCCGGCTGGGTGATCGCCGTGCGTCGCAGCTCTTCCGCCGGTCCTTCGGCCATGATCCGGGACAGAGAAAATCGCAGGGTCGCGTCGGCGGCCGCAAACAGCCGCCGGCACTTTTCACACGAGGCGGCCAGGTCGCTGCCCATGCCCACAGCCTGGCTGCCCTGTCCGGCAAAGAGAAAAGCGATACCCATCCCCATTTCCTTTAGAGAAGGTCCGCCCTGCCGACAACGATGCAGGTGTTCAGCCCACCAAAGCCAAAGGCGTTGGACAGGGCCACCTCGATCTGATAGGGTCGCGCCTGATGGGGCACAAAATCCAGGTCCAGGCCCTCATCCGGTTCCTCCAGGTTGAGGGTCGGGTGCAGAAAGCCATACTCCATCTGCAACACCGTGGCGATCAGCTCGACGATGCCGGCCGAAGTCAGGCAGTGGCCGAGCAGCGATTTGGTGGCATTCACCGGGAAACGGTAGGCGTGCGCGCCAAACAGCTCTTTGATGGCCTGCACCTCGACGAGGTCGCCCAGCACCGTAGAAGTGGCATGGGCGTTGATATAGTTGACCTGTTCCGGGGCGACCTGCGCATCCTGGAGCGCCAGGCGCATGGCCCGCACCTGCCCCTCGGCGTTGGGTTTGGGCAGCCGCGAGGCGTCGGAGGCCGATGCTCCCCCCAACAGTTCGGCATGAATCCGGACGCCCCGCCGCCGCGCCCCGGCCAGCGTCTCCAGCACCACCGCCCCGGCCCCTTCCGCCGGGACAAAGCCCTCGCGCCGGGCGTCAAAGGGGCGGCTGGCCCGCCACGGTTCGTCGTTGAAGGAGCGCACCGAGATGGCATCCATGATGGCCCAACTCTGGAGCAGCACCGGGTCCAGGGCCACCGACCCGCCGCTGACCAGCACCGCCTCGGCCCGGCCGGCACGGAGCAGGTCCAGCGCCATCAGCAGCGCCACATTGCCGCTGGCACACGCCCCGCCGACGGTAAAACTGGGGCCTTTCAAGCCCAGCAGCTCCGAGCCAACCGACAGCACGTCGGTATCCAGGAACATCAAGCCATAGAGTGGATCGATGAACTCCGGCTCTTCCTGAAACGTCAGGACGTTTTCATAGACGTAGGCAGCGTTCAGGTTGTGCCCGGCCAGCACATGGCCAAACCGCTCCAGGTTGGGGCAGGCGTCAAACAGGCCGGCATCGTGAAAGGCCTGAAGGGCCGCCGCGGCAGCCAACCGCCCGGGAAGCGGGGTGGCGCGCAGCAGCCGCAGCGCCTGCTCCACCAGGTCAGGCGGATAGTCCGACCCGTTGCGCACCAGATGGGCCTGCAGGTCGAAATCGCTCATATCCCCGCCGATCTTGGAGTAGATCCGCTCATCCATTTGCTTCCAGCGGGTGATGCCCGACCGCCCGGCCCACAACGAGTCCCGGTACCCGGCCAGGGTCTTGCCAATGGCCGTGACGATGCCCATGCCGGTCACCACCACCCGCTGCTCATCCTCTCGCCTGTTTGCGGCCATGCTCAACTCCCTCAACAAAAGCCCACCGATGCCCAGGTCCGGTTTTCCCTGTCCTACACCCGGGCCACTATCACGCAGGCATTCAGCCCGCCAAAACCGAACGAGTTGGACATCGCCACCTGGATCTGGTAGGGACGTGCCCGGCCGGGCACAAAGTCCAGGTCAAAGCCCTCATCGGGTTCCTCCAGATTGAGGGTTGGGTGCAGGAAACCATACTCCATCTGCACCAGCACGGCCACGAACTCGACGAGGGCGGCGGCCGTCAGGCAATGGCCGATCAACGACTTGGTGGCGTTGATCGGGATGCGGTAGGCGTGTTCGCCAAACACCTCCTTGATAGCCGCCACCTCAACAGCATCGCCCAGGAGGGTGGAGGTGGCATGGGCGTTGATATAGTTGACCTGCTCCGGCGCGACGCCGGCCGCCTGCAGGGCACGGCGCATGACCCGCACCTGGCCCTCGACCAGCGGCTTGGGCAGACGGGTGGCATCACAGGTCACCGCGCCTCCCAGTAACTCGGCGTATACGTGGGCACCCCGCGCCCGCGCCCCGGCCAGCGTCTCCAGGATCACCGCCCCGGCTCCTTCGCCCGGCACAAAGCCCTCACGCCGCACGTCCCAGGGACGGCTGGCCCGCTGCGGCTCGTCGGCGAAATTCCGCCACACCAGCGCGTCCACCAACGCCCAGCCCTGAAGCGCCACCGGGTCCAGTTCCTGCGTCGCTGCCGAGACGATCACAGCATCCACCCGCCCTGACCGCAGCAGATCCAGGCCGTTCAGCAGGGCGACATTCCCACTGGCACAGGCGTTGCCGATCATATAGTTGGGACCTTTGACCGTCAGCAGTTCGCCCACCTTGCCCAGGATGTCGGTATCCCACAGGACCACACCCAACAGAGGGTCTATATAGTCCGGGTCGTCGTTGAACTCGAGCACGTTCTGGACGAAATAGTTCATGTTCAGGTTGTTGCCGCCGAACAGGTGCGCCACCCGCTCCGGCTCCAGCCCGGCGTCAGGCAACCCGGCATCCACGAAGGCCTGCAGGGCAGCGGCCGCGGCCAGCCGTCCCGTGAGCGGCGTGGCGCGCAACACGGTGTGAGCGCGTTCGATCAGGGGCGGTGGATAGCCCGCCCCGACGCGCTCCAGGTGAGCAGCCAGATCAAAGTCGCTCAGGTCGCCGCCGACCTTGGACAGGCAGCGATCGTCCATCTGCTTCCAGCGGGCGATACCCGAGCGGCCGGCCTGCAGCGAATCTCTGAACTCGATGGGGTTCTCGCCAATGGGGGTAACGACGCCCAGGCCGGTCACGACTACCCGGCACGTCTCCTCCTCCCGGCTCTGGCTACTCATGCTCGACATCTCCTGAGAGCAAAGCGGAAAACCTACAGGGTAAAGGGTGAAGCGGGAACCGGGCGAGGGAGAGGAGGTAGATTCCATCCGGTCCGGCTACGAAACCCAGGCGCACACCCAGCCGTGGACGGCCAGACGACGCCTCGACCACGGCCAGGCCCCCGGCCAGGTTCAAGGCCCGGAGTCGAACCCCGGCCGGATCGAAGCCCTGGGCAGGCCCCAGCGCCTTCCAGGCCGCTTCCTTCGCCGTCCAGGCAGCCAGCCCGGCCAACAGCAACCCCTCCGGGACACGGGCCAGCAACGCCCGTTCCCGGCCGGAAAAGGCATATCGGCTGCGCGCCACATCGGTGGGCCGCACCCGCTCCAGATCCACGCCGGCCCGGTATCCCTCGCCGGCCATATTCGGCCAGGCGCAGGCCAGCGCCAGGCGCCCTGAATGGGCCAGCGACACAGAGACGACATCCCTGGCTCCATCCACCTGCACCACCGGCCCACCATCCTGACCGGTGAGCACCTCGACCGACGAACACCGCCGCTGCCTCACCAATGCCCGGCCGGCTGCCCGGCGGGCGGCCAGCCGGCCCAATACAAACTGGCGGCGACGACGCTCGGTGGGACCCCTCTGCTCAGCCTGCTCCCGTTCAACCGGCGACAATTGGGCCAGCAACAGGTCGAGCGGCTGGCCCAGGTCCGGCAGGAGGACGATCTGAAGCCGGGACCCGGTCGGGCCGCTATCCCTGGACTTTGGCAGCCGCTTTTTCCAGGACATCCAGCAGGCCCTTCAGGTCGCGCACCTCCAGCAGTTCGGAACGCGGCACCTTGATGCGCAATTGCTTCATCGAGCGCGAGACCACCTCGACGATCTCCAGGGAGTCGGCGCCAAAATCGCGCATACTGTGCGATTCCAGGATTTCCTTCCCCCTGGCACCGGGGATGATCTCCTGAATGTTGGCCTTGAGTACAGCGAAAATTTCCTCACGAGTCATTTTTATTTATCTCCTTCAAAGAATTGCTACGGCTGCAACCGAACAGATTGCCCCATCGTGCAGACATTGCCCGACGATGGTCATCAACAGTCCCTCCTCCCAGACCTGAGCGATGATCTCCAGGTCGCCCTCGGGTATCACCGGCTGCAGGAAACGGGCAGCGAGGATGTGCGTCAGCACGGCGCTTTCCGTCCCCGTTGCTCCGCTCTGCGCCCGGTAGAGGAGGCCACCGGCCTGGGCGATAGCCTCCACCTGCAAGACACCGGGCCATATGGGGCGGCCCGGAAAATGGCCGGCACATATCGCCTGCCCCCGGTCCAGGTCGTAGCGGGCAACGACCAAGCCCCGCTCCAGGTCGAGCCGGGTCACCCGGTCCACAAGGAGAAACGAATCGCGATGGGGTAACAGGGCTTCCACTGCCTCTCGATCGAGGAAGGGTCCCCGGTCACGCTCCTGGAGGGAAAGGAGTGGCTCCCTCGCCGCCCGCTGCAGGAGTTCTGCTACTTCTTCCGATAGAGTCCAGCCCATCAGGCTACCCCGGCATCCTCCAGGTCGCCCGGCAGGCCATGACCGGTCACATAGGCAAGGGGGCTGACCAGCGACCAGCCCTCGTCCACAACGATCACCTGCCCCGTCACGGCATCCATCAGGCCGGAGCACAGGGCCACCCCCACCTGCGCAACCCGGCGGGGGTCGAGCAGAAATCCTTTCAGCCGATTTTGGATTATTTCAATAGCGTCGTCGCCAAAAGTCGCCCGCGCACTTTCGGTATCGAGCAGGCCGGGCCGGATGACGTTGACCCGCACACCGTGCCGCTTGAGGCGGAAGGCCAGGTAACGGCACAGTGCCTCCAACGCCGACTTGGCGGCGCCGGCCAGGTCGTACCCGTCAAAGCAAACCTCACCGCCGCCGCTGGAGATGCCGATCACGTAGCGAGGATATCGGCCCAAAGTCTCGTGCGCCGCCTGGACCAGGTCCACCACCGGCCAGGCCGAATATTTGAGCGACAGTTCAAAGGCGTTGCGCCGCAGGTCGGCCAGGTCATGTACCACCTTGGCAAAGGCAACGTTGCTGACTATCACATCCAGGGCGCCGGCCTCTCCCTTGAGCGTTCCCATCAGCTCCCGCGTGGCCTCCGCGTCACCGACGTCCGACTCGACGATGCGCGGCGGCGGCAGGCCTTCGGCCTCGAACCCGGCGGCCAGCTCCTGTTCGTCCACGCTGCCCCAGCGATGGGTCAGATAGACCCGGGCGCCGGCGCGGGCAAACTCCAGCCCCATCGCCTTGCCCAACCCCCGCGTCCCACCGGTGACCAGGACAACCGCCCCTGCCAACCCCTGCGCCATCAACCCATCACCTCCCGCATCCCGCCAGCGACGCGGATGGCCTGGCCGTTGGCCAGGGCTGCCCGTGGCGAGGCCAAAAAGAGCACGACCGCAGCCACTTCATCGGCCCGTGCCTGACGCTTCTGGGGGCAGGCCTCGATGACAGCGCGCTTCAGAGCTTCCGGCACATCCCGCGTCAACGCGGTTTCGACCGCACCCACGACGACGAGGTAGGCAGAAATGCCCCGGTCGCCATACTCCTGAGCAATGGCCTGGGTCAGGCCGAGCAGCCCCCCCTTGCTGACCGCGTAGCTGGCATTTGACGGCGCGCCCTCCTGCATCACCGAACCGATAGAGATAATCCGCCCTCCTGTGCCCTGCGCCAGAAACTCCCGGATCGCCCGGCGGGAGACCAGGAACGCCCCGGTGAGGTTGGTCGCCAAAACCTCATCCCAGGCCGCGACGGGAAGGGAGACCAACAACGCCTCCCGGCTGATGCCGGCGTTGTTGACCACCACATCCACCCGGCCAAAGGCCCGGAGGGTGGCATCGAACAGGGCTTCGACCTCATCCTGGCGAGAAACGTCGGCGCGCAGGGCAAGGACCCGCCCGCCGGACTGCGTCCCTGCCCCGGGGAGCGCCGGTGCCGCAGGGTCAGGGGTCCGGGCGCAGAAAGCAACCGACGCGCCCCGCGCCACCGCCTGCCGCACGATCTCGGCGCCGATCCCCCGCGAGCCTCCGGTGACCAGGATGACCTGCCCTTCCAGCTCGCCCGAATCGGTCAGGAGGCCGGCCATGCCTTTGCTCTCCCGTGGTTGACCGGAGGTTGGAAGGAGCGGATCGCCTCGATGACATACCCCACGTCGGCATCGCTCAGCCCCGGATGCATGGGCAGGGACAGGATGCGCGCAAAGGCGCCCTCTGCCTGGGGCAAATGGGGGCGGTTGCCATAACAGGCGTAGAGGTGGATCGGCTTGTAGTGCACTCCGGTGCCGATCCCCTTCTCTTGCAGGTAGATATTCAAGTCGTCCCGGCCCTCTACCTGGATGCAATAGATGTGCCACGACGAGATCGAATCGGCGGTATCGCCGACCGGTGTCCGGAGCCAGGGCAGGTCGGCCAGGCCGGCGGTGTACATCGCGGCGATCTGCCGGCGGCGGGCATTGGTGGCCGGCAGCTTGCGCAGTTGTACCAGGCCGATGGCGGCGGCGATGTCGTTCATGTGGCACTTGAGTCCGATCTCGTCCACGAAATATTGCCACCAGTAGGAGCGGTCCGCGCCGGTGCGGTCCCAGGTACCCCGGTCAATGCCCAGCCAGCGCAGGCGCTTAGCCCGCTCCATCAACGCCTGATCGCAGGTGACCAACGCGCCACCGTCGCCGGTGGCCAGATTTTTGACGGCATGGAAACTGAAGCAGGCCAGGTTGCCCAGGGTGCCGGCTTTGCGACCCTTGTACTCGGCACCGCAGGCGTGGGCTGCATCCTCGATGAGGGGGATCTCGCCCGCCACCTGGCGCAGGCGATCCATATCCACCGGCCGCCCGCCATAATGCACCGGGATGATGGCCCGGGTGCGGGGGGTGATTTTACGCGCCACATCCTCGATGTCAATCAGCAGGGTATCGGGGTCCACATCGGCAAAGATGGGGGTGGCCAGGTTATAGGCCACAGCATGGGCAGTGGACACAAAGGTCATGGCCGGCACGATCACTTCGTCGCCGTGGTTGATGCGCAACAGCCGGATGGCCAGGTCAAGCGCCGCCGTCGCCGAATTGAGCGCCACGGCATGGGTTGCGCCCAGAAAAGCCGCAAATGCCCTCTCAAACTCGGCGGTCTTGGGTCCCAGGCCGATCCAGCCGGAACGGAGCACCTGGGCCACAGCCTGGATCTCCTCTTCATCCATGTAGGGCTTGAAGAGCTGAATGGTCATTCTAACCTCATCTATTCCGGGGATTTACCGTGGAGGGAAAGTTCACGGGGGGAAAGGGAAGCAGCCGGCCGGGCCAGCCACACGTCAGGGTCAGGCTGCCAGCCCGGGTGGCGCAGGCGGTCCACCAGCCAACCGGGCGGCCTGATCCGCTGTTGCAAGGCCAGGCGGCGCTTGGGCTGAATGCGGGACATGCGGGCTATGGCCAGGATCAGGCCCAACAGAGCCATCGGCACAGCGGCCAGACCATAGAGCAGATTCCGGGCCACCGTCAGGCCATGCTGCCGACCACGGTGCAAATGCCCCTGCAGCAGCCGGGGCAGCATCGCCACAAACTCGCCCATGTAACTCACTTTGTAAAAAGCCAGCAGGTTGTTGCGGGAGGAGCGCAACGCCTTGAGCAACGTCCGGCGGTTGAGCTCAAGTCGCCAATCGCTGTCGTTGTAGGCTATCGAACAGGGCACGAACAATACCTTACGGCCGATCGAGTTGATGCGCAGACAGAGGTCAATCACATCGCCGTACATAAAAAAGTCCTCGTCCAGGATGTAGCCCAACTCGTCCACCAGGCGACGGTCGATCATGCTGGCGGCGGTGTCGGCGGCCAACACCGGGATAGGGGCTGCATCAGCCGTGAGCGGCACCGAGTAATAGTCGAGCACCCCATAGCCGGTCAGGTCACAGACGTAGGCCCGCGCGGGCCAGCCCATGCGATCGCGAGGGGTGAACTCTGGCCACCAGGAAAAGTAGATATTGCTGGTGACCAGACGCGCCAGGGGATCCCCCTGCATGGCCTGCACCAGGGCCGACAGCCAGTGACGATGGGCGACCACATCCTGGCTCAGGTAAGCCAGATATTGTCCCCGTGTGTGAACCTGCGCCTGGGCAAGACCGGCATCCACACCCAAATTCCGCCCATGGCGCAGCAACCTTACCTGGGGGTAGTTGGCCGCCACATAATCGGCCGAGCCATCGGTTGAGCCATTGTCCACCACCAGGACCTCGTACTGCTCGGGGGGGAAATCCTGGTCAAGAATGGATTGGAGACAATCATCCAGATAAGGACGACCGTTGTAGGACAAAACCAACACAGTTACCAGGGGGACAACCTCGAGTTGCTCCTGGGTACGACCAGGTTCCATTATTTCCTTTCATAGGGTGACCGGGCCCCACTTTACGGCCCCCCCTGCAAAAAATCATAACGCCGATTGTAAAATTATAACCCAATCAAGTTCTCAAGTCAAATCCAAACCTGCCTGTGAACAAGACAGCCAAGGGATGGGCTCTTGAGACTTCCGATCGGCTCCGTGGTCCCCCCGTTGGTCCGTGCCTTCTATTCCCGGCCGGCGTGAGGCGAATCTGCCCGGTCCAGGGGCACCAGCCGCCAGCGTTCGGTCGCCCGTCCATCGGGCCGCAGGTCGGGATCGCCGACCATCTCCGCCCGCAGGCCAAAGCGTTTCTTGAGCAGGGCGAACATCAAGGTCGTCGAGATGTGGGCCGGCACCGCCCCATCGGCCAGGAGCCGTTTGGCACCGGGCAGGATAACCGGGTCCACCATCTCATAGTCCCATTCCCGGTCATTTACCGGGCGGATGGCGATCTCTTGCACATAGCCGACCCGCCGCAGATAGTCGGCCAGGCGCTGCATGGCGGCAAAGGGATCGTCCTCCGGGTGCAGGCTCAGCTCCGGCTCGATCTCGTCAAACAGCACCTCGCCGGAGCGCCAGACGACATACCAGGCCTCGTCACCCCACCGCTCCCAGATGGCGCGGTACAGGGCATAGATCTGCCGATCAAAATAGGTTGGGTCAATCAAACGCACAGTACAAATCTCCTCTCTTGAAGGTAAACGGCGGATGGGCCCCTGGGGCAGCCGCAAGGGCTGCCCCTACCCTTTTCATCCCCGGTGGCGTGCCAGGGAACAGGATGACCCTCTCAGAACAGAGTCGGTTGCGCCGGCTCCTGATACGGGATGCCCAGGTGCTCATAGGCCCGGCGGGTGGCAATCCGGCCCCGCGGCGTCCGGTCCAGGAACCCCAGTTGCAACAGGTAGGGCTCCACCACATCCATGATGGTGTCCGGCTCCTCAGACAGGGCCGCGGCGATGGTCTCCAGCCCCACCGGCCCGCCGTCGAACTTTTCAATGATGGTCCGCAGCACCCGCCGATCGATCTCGTCCAGGCCCAGGGAATCCACTTCCAGCAGCGACAGGGCTTCCTGGGCCACCGCCAGGGTGATGACCCCCTCGGCGCGGACCTGGGCATAGTCGCGCACCCGCTTGAGCAGGCGGTTGGCCACCCGCGGCGTGCCCCGCGCCCGGCGGGCGATCTCGAGGATGCCTGCCTCCTCAATCTCCACCCCCAGAATGTGCGCCGACCGCCGGACAATGGTCTCCATGGCCGCCTCATCGTAAAAGTCCAGGCGATAGACCGCCCCAAAGCGCGCCCGCAGCGGCGCGGTCATCAACGCCAGACGGGTGGTGGCGCCGATGATGGTGAAATGGGGCAGGTTCAACCGGATGTTCCGCGCCGCCGGACCTTTGCCGATGACAATGTCCAGGGCGAAATCTTCCATAGCCGGGTAAAGCACCTCCTCTACCACCCGGCCCAGGCGGTGGATCTCGTCTATAAACAGCACGTCCCCTTTGTGCAGGTTAGTCAGGATGGCCGCCAGGTCGCCGGCCCGCTCAATGGCCGGCCCGGCGGTGACCTTGATATTTACCCCCATCTCATGGGCCACGACATGGGCCAGGGTCGTTTTCCCCAGGCCCGGCGGGCCATAGATCAGCACATGGTCCAGCGACTCATCGCGGGCTATGGCCGCCTCGATGAGAATGCGCAGGTTCTCCTTGATCCGATCCTGGCCGATATACTCGTCCAGACTCTGGGGGCGCAATCTGACATCCAGCCCGACTTCCTCGATCTTTTTCCTGGGAGATGTGATCCGCTCGGCCATGCCCTTTCTCGCCCTTTTCAGCCAGCAGCATTATACCAGAAACAGGCATCCAGGACAAGCGGCGGCTCAGGAGTCACACGACAACAGGTGGCGGTTACCGACCCGCACCCGGCTCAGGCCGGCAGCGCGGGCAGCAGCCTCGGCCTCTTCGGCATGGCGCAGCCGGGTGCACGGCAGGTCAGGGAGGAAAAAGTGGGGATAAAACCCCAACAAGGCATAGGGAATGGCCGGATCGATTTCGGCGATGAACCGGGCAATGCGCCCCACCTCCCCGGCATCTACATAGCCGGGCACCAGCAGTGTGCTGGCCACCACCAGCGGCGGATCGGGCCGTCTGGGGATGTGGGCAGCCGCCCGGCGGAAATTCTCCAGCGTGCGCCGGTTCGAGACCCCGGTCAACGCCAGATGCAGGTTTTCATCGTAAGCTTTTATGTCAAATTTAAGGCAGCCGCCGGTCTGCAACGACAGCTCCACCGCCTGGTCCAGAAAGCGGGGATGCATCGAGCCGTTGGTCTCCCAGCAAACGGTCACGCCCCGCTCGGCCAGCAGGCGGGAGGTCGCCAGGGCATGGGGCATCTGCGGCGTCGGATCGCCGCCAAAGTAGCAGACACAATAGGTACGGCGGTGGGCCTGGGCGGCCAACTGCTCGGCGCTGACCCGACCCGGCGGTCGCTTCAGCCGAAAGTGCCAGTTCTGGCAAAAGAGGCAATTGAACGTGCACGCCTCGTAAAAGACGGCCAGGTTGACCTTGCCCCGCTGCTGGCTGCCCTGGCACACCCAATCGGCGACGCAGTTGGTGGGCAGTGGATCGTCGTACCAGCTCACCATTGCGCCCTGGGGCGTGCCCGCCAGGTGGACCAGCCGCCCGTCGCGGACGGTGCGCAGGCCGCACAGGCCGATCTGCCCTGCGCCCAGGCGGCAGGCGTTGATGCACAGGGGACACTCTACGCCGCCCGGCGTGCACGGTGCTTCCGGCGGCAGATCGAACTCGCGGCGGATCCGAGCATGGGCTTGCAGAATCGGCGGCAACGCCTCGTCTGTCCGCATACGAATGCAGTCGGCACAGATGGACAAGACGGCCGGGATCAGCCCGGAGCGCTTGCCGCAGACCTGGCATCGGGTCATCCAGGTACCTCTCAAAGCAGCCGGGGCCCCTTGCGCCGCCGGCCGTGATGGCCGCCCGAGCCGCCGAGCCAGACGCCCACGTCCACCAGATCGTCCATGGACTCGTACCGTTTGCTGCCGGCCGCCATCTCTTCCAACGGCTCTCCGCTCGACGGCACGAGCACGCGCAAGAGGCCAAACATCCCTCCGGCGACCATCCCCAAACCGACCACCAGGGCGACGATCTTGCGCCACAGGAAGGGCACGTAGGGCACATACGCATCCGATTCCTGCAGGAATCGGATGAAAAAGGAGAGATTGGGCAAGGCCAGGATCGCCCCGACGGCGATGGTGACCAGGCCGACCGCGAGCAGCAGCGGTGCCCGCCGCCTGCTGATCCTCTGGCCCTGGCTGGTCTCGATGTCGCGGACGAGGGCTTCGACCTGAGGCCAGGACCTGCCCGTCATCTCACACAATTTGTAGATGATTTCACTTCTTTCAGTCCCTTTTCCAAACTCGCGAACCACGAACTCGGTTAGATCTTGAGTAAGTGTCGTGGCGGTGGGGGGAGCTGCTTGGTCAGGAGCCGGCGGCGCAGCAGGCCGGAGGTCAGCCTTGTCGTCGGGTGGCGGAGCCTGGTCCTGCTGCAAGCTCTCCAGCGCCCTCTGAGCCGCCTGGTTGTCGGGATTGAGTTTCAACACCTGCTTGACGCAATACAGGCGTTGTTCATCCGCGTCCACGACGCCGGCCAGCCACAGCCAGGCCGTCTCGTTTCTCGGATCCCCGGCAAGCAGATCGGCCAGGAGTTTCCTGCCTGCCTGTTTATCGCCCGATTTGATCAACTGGATCGCCTGTTGCAGCTTCTCGGCCATTTCGCAGCCCACCCTCCTCTTCAGCAGACGGTTTGTCGCAGGACCCCCAAGTATACCAGATTTTGTGCGGTAAGGCAAGGTCAGGGTTGACAGCCCAGGCCGCCTGTGCTATAGTGGGGCGGTAAATTTCCAGCAGTCAGACGGCCGATGGCCAATAGCCGACAACGGACGGCCAGAGGCCTGGAGGAAAAGATGATAGATATCAACCTGATCCGTGAAAAGCCCGACATGGTCAGGGCTGCCATGGCCGACCTGAACGCCGACGCGCCCATTGACCAGATCCTGGCCCTGGATGCCCGGCGGCGGGAGCTGCTGACCCAGGTCGAGGCGCTGCGCGCCGAACGGAACGCCGTATCGAAAGAGATCGGCCGCATCCAGGATGCTGCTGCGCGTCAGGCCCGGATCGAAGAGATGCGGGCCGTAGGCGACCGCATCCAGGCGCTGGAAGCCGGGCTCAAGGCGGTGGAAGCGGAGCTATACGAAGCGACGCTCCTGGTGCCCAACCTGCCCGGCCCCGGCGTGCCGGTCGGACCTGACGAAAGCCACAACGTCGTCATCCGACAGGAGGGAGAACCCCGCCGGTTCGACTTTGAGCCGTTGCCCCACTGGGACCTGGGGCCTACGCTGGATATTGTGGATTTCGAGCGAGGGGTAAAGCTATCGGGCACGCGCTTTTACCTGCTCAAGGGGCTGGGAGCCCGGCTCCAACGGGCGCTCATCACCTGGATGTTGGACCTGCATCTGGCCCAGGGCTATACCGAAATCTATCCGCCCTACATGGTCCGCCGGGAGATGATGGTCGGCGCGGCGCAACTGCCCAAATTCGAGGACAATATCTACCACGACGCCGAAGAGGATTTCTGGTTCATCGGCACCGCCGAGATCCCGCTGACCAACCTGCACCGCGACGAGATCCTGGATGCCGAGGTGCTGCCGCTCAAGTATGTGGCCTATAGCGCCTGCTTCCGCCGGGAAAAGATGTCGGCCGGGCGCGACGTGCGGGGCATGAAGCGCGGCCACCAGTTCGATAAAGTGGAAATGTACAAGCTGACCACCCCCGAAACGTCGTACGACGAGCTGGAGGCCATGGTCGGCGACGCCGAGGCGGTCTGCCGGGGGTTAGGCATCCCCTACCGGGTGGTGCAGATGTGCACCGGCGACCTGGGCTTCCAGGCGGCCAAAAAGTACGATCTGGAGATGTGGGCGCCCGGCGTGGGCGAATGGCTGGAGGTCAGCTCCCTCTCCAACTGCACCGATTTTCAGGCACGGCGGGCCAACCTGCGTTACCGCCCCGAAAAAAGGGCCAGGCCACGCTACCTCCACACTCTGAACGGCTCCGGATTGGCGCTGCCACGGGTGATGATCGCCGTCATGGAGAACTATCAGCAAGCCGATGGCCGCATCGTCGTGCCGGAAGTGCTGCGGCCCTACATGGGCGGGATCGAGGTGATCGGATAAGATGGCTCCCCAACTGGTCGTAGACACCTCCCGTAGCCCCCACGCCCGCCTGCGCCCCGTCCCCCTGACCGCCGTCACCCTGAGCGACAGCTTTTGGGCACCGCGCCGCCACCTCAACCGCCAGGTCAGCCTCCCTGCCCAATACCGGTTCCTGGAAGAAACCGGCCGTCTCGACAATTTCCGTCGCGTCGCCGGCCAGACCGATCGCCCCTTCCAGGGCTACTATTACAACGATTCGGATGTGTACAAGTGGCTGGAGGCGGTCGCCTGGACGCTGGCCACCGACCCCGACCCCGACCTGATCCGCATGGCCGACGGGGTGATCGATCTGATCGCCGCTGCCCAGCAGCCCGATGGCTACCTCAACACCTACTTTGCCCTGGAACGGGCCGGCGGGCGCTGGTCCAACCTGCGCGATATGCACGAGCTGTACTGCGCCGGGCACCTGATCCAGGCAGCAGTGGCCCACCACCGCGCCACCGGCAACGGCCGGCTGCTCCAGGTGGCCCGCCGCCTGGCCGACCACATCGGCACCACCTTGGCTCAGCGCCCCGCCACCCCCGGCCACCCGGAGGTCGAAATGGCACTGGTGGAACTGAGCCGTGAGACGGGGGACCCGACATACCGACACCTGGCCCAGCACTTTCTGGACAACCGCGGACAGGGGCTCATCGGCGGTCAGGAGTACCATCTGGATCACCGGCCCTTCCGCCAGATGGAGCAACTGGCCGGCCACGCCGTGCGCGCCCTCTACCTCTGCGCCGGCGCGACCGACCTGTACGCCGAGACGGGCGAACCGGCCCTGCGGGCCGCCCTCGACCGGCTGTGGAGGAACATGATCACGCGACAGGTCTACGTCAGCGGCGGCGTGGGCGCACGCCACGACGGCGAGGCCCTGGGCAAAGGCTACGAGCTGCCCAACGAGCGCGCCTACGCCGAAACCTGCGCCGCCATCGCCAACGTGATGTGGAACTGGCGGCTGCTGGCCCTGGAAGGAGATGCCCGCTACGCCGACGCGCTGGAAACAGCGCTGTACAACGCCTTTCTCGCCGGCATTTCGCTGGACGGCACGGCCTACTTTTACGACAACCCCCTGGCCGACGATGGGACCCACCGCCGCCAACCGTGGTTCGGTTGCGCCTGCTGCCCACCCAACGTCGCCCGCCTGCTGGCCGCACTGCCCGGCTACCTTTACCACCTGTCGCCTGAAGGGGTATGGGTGCACCTCTACGCCGAAAGCACCGCCCGGCTCCAGATGGAGGATGGCAGGACGGTCCGCATCCTCCAGCACACCCGCTATCCGTGGGACGGCGCGGTCGGCCTGGAGGTCGAGGGGGAGGGGACCTTTAGCCTGTTCCTGCGCATCCCGGCCTGGTGCGAAACGGGCGCTTCGCTCCGGGTTAACGACCGGCCGCTTGCAGCGGCGCCGATCCCTGGCACCTACGCCGAAATCCACCGCACCTGGCAGCCCGGCGATGCCGTCCACCTGGACCTGCCCATGCCGGTCCGGCGCGTGGAATGCCACCCTTACGTCGCCGAAAACACCGGCCGGGTCGCCCTGCTGCGCGGCCCGCTGCTCTACTGCATCGAGGGGGCCGACCAACCCGGCCTGGACCTCCGCGACCTGCTGTTGCCCGCCGACGCCCCCCTGGCTGCCGAATGCCACCCCGACCTGCCGGGCGGGATCGTCGCGCTGCACGGCCCGGCCCGCCTGACCCCGCCCGACGACGGCTGGCAGGGCCGGCTCTACCGTCCGGCCCACCCCCACTCCCCCCGGACCGATGGCCGGACCATCGAGATCACGGCCATCCCCTACTACGCCTGGGCCAACCGCCAGCCCGGCCCCATGCAGGTATGGCTGAGGAGTGAACCATGACATCCGATCTGTTCGAACGCATCCGCTTTCACGGCCAGCCCGTTGCCCACCCCGATAGCATCGTGGTGAGCGGCAATGCCCGTTTCACCCTGCTCACCCCCCGCCTGATCCGCCTGGAATGGTCAGAAACCGGCGAATTTGAGGATCGAGGCACCTTCGCCTTCCCCAGCCGCTATGCCCCCCCACCTGCCTTTGTCACCCGGACCGAGGGGCAGACGCTGGTGATCGATACCGGCGCCCTGACCATCCGTTATGTCAAAAACAACGGCCCCTTCACCGCCGACAACCTGGCGATCGCCTTTGGCCTCAACGGCCAACGCCAGGTCTGGGTGCCCGGCACGCCCAACCCGCTGAACCTGCGCGGCACCCGGCGCACCCTCGACCTGTGCGAGGGGGACGCGGCCCTGGAGGAGGGCCTGCTTTCCCGCGCCGGCTGGGCCCTGTTCGACGACAGCCGCTCAGTGGTCTTTGACGGCTGGCCGCAGCCCCGCCCCGGGCACCTGCTCCAGGACTGGTATTTCTTTGGCTACGGCCACGACTACAAGGGCGCGCTGGCCGACTATACCCGCTTTGGCGGCCCCATCCCCCTCATCCCCCGCTTTGTGTTGGGGGCGTGGTGGTCCCGCTACTGGGCCTACAGCGACCAGGACCTCAAGGACCTGGTGAACGATTTCGCCGCCCACGGCCTGCCGCTGGACGTGCTGGTGGTGGACATGGACTGGCACACCCCCCACGCCTGGACCGGCTATACCTGGAACCGTGAGCTGTTCCCCGACCCACCGGCCTTTCTGCGCTGGGTCCACGAGCGGGGCCTGCGCGTGACCCTGAACCTGCACCCTGCCCAGGGGGTACAGCCGTTCGAGGAGGTCTATCCCCGCTTTGCCCAGGCGATGGGGGTGGACCCGGAAAGCGGGCAGGCTATCCCCTTCCGCATCACCGACCCTCGCTTTGTTCAGAACTATTTCGAGTTGCTCCACCATCCGCTCGAAGAAGATGGCGTGGACTTTTGGTGGCTGGACTGGCAACAGGGCACCCGCTCCGAGATGCCCGGCCTCGACCCGTTGCCCTGGCTCAACCACCTTCACTTTCACGACTCGACGCGGCGAGGCCGCCGGCCGATGCTCTACAGCCGCTGGGGCGGGTTGGGCAACCACCGCTACGGAGTCGGCTTTTCCGGCGACACATTCGTCGGCTGGCCGGCGCTCCAGTTCCAGCCCTACTTTACCGCCACGGCGGCCAACGTCGCCTTTGGCTGGTGGAGCCACGATATCGGCGGGCACATGGGCGGCGCCACTGAGCCGGAGCTATATGTCCGTTGGGTCCAATTCGGCGCGCTCAGCCCCTGTCTGCGGCTGCACGGCACCAAAGACCCTCGCACCGAGCGCCGCCCGTGGAAATATCCCGATGACGCATTCCAGGCCATCCGGGATGCCTTCCGATGGCGCTACCAGCTCGTGCCCTACCTCTACACCCTGGCCCGCCTCGCCTCCGATACCGGCCTCTCCCCCTGCCGACCCCTCTACTACGAATACCCGGAGGAAGAGGGAGCCTACGCCGCCCGCAACCAATATTTTCTGGGCGAGCAGATTCAGGCTGCGCCCATCGTCCAACCCGCCGACCCGACCACCGGCCTGGCGACAACCGATGTATGGATCCCCCCAGGCACCTGGATCGAGTACATCACCAAAGAGACCTTCACCGGCCCGTGCTGGGTACGGCTGGTGGGCGACCTGTTCCGCATGCCAATGCTGATGCGGGCCGGAGCTCTGCTGCCCCTGGCCCCCTGCCCATCTTCCGGCACCACCGACCGGCTCCCCCGCGACCGGCTGATCCTGGCCGTCTTTCCCGGCCCATCGGGGGAATTCCGGTTGTACGAAGACGACGGCATCACCGAAGCATACCGCCAGGGTCAGTGCGAGTGGACCCCGGTGACGATGCAGATGCCCAACCCGGAGAGGTGGGAGGTGCACATCGGCGCGGTGGAGGGCCGGTGCGACACCCTGCCCAACCGCCGGGGCTACGAAATCCGCCTGGAGGGCAGCCGCCGGCCCGACCGGGTGACGCTGAACGGGGCCGAGATCGCAGCCTGGAGCTACGATGCCGATGCCCTGCGGACCATCATCCACGTGCCCCGGTCCCCCAAGAGCCAGCCGCTCCACATCGTCGCCACCGCTGCCGGCGGCATGTCGGCCCTGGGCGAAGCCCACAACCGCTCCCTGATCCGCTCCGACGTGCAACGCCTGCTGGGGGCGCACTGCCCGGCCGCAGAAGAGGGCCCGGCCCTCCTCGACGCGGTGCTGGACAGCCAGGCCCCCGGCCGCCTCGACGCCATCGCCCGGCTGGGTGGCCCTTTCGTCCACTTTGTCGAATTCAGCACACCGGAAGAGGCCGCGTTGCACCTGGGGCGGGCCATCGTCGCTGCGCCGTCCGGCGGCGACCCCTACGACCTGGAACTGACCTGGACCCTGAACCGGGGGGGCGAAACAGAGCAACACACGATCCGGCTGACCGGCAGGCAAGAGCCACAGATCCTGGATTCGCCCTTTGTCTTCGATGGACAGGTGCAGGCAGCCCGGTGGAGCGCCGAGGCCCGGCTTACCTGGCGGGGAGCAACGCTGGTGTACGGGCACCATAGCCGCCTTTTGTTCCCTTCCATCCACACCTGGCACGCCATCCTCTACGATGAGGTCCACAACCCGCTCCCCCTGGCCCAGGTTATGGCTGCCGATGGGGCGATCAACAGGGCGCTCCCCTGGCAGCCGTTCGTACAAACACCCGACGAACTGGTCAATATCAACCGGCCGCACTACCTCGCCTTCTCCCTGCTGCCGGAGCTGGAGGTCCGTCCCTCGTCGGCGGCCTACCTGGCCACGACCATCCACTGCCCCGACCGGCGCCCGGCCCGGATCCGCTTCCGAGCCGCCGGCCCGGTGGAATTCTACCTGAACGGACAACCGCTGGCCGAAATCCCTTCCGAACCGGAAGAGGAGATCCCGCCCCTCTTCCGCCGGCCGCGCCACACGGTGACCACCCCGCTCCAGGCCGGCGCGAACAGCCTGGTGGTCCGCACCCGGCCCAGCCAGGAGGAGCAGCCCCTCTGGTTTTTCGAGGCCGAGATGATGACACCCGAGGGTCAGACCATGCTTGACCTCACCTTTGAATAGAATCGAGGCCGGCCCGATCCGGGATCGGGCCCGCCGGCAA